>JAZOND010000014.1:0-25982 GCA_045654345.1 Alistipes sp. | reverse complement strand
GTTCAATATTTTTATGAGTCTGCAAAGAGAGGATATGCATCTGGACAATGTAATTTAGGTTATTGCTACCGCAATGCTCTTGGCGTTGAAAGAGATGACCGCGAGGCTGTTAAGTGGTATCGCAAGGCTGCGGAGCAGGGGGAAAAAGTCGCTCAGCATAATTTAGGTTACTGCTATGAAAAAGGTCTTGGCGTTACTAAAGACGAGTACGAAGCAGTTAAGTGGTATCGCAAGGCGGCAGAGCAAGGGTATACCAGTGCACAATTTAATTTAGGTAATTGTTATAGCTATGGCAGGGGCGTTACCAAAGATATCACTGAGGCTGTTAAGTGGTACCGTAAGGCTGCAGAGCAGGGACACGAAGATGCCAAGAAGAGACTTACTGAGCTTGGATATTAGTTGATTATTAGATAAATACGAAAAATAGTAAAAATTGTAGATATGGATAGAGAGATTGCACTTGCACTTGAGATACTCCGACAGGGAGGAATTATACTTTACCCGACTGATACGGTTTGGGGGATTGGCTGTGATGCGACAAATGCTGAGGCGGTACAGAAGATTTACGATCTGAAGCAGAGTACTGACAAGAAGTCGATGCTCGTCCTCTGCAAGGATGCCAATATGGTGGTTCGCTATGTGGACAAGGCCCCAGGCATCGCCTTTGAGGTTATGGAGATGGCTTCATCACCACTGACACTCATTCTGCCTGGCGCAGTGGGTGTGGCAGAGAATCTTATTCCCGAGGAGGGAACGCTGGGCGTGCGTGTGCCAGACCACGAGTTTTGCCAGAAGCTGCTCTACAAGTTTGGCCGTCCGATAGTATCTACATCGGCAAATATCTCGGGTCAGAAGACGCCAAAGAACCTCGCCGAGGTGTCAAAGGCTATTGTCGAGGGTGTAGACTTTGTTGTCAATCCGCGCTTTCAGGGTCGCCCAACGGGTAAGCCGAGCTCTATTATCGCATTTGGTGAGGATAGCGAGGTTACAATCATCCGATAGGTAACCCATACGAAGGCAAGCAAAAAGCAGTATCAGATTTGATACTGCTTTTGTTGTTATTCATCGTCCTCGTCGTCAAAGATGCTATCGTCAAAGAACATCTCGTCCATAACGGCATCAATCTCTCGTCGCTCCTTCTTTGTCGGGCGGCCCGTGCCACGCTCACGAAAGACAAAGATGGTCTCACGCGGCACATTGAGCTTATCTTTTTCGCTCTGTGGCGTGATATCCTGGCAGTAGAGGGGCACATTCTTTGCCGGCTGGCGGTTTGCCACAAGCTCGGTGACAAGGTATGAGTATGTGATCATCCCCTTCTTCACATCCACCTTATCGCCCACCTTAGCATCGCGTGATGGCTTGGCATATGCGCCATTGACAGTCACTTTATTGTTGCGAATAGCATCTGCCGCATCACTGCGAGTCTTGAAGATTCGCACGGCCCACAAGTATTTATCGAGTCTTACCATTTTTTGTGTTATTATTTATCTACACTCTACTCATCCTCGGTGGGTGTCATTGCGGCAATGCCCTGAGGTGGCTCGAGGGTTCTATTATTAACCTGACGGCTGATACTCAGTATAATTCCGAGAGAAGCAGCGGTGCATATCATAGATGTTCCACCGTGGGAGATGAGTGGCAGGTTCTGTCCCGTCTCCATAAATAGGTGGGTTGAGACCATAAAGTGCAGTATGGCCTGCACCGTTATCATCATCGCAAGTCCTAAGGCAAGAATACCACCAAAGAACCAGCGACAGCTGCGAAATATGGCGATAGATCGGGCAAAGATCCAGGCATATAGAATTATCAAAATCATACCCATAATAAGTCCGTACTCCTCAACAAAGAACGAGAAGATATAGTCGCTCTCGGGGTGGGTAATCTTGGCTCTCATAACTGACTGGCCCGCACCTACGCCAAATACGCCACCATCATAGATGGCAATCATCGCGTGGTCAGCATCGCTTGGCGTACGCAGACTATCTGCTGGCGTAGTCCACGAGTGGACAAACTTTGTCACACGACTTGCTGCCGTATGGCCTCGTCCGCCACCCGAGCCGATATATAGAGCCACAGCAGCTAAGACGATAAAGATAAACTTTGTCAGCTCCCACTTCTTGGCCCTGCCGATAAAGAGCATAATGAGTCCAAGACCGAAGATAAGCAGCGCAGTAGAGTTGTGTGCCTTGATAATCACAGCCACCGAGGCAACGATAGGCAGCAGCAGTTTGACTGTGCCATTGAATAGGATTGAAAGCTGCGTTTTACGCTCCTTTTTATTCCATCGCCAAGGGTTGAGCGACGGTATAAGCTTCTGTTTACCAATAGTTTGCTGCGCCTCATCAAGCATACGGGCAACAAGTAGTATCGTTGCCACCTTGAGCAGCTCCGAAGGCTGAACCGAGACGCCGAAGTCGTACCAGCGGGCTGCATCGTTAGTATTTACACCCCAGAAGTAGACTCCGAGGGTAAAGAACCAGAAGAAGATGTATGCCCACGGCGCAACGCGATAGAGTAGCTTGGCACCGACAAAGTAGAAGCCCAAAAATGTGGCTGCCGAGAGCAGTATGACCACAAGGTGCTTGGTAAATATGGCATTTGTGGCCGTACCCATCTGGGCATAGCCCATCTTCGCTACTGACGAGTATACCACCAGTGCCGAGAGGACAAAGAGTATCGGCACGATGACCATCAACACCTTATCACCGTTGAAAATATTGACCTTGGAGAGTATCGAAGGTACTGAGTCTCTGTTATCCTGCATTCGGCGTTACTATTTGAGGTTTTCTATAATCCACGACTTGAACAACTCGCCACGCTGGCAGTAGTTCTTAAACAGGTCGAAGCTTGCGCAGGCAGGCGAGAGCAGCACAGCATCGCCACTCTTTGCTGCAGCAACAGCCGCACGCATTGCGCTATCTAACGAGTCGGTAGATACAATGTTTGGAATAATATCCTTAAACTCGCGCTCCAACTTGCTATTATCCAGACCCATACAGATAAGTGTGTGTACCTTTGCTCGCGCAAAGCCAAATAGCGGTGAGTAGTCATTACCCTTATCAGTTCCGCCGGCAATCCATACTGTCGGGCGAGTCATACTCTCAAGGGCGTACCACACCGAGTCGACATTTGTAGCCTTCGAGTCGTTGATGTATATCACTCCATCAACCTCTGCCACAGGCTCGAGACGATGCTCTACGGGCGAGAAGTTGTATATAGACTTTTCTACCTGCTCAGGGCTAACACCTGCAGCTAAGGCTGCAAGTGCTGCTGCCATAGCGTCATAGGCGTTGTGCAGACCCTTAATCTGCATCTTATCTGTATCAATCTCGACCTCTGTATTACCTACGCGAGCCACAAAGAGGCTGCCTGCAAGAGAGGCATCTCCGGCACCGCTTGCCATAGCCGCGTGAGCCATAAACGGGAGCTCGCGAGAGCGTACAGGGTGCTTCTCTAACTCTGCTGTAATCACCTGATCATCAGCTGAGTAGATAAAGCAGTCGTTGCTCTTCTGGTTGCGAGTAATGCGCATCTTCGAGTCTACATAGTTTTGGAAACAATAGTTGTAGCGGTCGAGATGGTCGGGGGTGATGTTCATCAGCACGGCTACATTAGCTCTAAAGTCGAACATACCATCGAGCTGGAAACTGCTCAGCTCGAGTACATACCAGTCGAACTGACCCGTAGCTACGCTATAGGCAAATGACTCGCCAATATTGCCGCCTAAAGCCACATTGTACCCCGCATCTTCGAGAATCTTGTATATCAGCGAGGTGGTGGTAGTCTTGCCGTTACTACCTGTAATGCATATAGTCTTTGCCTTGCCCATATATCGAGCAGCAAACTCCATCTCCGAGATTACGGGGATGCCATTTTCGCGAAGAGCCACAACCACAGCCGCCTTGTCAGGTATGCCTGGCGACTTAATTACCTCTGTGGCATTAAGAATCTTCTCCATTGTGTGGCCACCCTGCTCATACTCCACGCCCCACTGCTCAAGGCGTGAGCGATAGAGGTCGCTGATTGGTCCCGCATCAGAGAGAAAGACATCCAGCCCCTGCTTCTTTGCAAGTATTGCCGAGCCGTAGCCGCTAATACCTCCTCCAAGTACTACTATGCGTTTTTTTGCCATTGCTATCTGATTTTAAGGGTTATAAGACTCATTGCAGCAAGAAGCATTGAGATAATGATAAATCGCATTGTAATCTTGCTCTCTGGGATATTCTGCTTCTGGAAGTGGTGGTGGATAGGTGACATAAGGAATATACGACGACCCTCACCATACTTCTTCTTTGTATATGCAAAGTATCTGCGCTGGATAATTACCGACAGAGCCTCGGCTACAAATATGCCGCACATTATCGGCAGCAGCAACTCCTTGCGGATGCAGAGTGCAAATACAGCGATAATACCACCAATAGCCAGCGAACCTGTGTCGCCCATAAATATCTGCGCAGGGAATGAGTTGAACCACAAGAATCCCAGCAGCGCACCAATCATTGCAAGGGCAAAGACAAATAGCTCTCCGCTGTCTGGTATAAACATAATATTGAGGTAGTCGGCATATATAATATGGCCTGACAAGTATGCTAACACACCCAATACCACCACAATAGGTATAGATACTCCCGTGAGCAGTCCGTCAATGCCGTCAGTGAGGTTTGCTGCATTTGAGACGGCTGTGACAATCAGAATAGCCATACATACATAAAGTATCCAAGCCAAAGTCTGATTACCACCAGTCAGACGGCTGTAGTCAAACTCGTTCTCCTTGAAGAATGGGATGGTGGTCTTAGTAGTCTTTACATCGTTAAATTGCTCAACTGTCACGGTGTGCTGGTTGTTAAACTCGGCTGTGCTGTTCTCGCGCACAACAATATCCTCAGAGAACCACATCACTGTACCGACGATAATACCTAATCCAATCTGACCAATAACCTTGAACTTACCCTTCAGACCCTCCTTGTTGTGGCGGAAGACCTTGATATAGTCATCCAAAAAGCCGATGGCACCGCACCAGATAGTAGATATTATCATCAACAATATATATATATTATCAAGGCGTGTAAAGAGTAGCGACGGGATGAGTATGGCAAGCAAAATAAGTATGCCACCCATAGTCGGTGTGCCCTTTTTTGCAAGTTGACCCTCAAGACCCAAATCTCGAATCTCCTCACCAATCTGCAACTTCTGCAACCTGCGGATTACAGGCTTGCCGATGTAGATTACAATAAGCATTGCAAGCATAAACGCCATAGCTGCGCGGAATGAGATATACTGAAACATTCCTGAGCCAGGCAGGTCGTAGACGCTGTCGATGTATTTAAAAAGGTTGTATAGCATAGTGCGTTATTTTATCTGTTAAATGTTGAAAACCAATATGTTATGCGCTCTTTGTCGTTAAATGGCAACTTCTCGCTGCCGATAATCTGGTAATTCTCGTGGCCCTTGCCCGTAATTACTATAATATCCTTTGGCGAGCTGAGCATTACGGCTGTCTTTATGGCATTGTCGCGGTCGACAATCTTCATATAGTTATCTGTAGCCGCTATGCCTGCCTCCATATCGCGCAAAATCTGCTCAGGATCCTCGCTGCGAGGGTTGTCGGCAGTAAATATAGCGCGGTCAGAGTACTTGACAGCTATGCGAGCCATCTCAGGACGCTTAGTAGTGTCGCGCTCACCTCCGCAACCGCATATTACGGTAACCGCCTCACGCTTGGTGCGTATCTCGGCAACTGTCTTGAGAATATTCTCTAACGCATCAGGAGTATGAGCATAGTCGACAATAGCAATAGTGCCATCGGTTGCATAGACAATGTCAAATCGGCCATCTACAGGGTGGAGCAGCGAGAGTACTCTGAGTACCTCGGCACGCTCAAAACCGAGCTTAACTGCTGCGGCATATACCGTCAGCAGGTTGTAGGCATTAAATCGACCGAGGAAGCTAACCCAAACATCAGTACCATCAATACGCAGCAACATACCCTCGGCAGTGGCCTCTATAATCTTGCAGCAGAAGTTGGCACTACGACGAAGCGATAGGGTAAGTGGCTCGGCGACAGTATTCTGCAACATCACCTCTCCATTGCGGTCGTCAGCATTTACAATGGCGAAACTGCCCTTCGGCAACTGATCAAAGAAGAGCTTCTTGGCACGGATATACTCGGCAAAACTCTTGTGGTAGTCCAAATGGTCGTGGGTGAGGTTTGTAAACAGCGCACCGCTAAACTGTATGCCGTAAATTCGGCTCTGAACAATGGCGTGTGATGAACACTCCATAAAACAGTAGCTGCATCCGCACTCGACCATCTGCGAGAGCATTGCGTTTAGGCGAATGGCATCAGGGGTGGTGTGTGTAGATGTAATCTGCTGATCATCAACCTTATATACAACAGTAGAGATAAGACCCGCCTTGTGTCCCATAGCTCTTACAAGGTCGTAGAGCAGGGTGGCGATGGTGGTCTTGCCGTTTGTTCCCGTTACGCCCACTACTTTGAGCTTGCGGGATGGATTGCCGTAGAAGTTGGCGGCTATAAGTGCCATAGACTTGTCGGTATCCTCGACAAGGATATATGTGGCCTTGTCCGTATCTATCTGCTCGGGCAGATGTTTGCAGACAACTGCCGTAGCACCCTTGTCGACAGCCGACGATATAAATCTGTGTCCATCAACCGTCACGCCCTCAATGGCAAAGAAGCAGCTGCCTGCCTCCACCGTGCGCGAGTCGTATGTAAGATTTGCTATATCGCGCTCTGCTGAACCGAGAATGTCGAGAGTCTTGATATTTTTTAGTAAATCCCTTATTATCATAGTGTTACTCTAATTTTATCGTTATTGTAGAGCCCTGCTTGAAACTGTTTCCTGCGCTTATGCTCTGGTATACCACCTTGCCACTGCCACTGAAAGAGACCTTCAGACCTCGGCTCTCGAGTAGGAAGAGTGCATCGGCCAGTCCCATACCTTTGACATCGGGCACAACCTTTCTGTCGGCAGTTGTAGGCTGTAAACTGATGCTGCTAATGCCCGTAGTGGTTGTTCCCCAGCCCGTAGGTGATGAGGTGTATGCTGTAGCAAGGTCAAAGTGACTCGCTACGGTGCCGATATGCTCAATATTACCACCCTTGACATCTGTCGGCAACTGCTTCACATCGCTCACTATCAGCGGCTCTGCCCACTCACGCTCACGGTTGTAGAGGTAAGAGGCTATATGTTGCTGCACGGGACCTGCCAGCGCAGCTCCGAAGATAGAACCCTTGCCCTTCTGTTTGTATATGGCTGTGATAATGGTGTATCGCGGATTGTCTGCAGGTAGGTAGGTGACCATTGAGCCGAGGTGGTATGCCTCCTTGTATGTGGTACCCTTAGCGGTGTTTGAGGTACCCGTCTTGGCTCCTACGCGGAATGGGGTGCACTCCAGGCCAAAGTAAGCCTTGGCAGTACCCGAGAGTGCCACCTCCTCAAGATACTCGCGCACAAGAGCAAGGGTCTTTGGGCTACAGATCTGATTGTTAAGAACCTTTACAGGGTTCTCGGCCAAGACAACACCATCGCGCTCAATGCGACGAACAATGCGCGGAGCTACCATCTTGCCGCCATTTGCCACAGCATTATAGAGAGTCAGCGTCTGCATAGGCGTAATTTCGAGTCCATAGCCGTAGCTGAGCAGTCCGAGTGTTGACTTATACCACTTCTCGCTACCTGGCTTTGGTAGATGTACGCGCTGAGGGTCAAACTCAGTCAGGGCAGGGTGCTTGTGCAGATGCAGACTGCATAGCGACTGATAGTACTCTGTCTCTCTACCCTCAAAGTGGTCGAGCACAGCCTTGAGGAAGTATACATTGGCAGACTCCGCAAAGGCGGTCTTAAGATTAATCTTCGGATTCTTGCGTGTGCCTATAGGGTGCGAGTCGGCAACCTCGTTGTATTTGCCCACCTTCACCTTCTTACCATAGCCTGAGTTGTAGAGCTTCTCCGGTGACATACCGCCCTTGTCGAGCAATGTGATGGTAGTTGCGAGTTTCATTGTCGAGCCTGGCTCCATAGCCATACAGATGGCATAGTTGATGCCCTCGTAACACTCTCCCTTAGAGTTGCGATAGAGGTTTGCCATAGCTAAGATATCGCCCGTAGCACACTCCATAACCACAGTAGTTCCCCATTGACCACCCTGACTCTGGAGCTGCTGGCGCAGCGCACGATTGGCAACATCCTGAAGTTCAATATCCAAGGTTGTCACCACATCGGCTCCGTGGATGGCTGGAATAGTCTTAAGCGTATCGTTCTCAATCTTGGCCTTGAAGTTTGGTGCCATATACTGCAGATGCACCACTCCATTTTTGCCGGCGAGGGTGTCGCGGTAGATATGCTCAATGCCGTACGGCTTCTCAACATCTGTACGACCAATTACGCGCATAGCCAAATTGCCGTGCGGATATATTCGAGTCTGCTTGTCGGTTTGATGGTAGACAATACCCATATTGCCATTCAGAATAGGGTAGCGGCGAAGCTGATCCCACTCATTTGCATCCACATCGCGGAACAGTCGTGTGTAGGTGTGGTGGCGTGTGGTCGTGTATATAGGCACAGTGTCAAAGTTCTTGGTGTTGAATACTCTGCCTATCAGCGAGCGATTATCCTCAATATTGTAGCCTACAGAGTCCTTGATTATAGACCTCTTGCGTAGGTACATAAGGGTGTCGTAGTACCACTTGGCACTCTTCTCGCCAAAGAAGGCACTCAGACACTTGGCCAGCGAGTCCGACTGCTCACTAAAGCGTTCAAGGTTGTCAAAGCCGTGGCTTGCAAGGTCTAAGAATATACTTTGCCTCTCAACGGTCGTTGCCAAAGGCGAACCATCGCGGGCTACAATTCTTCCTCGCTGAGCCTCGACAATCTCGGTAGAGATTAGCTTTTTGTGAACTCTGGTCGAGAGCGATGAGATATCTTTGTCGTAGAACTGTATGTACACAAGGCGTGCAAAGATGCCGAATATCAGTACGATGATAATCCACTTTACAATGCCAAGTCGAAGGAGAATCTGCGACTGCCAATCTTTCTTGAGATTATTCATATTACCTCTCCTTCTGCTTTTCGTTCTTGATTATAGTTACAGGCTCTAAACAGTCATAGAGCGGAATGTTGCGACGCTTCAGCTCGTCAACAATAGCCGAGTGGGTAGTTGCCTTAACCCTCTGCTCTTCGGTGCGCACGGCACGCTCAGAGAGTAGGCGAACCTGCTCAGAGAGTACATTCTCACGAATCTGCATATGCAGCGATGAGAATAGTGTGATAATGCTTACAAGCAGCAGAAAGGCGATATAGAATAGGTAGTCGTAGCCCTTAGATACGGTAGGATTGATGATAATCTCACCGGTAATAAGGCTACGGAAAAAGTTGACAACAGCAACCAGTGCGCGCTTTACACGAGCAGGCATAGTTATAACCACCTGATCAGTATCAGATGGTGTAGGCTGTGTGGTATCGGTAGGTTCTATCTCGTCTATATGGTCTGTGTTACTCATAACTTCTCTGCTGCTCTCATCTTGGCAGATCGAGAGCGTGGGTTTTCTGCTATCTCTTTGTCGCTTGGCACAACGGCCTTGCGAGTTACAATGTTCCACGGGGTGGTGCTGCGGCCAAAGAAATCCTTCTCTATCTTGCCGTCGGTATTGCCACTGCGGATAAAGTTTTTGACAATTCTGTCCTCGAGAGAGTGGTACGATATTACCACAAGTCGACCACCGGGCTTGAGTACCTTGAGACTCTGCTCGAGTGCCATCTTGAGGGCCTCCATCTCGCCATTTACCTCTATGCGTAGTGCCTGGAAGAGCTTAGTGAGGAACTTAGACTCATCCTTCTTCGGTGTACAAGGGGCAACGGCTGCTACAAGCTCAGCAGTGGTGGTTATAGGCTTTATAGCCCTTGCGCGAGCAATGCAGGCGGCAATCTTCCAAGTGGTATCCAGCTCGCCATACTGCGAGAGTATGGTCGCCAATTGCTCCTCGGTGCGGTTGTTGACAACATCGGCAGCAGTCTCGCCACCGCGCTGGTTCATACGCATATCGAGTGGAGCCTCTCCGCGGAATGAGAAGCCGCGAGGCAGGGCGTCAAAGTGGTGTGACGACACACCTAAGTCGGCTAGTATTCCGTCAACCTCTGTCACTCCGCGCAGACGCAGTGCCGAGCGCAGAAAGCGGAAGTTGCTCTCTACATAGTTAAATCGGCTGTCGTCGGGCGCATTGGCCTTGGTATCAGAGTCTTGGTCAAAGCTGTAGAGACGACCATTCTCGCCCAAAGAGTCGAGTATACGGCGCGAGTGGCCACCGCCACCGAAGGTCAGATCGGCATATACGCCATCGGCCTTGATGTCGAGTAGCTCTATAGCCTCCTCAAGCAGTACAGGTGTGTGGTAAGTGCTCATATTACTCTTTACGAAGAATTACTCGAACAGTACGAGCATCAATCTGCTTTACAATATTGCGCTCAGAGAAGGTGTGTGCCTTAAGTACCTGATCGTTGTGGTTACGAATGGTAAGAAGCTCAACCTGCTCGTTGATAGAGGTGTCAAAGCCCTCTGTCTGAAGTGCGGCAGCAGCCTCCTCCAATCGCCAGCTCTGCTCGGTGCAGAGGTGAAGGTCTACAGCAGAGTTGTGAATAAGGTTTGTCTTGATGCGGAAACGCTCGAGAATAGAGAATACTATCGGGAACTTCTCCTCAAGGACAAACGAGAGGTCGCGTGAGCGCAGAGTAAGCAGGCTCTGGTTGCGCTTAAGGATGATAATAGGAATCTTAACATCTTCAGCCACGCCATCAATGCGGGTACCTGCAGCCTCCTTGTTGCCAAATGGGCGAACATAGAGTGGAATATTCTTGTTCTGCAGTGGCTTGATGGTCTTAGGATGTATAATCTGCGCGCCGCTATATGCAAGCTCGATGGTATCTACATAGTTGAGCGTGTCAATCTTCTCTGCCTCTGGGAAGATCTTAGGGTCGGCATTCAGAATACCGTCTACATCCTTCCATACGGTCATTGACTCAGCATCGAGGATATGAGCCACAACGGCTGCCGAGTAGTCTGAACCCTCACGACCGAGTGTGGTGGTGCTGCCATCGGCTGCCGAGCCGATAAAGCCCTGGCCGACAAATACGCGAGCAGCCGAACCTGCCACCTCGCGGCGGAGCAGTGGTGTAGACTCCTCGATAAATACATTGGCATCCTTATGACGGAACTGAGTTACAAAGCAGCGGCGCATATCTACCCAATGGTTTGTAATACCTGCGAAGTTCAACCACTCTGAGATGATAGTGGTAGAGATAAGCTCTCCAAAGGCAACGGTGCGGTCATAACGCTCCTCAGCGCGTGATGCATCGTAAGGTACGGTGGTGATAAAGCGGTGAAGCTCGCTGAGCAGAGCCTCTACCTGACCGAGAGTGCGGTGCTCACCAAACAGATCGTCGATAATTGCCTGATGGTATGCCGCAATCTCATTAATCTTAGCCTGAGCAGCCTCTAATTCACCTGTGCGGTAAGAGTCAAATACCTCCTCAAGGGCATTTGTGGTCTTGCCCATAGCCGAGACGATGATAAACAGCTCGCTCTGGCCATTGATAATATGCTTAAGGTTGCGCACACCATCGGCATTCTTAACCGATGCGCCACCAAACTTGTATACTTTCATATTTACTTGATGTTCTTATATTCTGTGTTAGTATTTTCGAAGATAAAGGCGAATGTGTCTGCTGCCTCCTCAATGCGCTTAGCTGTCGGCTTGCCTGCACCGTGACCGGCATTGCTGTCGATGCGGATAAGTACAGGAGCTTTGCCGGCGTGGCAGTGCTGGAGGGTTGCGGCAAACTTAAACGAGTGCGCAGGCACTACGCGGTCGTCGTGATCGGCAGTAGTGACAAGGGTCGCAGGGTAGCTAACACCCTCGCGCAGGTTGTGCAGCGGCGAGTACTTGTAGAGGTACTCAAACTGCTCTGCATTGTCTGAGCATCCATACTCCACTACCCAGCCGTGGCCGATAGTGAAGAGGTGGAAGCGGAGCATATCCATAACACCTACTGCAGGTAGAGCTACAGCATATAGTTCTGGGCGCTGGGTCATACAAGCACCTACGAGCAGTCCGCCATTTGAGCCACCGGCAATGGCGAGCTTCTCTGATGAGGTATAACCTTCTGCGATAAGATGCTCGGCTGCGGCAATAAAGTCGTCGAATACATTCTGCTTATTGGCAAGCATACCGCCCTTATGCCACTGCTCTCCATACTCAGAGCCACCGCGAAGATTCACTACGCAGTAGACTCCGCCCTGCTCCATAAACATAGCTGCAGTGGTGCTAAAACCTGGGGTTAGGTTAATCTGGAAACCACCATAGCCGTAGAGGTAGCAAGGGTTGTTGCCGTCGAGCTTAAGATCCTTCTTGTGTGATACGAACATTGGCACTCGAGTACCATCCTTGCTGGTGAAAAATACCTGCGAGGTGGTATAGCCTGATGCATCAAACTTAACCTCAGAGGCGCGGAAGAGGGTAGACTCTCCACTCTCAAGATCATAGCGATAGATGTTGCCAGGTGTGGTGTAGTTTGCTACAGTGTAGTAGGCGTGGTCATCCTCTCTCTTGCCATCAAAACCACCTACGCTACCGATTGCAGGGAGCTGCACGGTGCGGATAAAGTTACCCTTACGGTCAAACTGCAAAACCTTATTCTGTGCATCTACAAGGTAGAAGGCAAACAAGAAGTCACCTACCGTACCTACACCCTCGAGCGGCTGCTCGGTCTGCGGAATAAGGTCACGGCTCTGCTTGGTCATAAGGTCTACGGCCAGCAGACGGAAGTTAGGCGCATTGTCGTTTGTCATCACCAGCGCGGTGTTGTCGTAGCAGTCGAGAATCATATAGTCATACTCAAAGCCCTCAAAAAGGGTCTTGAAACGCTTCTCTCCCTTGCGCTTATAGAGAACCTCGTTGCCTGAGGTACCTGCCGAGCCTGTGATAAATATCCACTTGCCATCCTCGCTCTCGCCACCGTGGAAGTAGTGAAGTGGAGCCGATGGATCGGCGTAAATCAGAGTATCCTCGCTCTGAGATGTGCCTATGCGGTGGTAGTATACCTTCTGATTTGTGTTCTGAGCAGAGTATAACGCATCACCCTCCTTTGGAGCATCGTAGGCACTATAGTAAAAACCCTTGTTATCTGGCGACCAGCTTGCGCCCGAGAACTTAACCCACTTAATGTGGTCAGAGAGCAGAGTCTTGCTCTCTGCATCCATCACAAAAATCTCTACCCAGTCGCTACCAGCCGAGGCGAGCGAGTAGGCAAACAACTTGCCGTCCTTGCTAAATGTGGCGGTGTTGAGCGCCACAGTACCATCCTCCGAGAGGGTGTTAGGGTCGAGGAATACCTCCTCCTCTGCACTCTCAAGGTCGCGCTTGCGATATATTACGCTCTGATTCTGCAGACCGCTGTTGCGCGATATGTAATACCAATCGCCGTGCTTTGTTGGTGCGCTCTGTGTAGGATAGTCCCATAACTGCTCGAGGCGAGACTTTATCTTATCTCGAGAAGGCAGCGAGTGCAGGTAGTCAAAGGTCACCTCATTCTGCGCAGCTACCCACGCTGCTGTGGCCTCTGAATTATCATCCTCAAGCCAGCGATACGGATCGGCTACCTCGGTGCCAAAATAGTTGTCCACAACATCCTCACGGGATGTCTGTGGATACTCAATACTCTTATTCAACATACGATTCATAACTCTTCCGCAACCATAACCTGCTGCGTAGCAGATGGCTACAATAGCCAATATTATGATTACTGCATATAACTTTTTACCCATATTTATATATATTTGCGACAAAGATACAAAAACTCTTGGCAACACATCTAATATCTGGCAACTTTTTTGTACCTTTGGGAAAAATTTTGACAACTATGAAGGATTTACAGAAAATTATAGAGGCAGCGTGGGAGAATCGTGCGCTGCTTGATGATGAGGCGACACGCGAGGCTATCCGTACAGTTATTGAGGCGGTAGATAAGGGTCAGCTGCGTTGTGCCGAGCCTATTGATATTGAGAATAGTAAGTGGCAGGTAAATGAGTGGGTAAAGAAGGCAATTATCCTCTACTTCCCAATTCAGAAGATGCGCACTATGAGAGCAGGTGAGCTTGAATGGTACGATAAGATGGAGCTTAAGCGCGATTTTCACAATCTTGGCGTCCGCGTAGTACCTCACGGTATTGCTCGCTATGGTGCCTATATCGCTCCAGGTGCTGTTATGATGCCGTCGTATGTAAATATCGGTGCTTATGTAGATAGCGGAACTATGGTCGACACTTGGGCTACCGTAGGCTCTTGCGCACAGATTGGTAAGAATGTACACTTGAGTGGTGGCGTCGGTATCGGCGGTGTGCTTGAGCCTGTTCAGGCTGCGCCGGTAATTATCGAGGACAACTGCTTTATCGGTAGCCGTGCCATTGTTGTAGAAGGCGCGCATATATGTCGTGAGGCTGTGCTTGGCTCAAATGTGGTAATCACAGGTTCGACACATATTATTGATGTAACAGGTGCTGAGCCGGTGACCTATAAGGGTTATGTTCCTGCTCGCTCGATTGTTATTCCTGGTACATATCCAAAGCAGTTCCCTGCAGGAGTATACAATGTTTCGTGTGCCCTTATTATCGGCCAGCGTAAGGAGTCTACCGATAAAAAGACCACACTCAATGATGCCCTCCGTGATTTCGGTGTAAGCGTTTAGAAGTCTATTAATCAATGATTTATCATTTCGATACTACCACCTCGACTAATGACGATGCCCGTGATGCGAAGTATCACGATGGCGATATTGTCTGGGCAGATTTTCAGACGGCGGGTCGTGGTCAGAGGGGACATAGCTGGGAGAGCCGAGCGGGTGAAAATCTCACCTTCTCGGTTGTCCTCGAACCACATTTTCTACCCGTAGCCGAGCAGTTTATGCTCCTTGAGGCGGTGGCACTCGCCCTTGCTGACTTTTTTGAGCAGTTGGAGGTGGGGACAAAGATAAAATGGACTAACGACATATATGTCGGTGACCGCAAGGCTGTGGGTATTCTTATTGAACACTCCTACTCGGGCGGCAAACTGTCGCGAACTATTGTCGGCATAGGTATAAATGTCAATCAAACTGACTTTTCAGCCGATATTCCTAACCCAATTTCACTATCACTTCTTACGGGTAAAAAGTACGATAGACAATCCCTTCTCGAGCAGTTTGAGAGGTGTCTTTCTGTGCGCTATTCTCAGCTCAGAAACGGTGAGTGGGAGACTCTGCAAAGTGATTATCACTCAGCACTTTATCGCCGTGATGAACTGCATACATTTGCATTGCCAGATGGTGCCAGATTTAAAGGTATTATCCGCGGCGTAAAGCCTACGGGAGACCTTATTGTAGAGGGTGAAGATGGGCAGAAAAAAAGCTATCTTTTTAAAGAAATTGAGTTCATTGTTGTAGATAAATAAAAAAAATATTATATTTGTACGATTTAAATTGTGCAAAAACGCGAGTATATCGAATTTAACGAACCTAAAATTATAAAAAACTATGGCTAATATTCCTGTTGAATTGAAGTACTCTGACGACCACGAGTGGTGTCGTGTTGAGGGTGAGTATGCTTATGTGGGCATTACCGATTTTGCTCAGAGCGAGCTTGGCGATATCGTCTTTGTAGACATCCCTACTGAGGGTGAGGAGCTTGCTGCAGGCGAGGTTTTCGGTACTATCGAGGCTGTGAAGACCGTATCTGATGCCTTCCTTCCTGTTTCTGGTGTTATTGAGGAGGTAAACCCTGCTATCGACGCCGATCCTGCACTTGTAAACAGCGATCCTTATGGTGAGGGCTGGATGGTTAAGGTTAAGATGTCTAACCCTTCAGAGGTAGATGCTCTGCTTACAGCTGAGCAGTATACAGCACTTATTGCGAAATAAACGAAGTTTTATCTATAAAATCAAAACAAAACTATGTCAAAAGTTACAGTTATCGGTGCAGGTGCAGTAGGTGCAACTTGCGCAAATGTATTGGCTTGCCGTGGTGTTGCAAGCGAGGTTGTTCTCGTTGATATTAAGGACGGTCTTTCAGAGGGTAAGATGCTGGATATGTTCCAGGCAGCTGCTACTCAGGGCTATAAGACTAAGCTTGTTGGTGTAACCGCTACTGACGCTGAGGGTTACAAGCCAACTGCAAATTCTGATGTTATCGTTGTTACTTCTGGTATTCCTCGTAAGCCAGGTATGACTCGTGAGGAGCTTATCGGCATCAACGCAGGTATCGTTAAGGGTGTTGTAGGCAACGCACTTAAGTGGTCTCCAAAGGCTATCGTTGTTGTTATCTCTAACCCTATGGATACAATGACTTACCTCGCACTCAAGGCTACAGGTCTTAAGAAGAACCGTATCATCGGTATGGGTGGTGCACTCGACTCTTCTCGTTTCCGTTGCTACCTCTCTAAGGCTACTGGTGTAGGTATTCAGGATATCGACGGTATGGTTATCGGTGGTCACGGTGACACTACTATGGTTCCTCTTACATCTAAGGCTACTATCAAGGGCGTTCCTGCTTCTCAGTTCCTCTCAAAGAAGAAGCTCGAGCAGGTTGCTGCTGACACTATGGTTGGTGGTGCAACTCTTACAGGTCTGCTCGGTACTTCAGCTTGGTATGCTCCAGGTTCAGCAGGTGCTTATGTTGTTGACGCTATTATCAACGACACTAAGGCTATCGTTCCTTGCTCAGTTCTTCTCGAGGGTGAGTATGGTCAGGAGGATATCTGCCTCGGCGTACCTGTAGTACTCGGTAAGAAGGGTATTGAGAAGATCGTTAAGGTTGACCTCACTAAGGAGGAGAAGGCTAAGTTCGACGCAGCTGCTGATGCAGTTCGCAAGGTGAACGGTGCTCTTTATGAGATTGGCGCACTCTAATTTTGTTGTGATAACGCGGATATCTACTTCCGCTAGCTAAAAAAGGCTGCAATGGCTGTACGACAAGTACTATCCATCGCAGCCTTTTTTACCCGAGCGTGGTATCTACCGCGTTCTGACAACAAAATATTTTCTCGTGATAGTGGCGCATTTGCGCCACATCCTTTAATCCCCAGCAATGGCCGTAGGACAAGTACTATCCATCGCTGGGAATTTTCACGATATGACGAAACTGCACCACTCTGACGATAAAATAGTGTGAAGAATTGTTGGCGTAAAAATATCTATAGTCGGATTTGGTGCTACTCCTCCATAATTATTCCGCCGCCTAATACTACTCCATCGCAGTAGAAGGCAGCGGCTTGACCTGCGGCTATGGCGGTGAGGGGTTCGTGGAGTGCGATGTGCAAGGTGTTGTCAGGCTGTAGGGTGACGGTGCAGCGGTTCTCTTGCTTGCGGTAGCGGATTTTGACAATAACATCGTCTCGGCCCAGCAACGCGTCGGGGTTTATGATGTTCCAATCTTTCAGGCGCATAGCCGTACGCTCTAACGATTTTAGATTGCCAAGCACCACCTTATTCTCCGAAGGTATAATCTCCTTTACAAAGACCGCCTGATTTAGGTCGATACCCAAGCCCCGTCGTTGGCCTATGGTGTAGAATGGGTATCCTTCGTGCATAGCTATAAAATTGCCGTTTATATCGGTAAACTCGCCCCTTTGGATAGCCTCTGCTGGGACATTGTTGCGTAAGAATGTGCGATAATCCATCGGGCAGAAACATACTCCGAGGCTGTCCTTCTTGCGTGCAGCCTTCAGAAATCCGCGCTGCTCTGCAATCTGGCGGACACGCTGCTTGGTGAGACCTCCCATCGGTAAGACCATACGCTCCAAGATATCTTGAGATAGTCCCCACAAGAAGAAAGATTGGTTTTTATCCTCGTCGGCTCCGTTTGTAATGTGCCAATGACCGTCTATGTATTGTTTCTGCACATAGTGTCCCGTGGCTAAATGGTAAATACCCATCGTGTCGGCAATCTGACGGAGCAGTGGCCACTTGAGGTAGTTGTTACAAAGGGTACAAGGCACGGGTGTGTGGCCATCCATATATTCGCGAATAAAATAGTCAATAATGGTCGAGCGAAAAAGCTCTCTCTGGTCGGAGGTTATATGCTTAATACCCAGACGGTTACATAGCTCTCGCGCATCGTCCAAATACTCTGTATTTCCCTCCTTCTCGTAGAAACGAAAGGTTATGCCGACCACTTCGTACCCAGCATCCTGCAGTAACAACGCGGCCACAGAACTATCCGTTCCTCCACTCATTCCCAATAAAACTCTCCTATTATATTCCATACCACAAAGATAATCAGAAAAAACCGCACTGACAATTTTTGTATTTTCTATTAGCTTCTGCTAATGGATTTTTTTCGGATTTGGGTTACCATCAAGATGGTGCAAGAAAAAGAGAGATAGCGCGTCAAGCTTGCTTGAACAGAGCTAATCTCTCTTTTTATTGTAATAGCCAAGGGCTATCCAAATCCGCAGCGGCACGGAAGCAATACGAAGTATTGCCAAAAGTTTTTGGTGCCGCTTTTTTCAAAAAGGGGCAGTCCTATTATCTGCCCAGCACGAAGTCGAGCAGGGCGGTGGCGCAGGCCTCGGGTTGCTCGATGAAGCTCATATGGCCTGAGGTCTCCATCCACGCGACCTTAGCTTGAGGGTGGGCAGTCACCATAGCCTCAGCGATGGCTGGGGTTATATACTCGTCGTTGCGACCGAGGATAAAGAGTTGGGGGACTGATAGTTGGTGCAGCATATCGTTCTGATCCTTGCGCTCCATCATTCCGCCCAGCAGGGCTACTATACCCTCATCCTCTGCCAGCAGGGCAATCTCTCTCAGATCCTCAATCTCGTCCTTGAAGCGGGTGCGGTTTGCTGCGGCAAAGCCTGCCTGTGGGGCACTCTTGGCAATTAACTCCTTCTTGCCCGCCTTGATAAGCTCAATCTCGCGCTTGCGGTTCTGCTTCTTCTCCTCGCTGTCGGCGTTGGGTGTTGAGTGTAGCAGTACAAGGCCCTCCACCTGCTCGGGGTGATTCTCGCAGAGGGCGAGGGCTACATATCCGCCCATAGAGTGACCGACAACATAAGCTTTGCTTATGCCCAGGGCTGTGAGGGCTGCCGAGATAACATCAGATAGATAGTCCATAGTGTGAACCTCTCCGCTGACAACGGATATTCCGTGGCCAGGAATGTCGAGGGTGATAATGCGCGCATCCTTGTAGATGAGTGGCACAAACTCGTCCCAGACCAGCATACTCTCGAGGTAGCCGTGGAGTAGGAGAATGACCTTTTCGCCCTTCTCGGAGTCGCAAATATGCAGTGCAGTGTCGCCTGCCATTATAAATTTTTCAACCATAATGCTCTTAATTTTATTTATAGCTCCAAAATTACAAAAAAATTTGTAACTTTGAACGATTTATACGCTAATTGTAATATGAAGTTGGAATATATCAAGTGTCACGGCTCGGGTAATGAGTTTATAATGTTCGATGCTGTGGCTCAAAATATGGATAATTTACCGCTTGCAGCACTCTCTGAGGCCGTTTGCAATCGCGATACGGGCATTGGTGCTGATGGAGTACTGCTGCTTGTTCGTAACGACGAGGGGTTGTATGGTATGCGTATGTTCAACCCCGATGGCTCGGAGGCGGAGATGTGTGGCAATGGTATCCGTTGCGTAGCACGCCTTGCTGAGAGTTATGTGGGTGGTGAGCAGTTTGACCTCACCTCGGGTGGTAAGGTATATCCTACGGCGCGCTATGCTCCTATTTTTGAGGATATTCCGACCTATGGAGTGAAGATTGGCGTAAATTTGTGGAGTGCCGACTTTAAGATGGAGCCATCGGCGTCGGGTGACTTTATCGGCAGAGTTATCGAGCCGTTGCACCCAACTCTGCGCTGGAGTGCCATCTCGGTGGGAAATCCACATATTGTGGCTGTGGTAGATAGTATAGACTTGGAGGAGCTGCGCCAGCTGGGCGAGAGGGTGTTGAACCTGAAGGATGTATTTCCTAATGGTGTGAATATCAGCCTTGTAGAGTTGCTGGGTAAGAATAAAATATTTGTTGCGACATATGAGCGCGGTGCAGGTATAACCCCTTCGTGCGGTACGGCTATGACCAGTTCGGCGACGGCTATGGTGTTGCAGGGTCTGTGTGACTATGGGACAGATATCGCTGTGCTGAATAAGGGCGGTATGGTGCGTTGTGTATGTACTGCCGAGGGTGGACTCTCGACCACGCTTATCGGCAATGCATCATTTACCGAGCGCGGAGAGATAGAGTTTGACGGCAAAAGTTTTGTAAAGAGAACTTTGGGCTATTTTGACGACGAGATAGCATCGTGGCGTGAGTTTAGTGAGAGATTGGCAAAGTAGTATGAGGAGATTTGCGACCATATTGGCTCTGTTTGTGGTGATACTTGTAGTGTCATCATGTAGTGTTACGCGCAATTTGCCAGAGGGAACATATCTGCTGGAGAAGGTTAAGATTCAGACAGATAAGCAGACCCATCGAGATGAGCAGATTAAGGCGGATGAGGTATATAAGTATATCCGCCAGACTCCGAATAAGCACTTTTTGGGTACTAACTTCTATGTTATGGCCTATAACCTTGCCAATCCGGAGAAGGATAATTGGTGGAACAATATGTTGCGCAAGATTGGTGAGGAGCCTGTGCTGTTTGATGTAAGTGCTACCGAGAAGTCGGTTGATAACTTGAAGATATATCTCGACTCGCGCGGATACTTTGCTTCGCAGGTTGATTATCAGTTAGATACCATCTCTCGACCAAAGAGAGCCAAGGTCACATACTCGTTCAAGCAGGGTGAGCCTTATATTATCGACAAGATTAGCTATGACTTTAAGGATCGCTTCCTTGAGCCGATCCTTTTGCCTGATAGTGTCAACCGTCTTGTGCATACGGGTGATATATTCAATATCGCTATCCTCGATGCCGAGCGTGAGCGCATAGCGTCAATGCTCAAAAATCGTGGTTACTATAACTTCTCGGTCAATAATATCAGCTATATTGCCGATACGCTGAAAAGATCGAAGAAGGTTGCTCTGACGATGATTATAAAGCAGAAGTTGACAGGCTATACCAGTCGAGGTGAGGCTATATATGACAATAATGCGGTCTATAGACTTCGTAATATTGAGATTCTGCCAGGCTATGATGCTGTAAAGGATAAGGCCGATAGAGGCTATATGTTTAGCTTCGATAGCGTGAACTATAAGGGTCTGGATGTGCTCTATGATGGTAAGCGACCATATATGCGCCCCGAGGTGCTTCGTCCTCAGCTGCCACTCTATTCGGGAGCAATATATGACCACTCATATGTCCAGCGCACATATAATAACCTGATGCAGATGGGCTTTAAGAGTGCCCGCGTCAACTTTACAGAGGTTCCCGACTCGCTCAATGAACGCAAGAACTACCTTACATATGTGGGTGGTGCTGATTCGGTGCTCCTAAACTATACTCGCGAGAGGTATTTGGATTGTCAGATACTCTGTACCCCGCCACTCAAGCAGAGTATTATGGCTGAGTTGGAGGGTTCGACCACCTCGAGCTTCTATGGTCTTAAGGCCTCTGTGGGTTATCAGAACCGCAATATCTTCCGCGGTGCCGAGATGTTGGAGCTTACGGGTACGGTGGGTTATGAGTATATGAAAGCTCCGGATGCGATGCGTCGTAGTGCTATAGAGTTTGGTCTCTCGGCAGGCCTCTCTTTTCCTCGTTTCCTCTTCCTCAATAACTCGGGACTTAACCGCTTAAATGCTCCAAAGACACGCTTTGAGGTGTCGTATAACCATCAAAATAGACCGTACTATCGTCGTGATCTGTCGAGTGCTGTGTGGTCGTACTCGTGGCGTAATATGCAGAACTCGTCATTTGTGGTTCGCCCTGTGAGTATCAATTGGGTGAATGTGGGATATATCAACGAGGACTACTTCAACTCGCTGCAGAATGAGTACCTTAAGCGAAGCTATGAGTCGCAGCTCATTGTGGGCTCGTCGGCTTCGTATACATACAACAATCAGCGTGCAGAAACCACTAAGAATCAGACTCTTGTTCGCGTTAATGCCGAGCTGGCCGGTAATACCGTGGATGGTCTTATGCGCCTATTCTCAAATCCGACTGAAGGTCAGGATTACTATAAGCTGCTGGGTGTTAGATATTCTCAGTATGTTCGCGTAGATGTAAATGCCTCTCAGCGAGTTATGTTGGGAGAGAATAGCTCTATCGCGGCTCGTCTCTATGCCGGTGTGGGTGTGGCATATGGCAACTCGCAGGCCATACCGTTTGATCGTATGTTCTACGCAGGAGGTAGTAATAGTATGCGAGGCTGGGCTCCGCGTACGCTCGGCCCTGGCTCAAGCCCTCTGCCTGAGAATGTGGTCTATCCTACACAGTTAGGAGATATGAAGTTGGAGGCCAACCTCGAGCTTAGATTCCCGATATGGAATATGTTCCACGGTGCTACATTCTTTGATGTGGGTAATGTATGGTATATGGGTCGCAATGGCGTTGACTATCCTGATAGCTCGGTGTTCCATATCAAGGACTTCTATAAACAGCTGGGCTTTAATACAGGTATCGGTATAAGAATAGATATACAATTTGCAATATTACGCCTCGATTGGGGTATACAGATTCATAACCCTAATAAACCGATGGGTCAGCGATGGATACACGACTTTAAGTGGAAGAATACTGCGCTCAACTTCGGTGTCGGCTACCCATTCTAAAACGAAGAGCTATGACTCATATAGAATATAAATACCTTTATAAGATAAATAGTCCCGAGGATCTGCGTAAGCTGTCAATAGACGAGCTGCCGGCATATTGTCAGGAGCTGCGCCAGTATATTATTGAGCAGTGTGCCGTAAATCCGGGTCACCTCGCCTCATCATTAGGTGCGGTAGAGATTGCCGTTGCCCTGCACTATGTCTACGACACTCCGACAGATAAAATTGTCTGGGATGTGGGTCATCAGGCATATGCCCATAAGATTATCACCTCGCGTCGAGACGCGTTTGTTAATAACCGCAAGCTTAATGGTATTAGCGGCTTTCCGCGTATGGCAGAGAGCCAGTATGACGCCTTCGGTGCGGGTCACGCTTCGGTGTCTATCTCTGCAGCCCTCGGAATGGTTAAGGCTGGTCAGCTGAGGGGTGAGAAGTTTAAGAGCGTAGCCGTTATTGGCGACGGAGCTATGACGGGCGGACTTGCCTTTGAAGGTATAAATAATGCAGGAGCAGATCGAAATAATGATATCCTTGTAATCCTGAATGACAATAATATGGCTATTGACTGCGCTACGGGAGCTTTGAATGGCTACCTGCTGCGTATGTCTACCTCGCGCACATATAATTGGATTAAGCAACGACTGTGGGCTGTATTGTCGCATATCCCGCCAATTCTGCGCTTCTGCCAGAAGAGTGGCAACGCTATTAAGCACGGATTGCTGCAGAATAGTAATCTGTTCGAGAGCTTCGGCTTTAGATATTTCGGTCGTGTAGATGGTCACGATGTCAAACAGCTTATCCGCACCTTGACCTCGCTTAAGGATATACAAGCACCAAAGTTGCTACATATCTTGACTGTTAAGGGACACGGCTATAGCCCTGCCGAGCAGGATCTGCCAGTATGGCACGCTCCAGGCCGCTTTAACCCCGATACGGGCGAGCGTATTAAGCAGGCTAATGATCGCGATCGTTATCAGGATGTATTTGGTCAGACACTGCTCGACCTTGCTGAGGTTGATGATCGTGTGGTGGGTGTTACTCCTGCTATGCCTACGGGTTGCTCGATGAATATAATGATGGAGAAGATGCCTTCTCGCTGCTTCGATGTGGGTATTGCTGAGGCACACGCTGTAACCTTCTCGGCGGGCCTTGCTGCAGCGGGTCAGGTTCCATTCTGTAATATATACTCTACATTTATGCAGCGTGCCTATGATAATATTATCCACGATGTGGCTCTGCAGAATCTTCCTGTGGTGCTCTGTCTTGATCGTGGCGGTATTGTGGGCGAGGATGGCGCAACACACCACGGAGTATTCGACTTGGCATACCTTAGCTGTATACCTAATGTTGTTGTTGCTGCGCCGAGTGATGAGCTTGAGCTGCGCAATATGATGTATACCGCGCTTAAGCATAATGCCCCATTTGCTATCCGCTATCCTCGCGGTGCAGGAGTAGGTGTGGAGTGGCAGGGTGCTGCATTTGAGCAGCAGGAGATAGGTCGCGCACGCTGCCTTGTTGAGGGTGCAGATGTGGCTGTGCTGGCATTGGGTAAGTGCTGTTCGTTTGCTACAGAGGCGGCTAAGATGGCGGTTGATAATGGCGTTAGCGTGGCTGTCTACGATTTGAGATATGCCAAGCCGCTGGATGAGCAGACTATTGCTACCGTTGCTGATAAGTTTAAACGAATAATAACTGTCGAGGATGGTGTGCTGCGCGGTGGCGTTGGCCAGGCGATAGTTGGTACTCTTGCAAAACATAACTTTGCGGGTGAGATTATAACCCTTGGAATTGACGACTGTTTTGTCGAGCAGGGCACCCCTTCAGAGCTATATTCGCAGTGCGGATACGACTCTAAGGGCATTTTTGAGGCGATAATGAAATAATTTTACATTTTTTTCTCAAAAAATTTGGAGGTTAAAAATATTTGTCCTATCTTTGCACCGCTATTGAGAAAGATAGCAACTGTATTGCCCAGGTGGTGGAATTGGTAGACACGCTACTTTGAGGGGGTAGTGAGCGTTAGCTCGTGTGAGTTCGAGTCTCGTCCTGGGCACAAAGAAGAAGCAATTTGCTTCTTCTTTTTTTTGTTTCAGCCCACCGCTTAACTTCCTATACAGTCGGAGTGGAATTCAAAGTGGATAAATAAACCGGGATAGGTAACACATAACTCCCGTAACGAAAAAAGGAGAAACATTGCTGTTTCTCCTTTTGAGTAGAACAAATGTTAGATTTTACGAACGATTTTATCCATTGGTTTAAGCGTATAAAATCATTTAAGTTTTAAGAGTAAAAGAGATTTCAAATTTTCTTTACTTTTTACTCTAACTATACTATTTATTATATAAATGGGAAATAAAAATACCCATATTGGATGTTATGAAAAAAGATTATAAAAGAAAGTATCGTGAATTAAGTACACGAACTCGTGAAAAGATTAGTCGAGCAATGAAGGGTAAAAAAAAGGTCTGATAAGACGAAAATGCTCATCAGCCAATCAATGAAAAATTATTGGTTGAGCGTTGAGAGCAAAAATAATGATGTGAAACCCTTAATAGAGAATGAACAATGATAGGATTGGTAAAACTATTATTGATGCACTTACCCTCTGCTATGTAGCGGAGGGTGAGGTGCTCGATGTGTTAAGGGAAATTAACCACCGAGCAGAATTTGATATGTTTACATTATACCGAACAATAGGGCGCACACATTACCAGCATTTTGATGTTATGCTGACTGGTAGAAAGGTTGCTTGCATTTATTTTGATAGATATGGAGCTGCTACGGATGAGCCTTATATTTGGATTAGGATTGAGAATTTTGTGCTATATGATATGGGACTATTAGTTGAGGTGTTATTATTGTCCCAACTCTTTGACCTATCTTTCAACAATATCACACATCTCGATTTAGCACGAGATTTTGGTTATAATATAAGTGAGCGAATAAGGTCGTTAATGCGAAATCCTGATATTAAAACCATTGTTAATGGGAAACAAATTAAAGACCGAGATGAGGCATTAAAGGGTATTACTCGAACTTGCCGAATGAGCTTGAACAGGGACAAAACAAAATCTCTAACTATCAAACAGGCGAAAGCCATAAAGAACAAATATGATGGTATTACACTTGACTCCTATGATAAGATAGACGAGATTACCAATAAATCTGAGAAGCAGTACATCTTAGACTACTATGGCAATCCCAAGCGACTTCAT
>JAZOND010000013.1:0-24718 GCA_045654345.1 Alistipes sp. | reverse complement strand
GTGTGGAGAGTAGAGAGGGAAGATACGCTCAACGCCTACACCGTTAGAGATCTTACGGATTGTAAACATCTTGGTCTTGCCTGTACCCTTAATCTGGATAACAACACCACGGAAGCTCTGAAGACGCTCCTTGCTACCCTCGATAATACGGTAAGTTACGGTGATAGTATCACCTGCATTAAACTGTGGAATGTCCGCGTCGGTCTTAGTCCACATCTGCTCGTTCACGAGCTTAATCAACGAATCCTTGTTCATTGTTGCAACAAAAATTTAATAGTTTCCGCTCAACATTATCGCTGTGTCAGTCATACCATATAGGGTCACTGCCCCATAATCCTGCGCGAAAAATCGCGCTTTTTGTCCCACACCCATTATAAGAGGTTGATACGCAGGCGCAAAGGTAGAAAAATTTTTTGCAAATGCCAAAAAATTTTTGCTTTTAGCTATTAGCTGTTGGCCATTAGCTTTTACGGTATCCGCTACTCTGATGAGGGTTTATTGTCGGAGCAAAGGAATTTTTGCCATCTTTGTGGCATAATAAAAAGAGAGATAGCTCTGTTCAAGTAAACTTGACTCGCTATCTCTCTTTATTATATAGCCGTTAGGCTATCTTAAATCCGATTCGATACTATAACGCGTCGAATGCGAAGATATGTGCCTTCTCGGCTCCCCAAGTCTGGGTAACTACGAGGCGGAGTTGCTTAGTCTCCACTGGCTCGAAAGATACCTTGCGCAGACGGAGGTAGTTGTTCTCCTCAGAGTATACGGTCTTCCACTCCTTGCCTACAAGGGCCTCGATGCGGTAGCCGCGGGTCATCATCTTAGGAACCTCTACGCGCTCGGTTGTTGCCTCGAGCTTACGCATACGCTTGCTGCGCACCTTGAGGTCAGAGTCGAAGATCATACGAGCACCAGAGATGGTAACAGGCTTCTTCCAGCTATAGGTGATAGTGTTCTCATTTGGAGCAACCCATACGCCGTTATCAGCACCCTGCCACTTACGGTCGATACCGTTGCGGAGTACCTCAACATCCTCAGCAACCTTAGCTGAAGCGGTCAGGTCTGAAA
Source organism: Alistipes sp. (assembly GCA_045654345.1). Classification (GTDB taxonomy): domain Bacteria; phylum Bacteroidota; class Bacteroidia; order Bacteroidales; family Rikenellaceae; genus Alistipes. Next base: position 23,650 of record JAZOND010000013.1, on the reverse strand, counting down.
CCTTACGCCAGCGATAAGGGAGCATTACATCGTCATCCTCAAGCCAAGCCTGAACCTCGCCGATATATGTCTTGTGTACCTCAGCTGGGTCTACGCCCTTCTCGATAGCCTTAGCAGCACCTGTACCTGCAGCCTGACCGAGCAGTGCGCAAGTAGCCATTACGCGGGTAGCAGAAAGACCCATATGTGTTGCAGAGATATCACGACCTGCGAACATAAGGTTTGGAACATTTACAGAGTAGAGTACGCCAAATGGGATACCGAAGCCCTGTGGTACAGTGTACTCAACAGAGATTGCGCCCTTCTTATGGAATGCATCTGGGTGGTGATCATCGAGAGTCCAACCGCCATAAGCAACAACATCAGGGAAGTGGCCGCCGCTCATTACATCGTGCTCAGTGAGGATGTGTGGACCTACGAAGCGAGTGTTCTCACGCTTTGCAGGAAGAGAGCCAATCCAGTCGAGCTCAAAGCCCTTAGCGCGACCATCTGGGTGGTTCTTCATATACTCCCAGATACCGTAAACAATCTTCTTAAGCTCAAACTGAATATCGTTTGCGTCAGCGATAGTGTCGAAGTTACCGCCGAACTCACACCACCAGAAGTTGTTGTCGTGAGCCTTGTAGATGCGCTTGTAGTTGAACTTCATACCAGGGATTGTAGACTCTGGAATAGAGTAGTCGAAGTCAGCATCGGTGAAGTGGTATGCCCACTCTGGAGCGATAAATGGAACCTCCTCGTCAGTCTTGCGGAGCTGGATGAGGATAGAGTTACCCATAGTCTTAGCATCGTTACCCTCCTGCAGACGAGTCTCACCGAACTCCTCAGGATTCTCACGACCGTGGCGGTACTTAGCACCTGAAAGGCGGAGGATACCGTCACCTGTACAGTCAAGGAAGAGCTTACCAGCGATGGTGTAGTGAGTATAGGCGTTGATGTTCCAAGCCTTTACAGCAGCAATGCGCTCGCCGTTCATAACAACATCATTTACAGATGTGTTGAGCAGCAGCTTGATGTTTGGCTCAGAGATAACGGTTGTGTAGATAACATCGTCCCACATAGTGTAACGCTGGAGAGGGTTGTAGTAGAAGTTTCTCAACTGCATCTCCTCGAGGATACCAGTCTCCTGAACATCATCGGTCTTGGTACCAACAATACCCATACGCATCTCGCTTGATGCATTACCGCCGAGCATAGGGCGGTCTTGAACGAGGATAACCTTAGCACCGTGACGAGCAGCAGATACTGCAGCACATACACCAGACAAACCACCACCGCAGACAACGATATCTGCTGAAAGCTCTACATACTTCTTTACTGTAGAGTTCTGCTCTGTCTTCATCTGCGCTAAGGCTGTCAGCGGCATAGCAATAACCAGCAGAGCCGCAACAAATTTAAAGATAGATTTCATAAATGTTAGGTTTTATAGAGTTTTGTGTATTAACATCGGTGTGCCTCGGCTACTTCTGGCGGAAGTAGATTTGGATAGGTACGCCCGAGAAGTCGTACTGCTCGCGGATGTGGTTCTCCAAGAAGCGACGGTAGTTCTCGCGGATGTACTGAGGCAGGTTGCAGAAGAATGCGAACTGCGGAGTTGGGGTTGGCAACTGCATTGCATACTTAATGCGGATATACTTACCCTTCACTGTTGGTGGTGGGGTGGCCTCGATAATCGGCAGGATAAAGTCGTTCAACTCCGAGGTAGGGATGCGGCGTGAACGCGACTCGCACACGCGAATTGCGGTCTGCAACACATCGAGGATACGCTGCTTGTGGAGTGCCGAGGTGAAGATAATCGGAATATCGCTAAATGGAGCAAGCTTCTTCTCAAGAAACTCCTTCCACTCCTTCATAGTGTTGTTGCCCTTCTCAATAAGATCCCACTTGTTGACAACGATAACGCAGCCCTTGCGGTTACGAACAATCAGGTTGTGGATGTTAAGATCCTGAGACTCAATACCCTGCTGAGCGTCGAGCATAAGGACGCAGACATCCGATGCCTCAATGGCGCGAATAGAGCGCATAACCGAGTAGAACTCAAGATCCTCCATAGTCTTACCCTTCTTACGCATACCTGCGGTGTCAACAAGGTAGAAGTCCATACCATACTTGTTGTAGCGGGTGTGGATAGAGTCGCGGGTAGTACCTGCAATGTTGGTTACAATATTACGCTCCTGACCAAGCAGTGCGTTGGTCATAGATGACTTACCTACATTTGGACGACCTACGATGGTGATGCGTGGCAAATCCTCGAGCTGCTCTGCAGAGCAATCCTCAGGCAACAGCTTGAGAATCTCGTCCATAAGCTCACCTGTGCCGCTACCAGACATAGAGCTGATGCAGAAAGGATCACCAAGGCCGAGGGTGTAAAACTCGTGCGAGTTGTAGATAAGCTCGTAGTTGTCAACCTTGTTGCAGACAAGAATTACTCTCTTCTTAGCACGGCGCAGAATCTCCGCCATCATCATATCAAGATCGGTAACTCCTGTGCCAACCTCTACGAGGAAGAGGATAACGTCAGCCTCCTCAATGGCGAGCAATACCTGACGACGAATCTCGTCCTCAAACAAATCGTCGCTGTTTACGGTGTAACCACCTGTATCAATAATCGAGAACTCACGACCACTCCAATCGGTCTTACCATAGTGGCGGTCACGAGTAGTACCTGCCGTAGCATCAACAATCGCCTGACGCTGACCTACGAGGCGATTAAACAGGGTACTCTTGCCCACATTTGGACGACCTACAATTGCAACTAAGCTCATAATTTTGCTTTGCTTTATAATATTATTATAACTTTCCGCTGCAAAGGTAGTAAAAACCTATGGGAGTGCAAAATTTTCGGCAAGTTTCGCTGTTAAAAGACAAAAGTTTCATAAAAAATTACTATTTTTGGAGAGATTATGAGAAGATGTATCGTTATACTATTGGCACTGCTGATAAGTTGCAGTGCGATGGCTCGCGGAGGAGTGCCCGGGCTGAGGACAGAGTGGGGCGTGGTGGCTGGTGTGCATCACCCTATGGCTCGATTTGATATGGGTAGCTCGACTGCATCGCTAAAGCCACATACGGGCGTTACGGCGGGGTTGCATATGGGGTTGCGCATTGTCGGGGTGTTGGGCGTGGAGCCTGAGATTGTATATTCATACAATAAGATTGCCCTGAACGACGAGGCGGCCAACTTTACAACTGACATAAAGTGCCACACCGTGCAGATACCTGTGTTGCTTTCGCTCAAGTTTGGATTTTTCAAGATTGTGGCGGGTCCACAGTTTACGGTTATGGACAATCCTGCATATGGCGACCGCAAGGGTGAGCGAGTGCTGTTTGGTCAGACATATCCGACAATCTCATATACGGCAGGTGTGGGGGTGTCGTTATTCAACCGACTGCTTATTGATGCGCGCGTGGCAAGTGGATTTAAGGCTATGGAGAACTGCCTTTCATACGACATAAACCATAGCGCGAGTTATATAAAGACAACAATGTTTAATGCACAACTCAGAGTAGGAGTGTTATTTTAGGAGGACTATAGAGTTAGAATGACAGAGTCAGAAGGAAAAATTATATCGGTCGAGAATATCGACACCAGAGAGCTGTACGGTGCCAATAATGTATACTTAGATCAGATAAAGGCGTTGCACCCGAAGCTTAAGATTATCGCACGCGGACATACGCTTAAAGTATTGGGCGGCAAGGGTGATATCGAGCGTTTTGAGCGTCGTATGCAGTCGCTGATAGACTACTATGACCGCTACGGGCATATGTCAAAAGAGGTTGTAGATCAGTCATTTGCAGCTGGATTTACTACGGGAGATGCTCCGTCGGAGAACACTACGCCTGTGCGCGATAGTGAGGTGATTGTCTATGGTAATAATGGCATTATTGTAAAGGCGCGAACAGAGAATCAGCGCAAGCTGGTAAATCTCTACGACAAGTGTGATCTTATCTTTGCCACAGGCCCTGCGGGTACGGGTAAAACCTATACGGCTATTGCTTTGGCTGTCAGGGCGTTGCGCGATCGTCAGGTGCGCCGCGTGATACTTACGCGTCCGGCTGTGGAGGCTGGTGAGAAGCTCGGTTTTTTGCCGGGCGATATGAAGGAGAAGCTCGATCCGTACTTGCAGCCGTTGTATGATGCGCTCAACGATATGATTCCGCCACTCAAGCTGCAGAAGTTTATCGAGGATGGCACGGTGCAGATTGCTCCGCTGGCCTATATGCGTGGCCGTACATTGGATAATGCTTTTGTGATTCTTGACGAGGCGCAGAATACAACTCGCTCACAGATAAAGATGTTCCTCACTCGTATGGGTCGCAATGCCAAGTTTATAGTTACGGGCGATGTTACGCAGGTAGACCTGCCGCGCAAGAGTGATAGCGGCCTTGTGCGTGCGATGAACACCGTCAGAGGCATTGATGGCATCGGCTTTATTGAGTTTGATAAGGGTGATATTGTTCGCCACGAGCTTGTTAAGCATATTGTTGCCGCCTTTGACCGTCAGGATGAGGAGGAGAGTCGACTGCGCAAGCAACGAAAAGAGGAGGAGAATAACGAAAAGTAATAGATTATGAGGCGATTAGCTGGTTTGCTTACGGCAGGTCTTGCATTTTCTGGTTGTAGTCAGCAGTGTGAAGTACCTAAAAAGCCAAACATACTTTTTATCCTTGCCGAGGATATGAGTCTCGACCTTGAGTGCTACGGCTGCAAAGGTGTACAGACGCCAAATCTCAACCGTCTGGCTGAGAATGGTGTGCTCTATACCAATGCGCGCTGCTGCTCATCTATCAGCTCGCCTACAAGGTCGGCTATGATGACGGGTGCCCACCAAACCACTATTGATGCCCATAACCACCGCAGCAATCGCACTACGCCACTACCTGCGGGGGTGTTGCCGATGACCTCCTATCTGAGAGATGCAGGTTACACCTGTATCCTTGGAAATCATAGCTGCTACGAGAATAAAAATATCGAGGATAACGATGTGCAGAGCAGCCGCAAGATTGACTGCAACTTCCGTTGGGAGAATACAGGTGAGTACGATGGTGTTGAGAACTTCGGACTATTTGATAAACTTCACGAGGTAAATCCCGAGGATGTGCCCTTCTTCTGTCAGATTTCGCTCTACATCACCCACCGTGGTGACCATTGGAATCGCGTGCGTAATGCCTCTGCCGATCCCGTAGATCCTCAGGCTGTTGAGCTTCCGCCATATCTCCCTGACCATCCGACGGTGCGTCACGATCTGGCGACGCTGCTCGATCAAGTTGAGTATATGGACAATGAGGTGGGTATGATTCTCGATGAGTTCGAGCGTAAGGGGTTGATGGATAATACTATAGTATTCTTTGTTGCCGATAATGGTCGCTGCGATGTAAGGGCCAAGTCATACCTCTACGAGCCTGGTACGCGCGTACCAATGATTGTATATGGTAAGGGTGTTAAGCCAGCCGTTGTTGACGAACTTGTAAGTCAGTTAGACCTTACTGCCTCGTTCCTCCACCTGGCGGGGGTAGAGCAGCCTGACTACTATCAGGGCAAGGTGTTAAATGCCCTGTTGCCAAAGGGTGAGCAGCACGCTCCGTACGAGTATCTATATACAGCCTCGGATAATTTTGATGATGTTATCGAGTGCTTCCGTGCCGTGCATAACAATCGCTATACCTATATCCGCAACTACTTCCCAGAGTTACCGTACGATCAGGCGCAGATGTATATGGATCTGCACCGTCCATCGTTGCATATTCTGCGCAAGCTCAATGCAGCGGGAGAGCTTAATGCCGAGCAGTCGCTCTTTATGGCACAGACAAAGCCTGTAGAGGAGCTCTACGACTACATCGCCGACCCTCACTGCCTAAATAACCTTGCAGAAGATCCTCAGTATGCAGCAGAACTTGAACTTATGCGTGGCTATATGGCAGATTGGCTGAGTAAAAATAGAGATAACGGCCTTGAGGATAGAGAGTCTCGCGAACTTTCCGATAGCTACAAAGAGGAGAACCGCCTGCGCTACTATCTGAAGAATTATCAGCCGCAGGTATGGGCGGATATTTGCGACGGCATTATCTTCGATGAGTACGACCACTATAAACGACTAATGAAACAACAAAAACAATCTAAAAGATAATAACTTATGAATAAGAATTTTGATGCGCTTGCTCCCGCGCTTGTATGGAAGCACTTTGCGGCAATTTGTAATATTCCGCACCCATCTCACCACGAGGAGAAGATTAGAGAGTATATCGTAGCCTTTGCTGAGGCTCAGGGCCTTGAGTACACTGTAGATGAGGCTAATAATGTATATGTTCGCAAGCCTGCTACTGCAGGTATGGAGAACCGTAAGGGTATTGTTATCCAGGCGCACCTCGATATGGTTCCGCAGAAGAATAACGATAAGGTTTTCGACTTTGAGAACGATCCGATTGAGGCATATATCGACGGCGAGTGGGTAACTGCAAATGGTACTACACTTGGTGCTGACAATGGTATTGGTGCTGCCGCTATTTTGGCTGTGCTTGAGGACAATACACTTGTTCACGGCCCTGTGGAGGCATTGTTCACAGCAACTGAGGAGACAGGTATGGATGGTGCTTTCGGCCTTAAGGGTGGTTTGCTCCAGGGCGATATTCTGCTCAACCTCGACTCTGAGACTGAGGGCGAGCTCTATGTAGGCTGTGCAGGTGGCCTTGATGCAAACATTACACTGCCTTACACCGCCGAGGCTGCTCCTGAAGGTTATGTGGCTTATGCCGTTGAGGTTAAGGGACTTAAGGGTGGTCACTCAGGTATTCAGATTGGCTATCAGCGTGCAAATGCAAACCGTGAGCTGTTTCGTCTGCTTAATGCTTCGGCGTGCGACATTCGCCTTAGCTCTGTAGATGGTGGTGGTCTGCGCAATGCAATCCCACGCGAGGCTACAGCGGTAGTTTTGGTTGCTCAGGCTGATGTTGCGGCATTTGAGGCAGAGGTGGCAGCATTTGAGAAGACTCTGATTGCTGAGTATACAAATATTGAGGATAGTGTATCGGTAAAGGCAACTACTGTTGCCGCTCCTGCTGAGGTAATTCCTGCAGATGTGGCTACAAAGTTAGCTAAGGCAGTTATCGGTGCGCCAAATGGTGTTGTTAAGATGTCTGTAGAGATGGAGGGTCTGGTGCAGACCTCGTCAAACCTCGCGCGTGTGGTCTCTAATGGCAGTTGCGTGAAGATTCAGTGTCTGCTCCGCAGTTCTGTAAACTCTGAGAAGCACGCACTTGGTGCAGCAATCAAGGGTGTGTTTGAGCTGGCTGGTGCCACTGTAGAGCTGTCGGGTGACTATGATGGCTGGAAGCCTAATATGGAGTCGCCTATTCTCCACACTATGTTGGCATCATACGAGTCGCTCTATGGCAAGAAGCCTGCTGTAATGGCTATCCACGCAGGTCTGGAGTGCGGTATTATCGGCGGTAAGTACGAGGGTCTGGATATGATCTCATTTGGTCCGACCATCTGCTTCCCACACTCTCCGGATGAGAAGGTAGAGATTGCCTCTGTAGGTAAGTTCTACTCATTCTTGCTCCATACATTGGCAAATGCACCGCTGAAGTAATATGGAGCAGATAAATACAGAACATTGGTTTGCTATTATCAACCCTACTGCGGGAGCCGGTCACGGACTGACCGACTACCCGCAGATCGCTAAGTTGTTGCGTGATAACAATATCAGCCACGATGCTGTATTTACAGAGCATAAGTTTCACGCCACAGAGCTGGCTGTAGAGGCTGTAAATAAGGGCTATCGCAAGATTATAGTCATCGGCGGTGACGGAACACTCAACGAGGTAGTCAATGGTCTGTTTATACAGAAGCAGTGCAAGGCTACCGAGGTGACCCTGGCTGTTATTGCTGTGGGTACGGGTAACGACTGGGTGCGTAGCTTCGGCATCGCATCTAACTATGCGCAGGCAATTCGCGCGATAAAGGAGGGCGGAACATTCCTCCAAGATGTTGGCGCGGTGACATATACAGAGTCAAAATATACTCAGACCAGATATATGGCCAATGTAGCAGGATTGGGCTTCGACTCGTTTGTGATATCTGTATTTAACCACTGGAAGGCAAAGGGTTGGCGCGGCAAATGGCTCTATATTGCAAGTATACTGAAGGCATACTTCAAGTATAAGTCCTCGGGCGTGAAGATTGAGGTGGATGACAATGTTATATTTAACAATCTGATATTCAGCATCGCTGTGGGTATATGTAAGTATAACGGCGGCGGTGTGCTCCAGCTACCTAAGGCTGTGGCTGACGATGGACTGCTCGATATAACACTTATTAAACCACTCCACTGGTGGCATATCGTATTTCGACTCCGTAAACTATTTAATGGCGGCATATACTCTATCGGTCACGTAAAACACGCCCAAGGAAAGAGTATTAAGATTACATCGGCACCACCTATAACCCTTGAGTGCGATGGCGAGATGATGGGCGAAACACCGGTTGAGATTACTGTTGTGCCTCACGCTATCCGTGTAGCTGTAACTAAAGAGTTTTTGGCTTCGCGCAAGTAACTTATGGATTTGGGATAGCCGTTGGCTATACAATAAAAAGAGAGATTGTCTATCAAGCTTGCTTGAAAAAGACATCTCTCTTTTTATTATACCATCTACGATGGTTTTCCCAAATCCGATAGTGGAACTTAAGAGGCTAATACTTTAGCCACTTGTATAACTCATTAAAACTCGGTTTTTTGCCGTGCATAAAGATTCCTACGCGATAGATCTTGCCAGCGATGTATACCATACCTATGAAGGTGAGGTAAAGTATTGATAATGATGCAACTATCTCCCAGGTAGGGATGCCACTCGGAATGCGACCCATCATAACGATTGGCGAGGTGAACGGTATAAGTGAGCACCAAAATACCAGTGGGCTATTTGGATCGGTCATAATGGTTGTGAGGATTATGAACGAGAAGATGATAGGTATGGTAATAGGGGTAGTCAGCTGCTGTGCATCCTGCGGCTGGTCTACGCTGGCACCGATGGCTGCATACATAGCGGCATATAGAAGAAATCCGCCAACCATAAAGAGTATGAGCAGAGTCACGATGCGTGTGATATATCCCGTATCCATAATCGAGGCCAGGGCGGTGATAGTCGAGGTGTCTACGCCCGTAGCTGCCATTGTAGTAATGTCGGCACCTGCCTGCACAGCCTGCACATTGGCAAGTATATCTTGTGGCATAATGGCCGGAACCAAAAAGGCACTCATAAGTATAATAAGTACGCCCCAGATAGCTATCTGAGTTACAGCTACGGCTGCCACACCTAAGATTTTACCCATCATCATATCGAATGGACGCACGGTAGAGACAAGCACCTCGAGGATGCGCGAATTCTTCTCCTCGATAACGCTCTGCATAACCATTGAACCATAGATTAACAGGAAGAAGTAGAGTACAAATCCCAGCGCAATACCCACAAAGCTCGAGGCGGCTGAAGATGAGGCGGCACTTTTGTCGTCATTGCGGAATGTGGAGAGGTTTATGTTTACGGCTATCTGCTCGAGTATCTGAGGCAGATTCTCGATGTTATATGCCTTAAGTCGCTCAGCCTCAATGATATCCTCCACCTGCTCGACTATGGCATCCTCGATAGTCAACGATGAGGAGGTGTTTGTGTATAGCTGTATGTTGTTTGGGTTCTCTACAATATCCTCTCCGATATATAGCACACCAAACGACTCGTTGTCCAGCGACTTCTTGAGCTCCTCCTGCAGATCTCCATTTTCAATAATGGTAAACTGCACGCTCTCATTGTTCTCGAGGTTTGGGGCAATAATGCCGCTATTGTCGATAACCGAAATCTGTTTTGTTTCGCCCTTGGCATATATCATAATAAGGGTCGGGGCGATGCTTATAGCAGCTAGCAGCAGCGGCATAAGCAGCGTGGTGAGGATAAACGACTTCTTGTATACGCGCTCCTTAAATTCGCGCACTATTATAAGCGATATGTTTCTCATAATCAACTATTTTAACATTCCATTTACGGCACCGATGAAGATGTCGTTCATACTTGGGATTATCTCAGTGAAGCTACGCAGCTCAACAGCCTGATTTACCGAGGCGATGATATTGCGGATGGCGTTATTCTCCTTAATGTGAATCTTGGCACTACATAGGCCTGTAATGCAATCGCTGTTGCACTCAAGAATCTGACTATCGGCAATGCTTGCGGCAAATGCCTCCTCGCTACCGCGGAACTGAACGGCAAAGATATTGTTTCCGTGGCTGCGGCGAATCTCCTCCACACGGCCAGAGAGTATGTTTTTGGAGTTGTTTATCAGCGTTATGTGGTCGCAAATCTCCTCTACGCTGGCCATATTATGGGTCGAGAAGATAACAGTAGCTCCCTTATCGCGCAGCTGTAGAATCTCCTGCTTGAGAAGGTTGGCATTTATAGGATCAAAGCCAGAGAATGGCTCGTCAAAGATAAGCAGCTTAGGCTGGTGGAGCACAGTTACGATAAACTGCACCTTCTGCGCCATACCCTTAGACAGATCCTCGACCTTCTTGTCCCACCACTCCTCAATGCCGAAGCTTTCAAACCACTGCTTGAGACGCACAATAGCCTCGTGGCGTGACAGACCCTTGAGTCGAGCAAGGAAAATAGCCTGCTCACCCACCTTCATCTTCTTGTATAGTCCACGCTCCTCGGGCAGATAGCCAATTCGGTATATATCTTGTTGAGAGATAGGCTTGTCGTCAAATAGCACGATACCTGCATCGGGAATGGTTATGCGATTGATTACGCGAATAAGAGTCGTCTTGCCTGCGCCATTGGGGCCGAGCAGTCCGTATACCGAGCCGGTAGGGATCTCTAATGAGACATCGTCAAGCGCAGTATGCTCTGTATATCGCTTTGTGATGTGTTGTACAGTGATAATGTTGCTCATAGTATATTAAATAAAATAGTATGCTACTTGACAAAGGTAACGATTTTTTTGTTATATTTGTACCAAATTGTGAATAAATGAAAACAAAATCTGTGCTTGTCTCTGGCGGAGCAGGCTATATAGGATCACATACAGCCGTTGAACTTATCAATGCGGGTTATAATGTAGTAATAGCAGATAACCTATCCAATGCCGATATGTCGGGCGTTGAGGGTGTGCGTGCTATTACAGGGGTCGATGTACCGTTTATCAATGTCGATTGCTGCGATAAGCAGGCTTTTGCAGAGCTCTTTGATCAGTACGACTTCGACTCGGTTATTCACTTTGCGGCCTTCAAGGCTGTGGGCGAGTCGGTGGAGAATCCAATGAAGTACTATCGCAACAATCTGCTGTCGTTTATCAATGTGGTTGAGCTTATGCGCGACAAGGGTAGATATAACATCGTCTTCTCATCCTCGGCAACGGTCTATGGTGAGGCTGACAGCCTGCCTGTAACTGAGAATACCGAGCGCAAGCCTGCAACCAGTGCCTATGGTAATACCAAGCAGATGTGCGAGGATATCCTGCGTGATGCTGTGGCGGCTCATCCTTCACTTAAGGGCATAGCCCTTAGATATTTTAACCCTATCGGTGCCCATCCGTCGGCACTTATCGGCGAGCTTCCGCGTGGTGTGCCGCAGAACCTTGTGCCATATATCACTCAGACGGCAGCCGGTGTGCGCGAGTGCCTCTCTATCTTTGGCGACGACTATCCTACCGAGGATGGTAGCTGCCTTAGAGACTATATAGATATTGTCGACCTTGCGCGTGCTCACGTGGCAGCTATTGACCGTATGGTCGAGGGTCGCAATGGCCAGAACTACGAGATTTTCAATGTTGGCACAGGTCGTGCAGTGTCGGTCTTTGAGCTTGTCAAGACCTTTGAGCGTGTGAATAACCTGAAGCTAAACTATAAGGTGGCACCTCGCCGTGCGGGCGATGTTGTTGCCGTGTGGGCAGATACCACCCTCGCTAATGAGCAGCTGGGCTGGCGTGCCGAGCGCACTCTTGACCAGACTCTGCAGGCTGCGTGGGCGTGGGAGAAGCGAGTAAGAGGAATAGAATAAATCATAACAATATGGAGTACAGTAATATCCTAAATCAGTATGCTCCGGCAATGACCGAGCAGCAGGTGGCAGAGGCTGTTGCAGCAGCTAAGGCGGCAGCAGCGAAGAATGAGAATACAGATGTTTACAAATTCTGTCTCTCAGCCGTTGACCTTACAACACTCACCTGCAACGACTCTGTAGAGTCTGTTACAGCATTTGCACAGAAGACCGTAACCTTTGCTGAGGCATATCCGGATGTGCCAAATGTGGCATCTATCTGCGTATATCCATCATTTGTCGAGACCGTTGGTCTGGCTGTTGATGGTACCCCTATGCGCATTACCAGCGTGGGCGGTGGCTTTCCGGCGTCACAGACATTCCTTGAGGTTAAGATGCTTGAGGTGGCTATGGCTGTTGAGAATGGTGCCGACGAGGTAGATATCGTTCTTAATGTGGGTAAGATGCTCACTGGCGCATACGATGAGGCTGCAAACGAGGTGGAGATGATCCGCTCAGAGATGGATGCTGATGTTGTGCTGAAGGTAATCCTTGAGACAGGTGCGCTTAAGACCCCTGAGCTTATCCATAAGGCTTCGCTCATCTCTATGGCCGCAGGTGCTGACTTTATTAAGACCTCTACCGGTAAGATTGATGTTGCTGCAACCCCTGAGGCTGCTGTGGTTATGTGTCAGGCTATCAAGCTCTTCTATGAGCAGACCGGCCGCAAGGTGGGCTTCAAGGCCGCTGGTGGCGTTAAGACTCCGCAGGATGCAGCCCTCTATTACACCATCGTAGAGCAAATTCTCGGTGAGCAGTGGCTCACTACCGACCTGTTCCGTATCGGTGCATCTTCAGCAGCTAACAATCTGTTGAGTGCTATCGTGGGCCATTCTGTAAATCACTTTTAGTTTTGCGTGATATGCGGACACATACATCCGCTAACATATAATAGAGTAAGGGCTGTACACAGAGTACAGCCCTTTGCTTAGTTATTGTACAGGGTTTTAGGTTGTTGTCTGGCAAAGCCAGATGACCTGAACTCTAAATTGTACCTAAAATCGCTTCAAGATAGCGAAGATCTCGAAGGCGAAGCCCAGCACGACCAGGATTGGGGCCAAGGTGATGCGTTGGAATGAGAATATATCATCGCTGAATGTCTCGGGGGTTGCGGGGGTACCGCCGGCCATAAGCACAAAGCCGATGATTATGATTGCGGCACCGATGAGCAGGAGGATGTAGTTCTTCACTGTCAGGGCCATCTTTTCGTCGTTCTTGTTATTGAATTTTTCGAGCCACTTCATATTAATACATATATATATTATTAGACCTCATATTGACAAATTTATTTACAGCGATAATTGTAAACAGCATAGCTATAACAATACCTGCGCCCACCATTGCTGCCGAGATTATTGCAGCCAGCTCAATCTGTCCCATAATGTCGAGCTGTGGCAGTGTATGATCTATGCCCAGCAGGGCAGAGAAGAGCAGTGCTGATGCCACTATGCCTGCGATGCATCCCTGTAGGGCACTACGCAGAAGGAACGGTTTGAGAATAAACCACTTAGTTGCCCCTACCAGACTCATTGTCTTGATTGCCTCACGGCGTGAGAAGATAGTTAGTCGCAGGGTGTTGTTAAGTAGTACTATTGATATTGCCAGCATAGCTCCGCCAAAGAGTAGTAGTAACAACTGCATAGTATCGAGTATGGAGTGTACCTCTCGGAGCATATTCTCGGGGTAGGAGATATGGCTTATGCCCTCGATGGTGTTGAGTCTCGCTGTGAAGGCAGCCATCGCTGTAGTGTCGGCAGCATATGACGAGAGGGTTACATCAAAGCTATCGGGCAGGGGATTTTCGCCCAGCAAAGTCTCGATATCCACATCGAAGGCGCGGCGGAAATGGGGATCTGCCATCTTGTCGGCCTTAGATACAAACTTGACGCTCGACACCAGGCTGTCGGCTGCCAATACTTGCTGGAGGCTGTCGCGTGCAGGCTCGTCAATGTCGTTATCAAGCTCTACAAGCATAACCACGCCCTCGCGCACGCCCCTCGCTGAGCCGAATATAGAGGTTATGGCATAACCGATGCTTCCCATAACAAATAGCACCAGCGCGATGCTAATTGTCGAAACTATGTATGAGCGAAGCAGGCTCTTTGATGAATTACTTTTCATTATCTTCTTGCAAATAAATCTTTGACCTTAGAAACTATGTTGCAGCCATACTTGCTATAGAGTGCAGCGGCAATCAGGGAAAGCACAACAAGCAGCGAGCAAATGGCTGTAATGGCACTTGTTACGCTCCAATAAGGGGCACGGAAACGCCACTCGACGATGTGCTCTCCTGCAGGCAAATTAGCTCCGCGCAGGATATAGTCTACGCGAACAGCCTCGGCAGGGACGCCGTCGATAGTCATTGTCCAGCCCTTGTCGTAGTATATCTCTGAGAATACGGCAAATACATCCTCAGGTGCGCTATAGCGGTACTTCAGATAGTTTGGTGCGTACTGCTCGAGGATTATTGTGCCATCTGTTGAGTATGCAGTTTGGGATGGCAGGTCGCGCTCGTCGACAATAGCTGTAGATGAGAGGTCAACAAGGCCCAGTGACTGAATCTCCTCTGCTGCACCCCTTACGCCCAGCACAGAGTCGGTAAACCACGCTGCTCCCAATGCTGTAGGGCGGAGGATAACCTCACCATCCTCTGAAATTGTGTACTTGGTGTTGAGCATATCGAGAATACCCTCGTGCGGATAGCCCTCGAGGTAGTAGTCGATAATATCCTGATAGCGCGAGAGCTTAGCTCCGTGATAGCCACCTACAGAGCGGTGGAACATAGATGTTGTGGCGTCGTTGAATGGCGAAACAGAGCGGTTAAGCACGCGATAGCCAGGCTCTTTGTCTGCCATAATCTGCTTGTCGGCATCGGTGGCGACAATCTGTGTCTTGCGAGGCGCAACAAAGTCGTCGTGGCTCAAGTATCTGAAGGCTACAGGCACCATATCGCCAATAACCAGCACTGCAAGTGCGGCTATAAGGTATCCCTTCTTCATCTTACCCCATACCACCAGCGCAACTATGCCGGCGGCAAGGAGTACGAAGATAAGTGAACGAATGGCATCGGCTTGCATTATCTGCGCTCGCTCGGTGGCAATAGCCTCGGCAACGCCCCAACCAATCTCGTGGTGCATACCCTGCTCTATAAGCTCATCGGCTCCACCACCCTCAAATATCTGCTCAAAACGGCTACTTATGCGCATAGCACTCTGCTCCTCACCAAACTCGAAGATGTGGCTGCCGAAGGCTGAGAAGATGATAAGTATGCCAGCAGTAATGCCCGCACTCCAGAGTAGTGCTTTGCGTAGCTTTTGGGTATCTTCACACTTGAATATCTGCCAGATAGCAATACCTGCAAGCAGTGGTACACTCCACTGCAACACTACCAAGGCCATAGATACGGTTCGGAACTTGTTGTACATTGGTAACCACTTGTAGCACAGCTCGGTAAACCACATAAAGTTGCTGCCCCAGCTAAGCAGTAGGGCGAAGATGCTTACGGCAAGAATCCACCAACGGTTCTTATTATCGGCCAGAAGTAATCCCATCAGAGCAAGGAATACCGCCACTGCACCAAGGTATGTAGGGCCTGCGGTATATGGCTGTTTGCCCCAATAGGTTATGTCGGTAAGGTATGGAATCACATACTGCTTTGGTAGACCTGTAAAGTTGAACCAGTCCCACTCCTTGAGCACCTTGTTCAGTGGAGCATTGCGGTCTGCAGAGTAGCCGTCAAAGCCACTCTCACCACCCATAAAGTCGGGCACAAGCATAGTCCAGCTCTCGGTGATGCCGTAGCTCCACGCCGTGGCGTAGCCAAGGTCAAGACCCTCTTCGGTCTGCCCCTCGAGTGCCGCCGCAGCTTCGCTACCACCGCGAATAGTGTCGCTACTGTGCTGCATAGTGTAGAAGAGCGATGAGAAGTTGGCACCTACGGCCAGCATAGCTGCCGCAGCTAAGATGGCTGTGCGCTTGCCAAACTCAGATAGAACCTTCTCCTTGATGGCAAAGATGAGGTCGTTTATCCAGAGTGCTACTGCTGCGAGCAGGAAGTAGTATGTTATCTGCGGATGGTTTGCGCCAATTTCGAGCGTAGCAAAGAGTGCTGCCAGCGCACCACCTAACCACTTATTGCCACGCAGGGCCATATATATGGCTCCCATCATTGCAGGGGCATATACTGCCGCCCACATCTTCGTGATGTGTCCCGCGCCGATAATAAGGAAGAAGTAGGTCGATAGTCCATAGGCAAGGCCTGCTACGATGCCTATCCAGGGGTTGTAGCCCATCATAACCATCATCAACCACATAGCCAGCATAGCGAAGAATATAAGCACTAACGGCTCACCCATAGCTCCGAGAAGCTTGTCGGCAGCCGTCTTTACAAACTGTGCGGGATAGCGTATATTAATAAGGTATGCAGGCATACCTCCAAACATCGCGCCTGTCCACTGTGGATCCTCGCCCGTAGCTGTTCGGTGGGCACGAATATCGCTACTCATACCGTCAAACTGCTGAATGTCGTGCATTGCAAGTTTGCGACCCTCAAACTGCGGGGCAAAGCAAAATGCACATACGGCAAAGAATGCAACAATGGCAACTAATGCCGGCAAAGACTTGTTAAATATCTCTTTGAATCTCTCCATTTTTATAAAATAATCAGACAAACCACACAAAATTACAAAAAAACATTCATATTTATGACCTCTGTCGTGAAATTTGCTTATCTTTGCTAAAAGATAAGACTATTTAGGCTATTTTATGGTTACTTTAGATAATATTCGCAAGCCTATTGAGGATCGTATGGGTGAGTTCGAGCAGTTTGTGCGCGACTCGTTCCGCGAGAAGGAGGGCACCCTGCTTGCCGAGATGGTAGATTATATAGTATCGTCTCGAGGTAAGGGTATTAGACCTGTCCTTACTATGCTTGTAGCTGCTGCCACCTCGCCGTCGGGTAACTTTGGCAAGCGCACTATGTTGGCGGCACTGCTTATTGAGATGATTCATACCGCTTCGTTGGTACACGACGATGTTATTGACGAGTCAGATATGCGTAGGGGTCAGCCGTCTGTTAATGCTCGCTGGCAGTCGCACAAGGCTGTACTTGTGGGCGACTATCTCCTTGCAAAGAATATGGATATCGGTCTGCGCAGTGGTCAGTATGATCTGCTGACGCATATTATTATCAATATGGCGACACTCTGCGAGGGTGAGATTCTGCAGAGCGATAGGGCTGATAAGCTCTGTATTGACAAGGAGAGCTATTTTGATATCATTTACAAGAAGACAGCTTCGCTGATTGCCGCTTGTGGTTCGGCAGGAGCTATGTCTGTGGGCGCATCGCGCAAGGTGGTTGATAGTATGCACAAGTTTGGCGAGATGTTGGGTATGGCCTTCCAGATTGCTGACGATATTTTGGACTATACACCAAATAGCAATACGGGCAAGCCTGCATATAACGACATTCGTGAGCGTAAGGTGACCCTGCCACTTATCGAGGTGCTTGATCGTGTAACAGCAGAGCAGAAGTCTGAGATACTTGCCGCTGTTGAGCGCGCAGCTACAGATGCAGATGCTGTGGAGTTTATTCATCAGCAGGTTGAGCAGTATGGTGGTGTTGAGGCGGCAAAGGCTACGCTGCAGCGATTCTTGCAGCGTGGACTCTCTGAACTCTCGCAGCTTGAAGAGAGCGTTTATCGCCAATCGCTGATAGACCTTTGCACATTTGTTGCAGAAAGAGATAGATAATCAACTTAAAAACAATAATTTATGACAAAACAAAAAAGTAATGTTTTTGCAATCGGAGTGATGTTCTTGCTCTTCTTTATGATTGCATTTGTGACCAATTTTGCAGGTTCTATGGGCGTTATTGTTAAGCAGCAGTTTGGTGCTACTAATGCGATGACACAGCTCGGTACTCTTGCAAACTTTATTGCTTATGCTTGTATGGGTATCCCAGGTGGTCTTATCCTCAAGCGTAAGGGTTATAAGTTTACCTCGTTGCTTGCTGCAACTGTAGGTTTTATAGGTGTAGGTATTCAGTTTGCTTCTGGTTATGCAGAGTCGTTTGCAGTTTATGTACTTGGTGCATTTGTTGCAGGTTTCTCTATGTGTCTGCTTAACCTTGTTGTAAACCCTATGCTCAACACCCTCGGCGGTGGCGGTAATCGTGGTAATCAGCTCATTCAGTTTGGTGGTTCTTGCAACTCTATTGGTGCTACCATTGCCCCTATCTTCCTCGGTTATATGATTGGCGGTGAGGCTGCTAAGGCGAGCGTGGCTGATGCTGCTCCTGCGATGATTGCGGCAATGGCAATCTTCGCACTTGCGTTTGTGGTTATCTTCTTCTCAGCTATCCCTGAACCACATATGGAGACTGCAGAGCAGAAGGCTGCTCGCAAGGCTGGTAATGTTGAGAAGGATTCTCACTCTCCACTCTCATTCCGCCACTTTGTGCTCGGCGCTCTTGCAATCTTCTTCTATGTAGGTGTTGAGGTCGGTATTCCGAATATCGCTAACCTATATATGTCACAGCCTGAGATTGTAGGCCCTACCGTGGCTGGTACACTTATTGGCTTCTATTGGTTCCTTATGATGTGCGGTCGTCTTATCGGCGGCGTTGTAGGTGGTTTGGTATCATCAAAGGCTATGCTTGCAACAGTTTGTACTGTAGCTCTGGCATTTGTATTTGCGTTGATGTTTATTCCTGAGTCTGTACAGATTGCAATTCCTGTTATTGATGTGCAGGTGCCGCTGAGTATGGTATTTATGTTCCTATGTGGTCTTTGTACTTCTGTTATGTGGGGCGCAATCTTCAACCTGGCAACTGAGGGTCTGGGTAAGTATACCCCACTTGCATCAGGTATCTTTATGACCCTTGTTTGTGGAGGTGGTGTGCTTCCGTTCATTCAGGGTTTGGTATCTGACCATATAGGTTATATCAATAGCTATTGGGTGATTGTTGCAGGTCTTGTATATATGCTCTTCTATGCTCTTATTGGCTCGAAGAATGTAAATAAAGATATCAAGGTAGACTAATAGGCTTTTTATTGCGCTATATTGACGGCACCTTTTGCGGGTGCCGTTTTTTTATTACCTTTGTTGTATGAGAATAATTAGAGTGCTTACCTATATATTATTATTAATAGTATCCCACCCTGCAGCAGGCAAGGGTATAGATGTCTCTCGCTATCAGAAGAAGATTGATTGGCAGAAAGTCAAGGCAGCAAAGGTCGAGTTTGTATATATCAAGGCAACTGAGGGTGCAACATATACCGACCCATACTTTAAGCAGAATATCGCAGGAGCCCGCAATGTGGGTATTCCTGTTGGTGTGTACCACTTTTTTCGGATGACCAGCAGTGCGCAAGCTCAGTTTAACCACTTTAAGCGCGTAGTTGGTAATCGCAAGATGGATCTTGTGCTGATGATAGATATAGAGGTTAATGACGGATGCACGAAGGCGCAGATTCAAAAGCGACTCGATGCAATCATCGCCCTGTTTAAAAAAGAGTACGGCTGTATGCCTATGATATATAGCTCGCAGGTCTTTTATAACAAGTATCTCGCCCCGAAATATAACCGTTATCACCTCTATCTTGGTAGGTACGGAGGCTCTCGCCCAGAGATTGACGGTCGTGGTTCATACACCATCTGGCAGTATACTCGCCGAGGTAAAATAGATGGCATTACCACCGATGTGGATGTGTGCCGCTTCAATCCAAAGTATGGAGTTAGTACCATAAGAATACCTAAAAATGCCAAATAAATGCAGATTTTCGAAAAAATGCTTGGCGGTTCAAAAAAAAGTCTTTAATTTTATAGACTGAAAACGGACATTGTCCAACTTTGTAAACCTTAAAACTACACAAATATGAAAAACTATTCACCAAAAGAGATCAAAAACATCGTTCTTGTAGGTGCCCCAGGCTCGGGTAAAACTACTCTTGCAGAGGCAATGGCTTTCGAAGGCAAGGTTATTGACCGCAGGGGTAGTATCGAAAACAACAACACTCTGTCTGATAACACAGATATCGAGCACGAGTACAAACGCTCAATCTATGCAACCACACTCTTTACAGAGTTTATGGGTCGCAAGCTCAATATTATTGACTGCCCAGGTTCTGACGACTTCTGCGGTAACCTCTTCTCTGCTTTCAAGGTAGGTGATGTTGGTGTTATGCTTATCAATGCTCAGAATGGCTGGGAGGTTGGTAATGAGATTCAGGCTCGCTATGCACGCATTCTCAACAAGCCGCTTATCGGTGTTATCAACCAGCTCGACGCTGAGAAGGCTAACTACGAGTCTGCACTCGAGAGCGTAAAGGCTGACTCTATCGTTAAGCCTGTGGTTGTTCAGTATCCAGTAAATCAGGGTGTAGGCTTCGACTCATTCATCGATGTACTTATGATGAAGATGTACCGCTTCACCGACGAGAACGGTACTCGTGAGGAGCTTGATATTCCAGAGAGCGAGATGGAGCGTGCAAAGGCTCTCAATCAGGAGTTGGTTGAGACAGCTGCTGAGTATGACGATGCACTTATGGAGCTCTACTTCGATAAGGGTTCACTTACTCAGGACGATATCCGCTCTGGTCTTAAGTTGGGCGTTGCTAACCGCAAGGTTATGCCTATCTTTGTTACCAGCGGTAAGCGCGATATCGGTACTAAGCGTCTGATGGAGTTCATTATCAATGTTGCTCCGGGCCCAACTGTAGCTCCAGACTTCCTCTCTGTTGAGGGTGAGGCTATGCCGGCTGACGAGACTGCTCCTGTTGCTCTGTTCGTATTCAAGAGCCAGATGGAGCACCACATTGGTGAGATTAACTACTTCCGCGTAGTTCGTGGTACTGTTACCGAGGGAATGGAGCTCGTTAACTCTCGCACAGGCAATAAGGAGAAACTCTCTCAGCTCTTTGCTGTAGCAGGTAAGAACCGTATCAAGGTTACTCAGCTCTCTGCAGGAGATATCGGTTGTACTGTTAAGCTTAAGGGTACTCGCACAAATGACACTCTGGCTGCTACTTCGGCTGTTGTTGCTGTTGAGCCTATCGTATTCCCAGAGCCACGCTACCGCGCAGCTGTTAAGGCTAAGGATCAGGCAAATGAGGAGAAGCTTGGCAAGCTGTTGCTCGATGCTCGTTTTGAGGATCCTACAATCCTTGTTGAGTACTCTAAGGAGCTCAAGCAGACCATTATTCAGGGTCAGGGTGAGCACCATCTCAATATCCTCCGCGCTCGTATCCTTGCAGATAGTAAGGTGGAGATGGAGTTCTTTGCTCCAAAGATTCCTTACCGTGAGACCATTACTAAGGTTGCTCAGGCAGACTATCGTCACAAGAAGCAGTCTGGTGGTGCTGGACAGTTTGGTGAGGTTCATATGATTATCGAGCCATACTATGATGGTATGCCAGAACCTACTAAGTACAAGGTTAACGGTCAGGAGATTGCAGTGAGCATCAAGGGTAAGGAGGAGTACGACCTCCCTTGGGGTGGTAAGTTGCAGTACTACAACTCTATCGTTGGTGGTGCTATTGACGCGCGCTTTATGCCGGCAATTCTTAAGGGTATTATGGAGAAGATGGACGAGGGTCCGCTCACAGGTTCTTATGCTCGTGATATCCGTGTTATTATCTACTACGGTAAGATGCACCCAGTAGATTCAAACGAGCTTTCATTTAAGTTGGCTTCTCGTAACGCATTCAAGGAGGCATTCCGCAACGCAGGTCCAAAGATTATGGAGCCTATCTATAGCGTTGAGGTACTCACTCCATCAGAGTATATGGGTTCAGTAATGAGCGATCTGCAGAACCGTCGCGCGATGATTATGGGTATGGATTCAGATAAGGGCTTCGACCGCCTCCAGGCTCGAGTACCACTCGCTGAGCTCTATCGCTACTCAACAACTCTCTCATCTCTGACTTCAGGTGCAGCTACTTACACTATGCGCTTCGAGTCTTACGAGCAGGTTCCTGCTGATGTTCAGGATAAGTTGTTGAAGGCTTACACTGATTCTGACGACGAGTAGTATTTTATCGTGATAACGCGGATATCTACTTCCGCTAACAAAAATCCCAGCAATGGCTGTACGACAGGTACTATCCATAGCTGGGATTTTTCGCCGAGCGTGGTATCTACCGCGTTCTGACGATAAAATGAGGCGCAAGGAAAACCAGATGCCCTATTGAAATAGCACAAAAAAGGGACTTCGTTATGAAGTCCCTTGTTGTTATGTCTGTGTTTCTTACTTGAAGAATTTGTACTGGAAGATCAGTAAGTAGACAACGGCTACTGAGATATATGCATCGGCTAAGTTAAAGATTGCGCCGAAGAAGTAGTTGCGCGAGTCGACAAGGAAGCTGAGCCACTGTGGACAGCTGTTCCATTGGAAGAGTGGGAAGTAGAACATATCTACTACGCGACCCATCATAAATGGAGCATATCCATCGCCAAAGTGAGCTACGGTTGTTACTGTTGACTCAGAGAATATCAATCCGTAGAATGCGCTGTCGATAATGTTGCCTATGGCACCTGCGGCAATCATAACAAGTCCGATGATTACGCCTGTTGGTGCGCTGCGCTTGATAAGGTGGTTGATGTAGTAGAACATTCCACCCACAAGACCCACTCTGAAGAGGCTGAGGAAGAGCTTGCCCCAGTCAAAGCCTCCGTCGTTTGCTATCTGCATACCGAAGGCAGCACCGTTGTTCTCGACAAATCGCAATTGAAACCAGTCAGGGAATACGGTTATTGCCTCGTCAATGTGGAGGTGTGTCTTGATCCATATTTTCAGCAGCTGATCAGCTACTATCAGCGCAGTTACGATGATTGATATCTTCTTCCAGTTCATAGTTGTGTAAGTTTACCGCAAAGATAGTTATTTTTCGGTATCCTGCAAAAGGGGATGGTAAAATCCCCTTATATAATAATATATATAGGTATAAAATACAATTTTTAAGAAATATTAAGAATTTTACAAAAAATAGGTAAAAAAGTTTGAAAAACATTTGCACGGTAAAAATATTGTCTCTATCTTTGCACCCGCAATCAGGAAATAACACCGGTTGCGATGGTTCTGAAAAAGGTTTTTAACACGCTGAAAACAGAATGTTGAAAAATTTTTCAAAAAAAGTTTCAAAAATATTTGGTGGTTTCAAAAATATGCTTTACCTTTGCAACCGCTTTCCACTCCAAATGAGGGTGGTAAATTTTGAAAACGGTTCTTTGATTTACTGGTTATAAATTGAGAGAAAGTGTAGTATTTATCTGTCAATTTCCTTTAAGGAAAAATTGAAACAGTCAGGACTCTAACAATACATTATAATTTTTTACAATGGTGAGTTTGATCCTGGCTCAGGATGAACGCTAGCGGTAGGCCTAACACATGCAAGTAGAGGGGCAGCACGATTGAAGCTTGCTTCAATTGGTGGCGACCGGCGCACGGGTGCGTAACAGGTGTGCAATCTGTCCATAATCGGGGAATAGCCCAGCGAAAGTTGGATTAATGCTCCATGTGAGTTTAGGAGGCATCTCCTTTGCTTGAAACGTAAGGATTATGGGTGAG
>JAZOND010000012.1:0-31703 GCA_045654345.1 Alistipes sp. | reverse complement strand
AACGTATGATTTGTTATGCATAACCAGCTGATTTGCTGGCAAATATAGAAATCAAAACCGTTCGCCCCTCAGACCACTTGTAACTATCTAATTATCAGTAATTTCAATGAACTATTTATAAATATTTAGTGGACACTAATGTATTATTCTATAAAGTGGCTAATTTATCAAGCGCATTAGCAATCATCTGACGCACAAACGGCTTGTAGTCGGTGCAGGCATCAAGAGCAATGCGCTGCGCTATAATGGTACAGATAGTGGCTGCCCTATGACCCATAAGTGCCGCCATACCGGCAAGAGCAGAGCTCTCCATCTCGAAGTTGGTAATCTTACGACCGCCAAACTCGAATGACTCGATTTTCTCATTCAGATGCAAATCCTGTGGCTGCAGACGCACCCAACGACCCTGTGGAGCATAAAAGCCTGGTGCAGCAATGGTAATACCCTCGCGAGTAATATCCTTAAATAGTTCAGCAAGAGTTGGATCTGCATCAATAAAGTATGGCTTTGGAAGCAACTCGTTCCAAGCAGTGTGCTCCATAAAAGCCTTTTCAATCTCAAGGTCACACACCTCATTTCTACCTGCATAGTAGTTGAGCAGGCCGTCAAAACCTACAGAGGTACGAGCAAATACCGCCTCGCCCACCTTGATATCAGACTGCAGCGCACCAGAAGTTCCAAGGCGTACAAGTGTCAGCTGACGGAATGTATCCTTGACCTGACGAGTTGCAAAGTCGATATTTGCAAGCGCATCAAGCTCGGTTACGCAGATGTCGATATTGCCGATACCGATACCTGTAGACATAACTGTCATACGCTTACCCTTATATGTACCTGTTATGGTCTTAAACTCTCTATTTGACACCTCACACTCTCTGCTTTCAAAGAATTGTGCGACCATCTCTACACGACCCGGATCGCCGACAAGCATCACAATATCTGCAATCTGCTCAGGCAGAAGGTGCAGGTGGAATATTGTACCATCCTCATTTATAATGAGTTCCGAAGCTGGAATGATTCTCTTGTTAGTCATAATTATCGTTTTTATATCGGTTAATGTTGGATAATTGGCATAAAAGTAATATATTTACCTCGTATTTCAAAAATTTTGCGAAACTTTTTTATTAAAAATAAAAAACTATGACACTTATTAAGTCCATATCAGGCATTCGAGGCACAATCGGTGCAACGCCTGGTGACAATCTGACCCCAATTGATATTGTTAAGTTTACTACGGCATATGCACGCTTTATGTCAGAGAAAAATGAGGGCAAGCGTCTGCGTATTGTCGTTGGTCGTGATGCTCGTATCTCTGGCCCAATGGTTGAGAGTATCATCGAGGGCACTCTGCTCGGTTGCGGTGTTGATGTTATTAATGTCGGTCTCTGCACCACACCTGGTACTGAGATGGCGGTAATCACATATCAGGCAGATGGTGGTATTATTATCACCGCATCGCACAATCCTAAGCAGTGGAACGCCCTTAAACTTCTCAATGAACAGGGCGAATTTTTGAACGATTTAGAGGGTAAACGAGTACTTGCGCTGGCTGATGATGATAACTTTCAATTTCCTGATGTTAACCACCTTGGAAAGGTTATCTCAAGGGTTGATTTCAATGACGAGCACATTCGTCAGGTGCTCTCTCTACCACTTGTAGATGTTGATGCTGTTCGCGCTCGTAAGTTCAAGGTTGTGGTGGATGCTGTCAACTCTGTAGGCGGTGTTGTAATACCTAAATTATTGCGTGAGCTTGGCTGCGAGGTTGTAGAACTTAATTGCGAGCCGACAGGTAATTTTGCCCATAATCCGGAGCCTCTGCCGCAGAATTTGACAGAGATTTCTGAGGTTGTTGTCCGCGAGGGTGCAGATTTAGGAATTGTAGTCGATCCGGATGTTGACCGTCTCGCCTTTGTTAGTGAAGATGGAACAATGTTTGTCGAGGAATATACGCTTGTTGCTGTTGCCGATTACATCCTCTCAAAGCAGGTGGGAAATACCGTTTCAAACCTCAGTTCTTCACGCGCTCTTAGAGATGTAACCACCTCTTATGGCGGTACTTATACTGCTTCAGCTGTAGGAGAGGTTAATGTAGTTGCAGCAATGAAGAGTACTGGCGCAATTATCGGCGGAGAAGGCAATGGAGGAGTAATCTATCCCGAGCTTCACTACGGTCGTGATGCGCTTGTGGGAACGGCTCTGTTTTTGACCTACTTTGCAGGCAAAAATATGACTATGACTGCCCTGCGTGCAACCTATCCGCAGTACTTTGCATCTAAGAACAAAATCGAGCTTACTCCTGCTATTGATGTAGATAAAGTATTGCTTGATATGAAGACCCGTTATGCATCTGAGAATGTGAACGATATAGATGGTGTTAAGATTGACTTTGCAGATAGCTGGGTACACCTCCGCAAGTCAAATACCGAGCCTATTATCCGCATCTACACAGAGGCTAAGTCGGCTGTCGAGGCTGATGCTCTTGCACAGCGATTTATTGCTGAGATAAGCGAAATTTGCAACCTATAAATTATTATAATAATGGACAGAGTTAGAGAGTATATTGACGCCAATAAAGAGCGTTTTTTAGAGGAACTTTTCGAGCTTCTTCGTATTCCTTCAATTAGTGCCGTAACTGAGTATGCAGAGGCTCGTCAGCGTTGTGCTGAGCATCTTGCCGCTGCACTTGTTAAGGCTGGTGCAGATAGTGCCGAGGTTATTGCAACCGAGGGTGCCCCTATTGTATATGGTGAGAAGATTATCTCTCCAAAGGCAAAGACAGTACTTGTTTATGGCCACTACGATGTAATGCCGCCGGAACCACTCGAGCTGTGGGAGACCGAGCCTTTTGAGCCTGTAATCAAGGATGGCAGAATCTATGGTCGTGGTGCAGATGACGATAAGGGTCAGTCATTTATGCACATCAAGGCTTTTGAGGCGATGTGCGCAACCGACTCTCTGCCTTGTAATGTCAAGTTCCTGCTCGAGGGTGAGGAGGAGAGCGGCTCTACACAGATTAGCAAGTTCTGTGCAACACATAAGAAGATGCTCAAGGCAGATGTAATTCTTGTCTCTGATACATCTATGCTCGGCCTCGACACCCCATCTATCACTTGCGGTCTTCGCGGTCTTGCGGGTGTAGAGGTATCGGTCTCTAATGGTGCAGCAGACCTCCACTCAGGCATTTATGGCGGTGCTGTTCATAACCCTGCGATGGTATTATCTAAGATGTTGTCACAAGTAGTTGATAGTCAGGGCCGTATTACCATTCCTGGCTTCTATGACGATGTTCGTGAGCTTAGCGCAGAGGAGCGCAAGGCCCTTAATCGCGTACCATTCTGCTCTCGCAAGTATAAGGCCTCTATCGGCGTTGGAGCCGTTGCTGGCGAGGAGGGTTATACCACTCTTGAGCGCGTAGGTGTACGCCCAACATTCGAGATTAACGGTATGTGGAGCGGTTATACAGGCGAGGGAAGCAAGACTATTATTCCTGCTATTGCAAGTGCAAAGGTTACAATGCGCCTTGTGCCATACCAGACACCTGATAAGATTACAAAACTCTTCAAGGACTACTTTAAGACCCTTGCGCCAAAGGGCGTAAAGGTCGATGTTCGCCCTATGCACGGCGGTGTGCCTTATGTTTCACCTACCGACATGGCGGCATACAAGGCTGCTGAGAAGGCTATTGCAGAGGTATTTGGCAAGCGTCCGGTACCTGTATATTCTGGCGGCTCTATCGGCGTTATCAGCTGTTTTGAGCAGGTGCTTGGCATCAAGTCTATCCTTATGGGCTTCGGACTGTCTAAGGATGCTATTCACTCACCAAACGAGAGCTACGGCCTTGATCAGTTCGATCTTGGTCTTAAATCTATACCATTGTTCTATAAATACTTTGCATAATGAAAAGATTACTAACCCCAATTATTGCAGTAGCTGCTGCTCTTGTTGCAACTTCAGCGTGTTGCAATGCTCCCGAGGGTACAACCCTTACGGGAAAGGTCTTGTGTGATAATAAGCCCGTTGTGGGCGTTGCTGTGACTGATGGCGAGCAGATTGTCACTACCGATGCAAGAGGTGTATATAATATTGTATCAACAAAGCCCTACGGATTGGTGTATATCACTACCCCATCTGGTTATGAGCCGGCTATGAAGGACGCTGTGCGCGCTAACTTCTGGGCAAGAACTACCGCTCCAGCAACTGAGAAGGAGCGTCACGACTTTGAGCTCAATAAGATTGACGACAGTAGCTTCTCTGTGATGATGTTCTCAGATACTCACTTCTGCAACGACCCTAAGCGCGACGATTTCACACACTTCAAGCAGTTGGCTATGCCTGCAATTACTCGCGCAGCAGCCGATGCTAAGGGTACGCTGTTTGCAATCAATATGGGTGATATTACCTGGGATCGCTTCTGGTATGCTACGGGTGTAAGCATCGAGTCTGTTCCTCAGCATCTGATTGACAATCAGTTCCCTATGCCGTTCTATTGCGTACACGGAAATCACGACTACGACCCATCTGTACCTTCAACCGACAACCCTAATGTAAATGCTATCCAGCGTTTCTGCAATACTTTTGGCCCGACATTCTACTCTATGAATCGCGGTGGTGTTCACTTTGTTATGCTCGATAATATCATCTACAAAAACGAGGTCAAGGAGGGTCAGAAGAATGCTCAAGGCGTTGTTGGCAGTCGTAACTACGATCTCTATGTTGATGACGCACAGCTTGCTTGGCTTGCAAAGGATCTGGCAGCTGTAGAGAAGAGTACACCTATTGTTGTGTGTATGCACGCGCCTATGTTTACCTATAATGACAATGGCGAGCAGGTATATGGCTTTGTAGAGGGCAAAACTGAGCTGCTTGTTGACCTCCTCAAGGATTTTGAGAGCGTAAAGGTATTCTCAGGCCACTCTCATCGCACAATGTCGTTTGTTCACCCAGAGTATCCAAATATTGTTGAGTACAACATCACCTCTATCGGTGGCGATCTGTGGAATACACCGAGCAAGAGCGGTATTAACATTGGCGAAGATGGCGCAGATGCAGGTCTCTACCTCTGTACATTCGAAGGTAAGAACTTTACAAAGCGTTGGTATAGCACCGAGGGCGGCAGTGAGTATCCATTCCGCGCATACGATATGAATCAAGTGGCTAAGTTGTATAAAAATAGCAAGGAGCTTCAGTACCTATGTCGTCTGCAGCGCAACCAGATTGACTACTCGCAGTCAAAGTATAGAAACTATGTATATGTAAACTGCTGGACTTGGGAGGCTGGTTCAACCATTACTATAACTCAGAATGGCAAAGAGCTTAAGGTTGAGAAGGTTAGCGACTCAGACCCTCTTGCTGCCAAGGTTGTTTTCGCAAAGCCGACAATCTTCAAAACCAAGAAGGAGAGTGCAAAGACTAACCGCCTTGCCCTTGCGGCCAATATGTTCCGCGCAAAGGCTACCGATGCAACATCACCTGTTGTTATCACTATCACCACCCCTACCGGCGGCACTTACACACAGACACTTACTCGTCCAGCAGCATTTCCTGTTGAGTAGAGTCTTGTAAAACAGCTGAATAAAGGCGTTACCAATTCGGTAACGCCTTTATTATTAGACGGTAAAACCTGATTAACTGACATAGAGTCATAGTATCTATAACCAAGAGTTAAATAACAATCCGCACTCTCTGACTTCATCAATTTCATCTTCAAAAAAGTTATTAAATACTAAAGTATTTATCTTTTTTACCAAAATTTGTATAACTTTGTATAAAACTTTACTTAATGAGACGAATATTAGGATTTTTAACAATACTTACCGCCCTGTGTTGTTGGTCGTGCAACTCTCAGCCTCAGGTAATTACCACTTCAGAGAGCATTGCAGATGGCCAGTGGCTCTGCTTTAACAAGGAGTTTACTATGCTCGCACCAGGTAGTGCCCAGCTGCGTATTGCTGCCGATACTAAGTATTGGCTTTGGATAAATGGCGAGCTTATAGTGCGTGAGGGAGGTCTTAAGCGAGGCCCCAATCCCACAGATAGTTACTGCGACTTACTTAAAGTTGTACCTAATCTCAAATTTGGCAAAAATGAGGCGACTATACTCGTGCAATACTATGGTCAAAGTTCATTTAGCCACCGAGTATCAGCGACACCGGGAATCTACTTCGATCTACACAGCTCGCTCGACCATATTGTAAGCGATAGCGGTTGGAAGGCCATCCGTTATGATGCTATGTGGCACGCTCCAAATGAACACAATCTGCAGGGCACAAGAAAGTATCGTCTATCGAGTGCCAATGTGGGCTATGATGCCCGTAAGGCGTTGGATTTCACCACTGATATAGATACTAAAAATTGGACAACTGCAGTGGCAATTCCGCTCGAAAAGTCCGATTGGGGAAAACTACACGACAGACCTATTCCACTATGGCGTTGGAGTGAACTCACTGAGTATCAGACCATATCGAGGGGCGATGAGGTTATCACCTGCACCCTGCCCTATAATGCGCAAGTAACCCCATATATTAAGTTACGAGCAAAGGGCGGAGAGCGAATTAAAATTTGCACTGATAACTATTGGATTGGTGCTGCTCGCTCACACTATGCCGAATATATCGCTCGCGAAGGTGAACAGGAGTTTGAAATGCCAAATTGGATCAATGGCCACTCAGTGTTATACTTTGTCCCTCAAGGTGTTGACGTGCTTGAGTTAAAGTATCGCGAAAGCGGCTATGACTCCGATTTTGTTGGCTCATTTGAGTCTGACAGTCACTTCTGCAACGAGCTATGGAAGAAGGCACAGCGCACGCTCTATATCAATATGCGCGACAATTATATGGATTGTCCTGACCGCGAGCGCGCTCAGTGGTGGGGCGATGTGGTTATAGAGCTTGGTCAGGCAGGCTATGTATTTGACAGCAGGGCTCACCTACTCACTCGTAAGGGAATTCTTGAGCTTATGATGCACCAGAAGGCCGATGGAACAATATTCTCACCCGTGCCAGGCATTTACTCTCGCGAGCTGCCGTGCCAGATGCTTGCAGCTGTCGGCTATTATGGCTTTTATACCTACTATATGTATACAGGTGACACTGCTACAATCGAGGCTGTGTATGATCGAGTAAAACGCTATCTGTTTGAGGTTTGGCAACTTACAACTTCAGATGCCGTACCTGCAGGTGCCGATTTGGTTGAGATGCGTCGTGGCGGTTGGTTCTGGGGCGATTGGGGAACAGATATTGACCACAACGCCCTACAGCAGTGCTGGTATGCCCTTGCGCTGAAGGGTTTTGCTCTACAAGCGCGCGCTATTGGCCGAGATGCTGATGCGATGAATGCTGAGCAGATTTACGATCGTATGAAGCACTCTTTTAACGAGAGTTATTGGAGTATCAAGCAACAGTGCTACCGCACACCTAAGTATAAAGGGGTTTCAGATGACCGCGTGCAGGCAATGGCAGTTTTGGCTGGTTTTGTACCACAAGAGCGATATGAGACTCTGCGCAAGTTCTTCACAAAACGCTATAATGCAAGCCCTTATATGGAGAAATATGTGCTTGAGGCCCTGTGTCAGATGGGCTATTATAGAGATGCACTCAAGCGTATGGAACGACGCTATGGCGATATGGTTGCAGCCCCATATACAACTCTTTGGGAGGGATGGGAATACACAGGTGGCCGTGGTATGAAGTACAAGAGCGGCAATGGTACATATAACCACGCGTGGAGTGGTGGCGGACTTATAATTCTGTCGCAGTATATTGCAGGCATCGCCCCTATTGAGCCTGCATTTAAGAGCTTTAGCGTATCGCCAAACCTTGGCTCACTCAGACGTGTACATAGTGTTGTACCAACCACATTTGGCAATATCGAGATGTATGCAGAGCGTAGATATTTGCAGATGTGCATAACCTTAACCGTTCCTCAAGGTACAACGGCACAAGTTACTGCTCCACAAGGCTATAGCACTCTGGAGTGTAACGGCAATAAAGCTCAGCAATTAACCCTTACTGCCGGCACATATACAATTTTAGCAGAACAAGAATCAATATAATATGAAACAGAGAGTACTTTTTGTCTGTTTAGGCAATATATGTCGTTCCCCAGCGGCAAATGGAATTTTAGAGAAGATGATATCTGAACGCGGCTTAGAGCACCTGATTGAGGTTGACTCAGCGGGAACATACTCGGGACATCGTGGTGAGCTTCCTGATCCACGAATGCGCCGAGCAGCGGCTGAGCGCGGTTATAACCTCACACATAGAGCCAGAACCGTTAGCGAGGATGACTTCTACGAGTTCGATATGATTATTGTTATGGATGACAGCAATTACGAGCGCGTAAGTCGTCTTGCTCCGGAGCGCAAATATTTAGATAAGCTACACCGTATGGTCGAGTTTACAACCGATTTCCCTGATTATAGCTACATTCCTGACCCATATTATGAGGGCGCAGAGGGGTTCTATTTGGTGTTAAATATGCTGGAGAACGGCTGTAATAACCTGCTTGGCAAGTTGCTTGAAAAGTAGAAAGGTTTACAGGTGTGCTAAACTCAACACACCTGTAGCTATCTACAATGTTCAAGCGATTATTATTGGCAGCCTTTGCCCTTGTATCACTATCGACATATAGTCAGCCTCCTCTACCCTACAAGGTCGAGGATGTTACACTCTATGACCTCCACGGTAAGAGGGTCGGCCTGCCATACTTCGGGAAGAGGAGTCTATTTATATTTTACATAGACCCCGACACAGGCCTGAGCGGCAATAAAAATCTGCAACACGCCGAGATAATTGAGCAGAGCGGAGTTTTGAGCAGTCCTAATATTTACAGTTTTGGAGTTTTAAATCTCAAAGACACCTTCTTGCCGAATAACTTAATTCGCTCAATGGCGCGTCGCAGAACAGAGCGAAATCACGGTTATCTGCTTGTCGATACAGATTGTTCGCTGCCCAATGCGTGGCAGATAGGCGATTGTAATGGTAAGTTCTGCTTTTTGATTGTAAATAGACAAGGTGAGCTTATTTTCGTGCAGAAAGATGAGATGACCAACCAGGATCTTATTGATCTACTTGATTTTGTAAGCGATATTGGTAATGCATATTAAGAGATTTATAGCGATATTTGTTGCACTTTTCGCACTGATAAAGGCCGAGGCGCAACAGAACGATCTCCTTGTCAATGGCAGGGATACAATTCGCTATACCTATACTCCGCTTACCACCGAGCCTGCAAAAAAGAGTGGTTGGCAGAAGTTCTGCGACTACTATCGTCAAAGCACAACAGATAACACCGATACCAAACGCTTTGATGTAACAGTCGTTGGTGCACCGACATACTCCTCTACTATCGGTCTGGGCCTTGGCATTATGGCTGCAGGATTGTATAGAATTGACAGAGAGGATTTTAGCCTTCCGCCATCGACAGTCTCTCTCTTTGCTCGCGCAACATTGCGTGGAGTGTATGTCGTTGGAGCAGAGGGCGTTAATATTTTCAAAAACGATCGTAACCGAATACTCTACCGACTATCATTTGCCAGCAAACCCACCAACTTTTGGGGTATAGGATATGATGCTGCCGTGACAAATCCGGCGGTAAAATACACCTCTAATAACTATCAGACAGAGTTATCATACTATCATCGTCTCTGCCGCAATTTATATATTGGTACTCGCCTTAACTTTGATTATATCTACGCCAAGAAGTCTGATGTTCAGACCATTATGCCATATATAGGCTCTGGCAGCAGTAATACTCTATCTACGGGCATATCTATACTCATTGAGTACGATAGCAGGGATTTTATTCCTAATCCACAGCGTGGAGTATTTATCGCTCTACAAACTATGTTACGCCCGCATATATTAGCTTCGACAGATAGCAACTGCTGGCGATTTACGGGCACTGCATCATACTATCAGAGGCTATGGAAGGGAGCAACCCTTGCCCTTGATCTCTACGCCGAGAGTAATAGTAGTACTACACCGTGGCAGTTCTATGCACAAATGGGCAGTAAGTCCCGTATGCGAGGTTACTACGAGGGTCGTTTTATCGACCGCAATATGGTCACCGCGCAGGTCGAACTTCGACAAAATATCTGGCAGCGTCTGGGTGTTGCAGTATGGGGTGGTGCAGGTAATTGCTTTAGCTCACCAAATAGCTTTCAGTGGGGTCACACTATGCCCAACTATGGTATTGGCCTGCGCTGGGAGCTGAAGAATAGGGTTAATATCCGCTTTGACTATGGCTTTGGAGGTGTGGTCAACGGCAAACTAATCAATGGCCTGCAGGTTCAACTCGGCGAGGCATTTTAGACAAACATAGATGCAAAAAAAATAAAGGCTACTTCCAAAGTAGCCTTTATCATTGTTAGTTGAATTGCTTATTTCTTAGCCTCCTCAACTGAAACCTTGCGGAACTCCTTAAGGAGCTTGCCAAGCTCGAGAGCAGCCTTGCGAGCACGTGTGCCAGCAGCCTTGTTACCCTTCTCTACCTGAGCAGCAGCGTTTGCCTGGAAATCAGCAATCTGAGCATTGATCTTCTCTACTAATACTTTCATAATCTTAAATTTATTTAATAAATATAAACGGTTTACTTAAGACAAATGTAAAAAGTCTTTGTGACATTTGCAAATATTTCATAAAAAATGTTGCTTTCTTAAGCAAAATCAAGCCTTTTGTAGTAAATATACGGTACATTTTTTGATTTTACAGCCACAAAATCAGAATCTATGAGATCTATATTTTTGTGCGCAGTAATGGCGACAATGGCAGCTCTCTCCTGCTCGTCGCCCAAGCAGAGGGGAGGTAGTAATTCTGCCCCTATAGAGGTTGTAAAGGCAGCTGGCGACAGCATTGTAACGCGGATGAGCTTTATCTCTACCCTGCAACCTAATTATATCGCGGTGGTTCAGCCTCGTGTCAACGGATACCTATCTGCCAAGTTATTTAGCAATGGTATGCCCGTAAAGCGCGGGCAGGTAATATTCCGCATCGACAGCCGTCAGCAGGTTGCCGATATGTTAGCTGCAAAGGCGGTGCTATCTACTGCTCAGGCTAATGTTATCGAGGCGCAGAATAACTACAACCGAGCCGTTCCTCTAGCAGCCATAGATGCTATCAGCCGAGCGCAGTTGGACCAATATACTGCCCAATATGCCGCTGCGCAAGCATCTGTAGCCTCAGCCGAGCAACAGCTAAAGAATGCAGAGCTACAGGTTGAATATACAACCATACGAGCCTCGATAAATGGCGTAATATCTGCATCAGAGGCCTATTCGGGTGACTATGTAGGCCCCAATACAAAGTTTGCAACCCTCACACGCATCGAGAATATAGATAGTCTTGGTGCCGAGGTGGCAATACCTATGTCGCAGTATCTCAGGTTATCTGGTCGCAAGTCGTTCACATACAAAAACGACTCACTGCTGTCAAATATAGAGCTATACCTTGCCGATGGGAATATATACCCAATCAAGGGCGCGTATAGCTACACCAAGAGCGCGGTAGCCGATGCTGAGGGAACTATTATATTGGTAGTAACATTCCCAAATCCGCAATATATACTCAAGTCTGGACAATTTGCGAGAGTTGTAACAAATGTAGGCAAACCACAGTACAGAGTAACCATTCCCCAAAGCGCCATCAACCAAATTCAGGGTGTAGAATCGGTCTGGGTCGTTAATGCAGACTCTACCGTTCAGTTCCGCAAAGTATCTGTAGCCGAGGAACTTGACAATGGAATGGCTGCCGTTATTGGTCTATCTGCAGGTGAGACCATAGTCAAGAATGCCAACGCTCGATTATCAAACAATGAGAAGATTAAGCTACAATGAAAGAGTTCTTTATCTCCCGCCCCATAGCTGCTCTGTCACTATCCATTATTGTCCTCATATTGGGCATAATATCTATATTTGGGCTCTCTGTCGAGCAATATCCCAACATTACCCCACCCGTAGTAGAGGTTAGTGCCACATATAGCGGTGCCGATGCCGAGCGAGTATCAGAGAGTGTGGCCACCCCTATTGCTCAGAGCATTATGGGTGTTAGCGATATGTTATATATGGAGGCTGTCAGCGGCTCTGACGGCTCAATGAGCCTACAAGTGACCTTTGATCCAGACTCCGATCCCGATATGAATGCCGTCTCGGTAGAGAATAATGTATCTACATCAACAGCCCTACTACCACAGGCGGTTGTTGAGCAGGGTGTTGTAACTCGCAAGAGTCAGACGGGCTTTATTATGGTATATGCTATTGTTAGCGATGGCCGATACGACGAGCAGTTTGTCTCAAACTATGCCTATATAAACCTCCAGAACCCGCTGCTGATGATAAACGGTGTGGGTAAGGTCTCTATTATGGGCGCAGCTGAGTATGCTATGCGCGTATGGCTTAAGCCCGATGTTCTTGACTACTATCAGCTGTCAGTTGACGATATTACCAATGCTATAGCTGTTCAAGCAGGAGCATACCCCGTAGGTCAATTTGGTGCTGAGCCTGCTCCAAAGGGCACAGAATACACATATATAGTAACTCTTCCTGAACAATACTCCACAGCCGAGCAGTTTGAAAATATAATCCTCAAAAGCACCTCTGATGGCAAGCAGCTACTACTCAAAGAGGTTGCTGATGTGGCATTAGGTAGTCAGAGTTACGGCACAAAGTCACTCTATAACGGCAACCCTACGGCCGTTATGGTTGTCTACCAAGAGCCTGGCAGCAATGCTGTGGAGGTAGCTAACGGTGTGCGTGCACAGATGGCTGCCGCAGCAAAGCAACTACCCGATGGACTTGATTTTCAGGTTATTGTCGATAGTACAGAGAGTATAAAGGCGGGCATAGAGGAGATACTATTTACCCTTATTGCTGCGCTGATTCTTGTTGTGGGTATTATATTCCTATTTATACAAGATTGGCGCGCGACAATTATCCCTGTTGTGGCTATACCTGTGTCAATTATCGGGACTTTTATGGCATTTCCGGTATTCGGACTGAGTATAAATGTAGTCTCGCTACTTGCACTTGTTCTTGCCATAGGCCTTGTGGTAGATGATGCTATTGTAGTTGTCGAGGCTGTACAGGTGGGCATTGAGAGTGGAATGAAACCTTATCAGGCAACGGTAGCTGCAATGGGTAAGGTTAGCGGAGCGGTTATCGCCACCTCTGTGGTACTGCTTGCCGTATTTATTCCCGTGTCGTTTACGGGTGGCATTACGGGCAAGTTGATACAGCAATTTGGCATAACTATATCTGTTGCCGTATTCTTCTCAACCATCGTTGCGCTGACACTCACCCCTGCTCTTTGCGCATTGCTGCTCAAACCGCAACAGCGAAAAGATAAAGGCTTCTTCGGAGCATTTAATCGTCTATTTGACAGAGTGTTATCCGGATACACATCTTCTACCACAAAAGTAGTCCAAAGAGTAAAGGTAACAGCCATATCGCTGGTAGTTATTATCGTGGGCATTGTTGTGCTGTGGAGATTGCTCCCATCAGGTTTTCTACCAAATGAGGATCAGGGATACCTGATGGTTGCTGTCAACACTCCTGATTCGTCATCTCTGCAAGTTACCGAAAGAGCAATGACTCAGGTAGATGCTATTGTCACCTCTCATCCAGAGGTTGAAGGTAGTGCCATTGTGGCAGGATTCAATATGCTCGCGGGTACATCTACAACCAATAGCGGTGTTATTTTTGTGCGACTAAAGCCTTATAATGAGCGTAAACTATCTTCCCAAGAGCTTGCTGATATACTATCCGAGCAGCTGGGCGGGCTATATCCACAAATAACCGCATTCGCCTTTACTCAACCTGCTATTCCGGGCCTTGGAGTAAGCTCAGGTATTACATTTGAACTACTTGATAGAGAGGGATTGGGAATGGATTACTTGACGCAGAACTTGAATACGCTGCTCGACACTCTAAACCACAATCCAAAGATTGCCTCTGCGAGCAGCCAGACCGATAACAGCGTGCCTCAAAAACGAATTATTGTCGACCGCCAGCAGGCAATGATGAAGGGTGTGCCGTTGAATGAGTTGTACAACCAGCTATCTACTCTGCTTGGTGGTAAATATATAGACAATTTCAACCGTTTTGGCCGCCTCTATCGCAGCTATATAGCCGCCGCCCCCGAGTATCGTGCCGATAGCAAGGCTCTTGATAGTTATTTTGTCACATCATCGTCAGGTGCGAGTATTCCACTATCTTCACTTGTGCGTATCGAGGATATCAAGGGCACATCTTTTGCCCGACAATTCAACCTTTACAACGCAGCGCAAGTAATCGTAACACCACAGAAGGGACAATCTTCAGGTAGTACTATGAACTTGATACAGAGCATATCAGATAGCGTGCTTCCTGATAATATGAGCATCGCCTGGAGTGGTACATCAGCTCTCGAGAGCCGCGAAAAGAGCGGTGGCTGGGTGGTTTATCTCATTGCGGTAGTTTTTGTATTTCTCATACTATCAATACTTTATGAGAGCTACTCTCTACCCGTGGCGATTATCTCGGCTGTACCTTTGGCAGTTCTCGGTGCGCTGTGCTTTATAGCGGTGGCACACTTGTTAAGCACAAAGTTTATTATAGATGTCTATACGCAAATTTCGTTAGTTATGCTTATCGGTCTATCGGCCAAAAACTCAATACTTGTTGTCGAGTACGCCTCCCGACTGCAAAGTGAAGGTAAGAGTCTGCTCGATGCTACTGTTGCAGCTGCAAAGTTACGACTGCGTCCGATCGTTATGACCGCTGCAGCATTTATTCTCGGTTCATTGCCGCTTATTTTTGCCAGCGGAGTATACTCTACAGCGCGAAATATTATGGGCACAGCCCTAATTGGCGGAATGGTCGTTGCTACAACCATCGGCACACTACTCTACCCTGCTCTCTATTTTATGATTAAAAAGGTATTTACACGATGAGAAATATTTTAGCCATAATTACACTCTCACTCTGCTTTGTCGGGTGTAATCCTCACCTTCAGCCTGCAACTGTATCTGTTCCCGAAAGGTATATATACGCCACATCTTCGGACTCTATTACCATATCCTCTGAGTGGTGGACAATGTTTAGAGATACAACACTCAACCGCCTTGTAAGTCAAGCACTTGAGGCTAATCAAAATATCGCTGCCGCGGCGGCGCGCATTGAACAAGCGAAGGCTAATCTTAAGGTTGCTCGCGCGGCATTCCTACCTAACTTTACACTTGGCAGAAGTGCAGGCATATCTGGCAATGGTAGTATAAAGCAACAGTATATAGTCGAGCCTGCCGTTAGCTGGGAGATTCCTCTCTTTGGCTCACTGCGTGCCACAACAGCACAAACCTCTGCAGAGGTTGAATATGCAAAGTGGCAGTACTCGGGAGTGCAGCTTGCATTAAGTGCGGAGGTTGCAACCACATACTTTACCCTGCTGCAATATCGTACCAATTTAGATATTGCCATAGAGAGCAGCCGACTGCGCAAGGAGACAGCAACCCTTACCGACTCGCTCTTTGTGCGAGGAATGGCCTCCGGAGTCAATCGTGAGCAAGCCCTAAATTTGCTATACACTTCGCAGGCAGATATTCCTAACTACGAGCGAGCTGTACGACAGACACTACTTTCGCTCGACATTCTGCTTGGCAAGACTCCCGACTCTACAGCATATATAACCACCTCTGCGCGACTTATAGATGACTATATACCGTTCGATATTCCTGCAGGAGTGCCATCTGATATACTCTATCGCCGTCCCGATGTTATAAGTAGTTATATGAATGTACTCTCTGCTGCGGCATCTGCCAAGCTTGCCCGCATTGCCCGATTTCCGACATTTACCCTTACAGGCGATGGTGGCTTTATATCTGACGATATCACAGAGTTGTTTACGGCAGGTAGTGTAAATTGGAGCGCACTGCTGTCAATGACTCAACCGCTCTATAATTTCAAGGGGCTAAAGGCACGCGAGCAAAGTGCTGTAGAGGCATATAACGAAGCTGTAGCAAACTATCGCCAGAGTTTTCTTGAAGCTGTAAAGGATGTAGAGAGTGCCCTTGTTAGCATATCTGCCTATCGTGAGCAGACAGCACGCTATAAAGAGCTTGTGCGCTCAAATGCCAAGATTGCGATGATGACATCTGCGCTCTATGACAATGGACTTACAGCCTACCTCGATGTGATAGATGCACAGCGAAATCTCTACAATTCTCGCCTGCAATACTCAAATATCGTGGCACAGCAGTATATAAACTATATAAATCTCTGCAAAGCGTTGGGAGGGGGCTTTAAGCCATAGGGTATACTATTAAGATAGTATACGAAAAATTGCTATTCCGATTTTTTCTTACTATCTTTGCGCTCTATGAGACTCTCAGAACTTAAAACAGGTCAAACAGCCACCGTTGTCAAGGTACTTGGTCACGGCGGATTCCGTCGCCGCATTATGGAGATGGGATTTGTCCGCGGCTCCTCTGTTACCGTTATTCTCAACGCACCGCTGCGCGATCCTATTGAGTATCAGATACTCGGTTACAACATCTCTCTTCGTCGCAGTGAGGCCAAGATGATTGAGGTTATCACCGAGGCTGAGGCTATACAGCGTCTGCACGATGGTATTACAGCCGTAGGAGCTGAAGATCAGCAGAGTATCGAGGGTATTATCTCTAAGCGCAAGCGACATATAAATATCGCCATTGTCGGCAACCCTAATAGCGGCAAGACCTCGTTATTTAACCGCATTGCAGGTGCGCACGAGCACGTGGGCAACTATAGCGGCGTTACTGTCGACGCCAAGTCGGGCAAGGCTGAGTATGGCGGTTACGAGTTCCACATCACAGACCTGCCTGGCACCTATGCGCTGTCGGCATACTCACCCGAGGAGAGATATGTCCGCACGCACCTTGTTGAGCATACGCCAGATGTTATACTCAATGTGGTCTGCTCTTCAAATCTCGAGCGCAATCTATATCTGACCACCGAGCTTATTGATATGAGTCAAAATATGGTAGTGGCTCTCAATATGTACGACGAGTTAGAGGCCTCGGGCGATACGCTCGACTACACCCTCCTTGGTCAAATGCTCGGTACGCCTATGATACCCGTAGTTTCTCGTACAGGTAGAGGTATAGAGGAGCTGCTTAATACTATTATTGCCGTATACGAGGGTACAGAGTCCCGTTCACGCCATATCCATATCAATCAAGGCATTATCGAACAGAGTGTAGAGCGCATTAGCGACATTCTGCGTGCCAATAGAGAGGCTCTGCCTAAGTGCTTCCCTCCGCGATACTTTGCTATGAAGTTGTTGGAGAATGACCGCGAGATTGTATCTATGCTTGAGTCCGCGCCAAAGTTCAACGAGTGGATTAAGGTGGTCAAGCAGGAGCAGGAGCATCTATCCTCTGACCTTGATACCAACGAAGATATAGAGACCTCTTTTGCCAATCAAAAGTACGGTTTCATATCGGGAGCACTACGTGAGACATACCACCGCCATCAGGACAATCGTCGTGATATGAGCTACTATATCGACGAGATTGTGACCCACAAGATTTGGGGTTACCCTATCTTTTTGCTCATTATGTGCGCAATGTTCTACTGCACATTTAGCCTGGGCGAGTACCCGCAGCAGTGGCTCGAGATGGGCGTAACCTTTATCCGCGAGTGGCTAAACGGCATACTCCCAAGCGGAGTTATTCGCGACCTTGTTGTCGATGGCATTATCGGTGGCGTAGGTAGCGTGATTGTCTTTTTGCCCAATATTATGATACTCTACCTCTTTATCGCCTTTATGGAGGACTCGGGGTATCTGGCTCGCGCTGCATTTATTATGGATAAGCTGATGCACAAGATAGGACTACACGGCAAGTCGTTTATTCCACTCGTTATGGGCTTTGGCTGTAATGTGCCGGCAATTATGGCTACACGAACCATCGAGAGCCGCAGCTCAAGGCTTATTACCGCCCTCATTGTGCCATTTATCTCGTGTAGCGCACGCTTGCCAATATACATTATGTTCTTGGGCACATTCTTCGGTGCCGAGTCGGCAATGCTACTCTTTGGACTCTATCTGTTAGGCATTACTGTTGCTATTATTACTGCACGCCTTATGCGCCGCTTCAGAGGTAATAAAGACGAGACTCCGTTTGTTATGGAGCTTCCTCCATACCGTATGCCTACCATTAGAGCTACTGTTTCGCATATGTGGGAGCGTTGCGTACAGTATCTGCGCAAGATGGGAGGACTTATTCTGGCAGCGTCTGTTGTCGTGTGGTTTTTAACCTACTTCCCTGCACAGCAGGAGGATGAAAGCAAGCAACAGCACTACGAGAACTCATATATCGGCCGTATTGGCAAGGCTTGCGAGCCTGTTTTCCAGCCGCTTGGCCTGAATTGGAAGGCGAGCGTAGCTCTTATTACAGGTATCCCTGCTAAGGAGATTATGCTCAGCACCATAGGTGTTCTGTATACCGACACTCAGGATGGCGAGAATGTTGATATCGAGAATGATTCATCACTGCAGCAGCGAATTGTCAGCAGTGGCGACTTTGATCGATCATCAGTACTTGCCCTGCTTGTATTTACGCTACTCTATTTTCCCTGCATTGCTACACTTACCGCTATCGGCTCCGAGTATGGCAAGCGGTGGGCTTTCTACTCGGTAGTATACTCTACCACTATAGCGTGGGTTCTTGCGTTTTTGGTTAGATTGATAGTTCGTGCGATATGATGCAAACCATTGTCGTTGTGATAGTTGTCGCCGTAGCGATAGCATTCTTGAGCAGATATATTATGCTCGAGATTAAAAATCCTTGTCGTGGTTGTATCAAGAAGTGCGATAAACGAAAGAGGTAATTGCGCCTAATTATAGAGTGCCAATATACTCCACATACCTCTTTGCAACAATATCCCAAGTAAAATTCTGAGCAACTCTCTGAAGATTTTGCTCTCCAATATGCGTAAGTGACGGATAGTTGCTGACCACAAAACTTATCTTCTCTGCAAGTGCATCAACATCTTCAGCAGGCACCCATATACCATTGTCACCTAACCCCTCTCTATTAGACGGAATGTCTGAGGCTATACACAGACGGCCGTAACTCATAGCCTCAAATAGTGTTATTGCAAGACCCTCTATAGTTGATGGGATACAAAAGGCTGTACAATAACGCAGCAGAGTCGCTTTATCGGCCCCATACACAGCACCTGTAAATACGATGTTATCATCTCCCTCAGCTAACGACTGGAGATATTGCACATAGTCGGGTTGCTGATCGTTGCTACCTGCAATTATAAGCTTATACCCGGCGACAGTAGCCTTGCGAAAGGCTTTTATCATAAAATCGGGATTTTTATCTTGTACTAATCTTCCAAGATAAAGGAAATATTTACCTGCCTCTGCATTATAGCGTGAGAGTATATCGCTTTGCGGTTCATCTGCAGCTGGTAAATTTACGGCAGTAGGGATTGTTACACACTTGCGAGCATAGTGATTAGCAAAATAGCATCTCTGCTCATCACTTACAACAAGTATATTTTTGTGCATCTTAGCCGTTAGCCACTCCATAAAGTGCATTATCTTCTGTTGCATTGGAGTGTATTTTGTACGCTTCCACTCAAGCCCGTGACCCTCAAGCAGGGCATTTCGCCCAAACATTCGCGCAATCCACGACCAAACTGATGGTGGCCAAGCATTATAG
Organism: Alistipes sp.; assembly: GCA_045654345.1. Classification (GTDB taxonomy): domain Bacteria; phylum Bacteroidota; class Bacteroidia; order Bacteroidales; family Rikenellaceae; genus Alistipes. The sequence continues at coordinate 12,020 of JAZOND010000012.1, read as the reverse complement.
TGGAATAGTTCTACACCTTCCTCATTTATCAATGCGTGCAATGTAGACTTAAAAGAGAGTAAAATCTTGCATAAATAGCGGCCACCAAACGACTTATGGTATACGACTTTAAATCCATTCACCACCTCTGTGGCGTTGCGATTGCTCTCGCAGTAGACTATCGGCTCGTGGCCAAGTTGCACTAAATGTGTAGCCAGATTGAAAATATAATTTTCAATGCCACCCAATGTTCTTATATCGCGTCCACCTATAAATGCAATCTTCATTGTACTACTCTTTGAGGCCCTGGAGCTCGTTATTGCCAACACGATAGAAAGGTATGCAAGAGGTGTCTACCCTCTTACCCATAACTACTCGCAACTTATTTTCAATAATCCAAGGCAATATTGTAGGCATATACTTCTTCATAACAGGCGATACAGAGCCTATCATCCAGCAATTTTTCGGACAATGTGCCACCTTGTCGCGCACAATCTTCGCCTGGTCGCTATTCCAAATCTCATCAAATGTCTCCACATCGTTCAGATTACCCATAGTATCAAACCAGCACGAGTGTTCCATACCATTGCACGGCAGTACATTTCCGTATGGATCTATAAAGAAGTTCTCGCTGCCAGCCTCACAAGGAAGCATTCTGCGACCACCTTTTATATAATTGATTAGTCCCAAGTTGAAAAATGCACGGAACCACGACTTTGGCGAGTTCTCAGCCATCAATCGCTGTATAAGCTCATCAAAGTTGCCACACACCTCATCAATATTAGTAACCTTGTTGTCGTACTTATGGAAGTAGAATGAGTTATGGAATGATGCTGTAGCAAACTGCATCTTCAAATTACGATTTAGCTCATAAAGGTCGAGCATATCTGCCGAGTTATTGTTTGAAACAGTAATACCAAAACCGATATCCTTAATACCCAATCGTCGCAACTCGAGCAATGTTTTCAACCCTTTGTCAAAACCACCTGCTCGACCTCGCAACTCGTCATTTTTGCACGATAGACCCTCAATACTTATTCTATAACCAATCTGCGGATACTTCTTAGCCAAAGCAATAATTCTATCCGAAAAATATCCGCTTGTCGAGAATACAATACGATTGGTCTTTGTGAGTAATACTTTAACAATCTCCTCAATATCTTCACGAACAAAAGGTTCTCCTCCTGTTATATTTACGCTGCGCATCTTGGGCAATTTGTGCAGCAACTCCGGTTTAAACTCCTCTTCAGGTCGTGTAGGATTGTTCCAGATGTCGCACATTTTGCATCGCATCGGGCAGCGGTAGGTCACAATTATAGAGCCATCCATATATAGTTTTTGGTCTTTACGGGTTAAATACTCTTCAAAATTAAGACTTTTTCCTAAAAAGACAAAATGTATGCTTATGTTTGTATAAAATAGTGTTACAAAATAGTTGCTTTTCGATTAATTTACCATTTGCAAGCAACTCTTTGTTTTGAGATTTGCGCAAAATGCACTATCTTTGCAGCGATTTTACAATCAATACCCAAAAAGGGGGTGACCGGTTTTGACAGCAGGTAGAGTTTGATTGTAAGCACGCCGAGCGTTGTGTGGGAGCTCGTTAATATGAACACTCAAACTACAAATGGCAATAATAGCTATGCACTCGCTGCTTAATTTTCTAGGAAAATTAGCTTAATTGATGCACACTAGGTCTGCGTCAACGAGTATCCCGAACGGCTGTCCCGCTCTCTGATGGTTTGTTCATATGGGGTATCATCTTTTGAGAGATAGTGCGATATGCGCCTCGGTTATCGTGCGAGATTTAGGGGCTGGGGTTAGGATTTTGGCTGTTGTCTGCCGAGTTCTAACAGAAGGATTAAACGACAACTAAGCGTGTAGAAAGCATTTGGGTTCCTTGTTTGGACGCGAGTTCGACTCTCGCCACCTCCACAAAAAGACGGATTTAGTCCGTCTTTTTTTATTTTCGGAGGTGGCAAGAGTCGCTTGACCGGTGGCGGTCGCTCGGCTCTTTTTGATAGTACACTTTGGAAGGTTGTGGGACTATTATTTTGATTAATAATTTGAGCACAGATTAAAAGTCTATAAAAATCAAGATTTTTAATTTGTTAGATAGTGATATTTTTACTATCTTTGAGGATTAAATGCAATAGATATGGAAGATAATGTAAAATATGTTGTTGAGCTGCGCGAGGCGGCGATATATCACAGCATCAACCCATTTGTAGAGCTTACCGAGAAGAATTTTCGCAAGTGTGGCGAGCGTGTGCTTGACCGAGTGGATTTACAAGTAGCTGCAGGCGAAATAGTCTATCTAATTGGTCGCACAGGCAGCGGTAAGAGCTCCTTACTTAAGACTCTATACGGAGAGGTTCCTCTATTTGAGGGCCACGGCTCTGTAGCCGGCTTCGATTTGCGAGCTCTCAAGTCAAAGGATCTATCAGCACTAAGACGCAGTATGGGCATTGTCTTTCAGGATTTACAATTGCTCTCTGACTGCAATGTATTTGAAAACTTATCATTCGTACTGCTTGCAACAGGCTGGAAAGATAAGGAAGCTATCGGCACTCGCGTAGATGAGGTTTTACGCCAGGTCGGTCTTGAGAATAGACACCACAAGCGGCCATTTGAGTTATCTGGTGGTGAGTGTCAGCGACTTATGATTGCGCGCGCACTACTAAATTCACCTCAGCTCATCTTAGCAGACGAGCCTACGGGCAACCTCGATCCCGTTACCGCTCGTAGCATTATTGAGCTTTTCCACTCAATTGCCGAGAAGGGTACAGCGGTAATAATGGCAACACACAACACCACTCTTGTAGAGAGTTATCCTGCTCGCACAATCCTTTTTGCAAAGGGAGAGGTGCAGGAGGTCGATTTTGAGGACTAAATCTATGATTTAGATTTGGTCGTTTAATAAAAAAATCGTATCTTTGTACGATTTAAGACGAGAATTATAAAAACACAATATGAGTACTGATCAAGAAAATGTAAAGAGAGTCGGCGAGGAGGAGTATTCCGCGTCGAATATCCAGGTGCTTGAGGGTCTTGAGGCCGTTCGCAAGCGTCCTGCAATGTACATCGGCGACATTGGAGAGAAGGGTCTCCACCACCTTGTTTATGAGGTTGTGGACAACTCTATCGACGAGGCACTTGCCGGTCACTGTAACGACATCTATGTGACTATCAACGAAGATAACTCTATCACTGTTAAGGATAATGGTCGAGGTATCCCTACCGACTTCCACGAGAAGGAGGGCAAGAGTGCCCTTGAGGTTGTTCTTACCGTGCTTCACGCGGGTGGTAAGTTTGACAAGGGTAGCTACAAGGTATCTGGTGGTCTGCACGGTGTGGGTGTATCTTGCGTAAATGCACTCTCTACCCTGCTGGTTGCAGAGATTCATCGTGGTGGTAAGATCTACAAGCAGTCTTACTCTAAGGGTACCCCTATCTCAAATGTTGAGATTATTGGCGACTGCGAGGATCGTGGTACCATTATCACCTTCAAGCCTGATGCTGAGATCTTTACACTCACAACCGTATATCGCTACGAGACCTTGGAGAAGCGTCTGCGCGAGCTTGCGTTCCTCAATAAGGGTATCCGTCTGACTCTTACCGACCTGCGAGACAAGAACGAGCAGGGCGAGCCTAAATCTGAGACTTTCTACTCTGAGAGTGGTCTTCAGGAGTTTGTTAAGTATCTTGACACAAATCGTGGCGAGCCTATCATCGAGTCTATCATCTATCTGGACACCGAGAGCAATGGTGTTCCTGTAGAGGTAGCTATGCAGTACAACAACTCATTTAGTGAGAATGTACACTCCTATGTAAATAATATCAACACCTATGAGGGTGGAACACACTTGACAGGCTTCCGTCGTGCCCTTACCCGTACACTTAAGAAGTATGCAGAGGAGTCTGGTATGCTTGCAAAGCTCAAGTTTGAGATTTCGGGCGACGACTTCCGCGAGGGTCTTACTGCTGTTGTATCTGTAAAGGTTGCCGAGCCTCAGTTTGAGGGTCAGACCAAGACCAAGTTGGGTAATGACGAGGTTGCTGCAGCTGTTGATAAGGCTATGTCTGCAGCTCTGACAAACTACCTTGAGGAGAACCCTAAGAATGCAAAGTCTATTGTCGACAAGGTTATCCTTGCCGCTACTGCTCGCCACGCAGCGCGTGCAGCACGCGAGTCTGTACAGCGCAAGTCTCCGCTCTCTGGCGCAGGTCTGCCTGGTAAGCTTGCAGACTGCTCAAGCCGTGATCGTTCTATTGCCGAGATCTTCTTCGTCGAGGGAGACTCAGCGGGTGGTACTGCAAAGCAGGGTCGTGACCGTAACTTCCAGGCTATTATGCCTTTGCGCGGTAAGATTCTCAATGTCGAGAAGGCTCTTGAGCACCGTATGTGGGACAATGAGGAGATTAAGAATATGTTCATTGCCCTTGGTGTTCGCATAGGCACTGCAGAGGATAGCAAGGCACTCAACCTTGAGGGTCTGCGTTACGATAAGATTATTATTATGACCGATGCCGATGTGGATGGTGCGCATATTGCAACGCTGATGCTTACATTCTTCTTCCGCAAGATGCGCGAGCTTATTGACAATGGACATATCTATATCGCTACCCCACCGCTCTACCTTGTTAAGAAGGGTAACCGCGAGCGCTACTGCTGGAGCGACGAGGAGCGTGATGCTCTGGTAGAGGAGATGGGCAAGGGTGTTAAGATTACACGCTACAAAGGTCTTGGTGAGATGAACGCTAAGCAGTTGTGGGAGACAACTATGAATCCTGAGACTCGTATTCTCCGTCAGGTGACTATCGAGAATGCTATTGAGGCCGATCAGATATTCTCAATGCTTATGGGTGACGAGGTTGGTCCTCGCCGTGAGTTTATTGAGGCAAATGCGACTTACGCAAATATTGATGCATAAAGCAATTTAACCAAAGTGGGGAACGGGTTACACTGTCCCCACTTTTATTATACCCAAGAGCTATGGAAGTTACAGTTATTGGTGTCGCAGGTGGCACAGGTTCAGGCAAAAGTACGCTTGTAAAGCGATTGCAGGAGGCATTTTGTAATGATGATGTGGCAACACTATGCCACGACTATTACTACAAGGCTCACCCTGAGTTGACATACGAGGAGCGCACAAAGTTAAACTATGACCATCCTCAGGCTTTTGATACCGATATGCTTGTTGAGCATATCAAGGCACTGAAAAACAACACGCCTATCAATCGTCCTGTCTACTCATTCGTTGAGCATAATCGTACAGACCAGAGCGTACCCGTAAAGCCGTCAAAGGTGATTATTATCGACGGCATCCTCATTTTTGAGAATAAGGAGCTGCGCGAGCTTATGGATATAAAGGTATTTGTCGACACTGATGCAGACCTTCGACTCGCTCGCCGAATCTTACGCGATGTTCGTGAGCGTGGCAGAAGTATGGAGTCCGTAATTAACCAATATACAAACACCGTAAAGCCTATGCACGAGGAGTTTGTCGAGCCATCAAAGAAGTATGCCGATGTAATTATCCCTGAGGGTGGCTTCAACTCGGTGGCAGTACAGATGCTGATACAGAATATACGCTCAATCGTAGAAAAATAAAAAGAGAGGGGTTGCCCCTCTCTTTTTTTACTCCTCTGCCAACTTCTTAATTTCGCTCAATAAGTTCAGAGCCTGCAGCGGTGTTAATGAATTGATATCCAAACCCTTAATCTGGTCACGAATCTTGATAAGCACAGGATCGTCAATCTTAAACATTGACAACTGTATGCCATCTACAGCCGACTGAGCCGCACTGCCCACCGATGGAGACGGTTTACGCGTACGCTTGCGTGCTGATGGAGACTCTGAAGGGGCTATCTCATTATTTCCATACACCTGCTCAAGATTTTTGAGTATTGATGTTGCACGATCGACAATAGATAGCGGCATACCGGCCATACGGGCAACGTGAATACCAAATGAATGCTCTGTACCACCGCGCTCCAACTTACGCAAGAAGACAATAGTATTATCTACCTCGCGCACAGATACATGATAGTTCTTCACACGCTGACATATCTGCTCAAGCTCGTTAAGCTCGTGATAATGAGTAGCAAAGAGTGTGCGTGGCTGTATATTTCTATGATTGTGCAGATACTCAACCATAGACCAAGCTATAGAGATACCGTCATAGGTACTTGTTCCGCGACCAATCTCGTCAAGTAACACAAGGCTGCGTCTTGAAATATTGTTCAGAATAGTGGCACTCTCGAGCATCTCGACCATAAATGTAGACTCTCCCTGCGAGATATTATCACTTGCACCGACGCGGGTGAAAATCTTATCTACAATACCTATATGTGCACTTGCTGCTGGCACAAATGAGCCCATCTGCGCCATAAGCACAATCAGTGCAGTCTGGCGTAACAGCGCAGACTTACCCGACATATTAGGACCCGTAATTATAATTATCTGCTCATTGGTAGAGTCAAGCAGCAGGTCGTTCGGAATATACTCCTCCCCTACCGCCATAAGGGTCTCAATTACAGGGTGACGAGCCTGCTTAAGTTCAATCTTATATCCATCATCAAGCACCGGGCGACAATAGTTACGCTCTGTTGCAAGAATTGCAAAGCTAAGCAGACAGTCAACAGTTGCTACAGCCTTAGCATCTGCCTGCAATTGCTTAAGGTACAACGATATATAAGCAAGAAGCTCGTTATAAATCTGCTGCTCGAGAATAAGCATTCGCTCCTCTGCGCCAAGTATCTTAGACTCATACTCCTTAAGTTCCTCTGTGATATATCGCTCAGCGGAAGTAAGGGTCTGCTTACGAATCCAATTCTCAGGCACTCGGTCTTTATGAGTGTTTCGCACCTCGATATAGTAGCCAAATACATTATTGTAGCTAATCTTCAGCGACGGAATGCCCGTAGCCTCACTCTCGCGCTGCTGGATAGCCTGCAGCACATCCTTACCGTGCAGGGCTATGCGACGCAAATCATCAAGCTCTGCATTTACGCCGTCGGCAATAACACCACCTTTTTGTATCTGGTTATTTGCAGGATCTGGATATATATCGTGCGCCAAGCGGCTATATACATTCGATAGCGGATCTATCTTCTCGGCAATCTTATGCAACACAGGCGAGTCTGTAGACTCAAGCGCAGCCTTCAATAACTCCACAGAGGCCAGCGAGTTCTTTAGCTGTACCAACTCACGCGGAGTCACGCGCATAGATGCCACACGAGAGGCTATACGCTCAAGGTCGCCAATAGACTTAACCTGTTCTCTTACAGTATCGGCCAACTCCCTATCCTCCACAAATGCACTCACAACATCTTGACGATGCTTAATTCGCTCAATATCAAGTATTGGCATTGCAATCCATCGACGGAGCAGTCGACCACCCATAGGTGTAGATGTACGATCTATAACATTGGCAAATGAGGTATTATTGCCGCCATTGGAGTTAAACAGCTCAAGGTTGCGGATGGTAAATTTATCAATCCACACATAGTCGTTCTGATCAAGGCGAGCAATTGACGCGATATGCGCAATCTGCTTATGCTCAGTAAATTCGAGGTAGTAGAGAATAGCTCCCGCAGCGGTTATACCCTCGTGCATATCCTCCACACCAAAGCCGCGCAGAGATGGAGTACCAAACTGAGTGCAGAGCTTATCTACATTGACCTGATATGAGAATACCCACTGCTCAAGACGGTATGTGTAGTGCTTAGTTCCGAAAGCATCACGAAAACGCTCCTCGCAGCCTCGTTGATAGACAATCTCCTTTGGTGCAAGGTTCGAGATGAGTTTTTCAACATATCTATCATCACCCTCGGCAACAAAGAACTCGCCCGTAGTAATATCAAGAAAAGCAACACCCGTCTTCTCCTTACCAAAACATACAGAGGCAAGGTATATATTCTCCTTATTCTCAACAAGATTCTCGTTCAGAGTAACACCAGGTGTAACAAGTTCAATAACACCACGCTTAACAAGGCCCTTTACTGTTTTAGGATCCTCTAACTGCTCACATATAGCCACACGCTTACCGGCACGCACCAACTTAGGCAGGTAAGTATTTACCGCATGGTGAGGGAAGCCCGCCAACTCAACCGATGAAGCCGAGCCATTTGCGCGCTTTGTAAGTGTTATGCCGAGGATTGACGATGCCGCAATAGCATCATCTCCGAAGGTCTCATAAAAGTCGCCTACACGAAACAGAAGTATCGCATCAGGGTGTACAGCCTTGATTTGATAATACTGCTTCATCAAGGGTGTCTCTACATATTTTTTCTCTACTGCCATAATTGGCAAAGGTAGCATTTTTAGGCGATTATTCAAAGAATTTGTCGTCAAAATTGACTAAAAACACCCTTTCTGTCGCTCGCGTAAGAGCTGTATATAGCCATCTGAGCATATCTTTTGACATCTGCTCCTCCCCAAAGAGAAATCTGTCGATAAACACCGCACTCCACTGTCCTCCCTGCGCCTTATGACAAGTTACTGCATATGAGAACTTTACCTGTAACGCATTGAAATACTCATTCTCGCGTATCTCCTTAAATCGCTTGATTTTACTTTTGATGTCGGTATAATCCTTTTCAACCTCATAGAACAACCTCTGCGACTGCTCATATGTCAACGATGGCGACTCAGAGGCAAGGGTGTCGAGTAATATCTTGCACTCTATCTCCATATTATCATAGTCAGCAAACTCAAGCACCGCCGAGGCATATCTAAACCCATACAGCTCTTCAAATCGACGAATCTTCCTCAGTTTTGCTATATCACCATTGGCAATAAAACTCATCGGACAATTCTCAATACGCTCGGTATAGTGGTAGTTATTCTTGACAACCATTAGCATATCACCACTTTCAATCTCCTCCTCCGCGAAGAGTATATTGCGGCGAATACCCTCATTATACCTATTAGCACGCTTATTTGAGCGAGTTATCACAATAGTCTCATCTCTACCATATCGGTCATAACACTCCTGCAATTTCTCCAAAAACTCGCCACCCTGAACTGCCTCAATATCAGGATAATTCATATCCAAATGCGGTATCTCATATATGCCATTCTCAAGCATACAGCGCACCAGCGTAGCATTAAAAAGTATACCCGAACTCTGCTCCTGACGCACCACCTCGTCCATTGTTTCGTAGACAACATCGGCAAATGGTAGCAACTCCGATGGCGATAATGCAGGGCTGTAGTCATCCCCCACCGGTGGAAGCTGGGCACTATCTCCCACAAGCATCAACCTACACTTTTTACCACTGCGCACATACTGTATCAAATCCTCCAACAACGAACCGCTTCCGAACATTGTTTTATCCGACGAACTACCCGTAGATAGCATCGAAGCCTCATCGACAATAAATAGTGCCTCACTCTCACGATTTAGGTTAAGCGAGAATTTTGACTCATAACTTGCATTTGTCTGCTCGCGATATATGCGTTTGTGAATAGTCAGTGCCTTCTGAGAGGTATATTGCGACAATACTTTAGCTGCACGTCCTGTAGGCGCAAGTAGTATAGTCTTGATTCCTAACGAGTTAAGAGCCGAAACTATCGCTGCAATGAGCGTTGTTTTACCCGTTCCCGCATAGCCGTTTAGCACAAAAAATCTCGAAAAATCATCATCCGCAATATACTCGGAAAAAGAATTGATGATTTTTTTTTGATTTTCCGTTGGTTGGAACAATAATTTTGCGTAAATTTGGGTCGCAATTGTAATGCTTTGCATTTTCAGTTGTTTTAATTGGCTACAAACATAGCATTTTTTTCGTAGCTCTGCAACTAAAAACAAAAATTATAAATTAAAAACTATTTCTAAAAAATGGGAAAGAAATTACTTCAGGTAGTGCTCGCATTGGCAGCAGTAGGTTTGGGCTTCTATGTCTATGTACTTATCTCAACTCCTATCAAGTTTGCTGACGAGCAGAAGACTCGTGAGAAGGCTGTTATCTCACGCATCAAGGACATCCGTACAGCTGAGCGACAGTTCAAGAGCAAGTATCAGCGTTTTACTGCAGACTTCGACACTCTGATCAACTTTGTCCTCAATGAGACTATGGAGGGCGAGCGTCGTCTTATTGACGAGGATGACTCAGTAGCAATGGCTCAGGCTCGTAAGAAGTATGGTAAGAAGTTTAAGAATGTAGAGAAGTTCACCTACTCTATCAAGGACTCTCTGTTCAAGCACCTCTCTGTAGAGGATGTTCAGAACCTCCGTTATATCCCTTACTCAGAGAATAAGGAGTTCTACCTCGAGGCTGCAATCCTTACTACCGAGTCTAAGATTGTCATCCCTACTGTAGAGTGTCGCGCACCTTACATCAACTTCCTCGACACTGTTGTTTACCGTCAGGAGGTTATCAACCTGGTTGACAACTGTTTGAATGTTCTCAACAAATATCCGGGCATCAAGTTCGGCTCAATGGAGAGAGGTAACAATGAGGCAGGTAACTGGGAGGAGCTCTAAAAACTCCGATAATAAAGCGTCCATCCGTCTTGCTTCGGGTGGACGCTTTTTTTCTGCATCTACCTTAAGTAATGTTGCAGATAGTGGCGATGTGCTTGTGTGCGTCGACACTCCTCGAGTGACTCTTATCCCCGCCCCTATGGCCGGTACTATTACTGCCGAGCAGGCTCTATCTATCGTAGGGCTTGCACCACAAGGTGGTGAGGTGGCAATTTATAGCCAGCCAACCGAGGAGCGTTGCGCCGCTATAGCCGTAGATGCTAAAGCCTATGCCGAGTTGTCAAACGCCTTGGGCAGTCGTCTTAAGATCACCACCCCACTGCTAAATGGTTGCCAGAATATCTCAAACCATATGGCTATTGAGGTGAGCAACGGTGTGTGCTACGTGCGTCTCTACATCCCGGGGCTCAAGCTTGCCGAGGCATTAGAGGTAGACTCTGCTGACGAGTTGCTGTTTTATGTCATCAACATCTTTGACTCTGTCGCTATTCCGTCTGATACACCTATATATATTATAGGCGGTGGTAAGCAGTACGCAAAACGACTCAAGAAGTACTATAAAGTTATATGCGAATAATTAGTGGAAAATACCGTGGCCGCGCAATCAATCCACCAAAGAACCTGCGCGCACGCCCAACAACCGATTTTGCTAAGGAGAATCTGTTTAATATCCTTACCAACCTCGTAGACTTCGAACAGTGCGATGTGCTCGATCTTTTTGCTGGTACAGGCTCTGTAAGTTACGAATTCGCCTCGCGTGGTGCCAATAGCGTAACCTCGGTTGAGATTAATGCTGTACACCATAATTTTATTCGCACAACGGCTAAGTCACTCGGGGCAGATAATATTTTTGCCGTTAAGGCTAATGTTTTTCTCTACCTGAAGAGCTGTCCAAAGAGTTTTGACATCGTTTTTTCAGATGCTCCATACGATTTAGAGGGTCTCGAGCAGGTGGTAGATCTGGTTTTAGGTGAGAATATTCTCAAGGAGGATGGAATTTTCATTTTTGAGCACTCTGATAAGTATAATTTCGAGAATCACCCACTATTCTGGCAATCAAGAAGTTACGGAAGTGTGCAATTTACATTCTTCAAAAAGTGATTTTTTTTGAAAAAAAAGTGGCAAAAAAATTTGGTGATTGAAAAATTTGCTCTATCTTTGCACTCGCAATCAGGAAGGAAACTTTCAAATGCAAAGGTTCTGGTGCGTTAGTTCAGCTGGTTAGAATACGTGCCTGTCACGCACGGGGTCAGGGGTTCGAGTCCCCTACGCACCGCACCAAGAAGACAATCGAAAGGTTGTCTTCTTTTTTGTATATACTTGTCTGATGACGGCCGATAGACTCGGCCATAAACAGCATTGATTGTAGTGCATGGTGTGCAAGCCCACAGCTGACAATCAATGCTGTTTTTCGCTTTGCGATTGTCATCAGACAAATAAATCACTTGCTCTGCGTAGGCTACTCAAACTTTTGGGCGGGGTTAGCTCAGTCGTGTATCTCCGCACCGCCCACCGGCGACTGCGGCACTCCTTCGCTGATGACGCGCT
>JAZOND010000011.1:0-70586 GCA_045654345.1 Alistipes sp. | reverse complement strand
ATATTATATGTCTTAAAGTATAGTTTTTAGGCAAATAATATTATGATAAAGCACCTTCTACTCCCATTGGTTTGGTGGCGATGATAACAATATGGAGATAACCGAAAAACTACATACAACTTCTCGTGAGCAGTGGCGAGAGTGGCTCATTGAAAACCATTCCACAAAGCGGGAGATATGGATTTCGACTACCAAAAGTCCCGACGGGCTGCAATACCTCGATGCGGTGGAGGAGGCTTTGTGTTTTGGATGGATTGACTCCACGATCAAAGCTGGTGAGGGCGTTATGTGGCGTCGATTTTCTCCTCGACGCAAGCGTAGCCCGTGGACCGAACTCAACAAGGAGCGATGCCGACGACTCGAACGATTGGGACTTATGACCGATGCCGGGCGTGCGGTATTGCCGAATATGGACTTTCAGATTGACGACGATGTTCTCGCAGCACTCCAAAGCGACGAAACAGTATGGCAGAATTTCCAAACTTTGCCTGCGCTCTATGTGCGAGTACGCATCGACAACATCCAAAATGTCCGCAAGCGAGATCCAGAGGCTTTTCAGCGCCGCCTTCAAAAGTTCATCGAGAACACTCGTAATGGCATTATGTACGGCGAGTGGCACGATGATGGGCGACTCCTCTAATAAATTTTTCCGACTAAACCCGCTCAGTTGAGGCTGTATGTGCTAAAAAACAGCCAATCTAATTTAAATATAGATAAGCTGTTTTTCGTTTCTTAATACCAATTAGCTAAAATGTAATCCGTTAGACTGATATTTTAGATGTCTAACCTTCGGTGTCATTCTGCAAAGTATTCATAAGCTTAGTTTTGTTGGTTGTTAACATTTGTTTTTAATGCAAAAATATAGTTATTATATCACTATTTGCAACTAAAATAATCTAACTTATTATCTAGTAAATAACTAGAATGATAGACAAATAGTACACAAAATTGCAAAAAAATCTCTAAATTTGCAAGTGGAGTTCAGTTGAAAAATTTAACTTAGATAGAGTGGATATGAGGGTGCAATAATAAAGAGATTGGAAATTCAGTTGCAAAGAATGATATGATAACTAGAAATATCGTAGTGCGCAGGGCGATAGTGTCCGATGCTGAGGTTATTGCTCGGGCTGTGGCTATGGCCATTGGCGATGAGCAGACGCTGATAGACTATTGCGGAGAGGATTATCTATCTGTGCTGGCAGATGTGGCAGCTCATACGGAGACACAGTATAGCTGGCAGTATGCCCTTGTAGCTGAGGTTGGCGGTGCTGTGGCAGGTGCCGTGGTGGGCTACAATGGTGCGCAGCTGGGGCCGTTGCGCGAGGGAACATTTGCCATTCTGCGCCAGCGTATAGGCCGTCTGCCCAATATTGCTGACGAGACCGAGGCGGGTGAGTACTACCTCGACTCGGTGGCTGTACTGTCCGAGTTTCGCGGTATGGGTGTGGGGCGTGCGCTGATTTTATCACTATGTGATAAGGCTTACTCTGAGGGACATAGCCGTGTGGGGCTTATGGTGGATTGCGATAATCCTCAGGCGGAGCAACTATACACCAGCCTGGGCTTTGAGCGCGTGGGTGAGCGTATATTCTTTGGCCATCAGATGTGGCATCTGCAGAAAAAGTTAAGTGAAAATATATGAGACGAGTATTTGTGACGGGAGCTGCCCACGGTATTGGGCGCGCGATAGTTGAGGCGTTTGTTTCGGCTGGTGATTGTGTGGCGTTTTGCGATATTGACTCTGCACGCGGTGAGGCTGTGGCAGCAGCTACAGGAGCGCAATTCTTTGCCCTCGATGTGTGCGATAAGGGCGCGCTGGAGGGTGCTATGCAGAGCCTTTTTGAGCAGTGGGGCGATATAGATGTTGTGGTTAATAATGTGGGTGTCGGCGGCTTTGAGCCTATCACCGCCTCCTCTGTTGAGAACTTCGAACAGGTTATTGCCACCAACCTGCGCAGTGCCTTTATCACCTCGCGAATGCTTGCTATCCATCGCGAAAAGATGGGGGCTACTAATGGCTATGGCCGTATCGTCAACCTATGCTCTACGCGCTACCTGCAGAGCGAGGCGGGTACTGAGGCCTACGCCGCATCTAAGGGCGGAATATGGTCGCTGACTCATGCGCTGGCGGTCTCGCTCGCGCCATATCATATCACGGTAAACTGCATCGCTCCGGGCTGGATTAGCGTCAATGAGGATGAGGTGTTGCGCCCCGAGGATCACGCCTTTCACCTCTCGGGCCGTGTCGGCATAGCTGCCGATATTGCCCACACTTGCCTATTCCTCTGCGACCCGAAGAGTGGCTTTATCACGGGGCAATGCATAACCGTCGATGGCGGCGCAACCAAGAAGATGATATACCCCGAGGAGTAGTATTTTTGTCTAAAATTTAGTGGCTTAAAATCTATGAAGGCGTTGCATTTTGGAGCGGGAAAGATTGGACGCGGATTTATTGGCGCAGTGCTGGCTCAGGCGGGCTATGAGGTGGTGTTTGCAGAGGCTCAGCCGCAGGTGGTTGAGGCGATAAATAATCAAAGAGGATACTGTCTGCATCTTGTTGGTAATCAGTCTATTGTGCAGCGTATCGAAGGTGTGTCTGCACTTGTGGCCGATGATGAGTTGGTGGTGGAGAATTTTGCTACGGCCGACCTTGTAACAACAGCTGTGAGTATGGGTCGTTTGGCGGATGTGGCACAGATAGTGGCGCGCGGAATCGAGTGTAGATGCAGCGCAGGTGTGACAGCTCCGATTAATATTATCTGCTGCGAAAATGGCATTCGGGCGACAAGTGTTTTTCGTGGATTGGTCTGCGCGCAGCTGAGTGCCGAGGCGCAGAGTTATGCCGATGAGTTTGTGGGCTTTGCCGACTGCGGCGTGGATAGAATTGTGCCTATTGTGACCCTTGAACAGCCTTTGGATGTTGCCGTTGAACCATATTTTGAGTGGTGTATCGACCGCACGGCAATAAAGGGAGCATTGCCACAGCTTGCCGCAGCTCACTTCGTTGACAATATTGATGCTTATATCTCTCGCAAGCTATTTACTCTCAATACGGCACATTGCACAACCGCCTTTTTGGGTGCGCTGAAGGGGTATAAATATATCCACGAGGCCATTTGCGACAGCCATATACGACATATTGTCTCGGGCGTTATGCGCGAGTGTGGTGCTGCGCTGGTGCGTAAGTTTGATATGGAGCCTGAGGAACAACAAAAATATGCCGATACGATATTGCAACGCTTTGCTAATCAACGCCTTGGCGATACCGTAAGCCGAGTGTCGCGCGACCCTAAACGCAAGCTCTCGCCAGGGCTGTATTTTAGCCATCCGATATCTATGGCACTGCAGACAGGTGTGGAGGTTGACTATTTAGCCACGGCTGTTGCGGCTGCGCTTAAGTGCCGCAATGCTGATGATCCGCAGTGCCTTGAGCTTGGCGAGATGATAGCGCAAAAAGGCGTGGAAAATACGGTTCGAGAGGTGTGTAAAATAGAGGATAGTGGCGTTCTTGCCCGTATTGCAGCGCGATATTTCGATTTTTAATGCGATTTTTAGGCTAAAAATTTGGAAAGTCAAAATTTATACCTATCTTTGCAACCGCTTTCGAGCACTAATGCTGTTGTAGCTCAGTGGTAGAGCACTTCCTTGGTAAGGAAGAGGTCACGAGTTCAAGCCTCGTCAACAGCTCTGAGAAATCAAAAAGCAACAAGAATGCCACCCAATTGGGTGGCATTCTTGTTGCGTTTTTGATTTCCATAGCGCCACGAGGCTCGGCGAAGCGCAGCGGAAGCCAAGCCTCGTCAACAGCTCATCTATATTCCTCTTTTTGTTTTTATACTACTCTCGAAAACCCCTTCTGACTCCAAATTTTTCTGTAATCTATACGCTGTGTCGGCGGTAAAAACGGTATTACAATTAATGTGGTATTTGATGTTATTTTTGAGTTGCTATAAAACCTTAATATAATATATTGATTATCAATATGTTACAAGGTCTATTCAGGGGGGGGGTATTTTGCGGGTGATTTTTTTGATATTTTTTCGCCTTTATTTGTTATTCTGATAAATTTTGTATAATTTTGCAATGGCTGAAATAGTTCCAATAAAAATTATATTCTGATAAGGCATTTTGATATAATGTTAGGCGTTAGGAGATATATAGTTTTGATTGTTCTTCTGTTGTGGGGGGGGGCTTGCCTCACCGCGCAAAACTATGTACAGCCGCTTCAGGATTCGCTCGCCCACTCTGTTATCCAGAGTTACAGGGCTAATAGCTACGACACATCACTTGCAGATATTATCATACAGTACGAGCACGACAAAGCGTGGCCGCGCTGGGACTATGCCAACAATCGCGCATCTCGTCAGTCGTTGCTTAAAGTTGTCAAGCAACTTGCTACAGATAGTACTGCCATTCGCACGATATTTATCGAGGGTTCGGCCTCGCCAATTGGTAGTGATAGGTATAATAAAGCACTTGCGCTTCGTCGTGCCAATGTGCTGAAGGGTATTGTCTCTAAGTTTGAGGGTGGTGATAAACTCAAAATTTACACCTCGTCAAGGGGTGAGGACTGGAGTACCTTTGCCTCATATATCCGCTACAAATATCGTCGACCAAACCGTCAGGCGGTGTTGGATATTGTCGACTCTGATCTGACTAATATTGAGAAGGAGCGCAAGCTCATTGCCCTTGATGGTGGTCGTAGCTGGAGATTTCTGGTTGGTAGATATATGGCCCCTGCCCGTAATGCTGTGGTGGTTCATATTATGCAGGGCGAGCCGGTGATTACAAATCCGTACACACCGAGTTTTAAGGGTGTTATACAGCCGGCAGATGAGCCGGTATTGCATTTTGAGCGCAAGATAGAGCAGCCGGCAGTTGTTGCTCAGACTCCTACGCGCTATCCTGTGTTGGCTTTCCGCTCAAATCTGCTTGTTCCTGGACTCAATATCGGTATGGAGGTGCCTATCGGCAACCATAACTCTATAGGCATTGACTACTACTATCCGTGGGCGTGGCCAAAGCCTGAGAATAAGAATTGCTTTGAGTTGTTAGGCTGGAATTTAGAGTGGCGATATTGGTTTGGTCGCAACCGCACCAAGTATGACCGTCTGCAGGGCCACTCGTTGGGTATCTATGGCAGCATCGGCTACTACGACTTTGAGTATGACTTTAGCGGCCATCAGGGAGAGTTTGCCAATGTGGGTATCGACTACACCTTTGCTAAGGCTGTGGGTAAGAAGAAGTCTGTCCACTTCGAGTTCTCAATCGGTGTGGGCTGTATCTATTCGCAGGCTCGTAAATATACCGTTATTGAGCCAAATTCGCCGCTCATTAGCGACAAGATTACCAAGAATGTATGGTTTATTGGCCCTACAAAGGCCAATATATCTCTGGTAGTGCCAATTTTTAAGAAGGTTAAACCAAATACAACTGCAGAGCGATGAGTAGAGTGCGTTACATACTGCTTGTCCTTCTGACAGCTCTTGCTTTAGTGGGTTGCCGTCGCCGCCCAATGGAGGAGGAGTATCTGCGTGTATATCTCGACCTTACTATCGACAAGAATATTGTAAACTACACCGTGCCTGAGGGCGAGCCGAGTCTTATGCGTGTGGCATTCTTTGATAGCTATACCAAACAGTATCTCAGCCACGACTATGTCTCATCAAGTGGCGGTTATATTCTTGCCCCATATGGTGAGGTTGATATTGTGGTCTATAACCTTGAGGCGGGAGATACCCATATCCGCAATGCATACTCGTGGAATCTATTGGAGGCATATACTGACGAGATTTCGGATCAGCAGCGTAGCCGCTTTACCCGCTTTATTATGTCGCGAACAGATAGCCGACCTTCGTATGAGGATATCCGTCTGACCCCAGATCACCTCTATGTGGCTCGTAAGAATAATATTGTCATCCCACGCCATATTACAAACGAGGTGTTTGTCATCAAGACCACAGCTCATACTGTTGTCGAGAGCTGGACGGTCGAGATTAGGGGAATCACGGGTCTTGAGTATGTGGGTTCGATGTCGATGATGCTCTCGGGTCAGGTGGCAACGCACTATGTGGCTAAGGGTGAGGACTCGGCCGAGTCGCTGGCTCTATACTTCGATATTACGGAGGTGCGCCGTAGTGAGGCTACGCTCAACTCGCGATTTGAGACCTTCGGTCGCGAGAAGGCAAGTGGCGATGCAGCTCTGCTGAGCATCCTCTTCTACGATACTATGGGTCACCCGTATATGTACAACTTCGATGTGTCGGATCAGATGGAGGATAATCCAGAACAACATATTGTCGTTGAAGGTCAGATTAACATTCCGAAGCCTGAGGTGGGAGGAGGATTTAGACCTGAGGTCGATGAATGGAAAGAGGAGATATACGATATCGAAATTTAGTTCACATATTTAAACTTTTTACCAACAATCAACTATCAAAAAAACGAAGACAAACAAAACAAACAAAACACTTTAATCAATTAATTTTTTTAACCACTTTTAAAACTTTTTAGTTATGAAGAAAATGTTATTGTTAGCTGCTGCAGTGATGGTTTCACTGAGCAGTTGTGTGAAGACCAATGAGGTTTACACTGGTAAGATGCAGGAGATGGGCTTTAAGTCTGCAGTTACTCGTAATGTTATTCAGTCTAACGACGACATGACCTATCCTATCGCAGTATCTTCAGTTTGGGATAACCCAAGCGATGCTTCTGGAGACTTTGTAGTTTACTTCGAGAATGCAAAGTTCGTTCACGATGTTTCTACCTCTCTTTGGAAGGGTGATCCTGCTAAGTACTGGCCAACAAGCGGCAATATGCACTTCCTCGCTCTTTGCCCTTATCCAGTAAGTGCAACTATTACTAATAGCTACAATGTAGATGGTACTTTTAAGAACGTTGTGTTCGGTACTATTGACAACAACCTTAAGGATCAGCACGATGTTCTGTTCAGCGACATTCTCTCTGTTGAGGCTCCTCAGACATCAGCTCAGCCACTGCTCTTCCACCACGCTTATGCTCAGCTTAACGTGACTTTCAAGAAGACTGATTCTGCTGCAGCTGTAGTTGTAAAGAGCGTTACTGCAAACAATGTTAATCTTACAGGTGCTCTGACTGTAACTCCTGTAATTGGTGGTACAAGTACTGCTACTTGGCAGACTGGTATGGGCATTAACCGTTACTTCTTGCCAGTAGATGCACCAAGTGTTGAGGCAGGTACTCTCGATGCAGTTCTCGCTGCAGCTGATGCTTACTCTCCAAGCCCAGTATTGGTAATCCCAAGCGCACAGACTCAGTTTACTATCGTTTATACTATCGATGGCGTAGAGCACACTTACAAGCACGTTCTTACTGGTGAGTGGCAGATGGGTTACAAGTACACTTACAACTACACTATCAATGTGAACGAGATTATCTTCGACTGCACTGTTGAGGATTGGATTCCAGTTGACGGTGGTTCTGTAACTATCTAATTATAGGACATTCCTAACTTTTAATCCGTGTGGGGCTTGATCGCCCCCACGGGTTCCAATATTATATTATATATAGGTATATGCGCAAATTTCTGGCAATAGCACTTGTGGTGATGGCGGCCATTGGCTGTGGTAAGGAGAGTATCTCTTCCCGACCACAGAAGATTGGCTTTGATTCACAGATTAGCCGAGCTCTGATAGATAGCCCCGAGGCACTCTGCACTCAGCAGATACGCCTCTTTGGCTCTTATACTTTTGACGGCAGTGGTGCGCCTGTATTTGATGGCGAGCGTCTCTACTACGACAGCCAGATTGAAGCGTGGGACTATAACAATACTCAGTATTGGATTATGGGTGCTTATTACCACTTTAGTGCTGTGTGCCCATACTCTGTTGCCTGCACATATACCGATGGCGGGGAGGTGGTAATTCCATCATATAGCAGCTATACCGAGGGTAGCGATATACTCTATGCCCATCAGGTGCGCGACCTTTCAGTTGCTGAGGACTACTCAGCAGTGCCGCTCCATTTCCACCACGCCTGCTCGGCCGTTAAGTTCAGCATTGTCAACGGCTCAAGCAGCGTGCTTACAGATGTACGCAATATTCGCCTTGTAGGCCTACACAATAGTGGAGAGTTTAGAATTGGTGCTGACGGCACAGCAGCCTGGACTCTTGATAGTTCTACCGTGCCAGCAGTTTCAGAGGAGCATCCTTTTGCGGGCGTATGCACACTGCCAAGTGGTGGACTGCCTGTAAATATATCTGTTGACTACTCGCTCTACGACACGGGTGCGGTGGTAGTCTTGCCGCAGAGTATATATAAGAGTGGAGTGACCCTTCACCTTGAGTATAAGAAGGTTGGCGACTCGGCCTATGCCGTACGCGATATAGAACTTGGAATGCTTGGCGGAACAACACCTACCGAGTGGAAGGCGGGTGAGGTGTATAAGTACAAGCTGAATATTACCGATAACACCATCACTGCTGAGGTTACGGTGGTTGATTGGATAGATAACTTTGTCGATTTGTAGTATGAAGAGGTTAGTATATATACTTCTTGCCATTGCGCTGGTGGGTTGCCATAGTGACGAGGATATTGTCGATATGGCGCAGATTCGCTTTGATGCCACGGTTGTTTCGCGCGATGCGCTTTCGCAGAGCAATATTGAGAGTGGAAAGGTCTTTGTCTGTGGCGTGCAGAATAACTCGAATAAGATTTTCAATAATGTGGCAATTACTCGCGATGCCACTACGGGCAAGTGGTTCTCATCGACAAAGCGCAATTGGACCGAGGGCAGCAACTACTCGTTCCACGCCTATGCCTACAATACCGCAAATGGCCTGACGCTTACAAACGGAAAGGATGGTCTTGAGTTTACCATTCAGCAGCCGTCGACATATAACCCCGACGCTATGGTGGACTATCTGCTCTCGTATTCGTTTAAGGTTGCCGATGGTGCGATGAAGCCTATTGTACAGCTGCAGCTCGAGCACGCAATGTCGCTTGTAGAGATATATGTTGTTCGCGGTAATATGTTCGATGCGCGACTGACAAAGATGACCTTTGAGAATGTATATTGGCAGGGCTCGATGAAGTGTACCGCGCAGGCTGTTGCCAATTCGGGCGTAAGAAATGTATGGGAGGTATCTCCATCGGGTAGTAACGATGTGGAGTATATCTATCAGCCTACAACAGCCGCCACAATTGGTGATCAGCGCAGCAATACCCAGGCCAAGATGATGATTATGTGTCTGCCACAGCAGCTTACAGCATCTACAAAGCTTACGATCGAATATGAGGTTAACGAGAAGGTGACCCCCGAGAGTCCTGATAACTTTGTTAAACATAAGGAGGAGTTTCAACTCTATAACTATCAGCCGATTAACTATCAGTCGGGCCACCGTATAGTATATACTGCTACGGTCGACTCGGGAGTTAACCTTGAGGGTGTAATCTCGGCGTGGAAAGATGTCGATTATATCGAGGGTACAGTGCTACCTGAGGTAAATTAGGAGGAGTAATATGAACAGATACTTTGTAAAATATATAGCCTTGCTTGTGGTAGCTGCCTTTTGCAGCTGCGTGCAGGGTAGTGATATAGAGGTGTCAGGGGAAAAGGATATGCGCGTGCGTCTGTGGGCAGATGTGGGCTACTCGCCCAATGTTGTCTACCAGTCGCGTGTGGCTGCTCGCGGAGGAGAAAACTCTGATAGTGGCATTATCGACCCTGCCACAGATACGGTCATCAATATGGCTATGCTCCGTATTGATGAGCTCTATACACCATCCTACCCGGGTTTTCTGAACTGCGACGAGCCTATTATGGCACAGATGGGGAAGCCAAATCCTGCAAATAGCTATATCCGCGATATTACTTTTACAAGTTCTGCCCAGTTCTTCTACACCACTACCGACTATGTTAAGTATGTGGCTTGGCAGCCGTGGTTGCCTGAGCGTGAGGGCTATGAGTATCATACCGATGGCTCGGCAACGACAGTTCGTATGCCTATTACGGGAGACTCGGATATTATGTACGGCAATGTGACCACCGGCTCGCAGAGCCAGGGATTCGATGTGATGACCTTTGACCACGCGTTGTGTATCTATCGCATCCATATCTACGCGATGCAGGATGAGGATAATATCCAGTCGGCAGCGTGGGGTACGCTTGAGGATATAAAGATTGAGGATCTGCCTACATCGTGCATTCTGACCCTGCCTACAGATGGTGCAGGTACTTTTGGCATTCAGTATGAGGGCAGCAAGACACTTGAACTATCTGATCCGAACAACAATATATTCTTCTCTCCAGGTACAAAGATCCCAGTGGGACTTGCCAATCGTCGACTTGTCTCTAAGTGCGTCGCTGCGCCACCGAGCGATGGACTGCTCAACATAAGCCTTGCAACCAGCGGTTCATTGACACGCCAGAGGGTGTCTATAGCCCGAAATTTCAAGGCGGGCTATGCGTACGATATCGTACTTCGATTCTCCAACCACGGATTTATCAATGCCGATGTCTCTGTGGGTGAGTGGCTGGCATATGAGCAGGATATTAAGCAGGATGTGGATGTCGATATGTTCTACAACCTTAGTAATTACGAGACTGCTAACTCATATATAGTAAACTCGGCAAACTATGGCTACTGCTTTGATGGCACGGTCAAAGGTAATGGCGATAGCTCGATGGTGGGTGGCGGTTCTACCACCTTGGAGCCTAAGTATATCGACATTTTGTGGGACGATACGTCAATGATTACCGTTGACGGTGTTCAGCGCAAGGCTCTTACGCTCGACCTTAATGAGTTGTCGCTGGGTCGCGTGCTCTTCCACGTTCAAGGTGCTGAGGATGAAGAGGATAAGAGACTGCTTACTGAGGGTAATGTGGTTATTGCTGCATATGATCAGGAGGGTGGAAATATCCTTTGGACTTGGCATATATGGCTTACCGACCGCGTCAAGGCGCAGGGTTGTCCAAATGGATATATCGTTCAGGACCGAAATCTCGGTGCCAAGTCATCGACTCCTGAGTCGACGGGCAGTATGGATGGACTATACTACCAATGGGGTCGCCCAACACCATTTGCTAAGGTCGCTTCGGGTATCTATGGTTCGGTTGCTAAGGTGCCAAGCACTACGGCACAGGCTATGTCTCCAGAGCAGGCTATAGCCGACCCGATGACCCTCTATGGTAGCGGGGATACTCAGCGTCAAGATTGGCTCTCTACACAGAACAACGCTCTGTGGGGCTATCGCAATGAGTATACCGACCTTGAGAAGACTATGTACGATCCTTGCCCTCCGGGATATATGGTTGCCGACACGCGCGTATGGCAGAATATTGCCTCATACCAGAAGTCGGGTGGCTGGCAGAGTGGCACGGGTGTGAACCTCTCTGTGGCATCTAATAATGTGTGGTATCCGTTCCAGGGCTATATAGATGCTGATGGTACGGAGAATAATGCGCGCACTATCTCGCGCCTTTGGTCGAGTGTCGTTGACCTGCGTGGTGAGGGTGAGCCGTTTGAGCTTCAGTATACAGCCTCAACAACAGCTGCTTTTACCGCTGCTGATAGCCGTCGTAATCGTGCGCTGCCTGTGCGTTGTGTTTCGAGTCACTCTACTGCAATTGTTACCGATTTGAGTGCTTCGCAGACAGCAAACTGCTATATGATTCACCGCCCTGGCTACTATAAGTTTAAGGCTACGGTGCGTGGTAATGGTGTGGGTAGCCTCCTACCATTGGGTGGTACTACTACTGCCGAGATTAATGGCGGACTATCAACCACCTTTACCCCTGCTAAGGTCGACTTCCTCTGGTGGCAGGGTGCATTTACCGAGGTTACGGGCTCAAGTAGCGATGTCGATAACCTTATGCCTGTTCAGATTCTCAATAATGGTACGCTGGATAAGGATGGATATGTGCTGCTCTATGTGGGTAACTACCACGAGGGTAATGTGGGCCTTGCGGCATACGATGTCGATGGTGAGATTATGTGGTCTTGGCACCTATGGTTTACCGATAAGCCTACAGATCTTATTACGGGTAACTATACGCTGATGGATAGATTTATCGGAGCTACTCACGCACCAGATACCAGCGGCTCGCGCATATCGTTCGCCTCTGAGGCTGAGCGTATGGCTACATACGGCTTCTACTACCAATGGGGTCGTAAGGACCCTATTATGGGCCCTCCGTCATACTCTGCAGGCACGGAGAATGTAAGTGGAACTACAAAGCCTAAGTCGTCACGCTATTGGGTGAAGGACTACAATACAGGTCAGTGGAGTAGTCGCACCGATATAGATACTGCCGCTGCGGCACTTATCCCTACAGTTATTCAGCACCCGCTGACATTCTATAAGAGTACAGCCCTTTGTGGAGGTACTACAAGTGGTTGGTTCCCTGCATCTTTTGCCGATGGATATACCAATGTGGCACTGTGGGGCTATGCTGTTAAGGATTACTCTATTCAGGGTCAGACATTCTCTAAGACTATGCACGACCCTTGCCCTCCGGGTTACCGAACTCCGTTCCACCACGCGTGGGGATACTATGTAAACAACACCCACTACGGCTATACCTATGGCGAGGGTGGTGGTAATATCAACTTCTCGAATAATGAGGCGTCGTTTGACAACTATGGCATAGTCTTTAACAAGAACTACTTTGATCGCGCGTGGTACCCATTTATGGGATACCGCTACCCAACTTCGGGCGGCTATAATAGCGTGGGTGCAAATGGTTGGATGCTTACAGGTATGCCTATGGGTCAGTACAATACCCGAACATATGTATATACCAAGACTTATACCGGTCAGGTTGACCAGTCAGGCTCAAATGGTGGATATGGTTCGGCCTATGCTATGCCTGCACGATGTCAGAAAGATTAAATAGATGAGCTATGATGAACTATTTGAAGATAAATATAATCCTATTTGTGTCGCTGCTCGCTGCACTATCGTGTACGGTAGACCGCTCGCAGGATGTAGATGTTAGTGGCAGTGCGACTGCCTCTGATACGCGCCTTGATGCCAAGTGCGTTGTCGAGTCGCGTGGCGTTACAAGGGCAGAGCAGGCAGGTATTGCTGTAAGATCGCTGGTAGATCAGATTACAACCAAGCGTCTGGACTCTAACTTCTTGCGTATAGACGAGGATTTGAACTCTTTAAATGATGGTCTTTATACCTTTACGGGCAATGATGCCTCTACGCCATATGCTACCAATTGGAATAAGGCTCTGCTGCTTGAGGCTACAGTAACTTCGTCACCAGACAATACCGAGGGCATACACTACCGCTCTGTGTCGCTTGACCCTGTGCAGTCATATAAGCTCAATATCGTTGAGGAGAAGATAGGCGATACAATTAAGCGAGACACCACACACTTCTACCACTCACGCCTTGTGGGTTGGTATCCGCGCAACTGTACATTGCCGCGTAGTGAGGGCGTGCCTGCAACGGCTCAGTTTGACTACTCTCTCTTCGATGCTGTGCGTCTTAATGAGACCGTGGTTATTGATGGCACTCCGACCGAGGTTGTGGCACTGCAGTTTAAGGGTCTGGATGGAGAGACAGACCTTATGGTCAGCAACCTCTGTGAGGGTCAGTATTGGCATAACTATATAGCCTCAAATCCTCATAAGAGTGATGTCCATCCTATTGACGGTAGTAATATCTACCGCCAGCCATTTGGTCATAACAGCTCCTTGCCTAAGTACTCAAACTATCTTACATACCGCCACTATCGCTCGGCTATTCGCGTTACGGCATATGCAGAGCAGAGTGAGCAGAACCTACTTATGTGGGGCGAGATTCAGGATGTTGTCATTCGCAATCAGCCTACCTCGTGCAAGGTGTGGCTGCCAACTACCTTGGGTCAGTTTGGTGAGGTATATCATTGGGGAGATTATGATAACTTGGTTATCGTAAAGACGCCGATGTTTGATAATGATAGCAACCACCCTGACTACTCGATTGCGGCTAAGTATCCCGTGTCGATGAAGGGCTCATCAATGGAGAATGATGCCTACCTCGGCTACTCGTTAATTGAGCCAAATCGTGATGTCGAGCTTGAGATTCACACAGCCTCGGGTGTTTATTCGACAACTATCTCGGCAAAGCATACTGTAACAGATAAGGATGGTAATCAGAGTGTTGTCGACATCTTTGAGCAGGGATATATCTACAATATCAAGCTCAATCTTCGCACAAATGGTACTATCGGTGCTATTCTGCAGCGCGATGGTGATGAGCGTTACTATGACCTGTCAAGTCTGCAGGAGTTTGAGGTTGATGAGAGTAGTGATAAGAATATCATCTCAACCTACAAACTCTCGAACTGCTATATCCTTGATCCTAACCAGTATAAGGATGCCAATGGTCAGGATATATACGATGGCTACTGCTTCCTTGCCTCTATTATCGGTAACGGTCAGGCAGGTATTATCTCCTCAGGTGCGCAGACCCTATATCCTGAGATTGAGGATATTAAGCCTGTTGCGGCACACCTGCTCTGGGAGAGCCAGCTGGGTCTTATCTCCGATGTTGAGCTAAAGTATGGCTATGCACGTTTTAAGCTACCCGATAGTACAGCTCGCGGAAATGCGGTTATCGCTGTCTACGATGCAGAGGGTAAGGTGCTCTGGTCTTGGCATATATGGATTACCGACACCCCAGCAGAGCAAACATTTGCTACGGGTGAGCACACTATTACAATGCTCGATCGTAATATTGGAGCCACTAAGGCTACCTGCTCAAGTGCTAACGATGCGCTGGCAACATACGGATTGTACTATCAGTGGGGTCGTAAGGATCCATCTATGGGCCCTCCGACATACAACTACTCGCCAATTAACCTCAATACAGCACCATACTACGACTTCTCATCAGACGAGAAGACCGCTGCTGAGGTAACTCAGTTTGCCGAGCCTACGCTGCGCAATAGCGTTGAGAATCCAATGTATCTGATTCTGCCTACAGCCCAGCCGCTCTCCTATATCTTTAATTGGACATACTTGCGCTACGACTTCTTGTGGGGCTATGATACTGCTACGGGTATGACAACAAAGACCATCTATGACCCGTGCCCATATGGCTATCGTGTGCCAAGTAGTGAGCTCTCGGCACTCTTTAGTATGGGTAGTGGCTCGGCAGGTACATATGGCTATACACGCACTGTCGATGGCAAGCAGTTCTTCTTCCCATATGCGGGCTTTAAGGGTGTTGATGTGGGTCTTAACTCACTGATCTGCTCGTGGAAGTATGTGGGTCAGATGGGTGACTATCAGTCGTCAATGTATTGTACAGATGCCGATGCATCCAATAATGGAGGCATAAATCAGTATATGCACCGCTCTCGCATATATCTTTCTAAGCTCAACACTTGGACCGAGACCAATGTAGGTACATATACGGGTAACTTGCACATAGACTTTGCTAACCGCCGTACGGCCGCTCCTGTGCGCTGCGTTAAGGATGAGACTATCGGTAGTATTACAGCTACTCTCACACCTTCTGAACGCTGGTTTGTTGCCGATACACAGATTACACTTGACTATAAGGCACGCTCTTATGGTAGCGTTATCGAGAGCATTACTGTTCGCGCCTCTTATACCGATACATCGGGCAATTACCATCAGAGAGATGTGCGTACGGTTACGGGCATTGTCCAGTACACCACAAGTGGAGCTGTGTCGTATATCACTCCGTCAGACTGCGACGACTCGGGTGTTGTCTTCCACCTACTTGTGCGCAATGAGCACGGATTGGTATTTACCGAGGAGGTTACTCTGCTCAAGGAGTCTGTAACTATCGACTTTAACCGCTGGGAGGATTCGCTTGTAACAGACACAACTAATACCACTCGCGACTTTGTAATCATCGGCGAGCAGATTCGCTATTATGTCAATGTTTCGGCAAATAGCGCGCCTACATCAGTGAGAATTAATGGCACCCAAGCAACCAAGAGTGGCGAGTTTGTTGGCTCATCTGTCTCAAATACCACTTGGTATATCACTTGGAGTAGTAATACTAAGGGTATTTACGATTTCGATGTGACAGTTGAGATGAATGAACATCAGACCACTGCCTCAATGCCTCAGGTTAAGGTCTACGGCCTTATTCTTGGTGATAAAACCACTTCGGTTGATAGAACTGGTAATACCATCTACGTATTGCAGAATTCAAACTATGCAAATACAAGTATGACTGCAGTGAATACAAACCTCTCGGCAAATAATGTGGTAAACTATTACAACCTCTTTACCTTTGATAATAATAGAATTAAGAGTGTTGCGCGTGGTCAGTATCTGAATGGTACTACGGGTACTATCAACTTCAGAGATTCTGGTACTTCGTATACCACAACCACTTCGAGTGGTAATCTCCAGTTCTACTATCGCTCAGGCAATAGGTCGTACTACATCCGTCAGTCTAACACAACTACGGTCTCAATGTCGACCAATAACTCGTACCGCACCTGGGCTCTGCGTCCGGTGACCTACGATATGCCGTAGTTAAGAATTGTCCTACAAGTTGGGTCACGACCTAACTTGTAGGACATCTTTAAGTTATAGCGACAAATAAATAAGCCAAGTCTTTGCGGACTTGGCTTATTTTGTGAATATTGCTCTGCTATCTGAGATGCAACTCAAAGTAGTCAGTAACCTTTTGCATCAGATGTACGCGATCCTTGCCGCGGACATTGTGGTATGCACGTGGATAAGGGAAGTAGTCAACATCAACCCAATTCTTGATGCACTCGTCGATAAAGTTGAGCGAGTGTTGCCATACCACCACATTGTCTATAGCACCCTGGCAGATGAGCAGCTTGCCCTTCAGATCTTTGGCACGCGGGATGAGTGAGGTAGCATCTAAACCCTCCTTATTTGTCGCCTCGGTCTCCATATATCGCTCGCCATACATCACTTCATACCAACGCCAGTCGATTACAGGACCACCGGCCACACCAACCTTAAAGGTCTCAGGATAGTGAGTCATCAGCGAGATGGTCATAAAACCACCATACGACCAGCCGTGAACGCCTATGCGGCTGCTATCCACCCACGGGTGAGACTTGAGCCACTCGATGCCTGCCATCTGATCCTCCATCTCGCAGACACCACATCTGCGATGTATAGCCTGCTCAAACTCCAGACCGCGATTGTCTGTTCCGCGATTATCCATCACAAAGACCACATATCCGCGCTGAGCCATAAGCATCTCCCAGCGACGCAGCTGCGCCTGGAAAGAGTTGTTGACCATCTGCGAATGCGGACCTCCGTAGACATAAAGTATTACAGGATAGCTCTTTGTAGGGTCGAAATCTATTGGCTTGATAAGGCGGTAATAGTTGTCATACTTGCCATCAGCACTGCGAATAGTTCCAAGCTCAATAGGGCAATAGTTGTAACCCTCGCTCGGGTCAGTAGCACGGAAAAGCTCGCGGTAAATCTTGCCATCGGTGCTACCCACAGCCACCACTCGCGGCACGGTGAGTGAAGAGTAGTTGTCGGCAAAGTACTTGCCATCAGACGATAATGTGCAGTTGTGCCAGCCTTCGCCACGGGTGAGCTGTGTGGCCTTGCCACTGCGGATATTGCGGCTAAACAGATGCTGCTCGATAGGTGAAACCTCAGCTGAGTAGTAGAAAATAGCCTTGTCGTTCTGACCTATATATGTCACATCGGCATCGACATTAGTAAAACGCTTAATATCGCCATCAGTGGTGCAGAGGTAGAGGTTCTGATAGCCATCGCGATTAGAGGTGGTGTAGATAAAGCGGCTTGGGTCGGAATTAAGGAAGTAGAGCGGGAATGATGGCTCTACATACTTGTCGCTATGCTCTGTAAGCAGCGTTTTGATATACTCTCCCGTTGCAGCGCAGTAGGCATTGAGTTTCATATTCTTCTGTGCGCGGTCAAGCACCTGCAGGTATATCACACGGCTATCCGGCGACCAGGTTAGGTTTGTCAGATAACGCTCCGCGTCGAAGTCGGTCACATTGAGATATATAATACTCTCAGTATTAAGGTTATACACGCCTACGCTGACCTTTTCTGATGCCATACCGTTCATCGGATACTTTATATCCATAAGCGAGCCTGTGCGGGTGGTTATGTCAAGCAGTGGGAAGGTTGTCACATCGCTCTCATCCTTCTGATAGAAGGCCAGCAGCGACTTGTCAGGCGAGAGAAATAGTCCACCCTCAATGCCAAACTCATTGCGCGAAACAGAGCCTCCGGCTACGATATTTTTGTCTGTAAAGTTGGTCACGGCCTTCTGCTCTCCGTTCTCCATAATGCGGATAATATTGTTACCATCGCACTTGAACATCTCTTGGCTCCTCACAGGTGCATCGGCTGCCTTCTGCTTGCCCGTGCGGACATCTATGGCACTCCAGCTCTCGCCCTCTTTGTGTAGGAAGTGGTCGGGATGGCTGTCGCTCCAGACTACAGAGTAGTTCTGTGGTATCAGTTCGTGGCTAAGTATAGCCTCCTCCATAGTGAGCAGGCGGCGAGTCTCGGCTGTGGCGCAGAGGGCACAGAACGCGAACAGTAGGGTTAGTGTTTTGCGCATATTAGAATAGGTATCTCTCAGTTTTTACTCGGTTTACATACTTGAAAATATCGTCCCACGCCTCGTCCGAGAGGGTTGTGCCGACAATCTCGATAACCTTACCAGCCGTAACGGCACCGATAGTGCCACACTGACGCAGGTCAAGTCCTAAGGTCAATCCGTAGAGGAATCCCGCAGCATAGAAGTCGCCTGCACCTGTGGTATCTACGCGCTTGGCAGCCTCCATAATGCCCACGTGGACAACGTGCTCACCCTGCTTAATAAGGGCACCGCGCATACCGATTTTGACTACCGCAAGCTCGCACATCTCGGAGATATACTGCAGCGCATTTATCGGCTCACTCTCGGCTGAAAATACTCGCGCCTCGTCCTCGTTGGCAAAGACAATGTCAACATACTCAGAGACTATGCGACGCAAAAAGTCGATATTCTCCTCGACCACATTGAAGCTGGCAAGGTCAATAGCTACTTTTAGCCCACACCTCTTGGCAGTGCTTATAGCACACTCGATAAGTTCGTGATTCTGAACGAGATAACCCTCGACATAGAGACAGTCGTAACCCTCAAAAATAGCTGGCGAAATCTCAGCGGCAACCATCTCTAACGCTGCACCGAGGTGTGTGAGCATAGTTCGCTCGCCATCGGGAGAGATTAACGATACACACTTGCCCGAGCGATTGGTGCCGCGGAAAATCACGGGCTTAATGCCCAAGTTGTCGAGTGCCTGCTCAAAGAAGTCGCCCGTAGTGTCGCGACCTACCTTGCCAATAAAGCCTACCTCGGCACCGAGACGAGCCATTGCGCGAATAGTGTTGTCTGCCGAACCACCAAGTGATAGGGAGTATGGACGACCAGCTACGGCCTTCGATACCTCTGACTGTAAGCGGCTGTCTACTAGTGACATAGATCCTCGAGCAATGCCGTACTTTTGTAATACTTCGTCACTACTGAGGTTTACTAACATATCGGTTAGGGCATTTCCAATGCCTATAATTCTCTTCATAGTTTGGGTTTGAGTGTTTATATAGATAGTATCTTTACAAGGTCAATATTACTCTGCTTGACGCTCTTGGTCTTGCTAAGTGCCTGAGAGAATGGGGTGTAGACAATCTCGCCATTCTTTACTCCCACCATTACATTGCGCTGTCCCTCTTTGAGAGCCTCGATGGCTGCACCTCCAAGTCGCGAGGCAAGGATGCGGTCGGCAGCTGTAGGGCTTCCTCCGCGCTGGATGTGTCCAAGGATGGTCACGCGCGCGTCGTACTGCGGATACTCGTTCTTTACACGCTCGGCAAGGCCAAAGGCACCACCCGTTGACGGATCCTCGGCAACAAGTACTATGGCCGAGTTCTTGCTCTTGCGAAATCCGTTGTCTATCAGCGTCTTGAGCTGGTCGGCACCTGTCTCTGCCTCAGGAATTATAGCCGCCTCGGCTCCCGATGCAATGGCTCCGTTGAGGGCAAGGTAACCCGCTCTGCGACCCATAACCTCGACAAAAAATAGTCGCTCGTGCGAGGTTGCTGTGTCGCGTAGTTTGTCTACCGCCTCGACAATGGTATTAAGGGCTGTGTCGTAGCCGATTGTGGTATCTGTACCCGAGAGGTCGTTGTCAATAGTGCCTGGTAGAGCAACTATAGGGGTGTCAAACTCCTCGGCAAAGACCTTAGCACCCGTGATGGTTCCGTCACCACCGATAACTACAAGGGCATCAATGCCTGCAGCCTTCATATTGTCGTATGCCAGCTGACGACCCTCGGCTGTCATAAACTCGCAGCAGCGCGCGGTCTTAAGAATAGTTCCTCCGCGCTGAATGATGTTGCTCACGCTGTTGGAGTGAAACTCCTCTATCTCGCCCGTAATCAGGCCCTTGTATCCGCGCATAATACCCTTTACCGCCCAGCCGTTGTACCTTGCTGCACGCGTCACCGCACGAATTGCCGCATTCATTCCCGGCGCATCACCACCCGAGGTGAGTATGCCTATAGTTTTAATCGCTGCCATAATGTCAAAAAAATATTCATACAAAGTTACAAATAAAATCACTGAATCACAAATCGTATGCCCGTGGAATATATCTATTAAGATATATTGACAAAAAAAGACCCTTTCGAGGGTCTTTTAGTTATCAATAGCCAACAGCTACTTCTTCTCGTAGGTGATATAGACGATATATTCGCCCTCGGCTGTGATTGTGAAGCTCTCTGTGGGCGATTCGTTCAGAGTGCCTTGCCACCAGGCGGTAAAGTCGTAGATGGGGTAGCTCAGTCCCTCTGAAGTGAGGTTTTTAGCGTTGATGTTAAAGATAGAGACCTGTGCGCCAGCATTGCAGTTAAAGGTGTTGCTGCCCGAGCAGGGGATAAAGACACCATAGTCGGTATAGCTGCGCACATCGGCACCCATCTTAAGGTACTCGGCAAGCAGAGCTATGTTTCCCAAGGTGTGGTCGTCGCGCTTGCCCGTTGCGCCGACAATGGCTATGCGGCGTAATCCCTTGGCGAGCAGGAACTTAACGGCTTTAGTCTGGTCGTTAGTCTCTTGGTCTGGCTCATAATGAATAATATCGGCAAAGCGGGCGCGATTTTTGCCACTCAGCGAGTCGCCATCGCCGATAATCATATCGGGCACATAGCCGCGAGCGATATACTCGTCAGCACCGCCATCGCAGCAGACAACAAAGTGTTTGCCACCCAAAAACTGCAGCGGAGCCTCTGCCGACGGGAAGTCGCCATTTGCTACAATTACAGCATCTATATCTCTATTACTCAGCATCTTGTATCTCCATTAGTTGTATCCACTTTCGGTAGCCGAAAATGGCGATTACGGCATATGCGACATATAGTATGGCGGTCAGATAAAGCCCCTTATAGCCGTACAGCGCAGCAGAGAGTATATCTACTACAATCCATACTAACCACTGCTCGACATATTTGCGTGCCAGCATCCACATACCTACAATGCTCAGTGCCGAAGTCAGGGCGTTAAACCACGCCACATCGCTATCAGTAAAGTGTTTGAGCGCAAGCCATACAGCCACCTGCATAACGGCATAGAGTATCACCATAGCAATGCCTTGCCTTGCTGTTATGTGGGTGATGGGCAGCTCGCGACTCTTGCTGCTGCCATACTTCCAAGCAAAGAAACCGTAGATGGCAATGACCAAGTAGTAGATGTTTATAGCCGTGTCGGCATAAAGCCCTGCATCATAGAATACAACAAGGTAGATAGCGGGCATAATTATGCTTGCTATCCATAGGTATATGCTTGCCTTATACTCTAAGTAGAGGTATGCAAAGCCGACAATTACGCCTATAATCTCCAAATAATCCATAATAAAAGAGTACTGCCAAGGTTGCCCTTGGCTGTGTTAGTCTTACATCAACTCCCAAGCCATACCGTCTATTGACGAGAAGCGGGTGAACTCTGTAACCTCGTAAACCTGACCTGTAGGTGCTGTTGCGCGTACCATAACATCCTTGCTATCAATGGTTACGCCCTCAGGAAGTGAGCCTGCAAAGATGTGGGTAGTGGTCTTCTTATATCCGCTGTTTGTCAGCGCGCCACCCCACTTATTGCCGTTACGATTTTTAATAGATGAGTTGCTACTCAGTCCGCGAGCAATCATCCACCAGTCGGCATCGTTACGCAGGTAGTTTGTCTTGTATAGCCAAGTGCTGTAGTTGCTTGTGTAGTCGCTCGGCTTGTCGTGAGAGCCATATGTAGCATTACCACTTGTTACATTGACCATATCCTGCACCTTGTTGCCCTTGTAGTAGAGCTCAATCTTCCACTTCTTGTTGAGTGGAGATGCATCATTGTAGTCCAGCAGGTTGCCGTTGTAGAGGTTGATATATACAGTCTTGCTATCCTTGCCGTATGTGCAGAGCATACCTGAGTCGTAAGAGTCACTACCCAAGTACATACGCATAGCGTTGATGCCTGCCTTGTAGTCAGCCGAACCGCCAGCCTTGAAGAGCATATTGCTACAGTCATTGCCCTCAAATGTGTATACATAGTATCCTGCAGGGGTTCCGTCACCGCAAACCTTGAGGTTCCAATACAGACCGCAGGCTGCACCGTGGTTCATCTCGTGTACAAAGTTGTACGAAGTGTGGATATAGTGACGAGAGTAGTGGTTGTGACCAGAGAAGATGTATGCATTTGCAAACTTCTTGAGCAGGTTGAGCGTCTCAGAGTAGTACTTGTTGTGGCGTACACCTACCTCACCGTTGAAGAATGGGATGTGAACGCAGAGTACTACGCACTTGTCAGCAGGTACCTGTGCCAAATCATTAGCAAGCCACTGATACTCATCTGCGCTAAAGCCCTGATCGTACTCCTCTACTGCGTGACCTGCGCCTGTGATGACATTGTTCATACCCACAACGTGTACATCACCGCGGTCGAATGAGTAGATAGATGGGCCAAAAATCTTGTTGTAGCAGTTAAGAGTTGGGTTAGTATCGGAATCTGAAGAGTACCAGTCGTGGTTACCAGGCACTGTAAACCAGCTCACGTGAGTATTTGTAGGAGACATTGCGCTCTTCATACTACTCATATAGCTCTCAGTCGCGCTGTTCCAGATAACATCGCCCAGCACCATTCCGTATGCAAGACGGCTGCCGTTCCAATCCTTCGCGCTGTTAAAGCCGTCACGATCGACCATAGCCTTGATGTCGGCAGCGATGTACTTGCTGAAGTATGGAATACAGTTCTTACCTGTTTGGTTTGTCTGTGGGTCTGCCATAACATAGAGGTGCCACTTATCCTGCTTTGTAATCTTGTCGCCAAGCACAAAGTCGAAGTTGTTGTTTGATGCAATAGCCTTGTAGAAGAGTGGATAACCATCTGCTGCCAGAGCAATCTCATACTCTGCAGGGGTAGTGTAGAAGATAAATGTTGCCTTGGCGTTGAATGGAATCTCGTACTTACCATTGCTGTCGGTCTTGGTTACGGTGTAGCCGTCAGAGACAACCACGCCAGATACAGCATTGCCACTCTTGTCCTTGATAGTACCGCTCAGAGGTGC
Source organism: Alistipes sp. (assembly GCA_045654345.1). Taxonomy (GTDB): domain Bacteria; phylum Bacteroidota; class Bacteroidia; order Bacteroidales; family Rikenellaceae; genus Alistipes. The sequence continues at coordinate 47,005 of JAZOND010000011.1, read as the reverse complement.
AGCCTCACCAAATGACTCTACATATACGCGCACATCGTCAACAAGCAGACGGTTTGTAGATGTTGCACTCAGCGCACCACCGATAGCTACGCACGAGCCTGCAGGCACGCCTGTGAGGGTTACGGTGTACTCCTTCCATACGGTGTTGTCCTCGCCGTCGAGGATAAGTGCCTTCTCAGAGGCGACGCTTGTATAGCTTACCGCATTGTCGCTACCTAAAGATGCACCTGTAAGAGCCTTTACTACAATCTGCTTCTCGGCACTATCGATAGTAGTCTTATTTGCATCACCATAAGGTGCAGCCTTAAAGACAACCTTAAGGTTAGTGCTCTTATCCTTTGGAAGTGCTGTCAGGATAGGGGTACAGATAAATGAGCAGTTGTTCTTTGTGCCGAGTTTGATAAATCCTGGGCGTGCGCAGATAGAACCGCCATTGGCACCATCCTTACCGCCAATCCAGCCCCACTTGTCAATCTTAGCATCGTCAAGAATACCCTTCAAAGTGTTGAACAACCCAATCTCTGTAGTCGCATTTGCTACGATAAAATCTGTATCAGAGAGAACAATCTTACCCTGAAGTGGAACGATAGAGGTCAAGGAACTGCGGTCAGAGCGAGAGACACCGGCTGCGCGTGCGCTAAGGTCGCCGGCATATACAAGACCCTCGAAGTTCTCGAATACGAGCAGATCACCCTGCTTGGCATTGGTTGATACAACAGCGTTGCGAGATGCTGCAGAGGCAACTGTAGACACCTTTGTAGGGACGATGGTCTGCTTGCCGTCAGTGTTGTTGTAAACCATTGCGTAGTAGTCGGTCGCAGGTGTCAGACCTGTGAAGATAAAGCGTGGCGGCATAATGTTGGTAAAGGTGCTGCCAGGGATGTTGTCTACGCTTACAACAAGGTCGCTATCCTTGCACTCGGCATTGCGATAGAGTGCCACCTTGTAGTTCTTGCTAATCTCGGTGGTGTAGTCAGCAGCCGAGTTAGGGAAAATCTGGCTGATGTACTGGATATTGTTCTCGTTAATTGCCCAAGCGATAGATACGGTGGTATCTGTTGCGTGCAGTGGCGAAACGAAGATAGATGCCTTCTCGAGTTCAAGCTCGGTGTTGAGGGCAAAAACTGCATTCTCTGCCTCTGTTGTATCAATACTATTATCAAAGCTCTTGGTCATTATACCCTCAGTACACTTAAAGGTAAGGGTAAAGCCCTTTGAGTAGTTCTGCTTTGGAACAAAGATGGTAATAGTAGTTCCGCTATTGTCTACTTTAATGCCGTTGCAGGTAAGAGTAATGCTCTTTACGCTGCTCTTTGAGAAGTCGGTGGCAAGGGTCTTGGTCGATACGGTCATATTACCCGCAAGAGCCTCGTCATTATTTCCGCTAATCTCAATAGTGTTGAGTGTATAGTTACCACTCTGGCTTGCAGGGGTCTTGAGTGTAACCTGCATTACGGCAAGCGGATTGTGCATAGCAAAGCTCTGTGTTGCACTGTCCCAATTACCGATAAGCAGCGGGTAGTCTGTGCAACCATTGCTATCTGTACTCTGGTTTGCAAGTGATAAGGTAAAAGATCTACCTATCTGAGCATTACCAGCTAAAAAGTCGTTAATAGCGTAGCTTGCCTGAGGATAGATGGCATACTGCTCGCCGGTCTGGTTTACATATCCCTGCGCGGTGAATTTGGCACTGTTGCCAGAGATAGCAGAGTTGTTGATGTTACAAGTGACAAGCTTCGGACGGGTGTTGTTTACATCAAAGCGCACAACAGTCAGTCGGTCGCCATTGCTCCACTCGCTTTTGAGACCATTCAGAACGGCACGAGGGGCAGGGTTGCCGATAGTTGCCGAGAACTCGGTAATCTGCTGACCATTGTCAGGAATCTGCTCCTCCTGCTCTGGAGTCGGGTTACAGCTTGTAGCGATCAATGCCACTGCTGCACAGATGGTTAAAAGGAATCTTTTCATATAGTCGATTGTTTATGATTTTTAGTAAATCTGTATATCAATATTCTCACAAAGGTACAAAAAAAAGCGACTTGTTGGTCGCTTTTATAAATTTTCACCCATTTTTTAGTCTATGCTTTCGACATTTGGATCGTTTAGCAGTCGGTTGTACTCTAACGAATCTAAGTTATCCATTGGTTGGCTGTAGTTAGTATTGTCTTTGAGTATGCGCTCAATTTCGTTGCCGTGCAGATTAGAGACCACATCTACGGTGGCAAAGAGGCTGCTGATAATCAGCGCAATCCACACAACCAACGACACTATCAATACCCACCACTTAGGTGTTTTGCCAATGATAAGGACAACCAACAGATATATAATCACAATAGTCGGTATCAGCACCATTCCGGCACTAAGCATCGGCAGGGCACAGCCAAAATTTGAGATTGCATCAGACAGCGTGCCGAGGTTGCCAAAGTGGATAAATGATGTGCCTAAGCCTGTAATTATGCTAAATATCGCCGCGATAATTACTGTGCATATCAGCACTAACGGAAATATCAACAGAGCCACAAATACCTTGAGTAGTACCACTGCAATCTTGCCGAGTCGTGCAACAAATGAGGCTACGCTCGACTTAGCACGCTCCTCGTCGGTGGGGTTTTGGCTGTGATCGGCAATAGATTTTGCCGTTACGGGCTCGCCCTCCATCTCTAACTTCTGACGGGCTGTGGTAGCCTTGGGAACTACCAGCCACATAATCAGATAGACCATAATAAGCACCCAGAAGAGGTCTTTGCCAATCTCTCCGAGTATAGATAGCTTGTACCACAGATTGCTTATCGGCACTAAAATGAGCGGTGAGAATATAGCAAGGCGAATAAGTACGGGGTCAACACCAAAGTACTTGCCAAGTCCTGCGCATACACCACCAAGTTTGCCGTTCTCGGTGTCGCGATATAGACGGCGAACTATGCGGGTGCTGGTAGTAGGCTCTGCGGTAGGGTTGAGGCTGTTGTCGCTATCCGAAATATCCTCGGCACTACCCATCTGGGTAATAATGTTCTCGATAATAGGCAAACATACAATTTGCGTGGCGTCGCTCTGTGCAGAGAGTATCAGCTCGGCAATGCGAGCCTCAATGTCGGCTATAATCTCGTCGCTCTCGGGGCTGTTTTTGTATGCTCGCTTTAGTGAGTCAAGATACTCGCTGAGGCGATTGTAGGCACTCTCCTCTAATGTAAAGGCGATGCCCGAAATGCTACATTTCTTAATCTTATTCATAGTGGTATTTAGTTCTATTCCTCTCTTTTAATCTTGCTTGCGCCGCTGTTGTTCTCGATATTTACCTGACACTTGCCGGTATATCGGATGCTCGACGCCCCTGCTGCATCTGCTTTGAGTAATGTTGAGCAGTCTATATGTGCATTTGATGCGCCTGATACCTCTATATCTGCCATATCTGCAGAGAGGTTTGCCTTTGATGCTCCCGAGATATCGGACTTCAACTGTGATACCTTAAACTCGGCGGCCTTGAGGGTTGATGCTCCGCTGATGTCAAACTCGGCCTCTGTTGCGCTGCCGTTAATTGTTGCTTTTGCAGCACCCATAAGCTCGCAGTTGAGCTTTGTGCAGACGATGTCAAGTGTCGCATTTGATGCGCCGACAATCTCTGCCTCCGCGCTCTCGGCTTCGGCTGCAAGCGTAATTACAGATGCACCGATACACTCTATATTCAATCTCTTCACGCTTAGCTTAGGCTTTACCTCTACAATCGCGGCTGCTGCTACGGTAAAGTCGCATAGCTTGCCGTTGTTGGGGATATATACCTCGGCAAAGGTGTGTCCCGACTTTTTGTTGAAGTGCATATCCTTATTGTAGGATACTGAAAGCTCATCACCGCTCACCTCCAGCTTTACATCATCAATTATGCTCTTTGTTGCGCGAATGATAATGTTGCCCTCTGTTCTATCCTCTACAAATACCTTGATAGCAGGGCCAACAGCAATCTTTGTAAACTCGCTGTTGCACTTTACAGCCTTCATTACAACCGTGTTGTTATTGTTGTCAGCTGCTGCTGTAAGGGCTATGCACAACACAGAAATTATTGCAAAAAACCTCTTCATAACTCTCTGCTATTTGCCACGAATGGCGTTAATCTGCTCAACTAACTTGTCCCACGCCTCATCAAGCGAAGCTAAGTACTGCTTACCCTCCTCTGTCAGGCTGTAGTACTTGCGCGGAGGCCCCTGGGTCGACTCCTCCCAGCGGTAGGTCAGGTAGCCGGCGTTCTTCATACGCGTAAGTATAGGGTAGAGCGTACCCTCGACCACTATCATCTCGGCCTTCTTAAGCTCGGCGATAATGGCTGGCGCATATGAGTCTGTCGATGCAAGTATTGCAAGTATGCAATAGTCGAGAATACCCTTGCGCATCTGAACTTTGATATTGTCTTCTCTCATAAGGTTGCTGTTTTTTATTTTTGTAAACTCTCCTCAGGTATTACCAACCACATAATTATGTATACCCAGAATGATAGTCCGCCAAAGAGGAACAGAAGCACCACCACAAGGCGCACAAGCGATGAGTCAAGCTGGAAATATCTTGCAATACCACCACATACGCCCGCAATTGCACGGTCACTGCGGCTGCGGCGTAACTCTACAGGCTCAGGTCTAACGGCAAGCACAGGACCAAAGGTCGAAGGGTCTCCTATGCGGGCAATAACCATCTCGACCATCTGCAGCGTCACTACCATAATAGATGATGAGAGAGCCTGATGCAGAATGTCGGAGATGCGACACTCTATGTCCGAAATAATATCGCCCGATGGGTCAGATATGCGACTGCGAATATCTCTCAGATAACCCTCAAGACGCTGGTAGGCATCTTGTTCAAGGGTGAAGGATCTGCCACCGAGAAAGGCGTTAGTAGTCTGTTTCATAATGTAGCACTATATTAGTTGTAATTTCTATTGCAAATATAATACGATTTTAGGTACTATGCAATAAAAAGTACTAAAAAAGTTGCAGTTATGGCAAAAAAAGAAGGTATAGACCCATTTTCAGAATCTATACCTATTTAATATTAGTAGAAAATACTACTTCAGAGTGCTGTATGACTCGAGGACCACATCGGTATATCGACGCATAACCTCGGCAGCGGACTGATTATCCTTAGGCTCAAACATAAATACACCGCGATAGCCATTTTTGTCGAGCAGGGTCTTGTATACCTCGCCCCAAGGTCTGTTCTTGGTTGCAAGATCTCCATCACCCACAAGCATATGGTCGTCATTGCCAGAGCCGTACTTGGTATCTTGGATATGAACGGTACCCAGCTTGGTGCCTATAGACTCGAGGAAGTTGACAACATCGTAACCCTTGCAGTTTGCGTGGCCGATATCGAATGTAGCGTATACATTGTCGAAAGGCTGGATTACGGCAAGCACATCGTCAATAGTGTAGCAGAAACTGCCCACAAGATTCTCAACGCAGAAACGCACGCCCAACTGCTTTGCAACCTCGTCCATCTCCATCAGCGACTTATGTGCCTGACTGATAGCGGTCTTGCTTGGGCTTACGCTCTTACTTGCGTGGAGCACATAGTTCTTGCAGGTAGGGAAGTTGGCAGCGCAGAGACGCAGTGTGCGAAGGATATACTCCACTGATTTGGTGCGGATGCTCTCGGCGGCACTGATGCTGGTCCAATTCTTATCCTCATAAGGCAGGTGGATAGACCATACGATAATGCCCTTATCGCTCAACTGCTGCTGCATAGAGGCGAAGGTTGCATTAACCTGCTCGTCTGTGCGGTTGTGCATTCCGTAGGCGTACTTAATCTTCAGCTCTACATACTTAAATCCTGCTGCGGCAACCTCCTCAAGGCGAGTTGTGAAGGTCTTGTCGTCAACATTAATCTGCATACCTGGGTAGTACTGCAACTTTGAGATGTCGCTACCCACAGGGGCGTTCTGTGTTGTTGGTTCAATCATAATAATAGCTGGCTCCTCTGGCTTTGGCTCTTCAGGCGCAGGCTCCTCAGGTGTCGGAGTCTCGGGAGTAGGCTCCTCGGTAGGCTCATCAGGGGTTACGGGGATTTTGCTCCAATCTGGACCTGTTGGGCTCTCGGGGCCACACGCCACAAAGGCAAGTGCGAGGATCGCTAAAAGTGATCTATTCATAACTTGTTAACTATTTTTTATCTTCGTACAGAGCTTGATAGTCGCTCATTATCTTCTTGTATGAGTTCATAACGGTGTTCGGATTCTTACCTGTCAGCTCAAACATAAATACGCCGCGATAGCGATTGTCCTTGAGCATTGTGTAGTATACCTCCTCCCACTTGCTGATATTACCGTCGCCAATAAGGTCGTGGCTGTCGTTCTTGGTGCCGAACATAGTGTCGTGCATATGTACAGTACCGAGGCGAGGGCCGATAGCCTTGAGGAACTGAACCACATCAATACCTACGCAGTTTGCGTGGCCGATGTCATATGTCACCCAAGCGTCGTTAATGCCGCTAATTGTATTCTCCATCTCCTCAATAGAGTAGCAGAGGCTACCTACGAGGTTCTCAACGCAGATGCGTACACCCAGAGCCTTAGCCTCAGGAATCATCTGGTTCAGTGACTTGCGTGCCTGAGAGACAGACTCGCTACGAGGACTGAGTACACCCTTGCTGGCGTGAAGAACATAATTCTTACACTCTGGGAACGACTCTACGCAGAGGCGGAGTACGCGCATAATGTTATTTACGCTCTGCACTCTGACATTCTCTTTGCCTGCGATGTGTGTATAGTTTGCATCGTCAAATGGCAGGTGGATAGACCAGATGGTAAGTCCGTTGGCCTTTACCTGGTTGAGCTTATTAGCAAAGTCAGCCTTCACATCGCTGTCGCTACGATCCATAATGCCGTAGCCCTGCTTGATGGTAATCTCGATATACTTAAAACCAGCAGAGGCGATAGATGCAAGGCTTGAGTTGAAGTTGCTGCTGGCAATATTGACCGAGATTCCTGGCTGGAATCTAAGTCCTGCAATCTTCTCATTGGCATCGCCAAGCTCTGTTGTCGGCTCAATATCCTTGATGACAATCTCCTCTGTGTCTGGCTCAGGATTTGGCTCTGGCTCAGGGTTAGGGGTGATATTGCCCCAATCAGGACCATTAGGTCCCTTCTCTCCACACGCTACAAAGAGCAGTGCAAATAGTGGTAATAAAAACTTTTTCATAGTATTTGTGATTATTTAAGTTCTGAATATTGTTTGAGAATAATATCGTGGTAGGTAGCCATAACCTCAGCAGGGTTCATACCACCAAGCTCGAACATAAATACACCACGGTAACGGTTATCCTCGAGCAGGGTCTTGTACACCTCACCCCAGCGATTAACATTGCCCTGACCCACTATGCGGTGGTCGTCAATACGGCTGGCAAACATAGTGTCGTGCATATGTACAGTGCCGAGGCGTGGACCGATAACCTTGAGGAACTCGACAACATCAATACCTACGCAGTTTGCGTGGCCGATGTCGTAGGTCACCCATACATCCTCAACTCCGTCAATAGTCGCGCTCATCTCCTCGATAGAGAAGCAGAGGCTGCCCACAAGGTTCTCAACGCAGAGACGCACGCCCATAGCCTTAGCCTCAGGGATCATTTCGCCCAGCGACTTGCGTGCCTGTGCTACAGACTCGCTACGAGGATCCAAACTGCCCTTGCTGGCGTGAAGAACATAGTTCTTACACTCAGGAATAGCCTGATTGCAGAGTCGGAGCACGCGCATAATATTATCTACGCTCTGGCGACGAATATCCTCTGCACCTGCGATGTTTGTCCAAACCTTATCCTCAAATGGCAGGTGTATAGACCACACGGTAAGACCTGCATCTACTGCCGATTTGCGCTTTGCGGTCAGAAGCTCGACAACTTGCTCGTCGGTCATATCAGCCAAGCCTGAACTGTGGGCGATAGAGATCTCGATATACTTAAATCCTGCCGCTGCAATCTCGGTGATATATTGGTCGTAGTTCTCTGCCATAAGACCGATAGAGATTCCTGGATAGTAACGCAGACCCTCAACCTTGGCACCCTCTGGAGCAACCTCGGTGGTCGGTGTAATCATTGTCTGTGGTGCCTGACAGCTAAAGCAGGCAAGTGTCAAAATAGATAAAAGAAGTTTTTTCATATTCAGTTCGTTTAAATTAAGTCTTAGTATTTATCTATTTAGACACATTTATGTGTCTTAACACCCAATAGCACCAATATTTTAATGTCTATGCGCCGATAGTACCAATATTCTTGTGCTGAGTGTATAGATACAAAAAAAGAACTGCCCGTTGGGGCAGTTGCTCAGTTACTCATTGATTTTATACCAATAGAGGCTCTTAGAGAATGGTCCGAGATAACCTCGTACTCGGAGGGTTGTTTCGTCGGTAAAATCTACAACTGTTCTGTAGACCTTGCCCGATGTTGGATCGTAGATGTTGCCATCTTTCCAAACATTGTCCTCCTTGTTGTAGCTTACGCTCTCAATAAGGACTACCTGACTCGAAGGAGTCTCTCTCTTTGCAGGGTCGGGGTTCTTGACATCTTTGCGCAGAGTTCCATCCGGATGTGTAGGCTTCTCAAGCCAGAAAATCTGAGCCTTGTAAGCGTTGTCACCGATTTTGGAGATACGAACCTTCGACACTGCACCATCCTTCACTGCTTTGTACACTCCTAAAATGCGGTCACCATCATTGGTGGATGCGCTTGCTACTGCTGCGGATAAAGCAAGAACTCCTGCAACAGCCAGCATAAATAATCTTTTCATAGAACCTAAATTTGTTATACTTCGCTACAAAAATAGGAATTTTTTGCCGAAATGCAAAATGCTCTACTCAAAGATGGTCATCTCGGGGTCGTAAATCTCGCTCTCGATGTCGAGGAAGTCCATCACGCTGTGGAAGATATGATACTGTCCCGCCTCGTCAAGTTTTTTTATCGGGGTGTTGTCAGAACTCCATACAATAAACGGAATCTCGACCTGCTCGCTTGGTGCCATAGCCATCGGCACGCCGTGCATATAGAGGTTGTTCTCGCCCAAACTCTCGCCGTGGTCAGAGATAAACATCACGCAGCAGCGACGGTTTTTAATCTCCTTTAGCGCATCAATGGCCGAGCTTACAAGGTAGTCGGTATAGACGATGGTATTGTCATAGGCGTTGTATAGCTCCTCAGGAACAGCACTCGCCATCTCGACGGTTGTGCATACAGGTGTAAAGTGTTCAAACTCAGATGGATACTTTGTGTTGTATGTCGGGCCGTGGCTGGTGCTGCAGTGTAGAACTACAAGAACCTTATCTGCGCTGCTGCCCTCGATAATCTCGCGCAGACCCTCAAGCAGAATGCCGTCATAACGATCGTCAGCCTCGGGATAGAGCCCCTTAAGGTCGGCAACCTTCTGATACTTTTCAATATGTACGGGAGGCTCGCCCCAGTTGGCACTGCGCCAAGTAACATCCACACCTGCACGATAGAGATAGTTTGGCAGAATCTCGTAGAGTTTGTCAGTAGGCTTGTGGTCGAGAATAGCCTTCACTCCCGCGGTGGTATATGTGGCAGCCGACTCGGCAATAAGGGCGGTGACATTCTGCTGCTCGAGCAATGGATTGGTTTTTTTATGATAGCCGTAGAGCGAAAAGTTACTACGACGAGCAGACTCGCCGATAATCAGCACAACCGCCTGAGGCTCAGTGCTCTTTATCTCTGCATCGGGTAGTAATATCTCCTTGGCATTGCGTTTCTTCTCGGCATTGTAGTAGCGAACGCTATTTACCGTATACGACCACGGCATAAGCAGACTACCTATCTGTGTGGCATTGCGGTCAATCCAGGTGAAGTTGTTGAAGTTTATCGCTACGGCAGCAATCATCGTTGCAAGGGCAATGCCGCTGTTGATACCAAAACGCTTGAAACTCTTATAATCGACCTTTGTCATCATTAGCAACACTGCAGGCACCACGCCGAGCAGAACCATATATAGTACCGTCACCCACGAGAAGAAGCCTGAGGCCTCAGAGTAACGGGTGTTGAATACATTACCCATCATCGCATCGGTCACAAGTACATCGTATGTATTGACAAAGTAGAGCATTAGTGCATCGCAAATAAGCGATACTGCGATAATCACCTTGCCCACAACGCGCATAGTGTAGAGAATAAGGTTGGCAAAGAGGAAGTTTGTAGCAAGCATCAGTACCACAAAGCTGGCGGTAATCACAACGCCGTTAAATCCACCCTCAAGGTTAGAGATAACCACCTCGAAGAGTGGCTTGTGATAGGCAATAAGGGTGTAGAGACTTATTAGCGCACTAAGGGTTGTAACGCTTATGTTTCGCTTGAGAAATTTTACCATATAGTCTTGTAAATGAGTGCGATAATAGCTGCTGCAAGCACTACTACCGCAAGGTTAAACAGTATTGTTTGAAGTATATCTACCCTCGGCATATGCGTGTCGATAGGGAATGAACTGATAGCAGAGTCGTAGCGAGCAAATGGGTTTGAGTATATCACCTCGCCACCCGGCATATATGCCGTAAATCGGCAGTAAGGCTCAGCCTCTGCCATAGCATAGCCTATAGAGTCTGTGGCGGTGGCTGTTAGCAGGGTTGAGTGGTTTTGTCCTGTAACCTTAATGCTGTCGGCACTCTCTGATAGGGCTATAAATGGGGCGTTGCCGCTAACGCCTATGTTTCTGATGTAGGGCAGATTCTTGTTGCGGCTCTGCTTAACCTCTAAGTCACCTGCACCATAGTCTGGCGTACGCATAGCGTAGTAACAGCCCTCAGTAAGGCACTGCTTTATATCTTCATATCTGCCACTTGGACACTGCAGGAAGGTGCTTCGCACGGCTATCGCACCTGAGCGGTCGGGACGGTGGAGATCGTCGTTGGCAATACCGAAGCTGTATATGCCTGCGCTCAGTGCCCAATCCCAATAGCTGTTCTCGGTACTCTTGCCGCTGTCAAGCTCAATGATGTGATAGCCGCGCAGACGCTGCATAATGCTCTGCGAGGTCAGGTGTGTGCGTAGTGGGTGGTTGATAACGATAATATCGGCATCATCCGAGAGAAGATCTAACTGCCACTGACGCTGTGATGCAAAAATCGGTAGCAGGTGGTCAAAGCCGTTGACGCTGCTGCAGCCAAAGACCAACTTGTGGTACTTAAAGAGGTTGTAGCCGTGCTCGTAGAGGTTCACCTGCAGGCTGCTGTCTGTTGGGTGGAGGGTCAGAGCATTGTGGTTTGAGAAGGTCACAATGTCGTAGCCGTACAAGTCGTAGAAGTCAAGGGTCTGCGCCGGAGTATACTCGCACTCGTTGAGTGGCCCCTCTACACGGGTGTGGGTGTGGAAAGCGGCCCTCTTCCAACCCTGTGTGGCATCAAAGGTGCTGTAGGGGTTGAATATATCCTTGCCGCTAAATGGCTTGGGTGAGTCAAAGTGATAGACCGCGCTAATACTGGTTGCAACTACTGCAAAAAGTGCCGTTAGAATTACCACTGCTACGCTCTTTGCTATCACTAAGAATATCTTTTTTACCATACTTGTCAATTATTACGCCACAAAATTATGAAATATTCGCAAAAAAATCATAACTTTGAAAACTAAACTTTAAAATATAGAATATACCTAATTGACTATGTCACTATTATCGAAAATTTTTGGTCGCGATAAAAAGGCGACTTCATACCCTCAGGATACCATTACCGCACGCGATGGTTCGGCTATCACCTTTACCTTCTACGCTCACGCATCGTTGGGTATTGAGTGGAATGGCATACATATCTATGTCGACCCCGTTGGTGAGTTTGATTGGCAGAGCCAGCCAAAGGCTGATGTTGTTCTTGTCACCCACTCACACTATGACCACCTCGAGCTGTCGACTATCGAGCAGCTGCAGACTCCGCAGACCGTTGTTGTCTGCGATAAAACCTCATCTGATGCTTTTGAGCACGACTGTATAACTATGCTTCCCGGCTCTACTTCGCTGCCTGTTGAGGGCGTTACGGTTAAGGCTGTTGCGGCATATAATACCTCGGAGGGTCACACAGACTTCCATCCGCAGTCGCGCGAGGATTGTGGATATTTGATTACCATTGGCGGCACTACTATCTATGTGGCTGGCGATACTGAGGATAACGATGATGTGCTTGCAGTTGAAGGTGTAGATGTGGCATTTCTGCCTGTCAATCAACCGTATACAATGACTGTCAGTCAGGCTGCTCGCGTGGTTAAGGCTATCAAGCCGCAGATCTTCTACCCATACCACTATGGTCAGGTAGATGAGGTTACAGACCTTGAGGCACTAAAGGCGGCAGTTGCCGATGTGACTGATATCCGCATCTTCCCGATGGAGTAGAATTTGAGGTTTGTGATATTATTGCTACTTTTGCGCAAATAACCCGAACAATGAAGAAATACGATATATTTGTCAGCTTTTCGCAAGAGGATATAGAGATTGCCGAGCAGGTGGTCAAGGTGCTGGAGGCATATAGAGGCTTCTATCAATTTGAGTACTTCTTTGATAAGAGTGATAAAACCATTGCTGCCGACTATCTGGAGCGCATATCAGATGCCATCTCAGATAGCAAGTCTTTGCTCTTTTTAGCAAGTCAAAATGCCTATGCGTCGCACTTCTGCAGCAAGGAGTTGCTCTTTGCTGATAGGCGTAGTGTGGCTATATATCGCTATTGTCTTGATAATGCAACCCCTCCGCAGAATTTAGAGTTGCTGCTTATCGACCAACACTGCCTTACTGCCGATAAGTGTACAATAGAGGAGTTGGTGCGCCAAATTTTAACCTCGACCCTTAAGTGCGATGTCCGTCCGCTAGCAGAGGTTAAGCGCAAGACAAATCCGAATGTTAATGTGTCGCAGACTCCAACTCCAACCCCCAAGCCGAAACAAAAAACAACATCAGCTCCGAAGTCGGATGGTGAGCCGTCATTTATGCGTAAGTTGGGCGCAAAGGCGGGTTGGGCACTTATGAGTGCCATTGTTCCGATATTTTTGGGTGTATTTTCTAAAAAGATCTTTGGCCGCGAATTTGATGAGATAGCCAAGAGTTTTGTAGAGAAGATTATTGGTGATAACTCTTATGTGGCAGAGCTTACTGCCGAGCCTAACCGAAAGTATCGTGTCGGTGATTTTGTGACGGTGGGTGGTGTGCAAGGTGTTGTCTTTCAGACTAAACCGCAGGTGAAGGTTGTATCTGCCGATGAGAGTTTGGTGGCTTGGGGTGCAGAAGTTACTACGGGTGCGGCTGATAGTAAGTACGGCAAGACCAATCTGGCCGCTGTGCAGCGTAAAAGTAATTGGCAGAGTAAGTATCCTGCCTTCAAGTGGTGCGCCGACTTGGGTGAGGGGTGGTATTTGCCATCTATAGAGGAGCTTGAAACAATCTATGAGAATAAAGAGAAGATAGATAAGGCTTTGCAGAGGTATGAGTGCAAAACTTTGGGTACTGAGAGTCCTCACTCTTGCCTCTGGTCGTCATCAGAGAGTAATGCTTATGAAGCCAACTCGATTATCTTCTCAAATGGTACAGATTATCCAGATGACAAGACTGCGAATAATGCCGCCCGCGCTGTATTTGCATTGGGTGAAATTATCGCCACTTCAGATGGTCAATCTTCTGAGGCTACTGTTACGGTATACAATATCGGTGATATAATTACTGTCGCCGGCGTTCAGGGTGTGGTATTTCAAACTTCTCCACAGGTAAAGGTTATCTCTGTGCGCAATACCGAGACGGTCTGGTCAAATAAAAATGTAAAAATAGGTGCGGCGGATGAAAATGATGGCAAAGCTAATATGGCTGTAGTCAAGCAGTTGCAAAATTGGCAGAGTAACTATCCCGCATTTAAGTGGTGCGCAGATCTCGGAGAGAATTGGTATCTGCCAGCAATCAATGAGCTTAAGGTAGTCTATGAACAGCAAGCGATGATAGATAAAGTGCTGAAGGATAATGGCTTTGGACCATTTATATCGAATAATATGTGCTTATGGTCATCAACGGAGTTTGGCGGCTATAATGCTTTAGATCTCCATCCTTCATATGGATTCTTTAGTGATTTTGCAAAGAGTAACGAAAATCTCGTTTACGCTATTTGCACCTTGACTACTCAGACTACTCATTAGGAGCTGAGGCGCAGAACTCTCTGATGCCGCACTCGGCACACTTGGGCTTGCGAGCGGTGCAGATGTATCGGCCGTGGAGGATGAGCCAATGGTGAGCTATAGGCAGCAGATGTGAGGGGATATTCTTCTCTAACTGTAGCTCTGTCTGGCGCGGAGTCTTGGCATTCTTGGTTAGACCTATGCGAGCTGAGACGCGAAAGACGTGTGTATCAACAGGCATAACCTCCTTACCCCAAATAACTGCGCCAACAACATTTGCCGTCTTGCGACCAACGCCTGGCAGACGCATCATACTATCTATATCTGACGGCACCTGACCTCCAAATTCAGTGCAGAGCATACGCGCCATAGCCGATATGTTTTTGGCCTTATTATTAGGGTAAGATATAGAGCGAATATGGTTGAAAATATCATCAACACTCGCCGCTGCAAGTGCCTCGGCTGTGGGGTATGCCTCAAAGAGGGCCGGGGTGACCATATTCACGCGCTTATCGGTACACTGCGCCGATAGAATCACTGCCACAAGCAGCTCAAAGGGGTTTGTGTAGTTCAGCTCGCTCTCGGCTACGGGCATATTCTCCGAAAACCAGGCAATAATGCCGTCATATCTCTCTTTTAGTCTCATTTTTCGTTGCTTTTAAAGTGGTTTACAATCCTCTCAGCGCGACTTTTGCCTACAACTTCGGCTAACTGCTCAACAGTTGCAGCCTTGATTTTTGAAAGGGTCTTGAAGTGCTTGAATAGCTGCTCAATGGTCTTGCTGCCTACGCCGTCAATATCCTCCAATGAGCTGTGAATCATAGCATTAGAACGCTTATTGCGGTGGAAGGTGATGCCAAATCGGTGAGCCTCGTCGCGAATATGACACATAACCTTAAGTGGCTCCCCCGTGCGCGAGAGGTAGTATGGCAGCGGATCGTTAGGGTAGTAAACCTCCTCGAGTCGCTTGGCAAGCCCAACAATAGGTATTTTATCCTCTAATCCTAACTCGCACAGCACAGCATATGCACTCGAGAGTTGACCCTTACCACCATCGACAACAATAAGGTCGGGTAGATTATCGCCCTGCTCAACAAGGCGCGTATATCGACGCGAAATAATCTCGCGCATAGATGCAAAGTCGTCAGATCCAACTACGGTCTTGATGTTAAAGTGTCGGTACTCCTTTTTTGAAGGCTTGCCGTTGCGGAATACTACGCACGAGGCTACGGGGTTGGTTCCCTGCGTGTTAGAGTTGTCAAAACACTCGATATGTCGTGGCTGGCGGTCGAGTCGAAGCTCGCGCTGCATAGCCTCCATAAGCTGGTCTGTATGTCGCTCGGGGTTCTTCATCGCTAAGTTCTTGAGCTGCTCTGCACGATAGAGCCGAGCCGAGCGGAGCGAGAAGTCAAGCAACTCGCGCTTCTGTCCACGCTGTGGAACGGTAAAGTGGCTGTCAGGGAACAGCTCCTCAAGTGGCAGGTGCGAGACTATCACCTCGCGCTGCAGTTGACCTGTAATATTCTCGACAATGTGCTGTATGCCGAGGGTTATCATCTGTCGCTCGTCATCCTCAATACCTCGCACAAGGGGCAGCGTCTGCACAGCAATCACCGATCCACCCTTGACTCTCAGGAAGTTGCAGTAGCACTCCTCGCCCTCGGTGTAGAGCGAGAATATGTCGGCATCTAAAATCGTCGCGCTGACAATTACCGAGCCTGCGCGGTACTTCTCTAACGCCTCAAGTCGGCTCTTAAAGCGGTGAGCAGCCTCAAAGCGCAGCTGTGTGGCAGCCTCGGTCATCTGCTTCTCAAAGTAGGCGCGTGCAGGCTTTGTATCGCCCTTGAGAATAGAGACGGCCATATCTACAAACTCGGCATATTCTGCTGCCGACTGCTTACCGCAGCAGGGGGCATAGCAGTTGCCAATATGGTACTGCAGACAGGGGGCGTACTTGCCCTTGTCTATCTGCTCTTGAGACAGGTTTAGGCGACAGGTGCGTAGTGGGATAACCTCGCTGATGAACTTGAGCATAGCCCTCTGTACCGATATCGAGGCATATGGACCGAAGTATCGCGAGCCATCCTTGACCACGCGACGGGTAGATATCACACGCTCAAATGGGGGCGGGGTCAGGGCTATCCACGGGTATGACTTGTCATCCTTAAGCAGTATGTTATATCGAGGTTGCAGACTCTTGATAAGCGAGTTCTCGAGTAGTAGCGCATCGGCCTCGCTGTCGACAACAATATAACGGAGCGAAGCGATCTGACGCACCATAACGCACACCTTGGAGGTGTGGTTGGCACTATCAAGGAAGTAGCTGCTTACGCGCTTTTTAAGGCTTTTAGCCTTACCGACATAGATTACCTCTCCACCCTTGTTTGAGAAGAGATAACACCCCGGTAGTTGAGGTAACAGAGCCACCTGCTCACTAAGCGATAGTTGCGAATTGTTGTCAGTCATATAGCAAAGGTATCTATTTTTTGCAATTTTGCCAAATATGCGCTATTTTTGTGGTGTATAAAACAATCTCCTATGAAAAAATTATATATGGCACTTGTTGCACTGCTCTTTGTGGGTTGTGTAGATAAGAGTATTGACCTTGAGCAGTTAGAGACCTCTGTGGGTATCAACTGCAATGAACTGACCCTGCCCCTTGGATATCTTGAGAAGGTGAGTATATCGCAGATTTTGGGTGATGATATTGAAAATATCACTGCCGATCCTGTGACGGGCGACTATGCCATTAATATAGATGTTGATAACAATATCTTCGAGATTAAGGGCTCGGGAAATAACTTCGTTATTCCAAAGTATATGCATAAGGTGGATATTGACTATCCGGCCTTTAAGCTCTCGGATGCTCGCTATGGGTTTGATGAAAAGTATACCGTTGGTGGTAACTATATGGGCGTAGATATGGAGTTTATCGAGGGCCATATGGTTGATGTGCCTGCAGGTATAAATATCTCGGGTGTGCAAGATGGCACTATAGGCTACAACTTTGATATTCCCGTGCCGGAGTTTGTCGAGCGCATTGAGAGGATATATGTTGAGCACGACCCTAAGCTGCCTGGTGCCCCTATAGAGGCTATTTTGGACTTAGGCTCGCTGGCTGAGGTTAGTGCAGGCGGAGATGTCACCGTAGAGCTTATTGTACCTGAGGGCTATGAGTTTTATGGCGAGGATAAGCAGCCGCTTGTAGATAATGTGTTTAAGATTGATAGCCGCCGCTTCTCTGCAAGCCAGCACCGCGTGACCTTTACCTGCTATGTGGGCAGCATTGAGAATCACGAGAGTGCCGAGGGTGGTGTTATACACATCCCAAGCCAGATAGAGTATCATATCTCATACAACCTGACCACTCGCGCAGGTTCTATTACTCTTGAGGAGCTTCCATACCTTGAGATTAGCACCGATATGGCTTGTCAGGATGCCGATGTGGCACTCTCGGCTATGAAGATTCTGCCTGAACCACTGAAGGTGGAGAATAAAATCTCTATAGATGCTATGAACGACTATGTGGGCAAGATTAAGCATCTGCATCTGCTCAATAGCACCATAAAGCTTAAGGTTGAGGGTATGGATTGGTGGAGCGATGAGGCTGTGGCGGCAGGTGCCCTTGAAGATATATATGTCGAGGTTACTCTGCCAACAAATTTCGATATCGAGGTTCAGACCGAGGGCGTGCGCTTTGATAAGGCGCAGTCTATGCTCCACGCAACACTCGCCCAACTTAAGCGCGGCGTTAAGATTGGTGTTAATAGTATCGACTTCGGTCAGGGTCTGAGTGTAGGCAATAGCGGAAATGTTGAGGCCGATATGTCATTTACCATCAACGCAGGACTTGAGCAGGGCTCGGTTATCCGCCTTAAGCACCTGCAGCACGAGGGTGGTGCTTCGATATATGCAGGCTATGAGGAGAGCCGAATACTTGTAACGGCAGTGACGGGTACGGTCGACTATTCGCATACAGAGCATCTGTCATTTGAACTGCCCGATATGGATATTGACGATAAGCTTGATATCACCGCGCTGGGCATCAATCCGATGATAGAGCTGATGCTCAAGAACTCTATATCTATGCCAATGAACTGCTCGGCGCAGATTGTACCTTACCGCGATGGTTTGCCGATAGAGCAGACTACTTTGGGTATTGGCCCGATAAATATAGCTGCGGCACAGATTGGGGATAAATACCCTGATTACACTCCTGCACAGACCATTGTGCGCATAGGTGCAGGACTGCAGCCACAAGAGGGCGTGCAGTCTATAGATTGTGACCTTGCCAAGCTGTTGCAGGGAGAGTTGCCTGATAAGATCGATGTAGAGCTTAATGTGTCAAGTTATCCGAATCAGGATGTAACGCTGCTGCTCTTGCCGTCATATCCGATAGAGTACGGCTATTCATTTGGTCTTCCGCTGAACTTTGGCTCGTGGCTCGATTGGACATATAGCGATAGCATAAAGGGTCTGAATGGCACATTTGCCGACATAGATGTTCAGGTTGATAGAGCCTTTGAGATATCACTGCTTTGTGATGTGTTAAATAGTACACCGCTCAATGTTGAGCTGGATTTGGAGTTGCTCGATGTTGAGGGTAATCAGTGCGCAATAGTTACTCCTATGGGTAGCACAATAATCAAGGGCTCTGCTGATGGCGTGACACCTGCCCACTCGACCTTTGAAATGAAACTCGATATGTCGAATGTCGACGATATAAAGGCTACGCTTGCTAAGTTGGATAGTCTGCGATACACTCTGCACATAAGCAGCGCGGCGACAGGTGTGGCTCTGAATCGTAACCAGACCTTCGAGGCAAACTTTAAGCTGAAGATTAACGGAAATGTCAATGTAGAGTTGTAGTTATGAGACGAGTATTACTTACACTGATTTTTATGGCCTCGGCGTTGGGTATCTCGGCGCAGATGCGAACATCATACTTTATGGAGGGCTCATACTTCCGCACAGAGCTCAATCCTGCACTTGCACCAAGTCGAGGATATATCGCCTTGCCTGTGTTGAGCGGTGTGGGAGTCAATATGAACAACAACTTTATCTCTGTAGATAACTTTATCTATAGCCGTGATGGTCATACGGTTACGGCATACGATAGCCGTGTGGACGCCTCTGAGTTTTTGTCGCGACTTCCAAAGAGGGGACACCTGAGTCTAAATGCCAATCTGAATGTCTTGGGCGTGGGATTTTATGATAAGCGCGATATGTTCTGGAACTTTGGCGTAAATGCTCACCTAAGTGGAGATATGACTATCGGCAAGGAGTTTTTTGAGCTTACCAAGCAGATAGGCAATGGCCATAGCGACCTTAGCTCTGCAGCCTTTGATGTTGCGGCATATACCGAGCTGTATGTGGGCTGGAGTATGGATGTGGTCGACTTTGTGACCGTTGGTGCGAAGCTCAAGGGCCTTGTGGGTGTTATGAATGTAAATGGCTCATTTGCCGATCTGACAACCGATATTGATAGTAGCTGCGTTTCGGCAATGCTGCGTGGAAATATGCGCGGTAGCGGTATTATGACAAACGATGGTTATCTGCCTGGTGATGATATTACTCTTGCAAGCCTGATAACAAACACTCCGAAGTTTGAAAACCTTCGGAGCGGTGGTGTTGCTGTCGATTTGGGCACAGAGGTACGCCTTTTTGACGATAGATTTAAGGTTAGTGCTGCCATTACCGACTTGGGATTTATAAAGTGGTCCGATCAGGGTGCTGTGGCTGCCGACTTGGCGGTTGATCTATACTATAAGGGCTTTAATCTTGATAAAGGGGAGAGCGATGCCAAGGCTACGAACAGCATTCTGGCAGCCTCGCCTAAAGCATATACTCGTCGCCTCAATACCACACTCAATGTGGGTGCCGAGTTTAATGTTCTCGACAACCACATCGGTTTCGGAGTGCTTTCGCATACAGAGTTCCGTCCGCTATACACCTCGTCAGAGCTTACGGCATCGGTTAACTTCCGCCCATCGGATTGGTTTACTGCTACGCTGTCGCATACCTTCTGCAATCGTAACGCTCCTGGTATCTTCGGCTTTGCACTCAATCTGCACCCAAGGGGCTTAAACCTCTTTGTGGGTATGGACTATATAGATACCACCTTTGTCCGCTACTCTACATCGGTTGTGCCTAAGCGACTTAAGTCGTTCAATACCTACTTCGGTCTGGGCTTCAACTTGTAGACGATAGGGCTGTGGTGTGGCTGGAGATGGATATCTTACCATCGCTACACTCTGCTATAACACTGCTGCCCGAGCATATAACACCGTCAATAATCATATCGGCAAGGCGATCTGCAATCTGCTGTTGCAGGGCGCGCTTGAGCGAGCGTGCGCCATACCTCTGGTCAAAGTGCTTGTTGGCGATATGCTCTATTGCACTCTGGGTAATGGTTATGTAGTAACCCATCTGGGCGAGATGATTACTAAGGCTCTTGGCCTCCATCGCCACAATCTGCTGAGCATCAGATGCTGACAGATTGTTGAAGAATACCACCTCGTCTATGCGATTTATAAACTCGGCACTGAAGTGTCGCTCCATAGCCTTTGCCTGATGGCTGCTGTCGTTGTAACTATCTGCTGTTACCATATAACCCACCTTACGAGTCGGATGGTGTGCACCGATGTTGGATGTCATTATTATAATGGTGTTGCGAAAGTCTGTCACTTGCCCCTGACCATCCGTCAGACGCCCCTCGTCGAGTATCTGTAGCAGGGTGTTGTGTATATCGGTGTGCGCCTTCTCAATCTCGTCAAAAAGCACTACTGAGTATGGCCTGCGACGCACCGCCTCGGTCAACTCTCCACCCTTGTCATACCCCACATAGCCCGGTGCCGAGCCGAAGAGTCGTGAGACTGTGTGCGGTTGGCTGTACTCCGACATATCAAGGCGTATCAGAGCATTACTATCTTCAGAAAGCCACGCTGCTAACTCTTTGGCAAGCAGAGTCTTACCCACGCCCGTAGCACCCGTAAACATAAATACGGCAATAGGCCTGTTTGCTTCCCGTATGCCCGCTGTTGAGCGACGCATAGCCGAGATAACGCTCTCTACAGCACCCTGCTGACCTACTATGCTGCTGCGTAGGGCACTCTCGAGTATCTCTAACCGCTTTCGACCCTTGTGTGAGAGTCGCTCGGTAGGTATGCCCGTGATGAGGGTCAGCGTGCGAGCAATATGCTCCTCGGTTACAGTTATGTTACCATCCGTAGCCGCCACATCGGCCCCTGCCTCATCCATCAGATCTATGGCCTTGTCGGGCAGATGTCTGTCGCTGATATATCGGTCAGATAGAAGCACGCAACTGCGCAGAGCCTCAGCACTATAGCGCACGCCGTGGTGAGCCTCATAGAGGGGTGCTATCTGCTGTAAAATCTCTATGCTCTGCTCGGTCGTTGTGGGGTGTACCATCACCTTGTCAAACCTACGCGCAAGGGCAGCATCGCCCTCTATGCACTGCTTGTACTCGTCGAGTGTTGTTGCTCCAATTACGCGAATAGCTCCACGAGCAAGTGCAGGCTTGAGAATGTTGGCGGCATCTAACGACCCCTCGGCAGAACCAGCACCTACGATGGTGTGTATCTCGTCGATAAATAGTATGGTATCACCGCTCTCTGTTAGCTGCGTTATCATATCGGATATGCGCTGCTCAAACTGCCCTCGATACTTTGTCCCCGCAACTATGCGCGCCATATCTAACGACAATAACCTCTTGCCAACAAGCGACTGCGGAACATCATTCGCGGCAATTCGCACGGCTAAAGCCTCGGCAATGGCACTCTTGCCCACGCCTGCCTGACCGACAAGTATTGGATTGCTCTTCTTGCGACGCGATAGTATGCGAATCACACGCTCTGTAAGCTGCTCTCTGCCTACTATGGGGTCTATCTTGCCTTGTCGCGCAAGTGCCGTAAGGTCTGTGATGTAGTCCATCTCCTTCTCTGTTGTGCTTGGGGTTGGAAGAGTGTTAATCGGCTTATTGTTAACCGTGTAAGAGCTGTCAGTGCTGTCATCTGCTCCTGCCGTAAACTCGTCAGTGTCGCGCTCAATAATCTCTGCCGTAATGCCGTATAGTGCAGCCACGCGCGAGGTTATTGTGGTTGAATCGGATAGAATGTCTATCATCGCGTGAATGGTCGACAACCGTACCTGATCGCCAAATCGCGCCGATAGATGCTTGACATAGCTCCTGAAAAACTCCTCTACCATAACCCCCTGATTGCTTGTGGTGTGTAATGCCCCTGCAATGCGGAGCATAGCTTGGTATAGCTGCCAATCAGCTAACCTGCGCTCAAAAATACGACGAGCCAGCGACCCCTCCCTGCGCAGTATGGCAAGGGCTAAAAAGTCCTTTACCGAGTGGTCGGCACCCTGCTGTGCCATATCAAATGCAACTTGCGAAATTATCGCTTCCAAAATTTTCGATGTCATACTCATAAATACTAAATGTGCAGCAATAAAACGAGTACCGCAATAAATTATTATGATATAATGATTGAAAAATTTTGGAAAATAGATGAAAAGTATTACTTTTGTAATATGGATATTATTGATGTAGAGCAGCGAGTAGCGCGTGCAGAGGAGCTTTTTAATAGCGGATATAATTGTTGTCAGAGTGTAGTGCTGGCATTTGCTGATATTATCGGCCTACAGCCTACGCTTGCAGCTACCGTCTCGGCACCTTTTGGTGGCGGTATGGGTCGCCTTCGTGAGGTGTGCGGTGCGGTTAGCGGTATGACTATGGTTGCGGGCTTTCTCTCGCCTTGTCCTACGGCTGATGATCCTGCAGCGAAAAAGGCTAACTATGCTCTTGTTCAGCACTTTGCCGAGCAATTTAGGGCGCAGAATGGTGCAATAGTGTGCCGTACACTGCTCGGCCTTGACCACGCAAAGGATAATCCTACACCATCACCTCGCACAGCTGAGTATTACAAAAAACGCCCTTGCGGTATGCTTGTTGGTGACGCTGCGCGAATAGTGGCAGAGTATCTAATTCAAAATCATAACATAAATAACACAAAACTATGAACAAAGTAATCGCAAGCCCTGCAGCACCTAAGGCAGTAGGTCCTTATTCGCAGGCAATTCAGGCAGAGGGTACTCTCTATCTTTCAGGACAGCTTCCAATCGACGGAGCAACAGGTACAATGCCTCAGACAATCGAGGAGCAGACCGAGCAGAGCCTTAAGAATGTGGGTCATATCCTCCACGAGGCCGGCTACGACTATACAGATGTTGTTAAGACCACCGTGCTTCTTGCAGATATCAAGGACTTCGCTGCTATGAACGCAGTATACGCAAAGTTCTTCTCAGGAGCCTTCCCGGCTCGCGTTTGCTATCAGGTTGCAGCCCTCCCTATGGGTGCTAAGGTAGAGATTGACGCTGTTGCTGTTAAATAATTAATTTTATTGTGAAAAGCACGCATTTACTTCCGCTAACTAAAATTCCAGCAATGGGAAATACGAGAGCGAAAGCAACTATTATCTTTTGATACCAAAATTGCGCACAGAATTGTCGGCTGTGCAATTGAATTATTAATAAATCATCCGCGCAGCGGATGCCAGAAAAGCTAATGGCTAATCGCCAATAGCTAAAAGCTTATATCCTATGGATACGCAGCAGAACGAGAAGGGCAGAGATTACTCGCAGTTGATGAGTCGAAGGATTCGTCGAATACTGCTTGTGTGCAATAGTTACGACAGCTACACCCTTGAGGAGGATGGTCGTTTGGAGGTTCAGATTACTCAGGAGTACTCTGAGCTCAACCTTAGTAACCCTCCATCTATCACCCGCGTGGAGTCGACTATTCAGGCGCTTGAGCTTATCGAGCGCGCAGACCATTTTGACCTTGTCATTACGATGTACAATGTCGGTCAGATGGATGTATACACCTTCTCGCACAAGATGAAGCAGGTATCTCCGTCCACGCCTGTGGTCTTGCTGACCAACTTCTCAAAGGAGATATATCGCCAGATTGAGCAGGCCGACACCTCTGATCTTGACTATGTTTTCTGCTGGAATAACTCTACCGACCTGATTATTGCCATCATCAAGCTCATTGAGGATAGTATGAATGCCGAGCACGATATTCTCGAGTTTGGTGTGCAGACTATTCTGCTTGTTGAGGACTCTATCCGTTACTACTCGACCTATCTGCCGGCTATCTACAAGCTGGTGCTTCAGCAGAATGGAGCCTCAATTAGGGATGCACTCAATGAGCAGCAGCAGATTGCCCGTAAGCGTGCCCGTCCGAAGATTCTTATGGCCACCAACTATGACGATGCTGTGGCTATGTACCAGCGTTATAAGAACAATATGCTGGGTGTAATCTCCGATGTGGGCTTTGTGATTCATAAGGGTGATGACCCTTCGACAGAGAAACTTGATGCAGGTATTGATCTGTGTAACCTTATCCGTACCGACAACCCGACAATGCCATTCCTTATGCAGTCGTCGCAGGAGAGTATGAGCGAGGTTGCCGAGCAGCTGGGTGTGGGCTTTGTAGTTAAACACTCTAAGACCCTGATTCACGAGATTGGTGAGTATATCGGCAAGGAGTTTGCCTTCGGAGACTTTGTGCTTACCGATCCAGATACGGGCGAGACTATTGCTCGCGCACAGGATTTGCTCGAGCTTGAGCGTCTGCTACATACCATCTCGGATACGGTGCTGTACAGCACGGTGACTACAACATATCTATCCAAGTGGCTGTTGTCACGAGGTATATTCTCGTTGGGAAATTCATTTAGGGAGCTGACTCTCAAGGAGTTTAATGACGACATTGCAGCTGTGCGTCAATTCCTTACCGACTCTATCCGCGACTACCGCATAAAGCAGGGTCTGGGTGTTGTGGCGCGATTCTCGGCTGAGACATATAACGATGCCATATGGTTTGCCCGTCTGGGTAATGGCTCTATTGGTGGTAAGGCTCGCGGACTTGCATTTATAAACCACGTGCTGCAGAACTACAACCTCTATAATGAGTGGGAGGGTGTGCGCGTAATGGTGCCACGAACATTGGTTATCACTACCGAGTACTTTGACCGCTTTATTATCGAGAACGGACTGCAGTATGTTATCAACTCTGATATTACCGATGCCGAGATACTCTCTGAGTTTGTCGCCTCGGCACTGCCGCAGGAGCTGACCGATGCACTGAGGGTATTTATCCGCTGTGTCAAAAAGCCGCTGGCTGTGCGTTCATCCTCGAAACTTGAGGACTCATACTTCCAGCCATTTGCGGGCATATACTCTACTTATATGATTCCTCATACCGAGAATGAGGATCAGCAACTGCGACTACTCTCGAAGGCCATCAAGAGTGTCTATGCATCTGTCTACTTCGCTTCGTCGCGTGCATATATCACAGCTACAGCAAATGTGATCTCGGAGGAGAAGATGGCAATCGTGCTGCAGGAGATTTGCGGCTCGGAGGATGGCGGATTCTTCTTCCCGACATTCTCGGGCGTGGCTCGTTCGCTCAACTTCTACCCTATAGGCTACGAGCGTGCCGAGGAGGGTATTGCTAAGGTGGCCTTTGGACTTGGTAAGGCTGTTGTGGATGGCGAGCAGGTGCTGCGCTTCTGTCCTAAGTATCCGCAACACGTACTGCAGACCTCAACCCCTGAGTTGACTATGCGCGAGACTCAGCAGACAATGTATGCCCTTAATCTACAGCCGGATAAGTTCAAGACCTCTATCGACGATGCGGTCAACCTTGAGAAGATAAATATTGCCGACTGTGGTAAATTTAGGAATCTCAAGCAGGTTGCCTCTACCTGGGATATGCAGAGTATGCGCTTAACCGACTCGCCACTTGCTGAGGGTATTAAGGTGATAACCTTTGCCCGAATACTTAAGTATAACACCTTCCCGCTTGCCGATATTGTCAGTCGACTGCTCGAGATTGGCCAAAATGAGATGAAGACCTGCGTGGAGATTGAGTTTGCTGCCAACCTTGACCGCGGAAAGCGATTTGCAATATTCAATGTGCTGCAGATTCGCCCAATAGCATCAGCTGCTGCCGAGACCAATATGGATTGGGATAATGTCGATGCTAACAGCTCGCTTATCTACTCAGAGAGCGCACTTGGAACGGGTTATGTTGAGGGTATAACAGATGTTATCTACCTGCGCCGTGATGCCTTTGATCCGTCTAAAACCCAAATTATGGCCGAGCAAATCACTCGCCTCAATGCTCAGATGCGTGAGCAGGGTCGTGGATATCTGCTCGTGGGCTTTGGTCGCTGGGGCTCGAGCAATCCGTGGCTCGGCGTGCCTATAAAGTGGAGCGATATCTCGGAGGTTAAGGCTATTGTGGAGTGCGGACTTGATAACTTCCGCATCGAGCCAAGCCAGGGTACACACTTCTTCCAAAATATGACCTCCTTTGGTGTCGGTTATATGACCGTCAATCCGTATGCGGGTGATGGAGTGCTTAACTTCGAAACTTTAGATGCTATGCCAGCGGTAGAGCAGACCGAGTTCGTGCGTCACGTGCGCTTTGACTCTCCGCTTACAATCTGTATAGATGGCGTGAAAAACCGCGCCGTAGTGACCGTGGCAGAGTAAAATCATAAAAAATTGAGAAGATATTTGCATCTTTAAAATATATCGTCTATCTTTGTATCGGCAACCGATATAATGGGGTGCGATATATAGCCTAAAACAATACTACTATGAATAGCTCGAATAATGCTTTGACAGAGGCGACATACTATATACTGCTCTCGCTTGTGGCTCCGTTGCACGGCTACGGAATTATGCAGCGCGTAGCAGAGATTAGCTCTGGTCGTCTTGTAATATCGGCAGGCACGCTCTATGGTGCGCTCTCGACGCTGATGGATCGTGGCTGGATTACTCAGCTTGAGGTTGTGGCAGACTCTCGTCGTAAGGAGTACATCATTACCGATGCCGGTAGGGCAGTGTTAGAGGCTGAGCTATCTCGCCTTGAGGAGTTGGTTGTTAATGGTAAACGATACTTAAAACTATAAAGTTATGGGAACAGGTGTGTATAAGAGCGTATGGAACTTCTTCACCATTGCGCAGTGGGAAGAGGAGGAGCAGTGGCTCAACGAGATGGCGCGTAACGGCTGGAACTTGGTGCGTATAGATTTTCTGGTGCGCTATGTCTTTGAGCGTGGCACGGCAGGGGAGTATATCTACAAGCTCGACCTACCTGATAATAGTACACGCGGCATTGGTGATGAAGAGTACTGCAGCTTTTTGGCTGAGTGCGGTATTACTATGGTCTGCAAGCAGAAGCAGTGGCTCTTCTTGCGCAAGCGTGCGGCAGATGGACCGTTTAATAGCAGCGGAGATTTGTTTGCCAAGCTCAAAATGACCAATAAGGCGTACGACTACGCAATCCGAACACTCTCGGTGCTGTTATCTATATTTGCAGTAATTATTGTGCTGGCAAGCGTGGCTCAGATTGTTGTGAACAATATGGTTGTCTACGGTATATTGTCTGGCTTGATTCAGGGTGTAGGCGTGGGTGCGCTTGTCGCAATGACCGTTATTTGGTTACCTATAATAAATAAGATGCGCAAAAAGATGAAGGCGCTGATTGATGAGATAGGTATTAAAAACTAATAAAAACGGCTCGGGATTTCCGAGCCGTTTTGCTTTCATACAGAGAGCTACTCCTCTAACCACGCACCGAGCTCGCGGTAAATCTTGTCGGCGATAAATGCCATAGCCTGCTGATTAGGGTGGCACTGCCCGGTATTAGATGCGCTGTAGTATAGCTTTGGCATATAGGTCTGGTCGTTAAAACCATTTACAGCGCGTAGATCTACACAACGGGCACCGTAGTGCTGGGCGATCTTGTGAGTTGCCTGCTGCACGCCTACGCCAAGGTAGTCGCCAATAACGCAGACAATCTTCACATTAGGGTTGCGCTCCTTGATAAGCTTCACGAGCTTGATGTATGCCTCGCAGAAGGTTGTATCGTTCAGGGCCTCAATCTGTGCGCGTGTAGTGGCAGCATCGGCAGTTGTAAAGAGCGGAGCGAGCTGCGCGTCAGTAGGGCCTGTGGTCGAACGAATACCAAGGCCGGCGACGAGGTTTACAGCATTCTTGTTCCAGTCGTTTGTTCCGCCGTGGATAATCACGATATCGGCATCTCCCACGCCATTCTGATTTATAAATCGCCTTGCAAAGTATGTATTCTTGCTTGCGCTGGCATTGGTCACCCAAGAGCCCGAGTAGGCGATGTTGCGCTCCAGACGGGCGTTGGTCATATGCTTGTATATCAGCTGATACCAATACATATCAGAGACCGAGATAAATGTGCCGTCTGTACGAGGATAGTATGTAGCGTATCCGAATGGGATATAGCCACGGAATGTCGAGATACTATCGCCAATAACGCTCACCTTCTTAGGTTCTGCGCTTGCAGGTGTAGGATCTACGGGCAGACCTTCAGGGATTGGGTAGCCCTGGCTGTCCGTTGTCCAGCTAACAGCTGCAGGGGTGCCACTTGCAGGGCTGTACGATGCTGCGGCAGCGTTGAGGTTGGCGAGCAGAGTACCGTCGGTCATTTGAGCTGTGGTCATTGCGCCGCAGTTGCTGAGGCTTGCCGTCTTGCCTGAGCCTACAGAGCCGTGGGCATCCATACTATTGTGGTAGTAGCAGTCCTTGACATTCAGTGAGTTATAGGCGTAGCCAAAGATTGCTCCGTGGCGAACAGTGCCAGAGCTAACGGCTGCAATAGGCTTAAAGCCGATAAGGATTCTGTCGCGAACGATATCTGTATAGCAAGCCGAGATGGCGATATTGTCGATATTCGCGCAGGAGAAAACTCCACCGATAAGGTCTTTGGTGGTGATAAT
The DNA here is from genome assembly GCA_045654345.1 of Alistipes sp. Classification (GTDB taxonomy): domain Bacteria; phylum Bacteroidota; class Bacteroidia; order Bacteroidales; family Rikenellaceae; genus Alistipes. The sequence goes on along the minus strand of JAZOND010000011.1, from coordinate 18,041 downwards.
ATTGCTATTACCATCCACGCTGACAGGTGCGCCGTGAATCTCGGCTGGGCGAGCTACGCAGTTGGCAATAATGGCGGTCTTGTTGTTCCCGTGCAGCCAGCCTGCAATACCACCCACAAGGTTGTAGGCGTAGCTGTTTGAGCCGCGAGAGATTAGCTTGGTGTTGAGTGCTGCGCAGTTGGTAATGCCGGCATAGCCACCCGTTTTAGTGTTGCGCACATAGCCCACAATGCCACCAATATTATAAGAACCCTCGACCTGACCATAGGCTGCGCAGTTGTCGATAATGGCAATATCGGTTGCAGTAGCTGTGTATATCTGACCTGCAATACCGCCCGAGTAACCCTCGTAGCTTGTGGTCATTGAGTTGCGGGTAGAGATGCAGTTGTATACCTTACCTGCGGTTATAGAGCCCACGATAGCACCTGCGATAGGGTAGCTGGTGTTTACTCTACCATCAAAGCGACAGTTTTTGATAATAGAGCTATTGCCCTTCATTATTGCTGCAATACCTCCGCAGTAGTGCGATACATTGGAGATCTCGCAGGTGTTTGTGATGTGGCAGTTGTCAATAGTACCATCCTCAATCATTGCAACAACGCCCGCAGCGTAGCGACCCATCGTTGCAACATCGCCCTCGATAGTGCAGTTCTCAATAATAGCCTCTATAGCGTGGCCCACGCAACCACCAGTAAAGGCGCAGTTGTTCTCGCCTGTTATATTATTGCCCTTAACATTGTTCTCGATGACTCCATTTACGCGGCAATTGGAGATACTACCGCCATACATATAGCCTGCAAAGCCTCCGCAGTAGAGGTTGTAGAAGTTGGTCTTGCCCTCAAAGGTGCAGTTGCTGATAACACTATGCTCAGCATAGCCAATAAGTGCAGATTGATAGTAGGCTGTGCTGTTGATAGTAAAGTCAGAGACGGTAAGGTTGCTAATTTTTGCCTCAATAGTGTAACCAAAAAGTCCACACGGTGCATCGGTCGGATTAGGGGTGATGCTTGCTGCTAAGAGTGTATATCCACCACCATCGTAACTACCTGTAAATGCGAGTGCAGAAGAGCTGCCAATAGGTGTCAGAGCAGTGCCCTTAAGGTCGATGTCACACACCTGACGATAGTGCTTATCGGCATATGTGGCATTGGTTGAACTGCTATTTATGCGAGTGGCCATAAGTGCAATATCGGCAGCGGTACGGATAAGGTACGGATTCTGCTGACTACCATCGCCACCGCCCCACTCGCCCTCGATAGCCTGGCGTGACGGAGCCTTGCTCAGGTCGATGTTCAGGTCATAGTACTTGTTGCGCTCGATATTTATCGCGTAGTTGTAGCTGTAGATGGCCTTGTCTGTGGTTATGGCAAGGGTTCCCGATGCCACTCCTGTAGCCAACACCATATAGAGTGACTGAGTGTGGTCTATTGCTGTTGTTACAGCGTATGGCTCTGCTACAGAGAGAGTTATGTTTTGCTCGTCACACGGCCCTGTAGTGATAGCACTGCTCTGTGTGATATTGCTCATATCGACAGTAAACTCGCCGGCAATAGCACCTTCGGTTGTGGTGTAAGATACAGAGTGAACGCGCTCTGAGCTACCTGCCGAGGCGTGGATATTCAGACGCAGAATACCTGCAAGCGGACGCATATATATCGTAGGTCTGATATTGGGAGTACTGAGCGTTGCTGATGCGCTGACCATAGGCATATTTGCAACCACAAAGTTGCCAGCCACAGCCTGCTTCTGGGCTGTAGGTATGGTGACGGAGAGCTTTGAGATGCTGTTTAAGTCGTTTAGCTCGCTCCACGGATAGTATACATATATATTGTCGCCGGCTGCGTATTGGTTGACCAGCGTACGACAGACAGCCTTATCCTGCTCGAGGCTAACCGATGCAGGGACATTGATAGTGTTGGCAACGGAGCTTATGTAGAGACCAAGCACCTCGTTTCCCTCCCAGCGGTAGGTGTTGTCCTCGGTAAACTCGATGCGGGTATCGTTAAAGTCGACAAAGAAGCTCAGCGGGCTGTTGGCATCGGTAATATCGGTCTGCGGAGCCTTAGTGCAGGCTACAATAAGGGTTGCTGCAGTGAGCAACAGGGTAAAGATTCTCTTCATAGCTGGGCGTGTTAGATATTATCCTCTCCTCCAAACTCTGGTTGCTCAAAGCCACCCTCAGCAGAGATGGCAAATCCTCTCTCGAGGATGACTCTCACACAGCGCAGCTGTGGTGTGCGGTACTTTTTGGTAGTGTTGCTCATAGTATGGGTTGTTCTAAATTTGTTGTATATATAATATACAACCTATCATAAATTTCTCCTATCGTATAATGCTAAAAATAGTGCGGTACGCTCGCTGCATAACTCTGTCGGCAAATAGCAGCATCTGACGGATAAACTTCGGATATCGCTTGCCAGATTTACGCCACGGCTTTAATAGGTCAATTTTAAGCATATTGTTAATCTTGACCGATAGCGGCTGTGGTGCAAGTTGGGTAAAGCTCTCGAGCGTTTGGGCAAAGTGCGAGACGGCAAAGTCACCATCGCTCATCTCAAGTAGGTATTTGCGCAGTACGGTCTGCATACGGCGAATAACAACACCCGAGAGGAAGTTGTAGCGAGCCACAGAGAGCGACTTGCTGTAGTTATCCAGTGCTTGAGCCATTTCAGTAACAACGGCCTCTAATTCGGATATGCGGCGTAGCTGTACGCTGCTGCTCATAGTCTGCCCCTCACGGGTGAGGTTGTAGCGGTAGAGGCTTATATCAGTAAAGGCGATGCTCTGAATCTTGAAAATAGGGTGGAAACACCATAGTTGGTCGGTATAGGAGATGCCCTCGCGCTGGTGGTAGCCCATCTCTTGGAGTAGGGCTGTGCGGTAGGCGATAGAGTGCATCATAAAGAAGGCAATATTGCCCTGCTCAAACACCTGCTCGGCATTGTATGGCATACCATAGCCGTAGCTGCGACGCGAGTAGATGTCGTAGTCAACCCTATGCTCTCCTCGGCTGTCAATCTCTATAAATGGGCCGACAACCATATCGGCACCCGACACCTGCTCAAGATAGGCGACAAATGGCTCTATGGCTGCGGTGTCGAATGTATCATCGGCATCGAGTATCTTGGTATACTCGCCCATAAGGGTAGGCAGGGCGGCGTTGATGGTCGAGCCGTAGTTGCCATTGGGCTTGTCTATTACGCGCACAGAGTTGGGGTGCTTTGTGGCATAGCTTGTGGCAATAGACAGCGAGTTATCGCGGCTGCCGTCATTGACCACAACTATATCGAGCGCATCAAGGGCTGCAGAGGCTACCAGCGAGTCGAGACAGGCTGATAACAGCTCGTCCATATTGTATGTTGGTATGATTATAGAGAGCCTTTTCATCTCAACCTAATTTGTAGTGTCAAACTCTAACTTATACGGTGCGTGGTTTATCTGCTCCTCAACGGGCAGTACGGGACGCAGGTTAGGGTAGTGGTGGCGTAGGTACTCCTCTACATTGTCAGGTACGGGAACCATCATACCTCCAAACTCCATAAGTACAGGGTTCTCGGCATAGCGACGACGAATCTGGTCCTTCGGCATACGGACAATGTTGATATACTCGGTATCTTTGCCGTTGTGTCTGCCAAGCACGCGGCACATCTTGTCGTAGATGGCACGGCGTGACATCAGTGAGCAGACAACTCGTATGGCAGCGCAGCCAATCCACGACTTAGGCAGCGGAGCATCAATCTCGCACTTGCCACAGTGACCCCAGAGCCAAATCTGCTTGCCCATAAAGCAGTTAATCCAGAACTTGGCAGCAAAGCGGTGCAGCTTCTGGCAAGTCTGGTTATCAGGGACGCGGTCGTAAGGGAAAATATCGACAAAGATGCCGTGGTGAATATCCATACCGCGCCAGATATGCTCGACAAACAGCGTGTTATTCATCTTGACCTTGGCAAAGTAGAATGGAGTGTTGCTCTCGGTGCCAAACCACTCGAGGAAGTACTCCTTGCTGAGCTCTGCCGGTGCCACCTCAAGGAAGCGGTTGTAGTTGTCGCGGGTCATACCCACATCTACATCGTCATCCCACGGCACTATGCCCTTGTTGTAAAAGGCACCTATGGCACTACCACCCTGGATAAAGTAGGGGATAGAGTGCTTTCGGCATATGCGGTCTATCTCAGCAAGTATGCGATAGAGTACGCTGTGCAGTCGTTTCAGGTCGTTGTCGTTGTATTTCATTGCTGTACAAGTAGGTTACATCCTCTAATATCGGCATCTGAGACTCTGCCCTCGATGCGGAAAGTGTTGTCGCTGTAGGCTATGCCCATATCCTGCGTGGCGATAAACGAGCAGGAAAAAATATTGGCAAGGTCGATGATGTTTATAGCTCCACGACGCGAGTGCCCCAAACACTTAAACGGGTCGTTGACATCTCGCACCATAACCCTCATCCACGGAGGTGTGGCAAATAGCCCCTCACCCACAGAGTAGCCCTGCGAGAGTAGCTCGGCCATACCATACTCCGAGTGTATTCTATCAACACCAAAGGCACTGCAGAGTACTGCGTGTAGCTCGGCCTTGCTTATCTCCTTGCGATGCCCCTTCATACCGCCCGTCTCCATAACCACAGTATTCTCTAACTTGGGAGCATACTGCTCGGCAAGGTCGAGCAGGGCATAGGTCACACCGATAAGAATCTTAGGGTTCGGGTCGGCAGCCATATCGGCTATAAGCTTCTGATATTCATTTAGATAGAAGCCACCACCAGCAGCTCTGCGGATAAGATTGTCGACCATATAGATAAGCGACGAGCCGCTGCGCTCCAAGTAGCTGGGGAGCAGTCCGTATATGCTCCAATCGCTAATATTGCCATAGAAGCGAGTAAAGGCCTCAGTAAAGGCACGCTCATAGATGGTAAGATCGGCAACTGCGTGACGCGAAGGAGTCATCCCCGTAGTGGCACTCGAGGTAAAGACGGCCTGAGGCTCTGTGGCTGCAGAGTAGACCGTATGGCTCTTGAATAGTTCTATGGGTAGCATCGGTATATCCTCAATGCGCTCAATGGCACTAATGTCGGTGCCAAGCAGCTGCAGGTACTGCCTGTATACGGCACAGTTCTCTGCCTGAAAGCGAAAAACCTCCAGCGCAGTAGCCTCAAACTCTTGGTTTGACGATATTGAGAATATGCGATTGACAATCATACTACAAAGATAATGTTTTTTATTAAAAAACAGCTCTTACAATCTAAAATGGATAGGAAAAGTTGTCAAATTTTGATTTTTAGATAGAAATTACTATTTTTGTAGGATTTTGGAATATTAGTGTTAACGAAGACAATTACAAAAATATATAACTATGGTTAAACCAACACTTTTAGTTTTAGCAGCGGGTATGGGCTCACGCTACGGCTCGCTCAAGCAGATGGATGGCGTAGGTCCTAATGGCGAGGCTATTATCGACTACTCTGTTTATGATGCTGTTCGCGCAGGCTTTGGTAAGGTGGTGTTTGTTATCCGCCACTCTTTTGCCGAGGATTTTATCTCAGTATTTAACGCTGAGCGTTTTGGTGGTAGAATTGAGGTTGAGTATGTATATCAGGAGCTCGACTACCTGCCAGAGGGCTTTTCAGTGCCGGAGGGTCGAGAGAAGCCGTGGGGTACAAACCACGCAGTGATGATGGCGGCAGAGGCAATCGACACTCCATTTGCAGTTGTTAATGCTGACGACTTCTATGGCCAGAATGCTTATGAGGTTATGGGTAGCTATCTTGCGAATCTCGCTGGTAGCGCAGGCAGCTACGCAATGGTGGGTTACGAGGTAAATAAGACCCTCTCGGAGAACGGTACCGTGTCGCGTGGCGTATGTACTGTCGATGAGAATCGTTTTCTGACCTCTATGGTTGAGCGCACAAAGATTGAGCGCAATGCTGAGGGTGTCATCGTCTTTCACGACCTGGGCGAGGATGTGGCACTCGAGGAGAATACTCCGGTGTCTATGAACTTCTTTGGCTTTACCCCTGACTACTTTGCTCACTCTGAAGAGGCATTTGTGCAGTTCCTCTCTGCTGAGAGTACACAGACAAATCTTAAGGCTGAGTTCTTTATTCCGCTGATGGTCAATACTCTGATTAGCAGCGGCACAGCACAGATGAAGGTGCTTTCAACTACTGCTCAGTGGTTTGGCGTAACATATAAGGAGGATAAGCCACAGCTGATGGCAAAGATCGAGGCCCTTATCGAGGCTGGAGTCTATCCAAGAAATCTCTGGGAGTAAAAATAGTTTAAAATATCGCTGTTAGCCAATAGCCAACAGCCAAAAATAAGAAAACAATGAGAGAAGTAAGAGTTCGTTTTGCGCCATCACCAACAGGTCCGCTGCACATTGGCGGCGTGCGTACGGCGTTATATAACTACCTGTTTGCCCGTCACCACGGCGGTAAGATGATTCTGCGAATTGAGGATACCGACTCGCAGCGTTTTGTGCCAGGTGCCGAGGAGTATATTATCGAGTCACTCAAGTGGTGCGGTATTGAGATTGACGAGGGTGTGGGTTATGGTGGCCCGCACGCGCCATACCGTCAGAGTGAGCGTCGCGAGATATATCTGAAGTATGCAAAGCAGCTTGTTGAGGCTGGTTGGGCATACTATGCATTTGATACTGCCGAGGAACTTGAGGCCATCAGAGCCGAGTATGAGCAGCGCGGTGAGACCTTTGCCTACAACTATAAGGTTCGTACCACTCTTCCAACATCACTGAGCCTTCCAGCTGAGGAGGTTGAGGCTCGTATTGCGCGTGGCGATATCTGGGTTGTGCGCTTTAAGATGCCTGAGAATGAGGTTGTTAAGATGACCGACCTTATTCGTGGCGATGTAGAGGTACACACCTCGACCCTTGACGATAAGGTGCTCTATAAGAGTGTAGATGCACTGCCTACATACCACCTTGCAAATATTGTGGATGACCACTTGATGGAGATTTCGCACGTTATCCGTGGTGAGGAGTGGTTGCCGTCACTGCCACTGCACTACCTGCTCTATCGTGCCTTTGGTTGGACAGATACTCAGCCACAGTTTGCTCACCTGCCACTGCTGCTCAAGCCTACAGGTGGTGGTAAGCTCTCAAAGCGCGATGGCGATAAGATGGGCTTCCCTGTATTCCCACTCTATTGGGTCTCTCCTACAGGCGATACTGCACACGGCTATCGTGAGGATGGATATTTTGCTGAGGCGTTTATCAATATGCTTGCTCTGCTGGGTTGGAACCCTGGTACTGAGCAGGAGATATTCTCTATGCAGGAGCTTATTGACACCTTCTCGCTCGAGCGTGTGTCTAAGTCGGGAGCTCGCTTCCAGCCGGATAAGGCTAAGTGGTTTAATGCCCAGTATATGCACCACAAGAGTGACGCTGAGCTTGCAGAGGTATATCAGCCAATTCTGCGCGAGCACGGCATTGAGGTTTCTGACCAGGTCGCAGGCTTTGTCGCAGGCATTATGAAGGAGCGTGCTACCTTTGCCTCAGAGTTGTGGGATTTGACATCATACTTCTTCGTTGCCCCTACTGAGTATGACGAGAAGCAGGTCAAGAAGTATTGGAAGGGCGAGAACCCACGCATCCTTGCTGAGGTGCGCGAGGTGCTGGCTACTATCGACGACTTTAGCAAGGAGAACACCGAGACTATCGTTCACGGCTGGATTGCCGAGAAGGGCTATGGCGTAGGTCAGGTGATGAACTCGTTGCGCCTTGCACTCGTAGGTGCAGGTAAGGGCCCCGGTATGTACGATGTAACAGCATTCCTCGGTAAGGAGGAGTGTCTGAAGCGTATCGACGCGCTTATTGAGGGCGTAAAACCTATTGACGCATAATGGAGATTCTGCAACATATATGGGGTGCGACAGCCGAGGGTGAGGCTATAGTTATCTATACGCTTCGCAACGCGCTGGGTAGCGAGGTTCAGCTCAGTAATGTGGGCGCAGGTATTGTCAGTGTTAAGTTTGCTGACCGCAATGGCGATGTTCGCGAGGTTACGGTGGGTTATAGTGATCCGCTGAGCTACTTCGGCGATGGTCCGTGTGCGGGTAAGACCGTGGGTCGTGTGGCAAATCGAATTGCAGGCGGTGAGATGACCGTTGATGGCAAGGAGTACCGCCTTGAGGTTAATAATGGTCCGAACCACCTCCACGGTGGAACAAAGAACTTCTCAAACCGCCTCTGGGAGAGCTGTGTGGAGTATAACCGCGTTATTTTCACCCTTGTCTCTGAGGATGGCGACTGCGGCTATCCTGGTGAGGTTACTGCTCAGATTGTCTACGATTTTGACGATGAGAATAACCTCGAGATTACGCTGCTTGCCAAGAGCGATGCCACTACGCCTGTCAACCTGACAAACCATACATATTGGAACCTGTCGGGCGACGAGCAGGGAACTATTCACGACCATATGCTGCAGCTCAACTGCTCTAAGGCGTTGGAGATGAACGCAGTACAAATCCCTACGGGTGAGCTGCTCGATGTGGCTGATACTCCGCAGGACTTTACCGCTCCGCGCCGCGTGGGTGATGGCATTGATGCCGAGTTTAACCATATTCGCGACTTTAAGGGCTACGACCACTTCTTTGTTGTCGATGGCTGGCAGAAGAATATTCTGGGCGAGGTGGGTAGACTCTCTGACCCTGCTTCGGGTCGAAGTGTGGAGATTCTATCCTCATACCCAGGCTGTATGGTCTATACGGGTAATTGGCTCGGTAGCGGCAGCCCTAAGACCCGCACGGGCAATAGATACTACGACTACGCAGGTGTTGCCATCGAGTGCCAGACGCACCCAGATGCAGTCAACCAGCCTCAGTTCCCAAGCGTACTTTTGCACGAGGGTGAACTTTACTGCAATAAAATTGTATACAGATTAAGGGTTTTGGCGTGATAGCGGGGCATCTACTTCCGCTAACATATAGAACAACAAAGGGCAGTACGGTAAGTACAGCCCTTCGTTGTTTTATATGCCGAGCGTTGGCTCGCTTTGGCGACCCTTCGCTGCTTCGCCTCAGCATAGCTCAAGTAAACTTGGCTCTGCGTTCGGCTTAATCGCAGCGTTGTACCTACCCCGCTCTGACGCCAAAACCGTGCATAAAGGTAGCTCAGCATAGACTTTGAGCGCAAAACTAAGTAACGGAGCAACAAGGGTGACTTTGTTACTCCGTTACTTTTTTGTGTCTATATGAAAATTTAGATTATAACGCCCACGATGGTTGCTACTACCTGCACGCAGATAAAGGTTAGGATAGCCTTCCAGCCGCTGAGGTTACAGCTTACGGCAAAGGCGTTGTAGTTCCAGATATAGAACAGCACAAGGCAGACCAAGCTGTAGAGGCTATAGAGCACCATTGGCAGCATAACTCCGATTGTAGGCACTGCACCCGACTGCACAACAGCTAATATCTCGGTGGTGCTATTATGCACTGCGGGCAGCAGCACAGGGGCAATCATCAGCACAAGTATAAGCTGCGCAAAGGCTGTGGTGCCAAGCATATCTATAAGGCGCACGCGCGACTTGCTCATAGCCACACCGCCAAGGTAGAGCAGCGTTGCAGGCAGCAGCCACCAGATAATCTGCATCACCGCCACATACCAGAGTGGTGCCTCTGCCATACCTATATGTATATAGGTGTCCTGAATAAATCCTCCGCTGTAGAGCAATAGGGTCGCTGTGGCGATAAAAATAAGACCAAACACAAGTGCCTTAGCACCGGCAATGTAGGTGAAGGGGTTAAAGATTCGTTTCATAGCTCTCTATTGTTTTAAGGTTTTCGATAATGTTGTCCAGAATGTTGCGCACCGTTGGGTAGCTAAGCCCCATATCGGCAGCCATCTGCTTGAGCGAGCCGCTGCACATAATAAAGGCGTATACAAACTGCTGCTCGTCGGCCGAGAGCCTCAGTAGCGGATGAATGGCAAACTCGCCCTGAACCGTTGTCTGGCACTCTGCACACTGCAGACTCTTAACATTCAGCACACCTCCACACGAGGGGCAAGTTGTCGGAAAATTCTTCTTTGTGCTCATATTATTAATGTTTTGTTTAACAAAATTAAACAATGTTTTAATAAAATGCAAATTTTGTGCAGATATTTTGCAATAAAAAAGGAGCTTGACTATCAAACTCCTATCCATTGATTAGCGGTGTACTTGTATTTCAGCACTCCTGCGCTCCAGACTCCGTAGAGGATGTCGTACTTGCCGTCGGAGTAGGTAATCTCTGCTCCAAAGCCGTGGCGGGTGCCAGCGGTGTGTTCGCCGATAAAGGTTAGGCGGTTGTTGTCGTCGTACTGTAAGAGCAGCACGCCCTCGGTCTGGGGGAGGATTGTCGTATTCTCAATTTCGCCACCTCGGCAGCGAAGGTCTACGCCATACTTGACCGTTGGTACATCGCTCTCAAGGTCGCGGTTAGGGCGGTACTCAGAGTCTGTAATGCCGATAATAATATGGCTCAGTGGCAGATAGGTGCTCGAGAAGTCTATATCCCAAACGATATGGCAGAAGCCCGTAATCTTCCCCTCTTGCACAACTCCATAGGCAGTATAGTCGTGGTACTCGTACAGGTCGCTCATTACGCGACAAGTGTTATGAAAGTGTTGAACACCGAATTGCTCTATCATAGCTCAAAGTTTTTGTTAGACAAATATACAAAAAAATATCCGCAGTTTATAACTACGGATATTATTATTATATATATAGGTGTAAAAACGCCTATACTAATCCGCTGAAGCCCATAAAGGCCATAGCCAGAAGGGCTGCGGTGATAAGGGCGATAGGTACACCCTGGAAGGCCTTAGGCACCTCCTCGAACTCAAGACGCTCGCGCATACCTGCGAACAGAACAAGAGCCAAAGCAAAGCCCAATGCTGTTGAAACACTATAGACAAGACCCTCGAGCAGACCATACTCCTTCTGCACCATAAGCAGCGCAACACCAAGAACGGCGCAGTTAGTGGTAATCAGCGGCAGGAAGATACCAAGTGCCTGATAGAGCGATGGAGAGACCTTCTTAAGGACAATCTCGACCATCTGCACAAGGGCTGCAATAACCAAAATAAAGACGATAGTCTGCATAAACTCGATGCCCAGAGGCGCGAGAATATAGGTCTGGATAAGCCAAACGACAACACTCGAGAGAGCCATTACGAAGGTTACGGCTGCACCCATACCAATACTTGTCTCGACCTTTGACGATACGCCGAGGAATGGACAGATGCCGAGGAACTGTGCAAGTACGACATTATTTACGAATATCGCACCGATAATTATTGCAAAATACTCCATAACTACTTCTTCAGATATTTGTTAAACAACACCATTAAGAAACCAAGCACGAGGAAGGCTCCCGGAGCAAGGACAAAGACAAGTGGCATATAGTCGCCAATACCCAGGCTAAAGCCGAAGATACTACCGCTACCAAGCACCTCGCGCACTGCACCAATAGTGGTCAGCGAGAGGGTAAAGCCAAGGCCGATACCCACGCCATCAAGGGCAGAGTCTACAATGCCATTCTTAGAGGCAAAGGCCTCTGCACGACCAAGGATAATGCAGTTTACAACAATCAGCGGAATAAACACGCCAAGAGATGCGTAGAGCGACGGCACATATGCCTGCATAAGCATATCGACAACGGTCACGAACGATGCGATGACAACGATAAAGGCCGGAATACGAACCTTATCAGGAATCAGATTCTTAATCATCGCAATGAAGATGTTCGACAGTATAAGCACAGCCATAGTGGCAACACCCATACCCAAGCCGTTGATTGCACTTGTTGTGGTACCCAGAGTTGGGCACATACCGAGAATCAGTACAAAGGTAGGATTCTCCTTGATAATTCCCCTCCAGATCAGGGATAGACGATTGTTACTCATTTGTTCCTCCTTCCTGTTTTGATGCGCCGGTATTGACATCGTCGGCCTCCTTCTGCCAGCCTGCAGCCACCTCAAATGCCTCAGATGCAATTGCTACAGCCTCGGCATAGGCGCGTGAAGAGATTGTTGCTGCAGTAAGGGCATCAATATCGCCACCATCCTTACGGACTGTCAGGTTGAGCTCCGCAGCCTTTTTATCCTTAATAGATGCTAATAGAGGGTTACCCTCGTCTGCCATCTTGGTACCAAGACCAGGGGTCTCCTTCTGCTCAAGGACATTGACATTCAGAATAGTACCATTAGTATCGAAGCCGACCATAAGGCGAACAGCTCCGCCAAAGCCATTCTTTGAGACTCCCTCGACAGCATAGCCGACAACCTTACCCTCAAGGGTTGCTGTGTAGGCAACTACAGGGGCATCGTTAACCTCAATAGTCTGTGTTGTGGTGGTGTCAAAGTCGGGCAGAACAACATCTAAAGCATCGTTAACTGCGGCAACCTTGGCATTGGCAATAGGCTCCTTGGTAATCAGGTACACGCCACCTACTGCGGCTGATGAGATGAGGGTGATGGTGGTAAGCACCAAGACCATATTTTTCAATGAACTAACCATACTGCCCTCCTATCTTGCGCCGAAACGCTTTGGTTTAACATACTTATTGATAAGCGGCACGGTGCTGTTCATAATCAGAATAGCGAACGACATACCCTCAGGATATGCACCCCAAAGGCGGATGCACATAGTAATGGCACCAATACCGATGGCGTAGATAATCATACCCTTAGTGGTCATAGGCGAGGTGACATAGTCGGTTGCCATAAAGATTGCACCAAGCATTGCACCACCTGCAAGGATGTGGAACAGTGGCATCTGCCAAGCAAGGTCACTGCCCTGAGTAGCTCCATAGATAGCTGCAAAAACAGCCATAGTACCAAGGACCGTTACAGGGATATGCCAAGTGATAACCTTGCGCATAAGCAGATATACAAAGCCCAGCAGCAGTGCCAGAGCTGATATCTCACCAAATGAGCCGCCCATAGCACCGGTAAACATACCTGCAACATCGAACGACGCGAAGTCTACCATACCACCCTTAGCTGCGCCAAGCACTGTAGCACCCGAGTAGGCATCTACAAAGCCACTGATAGTAGGCTGTGGGAAGCTGGTCATCTGGGTAGGGTAGGCGATAAGCAGGAACACACGCGCAGCAAGGGCAGGGTTGAAGATGTTCTTGCCCAAACCGCCAAACGGCATCTTGGCAACGCCAATAGCCACGATAGCACCCACAACAACGATCCACAGCGGAATATTTGCAGGCAGGTTCATTGCCAGTAACAGACCCGTAACCACAGCTGAAAGGTTACATACTGTTACAGGGCCCTTCACAAGGTACTTCTGTACCAAAAACTCAAGTAGAACGCAGCTGGCAATGCTGACAGCTGTCACAGCAAGCACGCTCCAACCAAACACCCTTACCGAAACAATTAGCGCAGGCAACAGCGCGATGACTACATCGCCCATAAGGCGTGTGGTCGAAAAGTCGCTATGCACATGCGGTGCGGGTGAAACAAAAAATCTATTTGCCATATCTATTTCTATTATTTTTTAGCACTTCTTGCGCGGATAATACCCATAACTGTCTGCTTACCCAAGCGGATATAGTCCAGCAGCGGAATGTTGGCTGGGCAGGTAAACTGACAGCAGCCACACTCTATACAGCTGGTGATATCGTTATTCTCCATAGCCTCCCAAGCCTTCTTGCGAGCCTGCTTTGAGAGCAGGTATGGCTCAAGGCCCATAGGGCAGGCTTCAACGCACTTGGCACACTTGATACAAGCACTCTCGGTGCCTCGCTTAGCTGCATCGCCCACCATAATGGTGATTCCCGAGCAGCCCTTCATTACGGGCATACCGATATTTGACAGCGCACGACCCATCATCGGACCTCCGTTGATAACCTTAACATCTCCCTCTGCAAGGCCGCCACACTTGGCAATAAGGGCCTCTACAGGGGTGCCAAAGCGGGTCAGCAGGTTCTTAGGCTGTGGCACTGCCGAGCCGGTGACGGTAACAACGCGCTCGATAAGCGGCTTATTCTTCTGCACAGCCTCGTAGACAGCAACAGCTGTAGAGGCGTTGCAAACAACAGCACCCACATCAATAGGCAGGGCTGGCGGAGCTGGTACCTCACGGCCCGTAACGGCTGCGATCAGCTGTTTCTCTCCACCCTGCGGATATTGGGTGGCAAGCATCTGAACCTTGATATCAGCAGCTGTGCCGATAATGCCCTTAAGGTGCTTTACTGCATCGGGCTTATTGGCCTCAACGCCAATGACAGCCTTTGTAACGCCAATGGCGCGCATCAGAATGCGTGTACCTACAACCAGCTGCTCACCGCGCTCAAGCATTGTGCGGTAGTCGGATGTAAGGTATGGCTCGCACTCTACACCGTTGATAATCAGTATCTCAGCTTTCTTGCCATCAGGAATTGAGAGCTTGACATGGGTTGGGAAGGTAGCACCACCCATACCTACGATACCTGCGGCCTTAATCTTCTCGATAATCTCTTTGGGCTCAAGGTTGCACTCTGTAACAAGCTCTGGGCTGCGGTCTATAGCTGCGTCCCACTCATCGCCCTCGCGCTTGATGGTTATCATCATCTGGCGCAGACCCTGACCGTTTACCTGCATATCTACAGCGGTAACAGTACCCGAGATTGGGGCGTGGATAGCTGCCGACATAAAGCCCGTAGGCTCGGCAATCAGTTGACCAACAACAACGCTGTCGCCCTTCTTTACCACGGCGGTGGCTGGCGCGCCTATATGCTGAGCAAGGGGGATGTTAACAACATCCGGCAGCTCCATAGCCTCGATGGCACTACACTTGCTCCACTGCTTATTGTCTGACGGGTGAACTCCACCCATAGGGAATGTCTTCATACTACTTCTCCTCCTTTACTTCATCTTTTTTAACCAATGGGGCAAGGCCTATCATAGTAATAGCACCTGTAGGGCACTCTCCTACGCACTTACGGCACAGACGGCACTTGGTGCTGTCGATAAAGGCCAAGTTGTTCTCAATGGTGATAGCTCCAAACTCGCACACCTTCTCGCACTTGCGGCAGCCGATACAGCCAGCCTTGCACGCCTTCATTGTCACCGCGCCCTTGTCCTTCGACACGCACGAAACATAGATTGCTCGATTCTTCGGCCAACGCTTGCGCAGCTCGATAACGCCCTTCGGGCAGGCACTAACGCACGCACCGCAGGCGGTACACTTGTCAGGGTTAACCTCGGCAAGACCTGTAGCGGGGTTGATAGTAATTGCGTCAAAGGCGCAAGCCACAACGCAGTCGCCATAGCCTAAGCAGCCGTAGGCGCAGCCCGTCTCTCCTGCATAGAGCGATGAGGCTACAGCACACGAAATAGCTCCGTCGTAGCTGTTTGTGCGTGGACGCTTCTCAAAGCAGCCGCCGCAGCGAACGGTAGCCACCTGAGGCTCCTTCTTTGGTGCTGCCTTGCCAAGATAGTCGGCAATCTTGCCCATACATTCGTCGCCACCAACAGAGCAGTAGAGTGCTGAGATGTCGTCACTCTCTACAAGTGCTGTGGCAAGACCACGACAGCCCGGAAAACCGCAACCACCGCAGTTGGCACCCGGAAGCATCTTCTCAGTGCAGTCGATGCGCGGGTCCTCTTCAACCTTGAACTTCTGCGCAACAAAGTAGAGCACTACGGCTGCTACGATGCCTATGATGCACAGCGTAAGGATAGTGTAGATTAAAGTTGTCATTGCTTTTGTATTGTAAAACTTATTTTTTTAGCCAATTTATCTCTCAGCAGCCACAGCAGCGCGTAATACACGCCCACAGAGAGCAGTGATATTGCTGCTGCTAACCCCTCGGTCACTCCAAAGCCTACGGCTACGGTAAGCACTGCTACAAGAACCACCATAGGGACAAAGTAGCTCAGTGCCACGGCTGTAAGGCCCATCTGTGTGCGGGTAGTTACCACTACCGCCTCGCCCACGCTATAGAGGTGAGCCTCAGAGGTGGTGACAAGGATATTGCGTGTGTTACTCTGCACGCCCAAGCCGCAGGCACTACGCGAGGCGCAGCTGCCACAAGCCTCTGTGCTCTCAACGGCTACGGTGACCGTGTCGCGGAAGATGGACAGCACCCTGCCCGTGTGGCTGACGGTGCCCTTAGTCGCCATATTTGTTAATCAGTGGCATTAGACGCTCGTGACCAAAGGCGCACGACGATAGTCGCAGCACAGGTGGGAACTGATAACGCTTCTTCTCATTGCGCATAATCATAGCGTGAATCTTCTCCACAACCTCGCCCTCGAAACCTGCGTTGATAATCTCCTCGCGGTGCTGACCAAGCTCGATCATACGGTTAAGGATGGCATCGACAACCTCATATGGAGGCAGAATGTCGCTATCCTTCTGGTTGGGACGAAGCTCTGACGATGGCTCCTTCTCGATAATGCTCTCGGGGATAACATCGCCCTGCGTGCGGTTGATATAGCGTGCAAGGTCGTACATCTCGCTCTTGTAGAGGTCGCCCGTAACGCTAAATGAGCCTGCAGTATCGCCATAGAGGGTGCACATACCAAGTGCATTCTCGCTCTTATTTGACGAGTTAAGAAGGATATAGCCCGTCTTGTTCTGCAACGCCATAAGCATAACGGTGCGGATGCGTGCCTGAATATTCTCCTCCGTAAGGTCGAAGTCACGACCACCGATAACGGGCTTGAGGGTGTTGAGCATAGAGGTGTATACCTCGGTGATTGGCAGTACGCTGTACTCGATGCCCAGACGGGTAGAGAGTGCCACAGCATCGTCAACGCTCTGGTCTGGTGAGTATGGCGACGGCATAAGCAGTCCGCGCACATTCTCCTTGCCAAGGGCTGCCGCAGCTATGCAGGCAACAACAGCCGAGTCAATACCGCCCGACAGACCTACGCAGGCCTTGGTATAGCCGTTCTTGTGGAAGTAGTCGCGCAGACCCATCACCGCAGCGCGGTAGTTGAATGGGGTGCGGTCGTGGCTGTAGAGTGCCTCTGGAAGGATGCACGGCTCGTGTGGCTGCTCGGTGTCGTAGATAGCAAAGTCCTCCGCAAAGTCGCGCATCATAAGGGTAAGGTTGCCCTTTGAGTCCATAACGCCCGAGGTGCCGTCGTAGACAATCTCGCCCGAACCACCTACCTGGTTGATAAATACCACCGTCTTGGCCTGCACAAATGACACATTGTGAATGCTCGAGTAGCGACGCGAAAGCACTCCCTTGCCGTAACGGCGGGCGTTGACATTGATTACAATCTGTGCCGTGCGCGGATAGTTCTTCACACGACGGAAATCATCACCAACCACAAGGGCCACCTTCTCGCCCGCAATAAAGAGGGTCTCAATGCCCGTACCAGGGCTGAGGAAACCCATCTCACGACGCGCAGAGATGTACTTCTTGGTCACGCAGTGCTTAATCCTACCCTCCTGCATCACCACCGCAGCACTCATAGGACCATCGACAGACAGCAGCGGAGAGCCTACAATGGCAACAATAGAGTCGCAATGACGAGCAATATCCTCCAACGCCTCCTCACACAACTCGAGGAAGGTGGTCTTGCGCAGCAAGTCAAAGGCAGGAGTACCACTTACCGCCTGCTCGGCAAACAACACCACATCAGCCCCTTCAGCCTTCGCCCTCTCAATCGCCTCGATAATCTTGACCTTGTTACCATCAATGTCTCCGATGGTGTAATTTAATTGTGCAAGAGCTATTTTCATCTATTATACCTATTTAAATATATTTAATGCGCAAATATAGTGTATTTTTGCCAATTCGGCAAAAAAATGTCACATTATATTTAGCTATTAGCTATTGGCCATTGGCCATTGGCTAACGCAGAACAAGCTAACGCAGAACAGCTAACGCAGAAAAGTAACGCGAGTAACGCGAGTAACACGAAGTCACAAAAGTCACAATGTGACCTGCCCCTGTGACTTTGTGACTTTGTGACTTTTTGCGCGTAAAACCGCGATTTTGCTCTAAAAGGGGCACTCGTCTTGGATTGGTTGTGACTCTGGGGTGGTATCTTGATAATCAACTGTGGTAATAATTTTGCCTGACTGCAGTAGG
>JAZOND010000010.1:0-48890 GCA_045654345.1 Alistipes sp. | reverse complement strand
GTTGACCCTCACCTCATTGGACTCGCCAATGGTCGGATGCTTGACATAGAAGCGAGTCATAGGCTTGGCGGTCATCTCAAGAATAAGCACATTATCAAAATACTGCGCCACCTCTTGGCGTGCAAGGTCGGTATTACTCTGAAACTTTATCTCTAACGCATCGACCTCAGCACGGCTCATATTGGCAAACTTTATCTTTACTCGCGCGCACGCATTGCGAGATGCATCCTTTGCTATCGGGTCGATATTCACACCCGAGAGCGGGTCGGAGTGCACCTTATGGAAGGTGCTCTTATCAAGGATAATAGAGTATTCCTCCTGTGCCACAGCAGTCAGGAAGGTAAGCAAAAGGGTCAGTATTGTAAAAAGTCGTTTCATAGTTTGGGAAATTTTGACAAAGATAGCTTTTTTTGCTATTTCGTGCAATGATTGGGTTAAAATTTTGCCACTGCGCGGACATTGCACTTTACATATTTAAGGGTTTGATTGCTCACAGGCGAGTTTTTCCAATGCGCGCTATAGATGGAGCACCAGCCGTCGAACATATAGCTCGACTCTGTTGACGACAAGTAGCCACTATCGTTTATATTGACCCTACCCACCAACGGACTTCCACCGCGAGCCTGGAGGGTTGCATTTACAGCATCGTTCACATCGCCATTCAGCAAAAAGACCTTAAGCTCCTCAATAGCAGGGATATACCACCCCTCGCCAAGCTCTGCGCACCACTTAAAGGCAGGGTACTTCTTCTGCCAGCCAGGGCGTGAGTGCACTCGGTCGGTGTTATATGCACCATCGGTTGTGCTGTTTGCCTTGATTGTGCGCTTACTCTCTGGCGAGTCCTGCTCAGCCCAACGGAGGTAGCTCTGTGTCATACTTAGAATTTTGCCGTGGTTGCCATCTTCAGACACCTCGAAGATAACGCCCTGCTTGCCGTTCTCGTTATAGTACTCGCCTACGCGATACTTGGCCGTAAAGCTACACACCGCGCGGGCCGAGCGCTTTGGAGATGAGCCTTGCCCCCTGCGATAGACATCCTTACCAACGCCATTGCCACTAACATAGTAGTGAAAAACTCTGAAAGAGTCGCTGTCGCCAATGTGGTTTATACTCTTGTACTCACTTGTGGATGACTCGTATGTCTTGTCAGTTATCTCTACTCCATACTGACGAAGTGTTGCATTGACAACATCGAGCGCAGAGCCATTGACTGCAAACCTCTTAAGCTGATCTAAAGATGGTAATCTCCAACCTTGTCCCTGATCTCTGCACCAATCCTGCAACTCAGAGAATCTCATACTTGGTGCCTCAGTAAGGGATACAAGCATACCCTTGCGGCCCGTTGCGTCTACCTCGTAGACAACACCCTGCAGCACGCCATCATTGTAGTAGTCGCCCACCTTGTATGGCGCACTTGTAAGGCCCGAAATCTTGGTTGGCGTAGCTGTAGTCTGCGCTGGCGTAGCCTGAGCACCACTACCCTTGGCAAGGGTCGCGCTGACGGTGGTGGTCTTACCCTCCTCTACCGCAATTATCTGACTATAAGGCTTATAGCCCTGCTTAGATATCTGCAGAGTGTGGCTGCCGACAAGCTGATTTTCGAGCTTAATCGGCGTTCTGCCCACAGGCTTGCCGTCAAGGGTAACATCTGCCATAAGAGGTGCGCTTGTAATATCTATCGCACCGACAATAGGCGTTAGTGCAGGCAGAGTATAGCTCTGATTTGCAACGCTCGAGCTGATAGTTTTCGACATCGACGAGGTGACATAGCCCGCCTTGCGAGCCTCGAAGATATATGTACCCGAGTTGAGTACTCCGCACCAAGTGCCCTCGCCCTTTTTGGTGCCATTTATCCAAATCTCGGCATTATCAGGAGCCGTGAGAGTCACCGTTGCACTATTGGCAGTAAGCTTTACAATCTTCTCCACCTTCTGACCTGCAACAGCAAATGTTCCACTCTGAGAATGGTAGCCCGCAGCCGTTACGGTGTAGTTGTACGAACCATTTTCGAGTACCACCTGCATTACTCCATCCTGGAGTGTATAGTGCTCATTATCAATAATTACCACAGCCGTAGCAGGTTCTACAGCAAAGACCACATACTGAGGTTGTGAGGCTGCGGTATTTATATTCTGGCGGAACGAGATTGAGTTTTTATTGACATCTATTGCCTGCTCGACAGACATACCGCCATACGAAATTTTGAGCGTATGACCGCCAATGGCCACCTCCGAGATGGTCAGGCTGCTGTTTGCCCCCGTGCGACCCTTCGGTCTGCCGTCAATATAGACCTCCGCACCCTCGACATTACTATTTACGATGATGCTAAATGTCTGATTTAGACGCGCTTCCAGCTCGTACTCACAATCAGCCTCAAGGTTGAGCATCACCTCGTTACTCTGTCCCAAGTCGGGGCTCTGGACATAGAATCGGGTGTTGGCTTTTGCCGTCATCTCAAGGATAAGCACATTGTCAAAGTACTCAGCCACATACTGACGAGCAAGGTCTGTATTTGAGCGGAACTTAACCGCCAACGCATCAACCTCTGCACGGCTCATATTGGCAAAACGAATCTTCACACGAGCACACGGATTGCGCGACGAATCTTTGGCTATAGGGTCGGTATTTACCCCCGTCAACTCATCGGACTGCACCGCCCTAAAAGAGGATTGGTCAATGATTATCGAGTGCTCCTCCTGAGCATAAGAGGTTATAAATGAAAATATTGTCAGACAGAGTGCAAAAAATTTCTTCATAGTACTGCATTTTACTACAAATATATGAAATTTTTCTGCTTTTCGCAATTTTTAGAGACCATCATTCACACCCAATTTGTTGTCAAAAGGGGTTAGATGCGACGCTCGGTAAAAAAATCCGACGATGGGGGACCAAGACTCCACTCAATTTGTTGTCAGAGTGGTGTAGTTGCGGTATATCGTGAAAAATCCCAGCAATGGATAGTAAAGCGTACAGCCATTGCTGGGATTTAAGGGATATGCCGCAAATGCGCCGCTATCACAACAAATTAAAATCGATTTTTTGCCCTCTTCGCCATTGCCGAAGCAAATACGAAGTCATTCAGTTCCAGATTATCAGAGTCGAGGATGTCGTCTTTAGAGCCTTCCCACCACTTCTGACCGGTGTGGATATAGACGATTTTCTCACCAATCTCCATAACGGAGTTCATATCGTGGGTATTGATAATGGTGGTGATATTATACTCGCGAGTGATGCTCTGGATAAGGTTATCAATGACCACCGAGGTCTGCGGGTCGAGGCCCGAGTTTGGCTCATCACAGAATAGGTAGCGTGGATTGAGCACAATAGCGCGGGCGATAGCAGCACGCTTAATCATACCTCCCGAAAGCTCTGATGGATAGAGGTGTGGGGCGTGCGATAGCTCTACGCGCTCAAGGCAGAACTCTACGCGCTCACGCTTCTCAGCCTCACTCTGGTCGGTAAATAGATCCAGAGGCAGCTTGACATTCTCAAAAACTGTAGATGAGTCTATAAGGGCTCCTCCCTGAAAAATCATACCTATATCCTTACGGATAGCCTTACGCTGCTTAAACTTAAGGTCAGTATAGCAGACATCGTCAAAGAGAATGCGTCCCGAATCAGGCTCGTGCAGACCCACAAGGGTCTTGAGCAGCACCGTTTTACCCGAGCCACTACGGCCGATGATAAGGTTTGTCTTTCCTGTCTCAAAGGTGACAGATATATCGTTTAGCACAGTGCGTCCCTCGAACGACTTGCATATATTTTCACATTTTATCATCGGAGCAACTGGGTTAGGATAAGGTTGAAAATCATAATCATAATAGAGCTCACTACAACGGCTGTAGTCGATGCGCGACCCACCTCAAGCGAGTTGCCCTTAGCATAGTAGCCATAGAAGCCCGAAATTGAGGTTATAAGGAAGGCAAAGACGGTCATCTTAATGAGCGAGTAGGTAATCTCCCAGCTATTAAAATAGTAGAGCAATCCGTCCACAAACTCGCTTGGCAGCATCATACCCATACACGCCACAAGGTATCCGCCGCTGATGCCGACAATCATACTAAATGCCGAGAGTAACGGGAAGAAAATCATTGTTGCAACAATCTTTGGAAGAATGAGATATGCCGCAGAGTTGACACCCATAATCTCCAGAGCATCAATCTGTTCGGTAATGCGCATAGTACCAATCTCCGAGGCGATATTACTACCCACCTTACCAGCAAGGATAATAGCGATGACGGTCGAGGAGAACTCCAGAATCATAGTCTCCTTTGTAGCATAACCAATCATCATCTGCGGGATAAATGGGGTGTCGAGAGTGATTGCCATCTGAATAGTAATCACCGCGCCGATAAATACCGAGATAATAGCCGTCAGAGCTATAGAACCGATACCCAACTGATCAAGCTCGGCGATAGTTCGGCGATAGTATATGCTCCACTTCTCAGGGCGAGAAAAGACCTTGCCCATAAGAATGATGTAGCGTCCAAAGGTTTCAAAAAATTTCATACTTTTACTTCTCCTCCTTAAAATCTACATACTCCCCCACCTCGTCATTTATACGCGTTTCCTGATGAGGAATATGCACCGTAACCTTACCCTCTGCCTCAGAGCTGCTCGATGTACGATATCCGCCACCTGAAGTATGGCGTTGATTATTACGCAGCTGATCCTCCATACTCTTACGCAACTTATGCACACGCCACGCAATAACAAGCGCACAGACAACAATGATTGCCAGCGGGATGAAAAGCAGTAGTGCAAAGATACCCAACAGCTGTGGTGCTGCAATTAAAAACATAACTATCAAGAGCGTAATGAAAGGATTACGCTTAACAAGATCCCAAACAAAGCTAAAAAAACTCTTCATATCAGTCGACTATATTATCTACACAATATGCAACGCAAAGATAGTGAAAATATTGTAATTTGACTACCACTCCCGCAAACAAAAAAAATAGATTCTCACCAAAGAATCTATTTTTTCTACTACTTAGCACCTACTCTTGATCCGCGTACTCAATACAAATCTTATTGATATACTGTTTGTGATACTTAAAGAAGCGCGAAAGTAGCACACGACGCTTTGTCGTTGTCAGCGTAAAAGGAGCCTCGTAGTACTTTATATCGGCACCCTTTGTTGGTATAAGCACCAAGTCACCTTCAATAAAAGTCTCACCCTTCTGAGGGATAAACGACCCGACAAGATTGTCGAACGATATTGCTGAAGGCACCTCAATATAGGTATTACGGTAGATAGCCTTATCTTCAATCGTTATATCATCTGAGAACGGTATCTCTGCATCTGTATTTGCCGCCTGAGCCACAATACCTACACGGATATCTGTCGACTTAGGCACATAGAATGTTGGCGAGGTGATAACCACACTATGCTCCTCATTTACAAGCAGCGGATTATCAAGCTGCGGCTCTAAAATCAGGCAGTTAAACTTGGTGAGCAACAGATCTACCTCACCCACGCTTACTGTAGGTTGACCAAGCAGCGAAGCTGGAGAGAACCAGTTCCAATTTTGATAATCATCTGCCGTAAAGTCTGCCACAGATGGTATTCCGGTAACAATTACCGAAGCTGCCTCAACCTTTCCGCAACTATATCCATTATCGAGCTTTACAACAGCCTCTGCCTTATACTTCCCATACGAGGATAAAGTTATATATCCATCCGAGAACTTAGCCTGACCACTCTTTTTATTAAGAGAACCAAGCAGACGATCTTCCCAATAGGTAACAACTACTGAAGCCAAAGGTTCTGCAACAGGATCACTGAGCAAAAGCCCCGAGAGATATATTGCATCGCCACGATAGTCATTGCTCTTAAGAATCTCCCCCTTAGCATTGTTATATGATGTATGGAACAGCGCACCCTCACTAATCGTCGGCTTCTGGCAAACAAATATCCTGTGAATCTTTGTTCTACAGTTGTCTATCGCTGCATATACCTCGTGCCAGCCAGAGGATACGGCAATCCTATCATCAACAACATCTGCCGCCACACCATCAACATAGACCGTCGGCGTTCCGCTATCCCAAGTAAGGTTGTTCAGATAGATATACCCACCCTCAAGAGTTGTATTTGTATCTGTTTTATAATCCTCATACCACGATGTCGCGCTATCAAGATAGACATTTCTCTTCCACTCAACATTAAGAATAGTTCTCTTGCCCGCCTCAAAGTTAAGCTCCACAGGAACAATTATCGCCTCACCATTCTCCGCCTCAAGGGTCAGACGAAAGGCAAATGTACCCTGAGCAATATTAAAGACAACCGTGTCACTATCAACCTCTACTGTGGCACTGCTACCCGAGAGGCTCTGAGAAGCAGAGAGCCTACCACCACTCTCCGATAGTCGCCACACGCCCAAAAATGGAGAGTCAGACTCTATCGTAGCCTTTGTAACCTTCATCCTCTGGCCACTCTCTTTTCCTCCAACTTCCCATACGCGAATCTCAAAGGCTGCTGATAGATGCTGCAAAGCCACCCTATCATAGTCGCCACTTTTAAGACTCTCAACAGATATCTTCTCTGATGTAAGGCCCGCCAACACCGGTGTCCAATGTCCATTCTGGACTGCCGTCGCCTCGTATACAGTAGACCATCCAGAGATTTTTGACTCCAACATTGGATATGCAAAAAGGTAGTAAGCCGCACTGCTTGACAGAGCATAGAACTCCGCATTTGAGAACCTACCCTGCTCATTTCGCGTCAACGGATTGACATACTTTAGCAGTCTATTTATCTGCGAACCATAAATAATATCGTCCGCCTGCCAACTCCACTCTAACTCTTCATTAAACAGACGACTCTGCTCATCAGACAGGTCTACCACGACTGGAAAAGATACCATCTCTGCAGTAGGCTCCTCTACAATCTGAATATCCTCCTTTGTACATCCCACCGCAAGCAGAGCAAACACAAAGGCTATAGTATACTTAATAAAATTCATAACTTTTCTAAAAACTGTAACTCTCAAAAAAACAGTTTTTCAACCAACGCCCACTTTTTTAAAACGAAAAAGGTTCTCGCATATACAACAATAGACTCTCTACTGAGAGCCTATTGTTTACATTGGCTATTGGCCATTAGCTATTGCTGATTGTAGGTAATCTTAATCTGGTAAAAATACGTATGAAGATTTGTGCCAATCACAGGAATCCTATATGTCTCACCTGAATACACCAAACAGCGGTTTTGAGATGTAAGATTAATCTGCTTATCAAGCATAGTAAGAGCGGTATTAGGGAATGTGCTACCTTGTTCAGAGTAATAGATATATACGAAATCGCCAGACATCCCGTGAGATGCACTTCTATTACCCGCCTTAATATAACATCTATCACTCTCACTCACATCTGTAGATCTTGTAGATGCAGCTACAGAAGTGTATACATTCAAGCCCTCTGCAGGGATACCAAACTCTGGAGAAATTACACCTCCAACAAGGTAACCACCCCTAAGGCCAGTTGCACAATCAATTCTCACATACGCACCTTTGTCAGAACAGCTACTATATTTCCAATCTGGATAGTCGTTGCTTCTCCAGTCTGCGTGATAAGGGATACCGGTAACATAAACAACAGACTCAGGAGTTGTATAAGTGTAACCATTCTTAAGGGTAAGCTTTGCTGACACATTGTAAGCACCATAACCCAAACCAGATACAGTTGTGCTACCGCTTGTAATATCGGCACGCTCAGAGCCATTGAGCAACAACTTAACTGATGCTACATCAGCAGCCTCAGCATCTGCTACAACAACATCCTTAACATAGATAGTATTTCCGCTCAAGGCGTCGTTCTTGATAACATCGCCATCGCTCTCGTTGTAAGATGAGTATGCAAGGAATGAAACGGTTGCATCCTTAGCTGGCTCCGCCTTCCACTCAACATTAAGGATGGTACGCTTACCAGCCTTGAAGTTCTTTGCAGGAACAGCTACAGTGTAAACTGCATCGTTAGCATCGGTGAGGGTAAGCTCAAAGTCATAGTCACCGGCTGCGAGGTTGAACACTACAGTGTCGCTCTGAAGACCTGAAACGGCAGCTGTTGTGCCATAGCCGTTGAGGAAGTCTGCTGTAGATGTGATAGTTGCAGCCTTGATGCTCTTACGAGTCTCACGACCTGCCTCCCATACACGAATCTCAAATGCTGCTGACTGGTGTGTCAACTCTACTGTGCTAAAGCTGCCGATAGTAGCATCTGCTACAACGCCTGTAAGGGTTGGAGTCCAAATACCTGTCTGCACAAACTTGTATGAGAAGGTTGTGGTATCAAAAGCCTCAGCAGGATATACGAACATAAACATTGACGGATCTGTAGTAGCATACTTAAACTCGTCAGTACCGAACTTACCGTTCTCCTTGAGAGTCAAGGTGTTAACGGTCATATCGCCCGCAAGCTGAAGAGCTGCGATAGTATCATCGCTCTGCCAGTTCCAGTTAAGGTCGTTGTCAAACACACGGGTATCGCCATCAAGGCTAACCTCCATAGGCGCAGAAAGGGTTGTTGCTACATCCTCAACCATTGAGGTATTACAGCCTACCAAGGCTGCAAGTGCTATAATTGATACAAAAATCTTTTTCATCTGTCTACAATTTAATCGTTACACCCAATCTTCATCGCCATTGTTCTCGCCATCTGGCACCTCAAAACCTGAGCTGAGCGAGAAGCCCTGCTCTACAGCCAAAATCTCAACCTCAATAGTTGGCTGCTGATAAATCTTCTTTGTCATCTTTATATACATTTAGTAAATATTATTCAATCAATAACTTACGGCTCGGCTACGTTTGCCCGATTGCCGAAAATCGGGACAAAGGTAAGACTTTTAAATGGGATTTTTTATGATTTTATAAAATATTTTACAAATTTTCAACGAACGCCACATTTTTCACCACGAACCCCAAAACCGATAAAACATAAGGGCAAAAAAGTAATATATTTTAAGGACCTAAACCGCCATCTTCACCACCCTATTGCACGAATTTTTCGTCAAAATGCGGTAGGTACAACGCACGAACTCAATTATTTATACGAAATGCAACTCAGAGTAGGCTATTTTTAGGCTTGCGAAGTATACAAGACCGCAGCATACTAAGCGTATGTGAGGATTTTGCATACAAGCGTAACGACTTCCTTGCCGAATTTTATCGTCAAAATACGGTAGGTACAACGAACGCACTCAATTATTTATACGAAATGCAACTCAGAGTAGGCTATTTTTAGGCTTGCGAAGTATGCAAAACCGCAGCATACTAAACGTATGTGAGGATTTTGCATACAAGCGTAACGACAAAAGAGCCACTCTGATTGCAAGCATAAAAAAAAGGTTGCTTGTAATAAGCAACCTTTGATATGCGTTTTCGTAAAATAATTTACTCAGCTACAACAGTAAGCGCCACCTCAGCCTTAACCTCGCGGTGAAGCTTAACAGCAGCCTTGTACTCACCTACAGTCTTGATACCCTCAACTGCGATGTTCTTCTTGTCGAGCTCGATGCCCTTAGCAGCCAGAGCCTCAGCAACATCTGCAGAGGTGATAGAGCCGAAGATACGACCCTCCTCAGCCTTCACAGTAAATGTGAGGTTGAGAGCCTCGAGAGTTGCAGCAAGTGCCTGAGCGTCAGCAAGGATCTTTGCATCCTTGTGAGCGCGCTGGCGGAGGTTCTCAGCAAGTACCTTCTTTGCAGAAGCGGTAGCAGCCTTAGCGAAGCCCTGTGGAATCAGGTAGTTGTTAGCATAGCCTGGACGAACAGATACGATGTCGTTAGCGTAGCCCAAGTTCTCTACATCCTTAATCAAAATAATCTCCATAGTGCCTCCTCCTTATTTCATACAATCGGTTACGAATGGCAGAATTGCAAGGTGACGCGCACGCTTAACAGCCTGAGCAACCTTCTTCTGGAACTTCTGAGAAGTACCTGTGAGACGACGAGGGAGAATCTTACCCTGCTCGTTGAGGAACTTCTTCAAGAACTCACCATCCTTATAATCTACATACTTAATGCCGAGCTTCTTGAAACGGCAATACTTCTTCTTCTTTACATCAACCGATACTGGGTTGAGGTAACGCAGCTCACCTGCCTGATTTACTTCCTGTGCCATAGTTTACTCCTCAGTGTTTTTGTTAGCAAGCTTAGCACGACGACGGTCAGCGTACTCCTTAGCGTACTTGTCCTGCTTGAAAGTTAAGAAACGGATAATGCGCTCGTCGCGACGATACTGGGTCTCAAGGGTGTTGATGATGTTACCCTCGCCAGTGAACTCTACCAGGAAGTAGAAACCGGTGGACTTCTTCTGAATTGGATAAGCGAGCTTCTTAAGGCCCCAGTTCTCCACATTCACAATAGATCCGCCGTTCTCGGTGATAACGCCCTGGAATTTGTCAGCAACCTCTGCTACCTGAGCCTCAGAGAGCACCGGAGTGACAATGAAAACGGTTTCGTAATTGTTCATAATGTTTTAATTTTTAGTTATTTGCTACAATAGCGGGGCAAAGGTACGAATTCTTTTTCAAACTGCAAAACATTTTTAATCTTTTTACACTTTGTTCGCTTGGTTGTAGTGGCTTTTGACTGCTGCGCAGTAAGTCGCGAAAGGATAACTCGCCTACGAAAACAAATTTTCAGGCAGTCATCCTTTCGCAACATCCTCTTGCAGAGCTTCAAAAGCCGAGGGAACGGATTACAATATAATATATATAATATTGACATTCCCCCTAAATCCCCCTTTGGCAAAGGGGGACTTGGTCGCAAAGGTCCTTTGCTCCGGGGTGCTCACTACAATCGGGTTTCCTGGCTAACGCAGTACAGCTAACGCAGAAAAAATATTAGTCGTAACTTTATGGCTTTTGACTGCTGCGCAGTAAGTCGCGAAAGGATAACTCGCCTACGAAAACAAATTTTCAGGCAGTCATCCTTTCGCAACATCCTCTTACAGAGCTTCAAAAGCCGAGGAAACGGATTACAATATAATATATATAATATTGACATTCCCCCTAAATCCCCCTTTGAGCCGCATAAATGCAGCTCTTCCTCCTTCACACCTCGGCATAGCTCAAGCTTGCTTGGCTCTGCACTCGGTTTGGCGTCGGTTGGCAAGGGGTTGGGGTTTGGTCGCTACGCTCCGAGATGCGCGAATAACCCTCGGTTACTGGCTACGCAGTACAAGCTACGCAAAAAACAGCAAAGGGTATTCCTCGCACCGCATTTTAGCGTCAGAGTGTAGTAGTAGGTGCATATCGTGAAAAATCCCCAGATGGGACATACTTGGCGTATTTCCCATTTGGGGATTTGAGGGATATGCAGCTAATGCTGCACTATCACGCTAAAACATAGCCGTAGCCATAAAATACAGGCAGTTTGTGAGCGGCTGATTTGCCTGCTTTGCATACTGCTTGAGGGTGTACTCAGTCTGGAGGCGGATATATTTCCAAGGGTAGTAGGAGATGGCAACAGTATAGTTTGTTTGCTGCATAGCCTCGGCGTTCACATTAGGGTTGAAATAGTCGTAACGCACACCAACAGAGAACTTATCGCGCAGCTTATATCCCACCTGCGCATAGACACCTGCGGAGTTAAACTCGCCAGTCTGACCAGCGATGACCTCGGAGCGAGCAAAGAGGAAGTCATTATTATAGTCCACGCCACCTCCGTAGCGGTTATAGGTCACATAGTCAAGGTTATTCCAACCCTCACCCATAGTTGGATACTTATCCACAAGCGAGGTGATCGATGCCTCACCCTGAAGGTAGTAAGCAGCGATCTTGAGCTTCTTGAGTGGCTGAACGGTAAAGCGGGCAGCGATATCCTTGCTCTTATTTGCATCCTTAACATTGATACCCGAGCCATTGAACACGCCCACCTCGTAGTTAAGCAGGCTGAAGCCCTCCTTCTTGATAAAGCCACCAGCAAACTGCAGACCTATATCGCGACCAGAGGAGTTGATGCCCGTCATATCGCTACTGCCGTTGCGCGACATAGCCTGCACGGTCTGGGCATAGCTGATAAACTCGAGCTTTGTTGCGTTATAGTCGGTATTCTCGATAGAGATAGGTATCTTAAACTGACCCACCTGCACACCAAACTGATTAAACGGCTGGTACTTAACCCACAAGTCGAGGACTACAGGGCTCTTACAGAGGTCTACCTGCAGGCGATAGCTCGCCTTAGCACCCTTCTCTCCCTTATAGACATCGCCCTGCAAGGTCATACGCGCACGGCGAAGATGCAACGACGAGGTCTGCGTACCCTCCTGATCCCACAGCAGATCATAACCTGCTTGGAGATAGCCCGACAGCTGGAATGCCGGTTTGAGTTTATCCCACACCTCAGCACGCTTCTCGAGCTTAGCGATGCGCTGGTTGAGGGCATCAATCTCTGCCTGCTGGTCTACGGTCTGCGCTGTTACAGCGCAAGCACCCATCACAAATACAATTGCAAGTAAAAATTTCTTCATAAAAGTTTAAAAAGTCAAAAAACTGCCCGCCGAAGCGGACAGTCAGTAATCTCACATTTTAAAAGGGCTATCGAGTAACGGTAACGCTGAAAGCAAGTGGCTTATTAGGGCCGATATAGTAGTTCTCTGCAACAAAGTTTACATCGTAGCTCTTCAGAGCCTTATCGTAAGCTGGCTGCTTATCGCCAATAAGATTAGGGCGTACCTTGAAGGTATAGGTTGTAAATGGAGGGATAACCACATAGCGAGCATACCAAGTATCTTCAGAGCCTGCGCCCTTAGTGAGGGTCACAGGGATAGATGATACATTCTCAAACTCCACAACAATCTCCTTATCCTTGAACTGGGTCTTCTTAACCTTAAGGCAAGCCTCGAGCAACGGACGCAGCTCCTGCTCACGACCATATACATTACCCTCAGCAAAAACAGCCGAGCGACGAGCATCCAACGCGCCACGAACACCCTCAAGGCTCTTCTCGGTAGCAAAAACGAGGGTTACAGGGCGGTGAGCACCGTGCAGATAATCAACCTCCATAAAGAATGGAGCGTGGCAGTCAGAGTTACCGAGCATAGCCAAGTTGTTATCCAAACACCACTGGTGACCCTCTGGAGTGTATCCGCAAGCCATATTGTAGATCTCGATAGCGTCCATATGACCGCTCTTGAGAATCTGCTTATGCTCCTTCCACATCTTGGTCTCATTAGGGGCCTGCTTGCACCAATTAGGGTGGTTCCACATAATAAATGCACCCTGCTTACGAGCCTCTGCAAGACCGTTTTTCATAGCAATAACATTATCGTTATTGGTCGCCTTGTCCTCAGCCTCGGCAGCAGCGCAGAGAGCCTCGTTATCCTTAACAAAGAGGCAGTTGAAGTGTCCAGGAGGCATACCGCGAGAGATCTCACCACCGTGAACGATAAGCAACTGCTTGCCTGCAGCCTTCTTTGCCATCTCGTAAGAGAAGTCACGGTCGCACTTATCGGTAAATACGCCCTGATTTACATACTTCTGGTGGCGAGTGTCGATGTGCTCGGTAATAGCAATAACATCCAGGCCCTCCCAGATAGCCTCGTGTACACGAGTTACAGGCCATACGGTAGCATCGGTAAAGACGGTGTGGATGTGGAAATCGCCCTTCAGGGTCTTATAGCCCTCAATATCAGGAACAACAATCCTGTTTGGAGTAAGCTGAGCCGAAGCAGTCAGTGCGCCGACAACAGCTACGATGATTAAGAGAATCTTCTTCATAATATCAGTTTTAAAGTTTATTCTACCACAAAAATAGTAAAAAAATTCGAGAATCACTATCAATTCTCGAATTTCTTTCTCAGGCTATCAACAACCGAGGTCTTTATACTATTCTGTGTCGACAGAATCATACTCTTTATTGCATCGGGCGTCGACTTACCGTGAGCGATGGTCACCACCGCGCCGATACCTAACACGGGCGTGCCACCAAGTCTCTCGTAGTTAAGGCCCTGCCAGAATGGAGCATCGTGACCCTGCGACTGGTTGATGGCATAAAATCCCTCAGCCAGCTTTACCACCGTATTACCCACAAAGCCATCGCAGACAACCACATCTGCCCTATCGCCCATAAATATGTGCGAAGGCTCGATATTACCTACAAAGTTATATTCACCACACTCAGAGGCCTGCTGCATAAGGGTATAGGCGGCCTTGGCCTGCATATTTCCCTTGCTGCTCTCCTCGCCAATATTGAGCAGAGCCACCCTCGGGTTATCAATACCAAGCACATTTGAGGCGTATACAGAGCCGATAACGGCATACTGCTCAAGCACCTCGGGACGACAGTCCACATTAATACCGATATCGAGAATAGTCACAGGACGAGAAGTAATGGTAGGGATAGATATGGCAATGGTAGGACGCATAACCCCTGGCAGCGGACGAATAGCAAACATAGAGCCCACCATCATTGCACCCGTTGAGCCCGCACTTGCAAAACCATCAATCTTGCCCGCAGCAAGGTGATCAAAGCCCACAACAATGCTCGACTGACGCTTTGTGCGGAAACTCTCCGCAGGGCTGTCACCCATCTCTATACGCTCAGGAGCGTGTACAATATCAAACTTCTCAGCCTCACACCCCTCAGCGGCCAGAAGCTGTAGTACAACCTCCCTATCGCCAAATAGCACTATGCGGCTATTAGCATCAATATGGTCAAGCGCAAGTATTGCACCCCTGACTACCGCCTCGGGGGCATTATCACCACCAAATATATCTACTCCGATTCTTATCATAAAATACCTTATGAGTTAAAAGGCAGCTCCTACAAATTAGGTCTTTGTAGAGTATACCTTAAATCAATAAAGCACCGCCGAAACGATGCTTTATTGAGTAACTGTTTGCTCAACTACTCAACTACCTTCTTCTCGATTGCCAACTTGCCACGGTAGAAACCGCACTCAGGGCAAACTCGGTGGTAGAGAACTGCTGCACCGCAGTTTGAGCAAGCCACTACTGTAGGAACTACTGCCTTGTAGTGGGTTCTTCTTTTGTCGCGTCGTGTAGACGAGACTTTGTGTTTTGGATGTGCCATAATTATTCTTAATATTAAGTTGTAAAAATTATTCTGTCATTCCACTAATTCGTGCCACCATCTCGGGATTGCAATCCTCAAGCTCGTGCATACGCACAATTGGAAGGTCGAGCATAATACTGTCGTATACCGCCTGGGCTATCGAAAGCTCGTCGCCACGCTGCAGAGTCACCTCCTCACCATCAAACGGCTTGTACTCGTCACCGAAGTATACCACCATCACTCCCTGAGCCTCTGCCTGAATAGTCACATCGTCCAGACAACGGTCGCACTGCGCAACAACACTACCCTCACCCTCGATGGTAATCTCTAACTTATTAGAAGTCAGCTTATTACCTGCCACGCGGAAACGATAATCCACAGCCGAGAACTCGGTCATCTCCATAGCCTCGAACAGCTCCATTCCTACCTGCAGATCAAAATCAAAGTTACTCTGCTGCAGCGTCTGTGCATCAATAATATACCTCTTCATATAAGCCTTTTGCGCTTTTAGTCCGCAAAGTTACTATAAAAATTTTTATTTCACAAATTTTTTCAAAAAATCAGAGCATACACCCAACTATTTAGCCTTAATCTCTGCCAAATAGTCAATCTGAAAGGCAGCCTTCTGCTCCTGATACTTGGCGAGCTTAGAGCCCGAGTGCCAAGTGGTATAACCGCCATAGAGTCCCGCATCGTAAAGACCGCGAATCTCCTTCTCCACATTCTCAGCGTTATACTTAATGCCGTTTCTGTCTACGTGGCGCATAACATCGTATGCCTGAATCCAAGTACGAACTACCGCAGGCGTTGGAGTCACCTCCTGACGACCCTGCACACGCTCTCCCCACGCCTTAAGAATCTGGTATGGGTTGTTCCACGGCTTCTTGATGCCGTAGTAGCCATTTGAGAAGTGATCTGGGTATGGCATACCGCAGATAGCATCGGCAATGTTCGATATTGCTGGCCAATACTGACCATAAGCTGTTGTATAGCCAGGGTTTGCAGCCTCACCAAAGACATCAATAGATACATAGGCACCTTCGGCGTGAATCTCGTCGCACGCATACTGCACAAATCGCTGTATTGCCTGCACCTTACTCTCGTTGTACTTGTTGTGGTAGTCGATAAGTTGCTCAACCTTAGTCATACGGTCTGGGAAGCGGACATAGTCGAAGTTAATCTCGTTAAAACCAAACTTGCGCACAGCCTCCTTAGCCAGCTCAACATTGAACTGCCATACGGTACGGTCGTACGGACTTGGCCAGTAGGCCTTGTTGTGCTTGAACGGCTTGCCTGTAGCCTTCTCGGTAATTGCCACCTCGGGATGATCCTTAACAAGGTACGAATCCTTAAAGCAGGTGATTCGACCCACAACATAGAAGCCCTCCTCGTGCAGACGGCTGACAACCTTCTTGTAGAGCGCCTCCTTGGTAGCACCCGCGCGAGCGTAGTTTGTTGGCGAGTAACGCTTCATCGCCTCGGCCTTGTATCCTGGACACTCGTTATCCTTAATGTCGATAGTAAAGGTGTTAATCTTAGTCTGCTTTGCAAAGGCGATGTATGCCTCAATATTACCAAGTACTGCTGGTGATATGTTGAGGTAAAGCGAGTAGCACGCCTCAGGCATCTTGTTATTCTCAAATACCACGCGCTCGGTCGGATAGAAGTCGCAACCTATCGCCTCACCACCGCCAAAGCTGTTCTTTATAGCCTTGTGCACCTTGTCGTAAACCTCAGCCTTGTAACGCTTTAATGCCTGCTCACGATCAAAGAGTGTGTACTTGGCATAGATATAACCCTCTACTGCACCCTGACGCACCTTGTAGCGATTTACGCGACCCGAAGCGTCTATGGTGTCGTAGCCAATGACGGCCAACTCCTCACCCTTGGCAGCATTGCCACCCACCTTCGAGGTCTCAATGTCTGAGATTATCGCCGCTGGCGTACGCACAAATATGCTCTTCTCCTGCACCACCTCGCGTGGCTGAGCTACCAGCTGAGAGACAAGGGCATAGTGCTGCTGCTTACCACCCTTTACGGGCAGATACTCAACACCTTCGACCTTGCGCGCACCATTTACCACAATGTTGAGCTGCGCACCACGCACCAGCGTGTCCGCTACCGCCACAGCGCCACCCTCATCAATAGTGTAGAGATACGCCGTGTGCTCTGCCGAGGCCAAATATCGCGCCTCAACTACCTCCTCTGTTGTGCACGACACCGCCGCCACAACTACCAAAATCAAACCTAAAATCTTTTTCATCTATCTAAAAATTTATCATTTTTCCTATTTATCCATCGCGAGGCGGAAGCCGATGCTACCAAGCCAATAGTCGGGTGTGCTGTAATAACGACTTGAGACACGACTGATTTTTGGGATATAGTCCCAGCTACCACCACGCAGCACTCGTTCAGAACCACTACTTGGGCCAGTAGGATTTGTCTGCGCTTCGCTACTGTAACTGCCATACCAGTCCTGGCACCACTCGTAAACATTGCCACTCATATCGTAGATACCTAACTCATTTGGAGTCTTTTGACCCACTGGGTGGGTAGTACTACTTGAGTTGTCACCATACCAAGCGACTTTGTCAATATTATTACTGCCGCTGTACTTATAGCCCTTAGACTGGTTTCCACCGCGGGCAGCATACTCCCACTCAGCCTCGGTTGGAAGGCGGAAACGCTTACCAGTCTGAGCATTGAGCTTTGTTATAAACTGCTGAATATCGTTCCAAGTAACTTTTTCCACTGGGAGGTCATCTCCAGTAAAGTTACTTGGGTTACTACCCATCACGGCAATCCACTGAGCCTGAGTAACCTCATATTTACCAATATAATAATCTGAAAGAGTTACGGAGTGAGTAGGTTTTTCACTATCATTAGCATCACTACCCTGCTCGGCAGTTGCACCCATAGTGAATGTGCCGCCAGCAACAAAGACCATATCGAAGCCGCCAACATTAATATTTGGCTCTGGCTCTGAACCACCCTCTGCCACAATTGCATCTGCATACATCGACCAATAACGGGCGGTCTTATAATCATTCAAAGAACTTGCAGGGACATAAATTTTACAATTATTCATATCTATCCCAAAAAACACAAACTCACTGGCAAGAGTTGGCGGATTGATGGCATTACTATAAATGGTAGTTGCACTTAAGCAATCCATAAACGCATTATCTCCGATTGTAGAGACGGCAGTACCTATTTTGATTGATGTTGCACTTTCACAATAAGCAAACGCATCTCGGTCAATAATTGTCACACTATTTGGTATATCAATACTCTGAAGCTTATTACAAGCCATAAATGCAGCATCTTTGATACGAGTTACCCCATCTGGTATTGTTATTGTCTTTAAGTTATCGCAATCCATAAACACAGAATCTCCGATAATAGTTACATCATTTGGTATGTTATATGACACAAAACCATATGGTGCAAAAGCTATGAGCTCGCCATTATCAACAAGACAAGCATTATCACTCGATGCGAACTTCCCATAAAATGCCCTCAATTTACTACAACCTACAAAAGCACCCGACTCTACCGAAGTAACACTATCAGGGATAGTTATGTATTGAAGTGCGCTACAACTACTAAACGCGCCTGAAGTTATGATAGAGACATTATCAGAAACAGTATAAGATGAAATACCCTTCTGTGCAAATGCTGCAAGTCTTCCATCAACAATCAAACAACGCTTATCTTCAGATGCAAACTTACCACGAAACTCTGACAGGCTACTGCACTCCGTAAATGGCCAACCGCCAATAGTATTTACACTGCTTGGTATTTCAATAGTAGATAGAGTTGTACATTTATTGAAAGCAGACTCTCCTATCTGCGTTACCTTACCGTCAAACTTGATTGCACCCTTGCCATTTTCATAGGTATTTGACACTATATTGACGCCGAATACATCTGTAGCATAAGGTGTTACAACTTTGCCATCAGTCGATGTATACCAAATCTCGTTATCCGGAATCACAGTTGGCTCTGGCTCAGTAGAACCGCCGTCATCGTCGGTCAATGTAAAATCGATGGTTGGGCCATTACCGCCCTCGATAAGAGAGAAGTCGTCAATACGGAGTGTGGATAAGTATTGATAACTTGAGTTCGGAAGTGCTGTTGTAGTATCACCCTTATAGTTTGCGAACTTTACAAAGAGCTTATCGGCAGCGGCTGGCAGAGTAAATGGTGCAGTTACCATTGTCCAATTAGCACCCGCAGTGGCGGTGAAGTTAACCACGCCCCACTTCTGACCATCAACACTGAGATATAGTGTTAGATTCTCTCCAGAGATAAGTGGAGTAGTTACAGGCGTATATGGTGATGCGATAAGGCCTGCATACTGATTAAATGCCGTAAATGAGAGTGTATAATTATTAACGCTACTATTAAGGGCGATATTATTGATAACAAACTTAGTCTCATCTTTTGCTTGAAGATATACATAAGGAGCATCAGATGCATATGTCACACCCATCGGAGCCCATTCGGCACCCGAGTTACGCACAGATGCATTGACACCCGTATAGCTCACTGCACTCTGGTCGTAACCATTGCCACTGACTCTTGCCCAGCCAGTAAATTGATCGACATATGGCCAGTAACCATTACTCTTCTCCACCGATGTTCCGCAGTTCTCTGAGTACGCCACCACAGGAATCGGCTCGGGCTCGGGTTCTGGCTCTGGCATACCTGAGCCCTCTGCCTCCAAAGCGAGGCGGAAGCCGTAGCCGTCGCCACGGAAGTCGGGGTTGATGTAGATACGATAAGAGACACGACAGCTCCACGCGCTGCTGATCCAGCTACCGCCACGCAACACGCGGCTAGAGCCACTACTTGGACCCGTAGGATTAGTCTGTGAGCTGCTACTGTAACTACCATACCAGTCCTGACACCACTCACAAACATTGCCACTCATATCATAGATACCTAACTCGTTTGGGGTTTTCTGACCCACTGGGTGAGTCTTGCTACTTGAGTTGTCACCATACCAAGCGACATAACTAATGCTGTTGCTACCGCTATACTTATAACCTTTCGACTTATTTCTTCCGCGAGCGGCATACTCCCACTCAGCCTCGGTTGGTAGACGGAAACGCTTGCCAGTCTGTGCATTCAATTTCTTGATAAACTCCTGAACATCATCCCAAGAAACAGTTTCAACTGGAAGATTGTCACCCTGGAAATTGCTTGGATTACTACCCATAACGGCTTTCCACTGAGCTTGGGTTACCTCATACTTGCCAATATAATAATCTGAAAGAGTTACGGAGTGAGCAGGTTTTTCACTATCAATAGCATCACTACCCTGCTCTGCTGTTGCTCCCATAGTGAATGTGCCGCCAGCAACAAAGACCATATCGAAGCCGCCAACATTAATATTTGGCTCGGGTTCAGGTTCTGGCTCTGGCATACCTGAGCCCTCTGCCTCCAAGACGAGGCGGAAGCCGAAGTAGCCGCTACGGCCGTCGGGTGTGCCGCTGTCACGATCAGAGACACGACAGTTCCTCGCGTTGTTGAACCAGCTACCGCCACGCAGCACTCGTTCAGAACCACTACTTGGGCCCGTAGGATTTGTCTGCGAACTACTACTGTAAGCACCATACCAGTCCTGACACCACTCGTAAACATTGCCACTCATATCGTAGATACCTAACTCATTTGGAGTCTTTTGGCCTACTGGGAGGGTAATACTACCTGAGTTGCTGTTGTACCAAGCAACCTCATCTATATTATCGCTACCGCTATACTTGTAACCTTTCGACTTATTTCCACCTCTTGCAGCATATTCCCACTCTGCTTCAGTTGGGAGACGGAAATGCTTACCAGTCTGAGCATTGAGTTTAGTAATAAACTCCTGAACATCATCCCAAGAGACATACTCAACAGGGTTATTATCACCAGTAAATCCGCTTGGGTTACTACCCATCACTGCACGCCACTGGGCCTGAGTAACCTCATATTTACCGATATAAAAATCAGAAACGGTTACTGAGTGCGTTGGTTTTTCTTCGTTATAAACATCCGAACCCTGCTCTGCTGTTGCTCCCATAGTGAATGTTCCACCCTCGACAAAGGCCATAGTATCATCACCAAACAGAGTGTTTAAGTCTGGTGTTGGATCTGGTGTTGGCTCCTCGGGCTTTGGAGTTGGGGTTGGAGTGGGTGCCGGCGTGCTATTATCCTCGAGGAAGAAAGACTGGGTACAGCCGAGGGTGAGCAGGGCTGTGGTGGTGCAGAGCACTATATAGTTGAATAATTTTCTCATAATCGTGACATTTAGAAAGTAAAGCCCATAGATACTTTTGCACCG
This sequence comes from Alistipes sp., assembly GCA_045654345.1. GTDB lineage: Bacteria > Bacteroidota > Bacteroidia > Bacteroidales > Rikenellaceae > Alistipes. The sequence goes on along the minus strand of JAZOND010000010.1, from coordinate 27,543 downwards.
ATGGCAAGTTTAGACTTAAGGTCTATCTGTGTATTGCTAACAAACTCGGCACACGGCGATGTTTGGGCACTAACAGCGGCAGAGATAAAGAAGCTCTTCAGCTGTACACCCGCACCAAGGTCGGCAAAAAATCCATTTGAGTTATACTTAAAGGTCTGCTTTTCGTATGTAAAGCTATCTGTACCCAAGAGCTTACCGCCCGCCGAGAGATATACAAAGCTACGGCTACGGCGACCCATATATGCCCTCATATGGGCAAACACTGGTACGCTGAATGCACCCGAGGAGACAGCTGTGGATTCAGAGGCTCTATTCGTAAAGTTTGTATAGGCGTTGCTTATGCTCTTGCTATTATCAATACTATCGAAGTTCAGCTCCGCGCCCACGCCAAGACCCACGAAGATTCGATTTGCGCGATAACCGCCGATATAGTTCAGACCTACGTGGTTAATCAGTCCGCCCGACACAGCGTGTAGGCCATAGCCCAGCTCAACATTGCTCTGGTAGCCGTTCTTCACCTTGGCAGGTGCAGCCTGCGGCTTCTCCTTTGGTTGCTTTGGCTCCTTTGGCTGTGGCTGTAGCTGTGGCTTAGGAGCAGGGGTTGTGCCGTCATAGGTCAGGCGCACCGAGATTTCGGTAATCTGATTCTCGAAGATATTAACCTTCTGTGTATAAGGCTTATAGCCAGCCTTAATGATTGTCACCGTATGCTCGCCCACAAGCAGATTTTCAACCGTATCAGGGGTCTGCTTGCCCGTATCCTTGCCATCGACAATAATATTTGCCGGCAGAGGGGTTGACGAGACATCGAGCAGTCCGTACATAGGTACAGCGGCAGGGATGTCGATAGTCTGGGCCTCTGTGCTCTCGATATCGAAAATCTTCGGCAGCGAGCTATGGCCTGCCAATCGGCCCTCGACAGAGTGGGAGCCCACCTCCAGCTCGGTGACATAGGTTCCCTTGCTCACAAAGCTGTCGTTAAGCCAAATCTCGGTCTCGGAGGTGGCTGCGCGCAGGGTAACCTTAGCGAAGTTTGGCTCGAGCGTAGGGGTCAGCATTGTGGTCTGCACATCGACAACAACCACCTTAGCCTCAAACGGCTTATAGCGCGGCTTGATAACTCGCACACTATACTCACCACTTGCCAACTGATGGGATTCAATAGGCATTTTGCCGATATACCTATTATTTATATATATAGAGGCATCAGCAAGGTTATCACCCGACACCTGCAAAAATCCATATGAAGGGTTGAGAGTAATCTCCTCGACAATCTTGCTATCACGCACCACAATAGTACCCTTATAAGGGTGGTAATTTGGCGCGGTGACGGTATAGTCATAGCTACCCGACTTGAGTCGACGCTCGACATAGCCGCCATTGTCAACAGTGCCGTAGAGCATCACATCGTCAATCTCTAATACCGCATCGGCAGGCGAAAGCTTAAAGACAATGTGCTGAGGCTTAGCCGCTGCAATATTGATATTCTGGCGGAAAGAGATACTACTTCGGTGTACATTAATCTTCTGCTCAGGCTGCGCACCGCCATAGACAACCTTAAGAGTATGGTCACCAGGAGTCACATCCTTGACTGTCAGCTGGAAGTTATTGTTAGTCACGCCCTTATATTGGCCATCGATATACACAGCAGCACCCTCGAAGTTACTATTAACAACGATACTATAGGTCTGATTCAGGCGCGCCTCCATCTCGTACTCCTTATCACCCTCAAGGTTCAAGGTAACCTCGTTACTCTGTCCAAAGTCGGGACTCTGAATATAGAATCGGGTATTTGGGCGTGCCGTCATCTCGATGATAAGCACATTGTCAAAGTACTGCGCCACCTCCTGACGAGCAAGGTCAGTATTCGACTGAAACTTAACATCCAAGGCATCCACATCGGCACGAGTCATATTGGCAAAGCGGATTTTTACTCGCGCACACGGGTTGCGCGATGTATCTTTGGCTATCGGGTCGATATTTGCACCCGTTAGCGCATCCTTCTGCACCGCTCTAAACGAGCTTTGGTCAAGAACTATAGAGTGTTCTTCCTGAGCTGTCGCTGTAAAAATAGCCAATAGCGTTACTATTATCGCAAAAAGTCTCTTCATAGTTTGGTTTGCGTAAAAGTTGTGTGTATCTATTTACATTATTTACTAAAAAAGTACTGTTTCTGCTTACGTTTATCGCTCTGCGAGCGCGCCACAAAGACCTTTTGACCCGTATATGGGTTCTCGCCCGTGTAGAACATAACAGATGAGAGTGTCATCGGCGTTGGCGTAAGATCCTGCACCTGCTCAAGGGTAAAGTTGAGCTTGCCCAGCACCTTATGCGACAAGGCGCGCATATCTGCCTCACGGCAGCCAGGGTGTGACGAGATAAAGTAAGGGATAAGCTGATACTTAAGCCCATTGTCACGGCATATGCGGTTAAAGTCGCGGTTCAGCTCCTCAAAGAGGGCAAACGACGGCTTACGCATAAGGTTGAGCACCCCATCCTCGGTATGCTCTGGCGCAACCTTAAGTCTGCCTGAGGTGTGGTGTAGCACAACCTCCTTCAGGTAGTCGTTATTTTCAAAAAGGTCGTAACGAATACCGCTACCGATATAGGCGTGCTTAACGCCCTTTACTGCTCTGACCTTACGATATAAATCTATCAGCGGCTTATGGTCGCGATTGAGATTTGGACACGGCTTAGGGTGCAGGCACGATGGACGGCGGCACTTGGCGCAAATATCTCTATTCTTACCTCCGAGGCAGTACATATTTGCGCTCGGACCACCAACATCGGTAATAGTACCACGGAAGTCGGGCATTGCCACAACCCTCTCCACCTCGCGCATAATAGACTTTTCACTACGCGACGAGATAAACTTACCCTGATGAGCCGAGATAGTACAGAACGAGCAGCCGCCAAAACATCCGCGATGGATATTTATCGAGTGGCGAATCATACTCCACGCAGGAATCTCGCCACGGCTACTATACTTAGGATGCGGAGCGCGCATATATGGCAGATCAAAGGCGTAGTCTATCTGTTCAGTAGTCAGGGCAGCATTCATAGGGTTTATAACCACATACTTATCGCCTGTCTGCTCGACCAGCACCTTCTCTGCACAGAGCAGATTGCTCTCTGTCTCAACGGTCACGAAGTTCTGACCAAAGGCGCGTTTATCAGCCACGCAACGCTCAAAAGAGTTTAGGAAAATAGTTTTATCTTTATCTAATCGCTCGACATATCCCCTATCGGCTACAAAGCCCACCTGGCGAATTGCTCGCAGTCGCTTACCATTAAAGCCGTTGCGTATAGCTCGTGCCACCTCGCGGATAACCTGCTCGCCCATACCGTAGAGCAGAAAGTCGGCTCCGCTATCAATAAGTATAGATGGCATAAGGCAGTTTTTCCAATAATCGTAGTGGGTCACACGACGCAATGAGGCCTCAATACCACCAATAAGCACAGGCACTGTCGGGAATAGCTGCTTGAGAATCTTAGTGTATGTAGTTACGGCGTAGTCAGGTCTAAAACCAGCTGCACCGCCAGCCGTATAGGCGTCATTGCTACGCAAGCGTATATTTGCCGTATAGTGGTTGACCATCGAGTCCATAGCACCTGCACTGACACAGAAGCAGAGGCGCGGAGCACCGAACTTCTTGAAGTCGCGAAGGTCATCCTTCCAATTTGGCTGCGGAACTACCGCCACACGATAGCCCTCAGCCTCAAAGAGGCGCGAGACCACGGCAGCACCAAACGACGGGTGGTCAATATATGCATCGCCCGTAAATAGAACTATATCAACATAGTCCCACCCCAAAGATTTCATCTCTTTTACTGTCGTTGGCAAAAATCCCATAACCTATAACCTTAATAGACTACTCGTTATATAAATTGGCAGCCTTAACATAGTTATCCCAGCGGTCTATCACTGCCTGAAAATCCGCCGGTGTTTGTGACTCAAAAATCATCTCCTCGCCCGTTGTCGGATGCACAAAGCCCAGCATTCGTGCGTGCAGGGCGTGGCGAGGCATAGTCTCAAAGCAATTTTCGATAAACTGCTTATATTTAGAGAATGTTGTTCCCTTCAGAATCTTGTCACCGCCATAACGCTCATCATTAAATAGCGGATGACCCATATACTGCATATGCACACGAATCTGGTGTGTACGGCCCGTCTCGAGTCTACACTCCACAAGGGTCACATAGCCGTAACGCTTGAGCACCTTATAGTGGGTTACGGCGTGCTTACCCTCAGAGCCATCGGCAAAGACATACATCTGGTGACGATTCTTAGGGTTGCGGCCGATATGACCTGTAATAGTACCCTCGTCATTCTCAAAATTACCCCACACAAGGGCTATATAGCGACGCTTTGTTGTATGGAGGAAGAACTGACGCGCAAGGTGGTTGCACGCCTCCTGATTCTTACCCACAACAAGGATTCCAGAGGTGTTCTTATCTATACGATGTACAAGTCCCGCGCGCTCATCGCCCTGCTGGAACATCGGATTGTCTTGTAGGTGGAAGGTCAGGGCATTTACCAGCGTGCCATCGTAGTTTCCGTGGCCAGGGTGTACGCACATACCGGCCTCCTTGTTTACCACAATAACATCGTCATCCTCGTATATAATGTCAATCGGAATATCTTGCGGTGTAAGCAGGCAGTTGTACTTAGGATACTCCATCTTAAGCACAATATGGTCAAACGGCTTAATCTTATACGAAGCCTTCTGTGGGCGACCGTTAACAAACACATTGCCGTTATCGACTGCCGTCTGCACACGATTTCGAGAACAATTTTCGATATGTGTGGCAAGATACTTATCCAGACGCATCATCGACTGCCCCTTATCTACCGTAATCGAGAAGTGCTCGTACAGACCATTTTCATCGGGTTTCTCGTCTGTCAGAAACTCTCGACGCGGCGAGGGGGCGATAATCTCCTCGTCATCAAGTTCAATATCCTCAACAAACTCTGCCATTAGAAGAAAAACTCATCGTCTTCAGCCTGCTGTGGCTGTGGTTCAACATTGTTAACCATACGGAGCGAGTCCGCTGTTACTTGAGCAAGAGAGTCAGCTACGGCCTGCTGTCTGAGCAGCTCCTCAACCTGACGCTCTGCTTCCGCGGCTGCTGCATCAACAGCCGTCATATCCAATGTCAGATGCAATGCTACACGCTCACCCAAAGTTACGGTACTACCCTGAAGAATACTCTGACGACATACGCGTGCATCATCCTGATTGAGTAGTGTAATGCCCTGATCATATGTAACCTTATCTACATTAAGGCCCAACTCCCACAGTCTGCCCTTGGCATCAAAGAGTCGGCGACCAATAAGGCGCGGCACGGTTGTGCTATTCTGATCAGGACTAACACCTACACGCAGGGTTACACCTCGGCCCTTCTCCACCTTGAGGTTGCTCTCGGCAGTGACCTCCTGACCTTCGAAATACTGCGCAAGCACATAGTTAGTGGCCATATCCTCAACATATACAAGCGAGTCTATGCCAAAGCCTGCACCCTCAAGCATATTCTTAGCCTGACGGAGCGAGCGACCTGCCACATACGGCATCGGCAACTTCTTCTGCGCAAACGAGTTGATGGTGATATATATCTTACGACCCTTCTTTACAGCCACACCACCCTTTGGCAACTGCTCGAGCACCATACCGCCAGGATATGCTGGCACAAAGAGTGAGTCGTTGACAATAAGGTTCAATCCGCGCTGCTGAGCAAAGTACTGCGCATCTTTAAGTGCCAGGCCTGTAAAGTTTGGCACGGTCAATCGCATACCGTGGCGAGTACCCACAGACAGAGCCACATAGGCAAGAATTGCCAACGAAGCCAGCAGACCCACAATCAGGGTCAAGTTCCACAATATAGGCTTACTGCGCAGGCGAGCAAACCACGACTTTTTAGATGTTTTTGTTCTCATATCTTCTATTTTGTTATCTCGTTATAGTGTGTATCACGCTCCACAGCCCTGAAGCCTGCCGAAGCACATATTCTCTCAATATCGGCAACACTCATTGTCGGGCGAGAATCCTCAGCACCTGCCATAGAGTATATCTTTGTCGAATCGTCAATAGTACCATCAATATCATCAGCACCAAATGCAAGTGACAGCTCCGTAGTACTCTTGCCATACATAACCCAATAGGCCTTTATGTGCGGCACATTATCAAGCACAAGGCGACTCATAGCAAGTGTGCGCAGATCGTCAATCACAGTTGTCTCACCAAGGTACGACAGCTCGTTATGTGCGCTGCGGTACTTGAGCGGAATAAAGGCATTGATGCCACCCGTCTGATCCTGAAGCTCTCGGATACGCATCAGATGGTCAATTCTATGCTCGATAGTCTCGATATGGCCATACAACATTGTGGCATTGCTATCAATACCCATCTTATGGGCTGCTCGGTGCAGACTTAGCCACTGCTCGGCTGTACCCTTCTGCGGACAGATAGCATTTCGCACCTCCGGGGCAAAGATCTCGGCTCCACCTCCAGGCACAGACTCCATACCCGCCTCCTTGAGAAGTGCAAGACCCTGCTCGGTAGTAAGACCCGCCTTCGATATCATATAGTTCAGCTCCACAGCCGTAAATGCCTTGACTGCCACCTGCGGCATAATGTTCTTAATGCCGCGAATCATCTCCACATAGTAGTACAGGTCGTGCGTAGGGTGTACGCCACCCACGAGATGAACCTCCGTAGCTCCACTATCACGGCGAGCACGGACAATATCCATCACCTGCTCCATACTATAGTCCCACGCCCCCTCTTCACCAGCCTTACGGCGGAAAGAGCAGAACTTACACTCAAATTGGCAGACATTGGTCGGCTCGAGATGGAAGTTGCGGTTATAGTAGACCTTATCGCCACTTATGCGACGCTTTGCATTTAGCGCAAGTGACGAGAGTTGCCACAGCGGGGCCTGCTGCCAGAGCAAGAGAGCCTCCTCTGCACTTATACGCTCGCCGGCACTGCACTTTGCTACGATATCTGTAAGTGTTGCCATACTACTTCGGTGCTTTACGATAGAGGTATATACCTACAATCAAGAATATTACATTTGGCAGCCATACAGCTATCATTGTCGGCATACTACCGCCCTTAGCAAACTCCTCAAACACTCGGGTAAGCATAATATAGGAGAAGCAGAGGGTGATACCAATTCCGATATGCAGACCCGTACCGCCCCTGACCTTACGCGATGAGAGAGCCACGCCAATGAGCGTGAGGATAAATGTTCCAAACGGATATGCAAAACGGATATGTCGCTCAACCTCTATCTGACGGATAGAGTCTGAACCCTTCTCGCGTTGCTGGGCAAGGAAGTCGTTAAGCTCGACAATATTCATCGTGGTAAGCAACTCGGTTAGTCGGCCAAGCTCCACAACATCGAGGTTAATAACCGTATCCAAGTTGCGGTGCTGGGTAAAGGTCTCCATACCCTCGCTATCGAATGTGCGAGTGATATATCGCTGAGCAGTCCAGTGCTTGCTCTCTGGCTCAAACTTAACATCTGACGCCTCAAGGGCACCGACCATTCGACTACCATCATACTGTTCAAGGGCAAAGAATGAGGCCACAGAGGTATTCTTGCTAAAGCCGCGGATATAGGCGAACTTACCCGGCTCAACTTGACGGTATATATGGCGGTCATACTGTTCACGCACACGGCGGGCAATATACTTCTGCTCAAAGGCAACGCAATCCTTCTGCGTCATCGGAATAATCCAGAGGCTGAGCACCAGCGAGAGCGTTGTGATAAATAACGCGCCGAGGAAGTATGGCCACATAAGCCTTCGGAACGACATTCCGCCCGAGAGCATTGCCACAATCTCAGTCTGGTATGCCAGCTTTGAGGTGAAGAAAATTACCGCAATAAAGGTAAACAGTGCCGAGAATTGGTTTATAAAGAACGGCACAAACTTGAAGTAATAGTCAAAGATAATTGCCGACACAGGTGCGTGCATCTGGATAAAGTCATCAACCTTCTCGACATAGTCGAATACCACCACAATGACGATAATCATTGCAATGGCAAACAGATATGTTCCCACAAACTTGCCCAGAATATATCGATCAAGTTTCTTAAAGCCAGGGAACCACGGCTTACGCTTATTGTACTCAGGTAACATCGCCATACTACAACCTCCTTGACAATTTTTCAACCATTACATCCTTCCACGGTGTAAAGTCGCCCGCGATAATATGCTTACGCGCCTGACCCACAAGCCAGAGGTAGAAACCGATATTGTGCAGCGAGGCAATCTGTGCCGCCAGCATCTCCTTGCAGACAACAAGGTGGTGAAGGTATGCCTTTGAGTAGAGGGTATCTACGAAGGTTGGGCCATTAGGGTCGATAGGCGAAAAGTCATTCTCCCACTTCTTATTGCGGATGTTAATAACGCCCTCAGAGGTGAAGAGCTGGCCATTACGACCATTGCGTGTAGGCATTACGCAGTCAAACATATCTACACCACGAGAGATAGCCTCAAGGATGTTTATCGGCGTACCCACGCCCATAAGGTAGCGCGGCTTATCGGTAGGCAAAATAGCATTTACCACCTCAATCATCGAGTACATAACATCTGTAGGCTCACCCACAGCAAGTCCGCCAATAGCATAACCATCGGCATTATACTGCAGCACATTCTCAGCAGCCTTTGCTCTCAAATCGGGATAACCACAACCCTGAACAATCGGGAATAGAGACTGGTAGTGGCCATACTTTGGTGCTGTCTTGTGATACTGATTAAAGCAGCGGTCAAGCCATCGCTCAGTAAGGGCAAGCGACTTGGCAGCATACTCCTTCGGTGCATCACCGGGAGGACACTCGTCAAAGGCCATCATAATATCGGCGCCGATAGTACGCTCGGTATCAATAACGCTCTCAGGGGTAAAGATGTGTCTTGAGCCGTCGATATGCGACTGGAAGTGGCAACCGTCCTCCTTAAGTTTACGGCACGCTGCAAGCGAGAAGACCTGAAAGCCTCCGCTATCGGTAAGCATAGGGCCATCCCAGGTAGAGAAACGATGAACACCGCCCGCCTGCTCGATAATGTCCATACCCGGACGCAGGTAGAGATGGTATGTATTGGCAAGGATTATCTGAGCCTTTGCCTCATCTTTAAGGTCACGATGGAAGATACCCTTCATCGCTGCAGCCGTACCCACCGGCATAAAAATAGGCGTATGAATCACGCCGTGATCGGTCACAATCTCAGCAGCGCGCGCCTTGCTCTGTTTGTCAGTATGTTGTAGTGTAAACTTCATAGTGGGCAAAGATACGAAATAATCTCCAATATTCAAGAATATTGGGGGTGTAAAATAAAAACAGACTGCAAGAATCGCTCTTACAATCTGTTTTACGCTATTTTATAACCGCCTCTGCTACTTGTCAAAGTACTTGTTCAGCAGATATGCCATACGATAACCGGCACGCTGCATCTGTCTGTTAACCAGATCAGTAGAGAGCTCTACAGTCTTATCATCAAGCACTGGAGTGTTATGAGGATTCCACTGATAGATAATCTTATTGTCGCTACCTACCTGCTGTACCCACTCGTGGAGGCAACCCTTGGTAATCTTCTTAATCTCACTCTTCTTCAGGCAATTAAGCTCGTCTGCAATCTGATCGTCGGTCTTGCCCTTGTGAACAAGTGCAGGCATCTTGTCATACACACCGTGGAAGGTGTACTCCTTGCCATTGAGGGTGCAAGGCCAGAAGCAGCGAGGGCCAGGAACATAAGAGTGTGTAGGACAGTGCATATCACCCACAAAGTGGAGGATCATACGCAGGTTGAACATAACAGCACTATCGGTCAGACGCTCGTACTGACGGAGGTTGTAGTCAGCAATCTTAATTGCGTGGATACAGTCACCCTTGTAGAGGCGTGGATTTGGATCGTAAATGCTCTGCTCGTCAACATTATAGACATGCCAAGAGGTAGTGTAAGCAATCGGCTTATCATTGCGGTGCTCATCCATCCACACAGCCTCCTTCTTCAGGTCGTAGTTCATATACTTGGCAATGTTTGCCTTTGCCTTCTCAGTGAGGTTGCGCTGTGCAATCTCAACAATTACGCGGTGACCTACGCCACCCCAGCCAAACGCCTGAGAACAGAGCGCAGCTGCCAAAACAAATGTTAAAATCTTCTTCATTTTAATAGTATTTTATTGGTTAAAATATTCGTTCAACTTTGCAGCAAGACGATAGCCCGCATTGCGGAGCTGGGTGTCGATAATCTCACGCGATTTTTCTACCGTATCATCGTCAAGCTCATAAGTATACATCGGATTGATTTGGTAAATCTTAACGCTCTGTGACGCAGCATCATTCGCCCAATCGAGCAGCTCTCCCGAGGTGACCTTTTTAATCTCTCTCTTACTCAACACATCGAGACTTTCGGCAATCTGGTCATAGCTAAGATTTTGGTGATCATAGAGCCAAGCAGGAATCTTGTCATAAATACCGTGAATCTTAACCCACTCCTCACCCTTGAGGCGGCACTTCCAAGTGGTTGTAACACCCTCAACGTGGGTATGTACAGGACAGTGCATATCGCCCATAAAGTGGATAATCATTCGGATATTAAAGACCACCGCGCTGTCAGTCAGATTGTGATAATTACCATTGCCGAGGTTGTAGTCAGAGAGGGCAAGAGCATAAACCACATCACCCTTACCAAGTCGGTAGTTAGGGTCATAGCGCAACGACTTATCGGTTGCAAATACGTGATAATGAGTAGTATAGGCTATTGGCTCATCATTACGATGCTTATCCATCCACACAGCATCCTTCTTGATGTCATAGTCCATATACTTGGCAATATTGGCCTTCGCCTTCTCTGTCAAGTGACGCTGCGCAATGGCCACCACAATCTTGTGACCTACAGTACTCCATGCAAAGGCATTCGAGGCAAATGCTGCCACCAAAATAAGGGTAAAAAGTCGTTTCATTTTAGGTAAGGTCGTCTGTATAGTAGCTATTTAAGGTAATATAAAGGAGGGTTTTCAAGGCTTGGTTTTTTTGTCTCGGAAGGGACATACTCTTGTATTTCACTTTCGAAGCAAAAAAAGCGTAACGCAGAAAACACCCTACCTCTTTGCGCCGTTTTGAGGTAATATAAAGGAGGGTTTTCAAGGCTTGGTTTTTTGTCTCGGAAGGGACATACTCTTGTATTTCCCTTTCGAAGCAAAAAAAGCGTAACGCAGAAAACACCCTTTAGATTATCTCAAAGGCGATTTCCATCATATCAGTAAATGTCTTCTCGCGCTGCTCAGGGGTGGTATCCTCGTGAGTAACCAGAGAGTCGGAGATGGTGCAGATGCAGAGTGCCTCATTGCCACTGCGAGCAGCGTTCATATAGAGTGCAGATGCCTCCATTTCAACGGCAAGCACGCCCATCTTCTGCCAGCTCTTCCACGCCTCGGGATCGTCGTTATAGAAGATCTCGCTGGCAAGGATATTACCAACGCGGAAGTTGATGCCCATACTCTCAGCCTTCTCAACAGCGGCGCGGAGCAGGTTAAAGTCGGCAATAGGGGCAAATGTACCAGGCAGGCGGAACTGAGCTGCGAAGTTAGAGTTGTCGCACGCGCCCTGTGCAATAACCACATCGCCCACGTGCAAATCCGGGTGATAAGCGCCTGCAGAACCTGTGCGAATAATACGCTTTACGCCATAGAAATTATAGAGCTCGAAGGTATAGATACCAATAGAAGAGATACCCATACCGTGACCCATAACAGAGACACGCTTACCCTTATAAGTACCTGTATAGCAATACATTCCGCGAACCTGATTTACAAGTTCCGCATTCTCGAGATAGCGTTCTGCCATAAACTTGGCACGCAGCGGATCACCCGCCATAATCACCTTCTCGGCAATCTGTCCATATGATGCACCAATGTGCGGAGTTGGAGTCATAATTTTATCGTTTTAAAGTTACTATTTTGTTCGTGTTATGGTATTAAGCAGCTTTCCCTTGCCGTTAAGCATATGCAGACAGAGGCTCTTCTTATCAGCCACCAGCAGCGAGAAACCCGTCTCAGGACTACAGAACTGAGTGCCGTCAACAGCCTTAACGCTACGACTACGGGCAGCCGAGGTGTTTACAACATAGTCAATCTTACAATCATCCTTTCTGATATGCTGGAAGTTATGGATATGACCGCATACATAGAGAGTCACCTTGTCGTCATACTTACGCAGAACGGCATCTACACGACTCTGCATATCTTTGCGCTCCTTGCTGCTCTTGCTGGTCTGAGCATATATTGGATGGTGACCAACAACCACAATCCAATCCTCCTTGGCATCGCGTAGCACGCCATCTAACCACTCCAGCTGCTTCTCATAGTCCTGCTGACCCACTATGGCATATGTGCCCTTGCTCTTGCGATAGCTATCAATCATAGGTGTGGTATCTATCATCACAAGGCGCACGGTTGCACCGTCATCTTTGTAGACCTTTGTGTAGTAGCGATCTTTCATACACCAGCGGCGACTAATCTTTGAGTAGTCGAGAACCGCCTGAGTATTACCACGATACTCGTGATTTCCCAATATAGGCAACCACGGCACCATAAGGCTCGGGTGGTCGTAAATCAACTCATAGTTGGTCATCCAGAGCGGGTCGTGAACACTCGCAACACCCTCAAAGTGGTGAACATCACCCGAAGCGACAATACACTCAGGAGAGACTGCTGATGCCACCCTGCCAAGCACTGCGGCAATAGGACGCTGGTCGTAGTAGCCATTTCGACCAGAGTCGCTAACCATAATTATATTAACATCCTTCTTAAGTGACTTCCACACCTTCGGATTCTTAGCCACTCCGCCAAACCAGACCAGTAGCAGCAGGGTCAATGATACAATCTTTTTCATAACTACATTCTATCCATTAGTAGTACAAAGATAGTAAAATTATTGCAATCTCTAATATTTTTTGTACCTTCGTACAATTTAATTTTCAAAAACTATGGATGTTCGCATAGCAGACGACTGGAAAGCTATTCTTCGTGAGGAGTTTGAAAAGCCATATTTTGCCACACTCACAGACTTTGTCAAGGCCGAGTATGCTGCTGGTCAAATCTTTCCGATGGGTAGAAATATATTTCGTGCCTTTGACAAGTGTCCCTTTGAGAAGTTGAAGGTGGTAATCATCGGCCAAGATCCATACCACGGCGAAGGTCAGGCAAATGGACTCTGTTTCTCGGTCAATGATGGTGTACCGTTCCCTCCATCGTTGCAAAATATATTCAAGGAGGTGAGTAGCGACACAGGTGCCCCTATACCTACAAGCGGAAATCTCGACCGCTGGGCAGAACAGGGCGTGCTGCTACTCAACTCGGTTCTGACTGTGCGTGCCCATCAGGCGGCATCGCACGCCGGTCGTGGCTGGGAGCAGTTTACCGATGCAGTTGTGCGTGCCATTGCCGAGCGCAAGAGCGGTGTGGTATATATGCTTTGGGGCAGTTATGCTCAGCGCAAGGGAGCTATTGCCAACCCTGCTAACAATCTAATACTGAAGAGTGTACACCCTTCGCCACTCTCGTCATACAGAGGCTTTTTCGGCTGTCGCCACTTCTCGCAGGCAAACCAATATCTAAAGAGCATCGGCAAGAGTGAAATAATCTGGTAACTATGAGTAGCGCACATATTCCATATATTGACACCCTCGAGGCTATGAACACCGAGCAGCTCAGACAGAGCCTTGCCCAGCAGGGAGCAACACTTGCCGTTGCTTGCAATAATTGGGCTGCTGACTACCCCTACACACCTTCAGTTACGGCACATATTGCCTATAGTCGCTACGGCATAGCCCTACTTTTTGAGGTTAAAGAGAGTCACACCAAGGCAGTTGAGCTCGCAGACAATGGTCGCGTGTGGGAGGATAGCTGTGTTGAGTTTTTCGTTGCCAACCCTATGGGTTGCGGCTACTTCAACTTCGAGCTTAATGCCATCGCTACATTACTTGCCGCAGAGCGCACCTCGCGCGAGAATGCCGTCCATTTTAATAACGAACAGCTTTTGCAGATTAGACGCCACACATCATTCGACCACGCACCTATAGATATATCTACACAGAATAGCTGGTGGGCAGTCGAGCTGATACCATTCAGCCTCTTAGGCCTTAGTGAGCCTCCTAAAATGCTGCGTGCAAACCTCTACAAATGTGGAGATAACCTCCGCCAGCCCCACTTTTTGAGCTGGTCTCCAATAACACTTGATAAACCAAACTTTCACTGTCCCGACTTTTTCGGAACACTGACCTTTGAAGATTATGAATAACGAACAACTACTACACATCGCCTCTCACTTCGCCTTTGAGGGTGAAATTGAGAGCATATCTATCCTCGGTGAGGGATTTATCAACGACACCTATATCGTAAAGACCGTCGGCAACAGTCCAAACTACATTCTGCAACGCAAAAACCACTATGTATTCCCAAATGTGCCGGCAATGATGGATAATATCGCTGCCGTAACTGCACATATCAAGGGCAAGGTGGCTGACCCTATGCGCCAAACCCTGACCATCACCCCTGCCCGCGATGGCAAGCTCTATGCTGAGGTGGAGGGCAACTTCTGGGCTGCCTGCCTATTTATCGAAGGCTCAAAGTGTTACGACCGTGCCGATAGCACCACGCTGGCCCGTAAGGGTGGTGCAGGTATCGGCCAATTTCAGGCTTTGCTTGCCGACTTTGACTCCCCACTATATGAGACCATCAAGGGCTTCCACAATATCCGCCACCGCTTTGAGCAGTGGGACGCTGCCGTAGCTGCCGATGGCGCAGGTCGCGTGGCTGAGCTGACAGATGAGATTGGCTGGATAGAGTCACGCCGAGAGCAGATGCTCGCCTTCTGGAGCCTTGTCGAGGATGGCACAATCCCTACTCGCGTAACCCATAACGACACCAAGATTAGCAACATACTCTTTGACGCAGATACCGACGATGTACTCTGCGCCATTGACCTCGATACCGTTATGAGTTCAACCTCGCTCAACGACTTTGGCGACGCTATTCGCTCATATACCAACACGGGTGCTGAGGATGATAAAGATCTGTCAAGGGTGAGTATGAATATAGATATGTTCCGCGCTTACGCTGAGGGCTACCTCTCTGAGCGTGGCAACACAATGACCGACAGCGAGTTGCAACACCTCGCCTTCTCGGGCATCTACATCACCTTTGAGCAGGTGCTGCGCTTCCTTATGGACTACATCGACGGCGATAAGTACTACCGTACCCACTATGCCGATCATAACCTTGTCCGCACTCACGCCCAGTATCGTCTGCTCCAAAGTATGGAGTCACAATACGCTGAAATGCAGCAGATTATAACCGACATAATAGACAAAAATAAGATTAATAAAGATATATAGCTTACTATAAAAATATCTTATTTTTACCCCCCCCCTATCATATTTTCTGATAATATTCCAGAAAATATGAATTATACCTATTTTTGTCGTGCAGCAAACAAAGATTCATTTTTCAAATGTTGATTAGTTAAAGTTAAAAATGGATTACTCTCTGCTGCAAGGAGTAACCAAGAGGGATAGTTTGAAAGTGCTATCCCTCTATTTTTTTGTACTATAATAATTATAATATAACAAAAAAGTTGTCTGATATTTGGAGTTATTATCCTTTATAATTATTTTTGCACCATTGATGCGCAAATGGATATACATACTCATATTAGCACTCTGTTCTGTAATTTGTGAGCAGGGTCAGGCTTTTGCATCAGAGTGTTCAGAGATCAGCCGTGAGGAGGTTCTTGCAAATCACTACTCTGAACAGCTTGAGTGTGCCCACAAGTACAACAACTTTGCAACGCGCACACACTCAATATCTATCCCTACAACCAACAGCTCTACCTCTGCTACTCGTGAGCAGGTGCGATTATTGGCAGATACCGCGCTTCCATCCATCGCAGCAGGGGCTATATATGCTGTAAATCACTCTGTATATCGTATTTGCAGTAGACGAGTTATCGACTACTATCTATACACGCTATGTTGTTTACGATTGTGATACCCGAACTGACTTTTCGATTCGGTATTAACATTATTCACAAACAACACAAACAACATATGAACAAAACAAAGTTTTACGAGGCACTTTACGCTTCGTGCAGCGATGTGACAGCACATCGAAAGAGCGTGGTATTACCACTTATTACAATTATTGCAGGCATAGCACTCTCACTTATAAGCACCCTACTACTAAAAGGCATTGAGCTTGAAGATATCAGCTCGTCATTAATTCTCGCGGGCATAGCCCTGATTGTTATTGGCGGCATATGGACTATTGGCCGCCTTGTAGGCAAGGGTGAGCCCTACAACACCAAGCAGGGTAAGTTTTTAGTTACACACACTCTCTCATTTGACCGTTCGCGTCGCTCAGATGTGCTCAATGCCATTGGTAGTGGCGATATTGACCGACTGCTATCAATACCCACCTGCAATGTATCGGCACTATGTGTAATGATAAGTCACCTGCCAGACAACTCGCTTGCCGCAGCACAGGCTTTTGAGTATGCAGAGTTAGAGTACAAAGAGCTCTGCCAAGTAACGCTGCTGGCAAAGAAGTAGTAAGAGATTAAAACAAGAGATAAACTAATAAAATATAAAGATAGATGGAGATAAATACCGAAAATTTTCTGTTAATTGGAGCCATACTACTATTTGTGGCTGTGCTTGCCGGTAAGGTCGCCTACCGACTTGGCACCCCTGCGCTGTTGCTTTTCTTGGGCGTGGGAGTATTCTTTGGATACAACATTTTATCATTCAACTCGCCCGAGCTGACACAGTTTATGGGTATGATTGCGCTGAGCATCATCCTCTTCTCGGGTGGTATGGACACCAAATTCTCAGAGATTCGATCGGTAATGTTGCCCGGTATAATACTCTCTACCATAGGTGTACTGCTCACAGCCGTCATCTTGGCAGTGTTTATATACTACATCTCTCCGCTACTTGGTATAGGACTGAGTTTCCCTCTTGCCCTACTGCTTGCCTCGTCAATATCATCTACTGACTCGGCATCAGTATTCTCTATTCTCCGAACAAAGAAGCAGGGACTGAGCCAGAACCTGCGTCCGTTGCTCGAGCTTGAGAGTGGTTCAAATGACCCTGTGGCATACATTCTTGTGGTGCTATTGGTAAGTATGCTATCACCAGAGCAGCAGGGTATGACTGCCGGTGCGAGCATCATACTATTTATAGTACAGATGGTGGTCGGAACCATTGCCGGTTACGCCTTTGGTCGTGCTGCTGTGTGGGTGTTGAACAAGATTAACATCTCCAACGCATCACTCTACTCGGTGCTGTTGCTGGCATTTGTATTCTTGACATTCTCATTTACAACACTTATTCAGGGTAACGGTTTTTTAGCTGTTTACATCGCAGGACTTGTTGTCGGAAACCGCAAGATTGTACACAAGCGTTCGCTGGTAACATTCTTTGACGGTATCACCTGGTTGGTGCAGATTATTATGTTCATTATGCTCGGTCTGCTTGTCGACACACGCTCGCTGCTGCAGCCAAGCACCCTTATTCTCGGCGGTGCGGTAGCTCTGTTTATCACCCTTGTGGCGCGACCTATAGCGGTACATCTGTGTCTGCTCCCATTCCGCAAGTTTACAGAGAAGGCGCGACTCTATGTCAGTTGGGTGGGCCTGCGCGGTGCTGTGCCTATCATCTTTGCAACATATGCGCTGGTAGAGAATGTTCCAAGTGCAGAGCTACTATTCAATGTGGTATTTGTCGTAACTATTATCTCTCTGACCCTGCAGGGAACAACCGTTAGCGGTATGGCAAACGCTCTGGGCGTAGCTCGAACAGAGAAGGAGAGCTCCTTTGGTGATGCCTTCCAGGATCGTATGAAGTCGGCATTTACAGAGGTCGATGTCAACGAGCAGATGCTATCTACAGGCAACAGTCTAAGCAAGATAACCCTGCCTGCACATACGCTGGTTATTATGGTATGTCGCGATGGCGACTACTTCGTACCTCAAGGTAACACCGAGCTACAGATGGGCGATAAACTGCTCATCCTCTCCGACCGCAACGAGGAGCTGCAAGCTCACTATCAGGAGCTTGGCCTTGATGAGGTTATAAAATTCTAAAGCATCCCACACTTGTTAGTAAGTGATATCATATGGGATTAAACAATCGGCAGCCTCTGTAGTGGCTGCCGATGTTGTAAAGTAGGAGTCCTAATCGTAATTCTGCTACTTACATCCCCCTACGCCTCTCAAGGTGGTGATCATAGAGGTTATCACACTCACCCTTAACATACTGACCAAGCGCAGTATCGGCATACTTGGTGGCTACGGTCTTATAGTTGCACAAATCATACTGTATTTGCGCTGCAATGCTCTTATCTGTGGCTATTTCGCACGCAGAATCGAAAATCTGGCAGTACCTCTTAGTTGCCGCCTGGGTATACTTATCGCTCTCCCAATCACGCTTTATAGGTATCACTGAGCCGGATAAGAAGCAACCCTTATAGTACTGCGTCAGTGCCCAGCAGGAGTCGAATGAATTGCGAATACCGATTGCATACCTAACCATAAGCCAGGCCTTGCGATTTGGGTCTTTCACAGTAGCAATACTATGCTCTAACGAGCACATCTCGCGGGCAAAAGAGTACTTGAAATCACACTCAGACCCAAAGTCATAACTCAAACTGCCACTAAAGCTATCATTATGTGCATTATCGTCCTTGACAAGGCTAAATGGGTTGTAGTATATATATGTATTTAGGTGCCCCTTATTATAGCTACCGCTCACCGCACCCAGATACTCAACAGCCTTACTATATTTCATATTTCGCAGATACTGAGTACCGACAATATCGTTCAGATAGTCATCATTCACATAGCCGCGCGCATTGAGATATCTATCAAACTCGCTCTTAGGCTTTCGCACAGTGTCAACATAGCGGATAGCCGTATTAACACCCACGCTATCAATAAGTTCAAAGAAGTGGTTGCTGTAGTCGTGAGAATTATGCAATTCTTCGTCATATCGATATTCGGCCATTGAACAAATAGCATCAATAGGTCTTCCGTTATCGGACCAATAATAGCAATAAACCCTATCTACCAAATTGAGCAATCTATTATCCGCCATATTGGCAAGCTGAAGGGCTCGCTCAGTTCGACCCGACCGAACCATTCGTGGGCAGACCTCAGAGAGCACTATACGACGCATCATATCGTTCCAATAGTAGAAACTCTCGCTCCTCATCATCTTATACATATTTGCCACATCGTGCTCCACTTCATCTGTAATATTCTGAGTAATCTTTGAATCTAACCACTTGAGTTGCTCGAAGAGTTTAGCCTCATAGGCGCTGTTATAGGTCGACAATTTAGCATCAAGATATATGCGCAAGACCTTTATTGACTCGCCGATATACTTTGTCGCTTTACAGCTTTCAGCAAGCCTTAAGTAGCTATCAGCCTGCTTTGTCTGGCCCACCAAATCTGAGAGAAAGGCAGCTGTATAGTACCACATAGCGGTATTTTCATCCTTACCCGCACGCGCCTTAGCCACACAGAATGGAAGTAGCTCATTAACACACTGTATACGAATCTGTGCCTGTTCCAATACCCGACTATCCGAGATCTCATCATATAAGCCTCGCTCGGGTTCAAGACTACGAATGTACCACTGCAGCGTCTTTGCAATATAAGGGCTATTAGGTGCATATTTATAGACCAAATCTATCGCCTCGACAGTCGATAGCTCCTCGTCCCTACGATTAGCACAGTATAGCATAGAGTTCACATCGCCAATCTGTGCAAAATACTCAATGGCTTTCTGCGAGTTATTTACACGGAACTGAGCACCTGCGATATATGGTTTTATCATTTGGCGCATAAGGTTGTCTTCTGGCAATTTTGACACCTCGACATCCCATATATCAACACACTCCTGATACCTCTCCAACGAAAATAGAGCACGTACAGCTTGCAGTAAGTATCTATCTCTCAGACGCTTATCTTTGGCATCCAGAGCCATATCTGCTACCTGCTCGAGGGTTAGAGATGCATCTATTTTCATTGTCGGGTAGTACCAGCGAGAGTTACGCTCCATACGTATATACTCATTATTTTTTGCCAGCCACAGAAAATCGAGTATAGACCTATCTCGCTTGGTAATCCACTCCACAAACTTATTCTCATACTTAGCCTGAGGCCTATTGTATATCTTCTCAAACTCCGAGAGCGGCATAATATAGACAACCTTATAGATATCCTCTAACGGAATGGTCTCTGAAGTTAGCTGCTGCCAGCCCTTACAGTTTATGCCAGAGCCGGGATATTGATAGTACAGACTCAAATTTATATCAGGTTGCTCTTCATACACGCGGTACATATAGTAACCTGCCGGACTATATGCCTCATCGTAACAAGCGATAGCATCACTTGCAACAAGTGCAAACAGGCTAATAAGCAAATATCTGTACAATCTGTTCATCGGTGTAGTTCTTAAGTTGTGAATAATCTAAGTGATAGAGTATATTACCATTGGCAGGTCTGCCCAGATAGCGTTCTACCAACGCCTTGACCTCTAAAATTTCCTCTGCTGTAGGTCTTTCGTTGCGAATAGTTTGATCCGAGCCGACAGCTGTATCGCCCTCTGGGACAATAGCCTCAAACTTATCGCCCGTAAACTTCACACCCCAGCCAAAAACAGGATAGGCATAGTCTAACGGAAGAGGATAGCGACCCCTTTTGATATATGGCTTGACATCAGCAATATCGAGAATCGAATTTCTGGTCTTAGAGTTCTTCAATGCGCCTGTATTGTAGAGCATCAGCACTCCCCTATCTACCGGCGGAGCATCCTCTGCAAGTTGATGCAACCTGATGGTTGCACTCAGCCGAATATTATGCGCTGCCAACGACTCTTTGATAGCCTCACAGAGTTTATTGTAACTCTTCTTTGTATTCTTGGTCCAGTCGCAGTCTATCTGTAACTCGTTGATTTTACCACACTTATTATAGTTACACATCGCAAGTACGCGCTCGACTATAAGGTATCCAAAACGAGACTCACAACCCGAAATAGACCTCAGCGCATCTATGGTTATATAAACTACCGGCACCACCTCAACACCATTTGGGATTGCCGATACAAACTGTGTTGTTGCAATGGGCACAACCTCA
Organism: Alistipes sp.; assembly: GCA_045654345.1. GTDB lineage: Bacteria > Bacteroidota > Bacteroidia > Bacteroidales > Rikenellaceae > Alistipes. The sequence goes on along the minus strand of JAZOND010000010.1, from coordinate 6,339 downwards.
TACGAGCTTGAGATAAAATTGTGCTCTATATCCACATCAAACATCTTGACATAGATACGCTCAATGTTGTGACGCTGCATAAAAGCCACCTCCGTAGAGTCCAGGTCAAAGGTTGTCTTCCAATGGTAGGCAGCATTGCGCGACCAACCAAGACTCGCACTCTCACTTTTACGCCCACAACTCAGCGTCAGCACTAAAACTGATAGCAGCAGGGCTAAATGGCAAATTCTCTTCATATTTATATAAGGGTAAAGTATTTATTATCTGTTTGCATCTATAGAGAGTGGTACAAGGAAATTATTGCACATAAAAACGATAATTTCAGACTAAATATTATAAGGTCTGTTCTATATTTGTTTACTAAAAAAATCGGGCTCCGTGTGGAACCCGATTTATTGGCAGTTATTGCCTTGTCAACTACTGGCCCGTAATTGTTACGGTGATATAGTGGTTGTGCAGGTTCATAGTGTAATCGTTGCCATTCTGAACCATATATTCGGTCTCAAATGGGATGTATGCCTTAATGCCCTCATTTGTGTAGCAGATAAGGTATGCACTCTCCAGCTCCTCAACGCTCTTGAAAGTATATGAGCCCGTGCTTGACTCATAGCTGGCTACGTGGCCACCTGAGGAGAACATCTGAATCCAGTGCTTATACTCCGTATTTTTGAACATACCGACACCTATATATGTATATGAACCGCTCAGAATATTTGCTCTGTGGCCTGATGAGTTCATCCATCCACGAACAGCTGCCTGAGGTGTCTTAGGGCTCTTATATGCATTCTCGCCCGTTCTGCGGGTGGCAGCAAACTCGTGGTTGATGGCGGTCGAGTACTTCTGACCATTTGGACGCCTATGATCCTTACGGTAGTCGATAGTAATCTCCTCAGCGCGGATATCGGCAGCCTTCTGCAGCTCCTCGACCATAACAATCAGCGGCATACTATTCTTATAGCGTTCGATATTTGTTAGGCGGAACACCTCCCACTCGTCGTGGCTGATATTGAAATCTGTAGGTCCGGTATATATCAGCTCCAGCCTGTCAATCTTCTTCGAGAAGCGAGGTATGCGTCGCTCGCCCTTGAGTGTCAGCTCAAAGTTTGCGATAATCTTACCCTCAGCACTATATGTCGCCTTTGCCTTAGAGAAGCTTGTACAAACCAGCTCTGAGCCGTTGGCAAGAGCACTCTTCGCCACAGCTATAATCTCCTGCTCTGTGGTCTTGTTTGTCAGCTCAAGAGCCTGCAGAGCCTTAGACATTGCGCTAAAGTCGGCATCAATCTTGGCAGCCGTAGCACCAGCAGCCACTGGAAGAACCTTGTGCGCCCTTATAATCTCTCGCTTATCACCCAGCGTAAGGATAATATCGCCGTCGATATGTCCCATCATATCTGCACGCGGAGCGCTGTAGGTGTAGTTTTCACCCCACGCAGCCTTGGTACCATTCACCGCAACACTATTTACCGCCGCAAGAATATCCTTGCCCGTAGTCTTTGCATTGACAATAAGGTCTTTGAGTGCCTTTGTCATCAGCTCCTTGTCGGCACTAAGTTTAGCGGCCTCGGGCGACTTGTTAAGTGCAGGAATTACAACACTAAAGCTATATCTGTCTATTCTAATACCATCAGCAACAATGCCGATAGCCATAGAGAAGTTACCATCCTTAGTCTCAGACGGCAGCCTGCGTGTATACTTATATGAGCCACCAGCAGACCAAATTTCGGCCTTAGGCATCTTCTTCTTCAGATAGGCAAGCACCTGTTTGTCGTCAGTAGCCGCGTCTGCCGTATATGCAGCAGCAAGCTGCTTGAGCTTGAGCTTAAGCTGGTAGTCAGGCGCATCTACATCTGGGCCACCCAGCTGCTCCCAGGTTTGCTTAAAGACAATAATGCGGTCGTCATAAGTGGTTACCTTGGTCGGTGCCTTGCCGTTGAGGGTTATGCTGATCTTGCCCGATGTGGCAAATACCTGCGACGAGCCCTCTGGAATCTTCACCTTGATGGTCACGGTGTAGTTCTCACCCCTACAGAACTTACCCTCCTTAAGAGCACCACTCCAGCTAACCGACGAAACCACCACGCCCGAGCCCGATGGCACGCTGGCCTTAGAGGAGTACTTCTCACCCACCGCTGGCTCCTTAATGCTAACATCTACCCTGCTAATATAGTGCGCTGCCGATGCCGAAAAGGATACAAACATCGAAAACAACGACACTAAAATCAATAATCTGCTTCTCATACTATTACTCTTTTGTTGGTTAGTTCACTCAAGGTCGCCCAATAACAGACAAGGCATACCTTCTACAAAGTTAACTAAATTTCATAATATTCCAAAACTATTTACTCTTGCCTGCTATCCAGACGATTGCGGTGCCAATTTCTGATGGTCATATCCCACCTTCACACAACTGCATACAAAAAGAGACAACTAAATTAGCTCATATTTTTAGACAGGTATCGTAGTCTTGTTAGTTAATCAAGCGGCGGGCCGGAGTTATAGATGGTTGCCCTCTGTGGCTTTCGTAGAAAGACATAGAGGGCAAGTGCAGTTTTTATACAATAAATGGGAATTTACTTCATCGGATTCTTCTTGGCTCACCCGACGGAAAATTCCTCGAAGCAATTTACATCAGAGAAATCGCAAGAAGAGTCGTCGAACATCTGCAAGATTGAGGATAAAACGCCCATTGTCATCCCCGGCCTAATCAAGAATCCGTCATTCTTGCCTTGGTCTGGATGCGTGAAGCCCATTAAGCCGTGATAACTTCAAACGATTATTTAAAGGCATACTTTAAATAAGTGAGTACCTGGGCTTTCGTAAGAGTTTTAGCTGCTGAAAATTTATGACTGTCGGTTCCGCCGATGACACCATTGTAGAAACCCCAAGAAGCTGCCTTTCCGAGTTCTGTCGAGTGATGTACATCTGTATATACACTGGTAGGTTTTGCCTCCGGAGAATCGAGGCTCTTCCATAGAGATATAATGAACTCACTCCTTGTAACCGATGTGCTGGAAACAAATGAGCTGCCACTTACAATACCTTTTTCAGCCGCCCATACAGCTGCAGCATAATGAGAATCTGACTCTTTTACATCTAAGAACGGATTTACCCCATTGTTTCCAGGAGATCCTGCTGCAAGCCACAACATTGTGATGAGCTGTGCTCGTGTACAACTCTTGTCTGGAGAGAATGTTGTTGCAGATGCATCAGAAATAATACCTCTATCAAGTGCCCACTGAACTACATTTGCATACCACGCATCCCCCTTCACATCAGAAAAAGACCCGATAATGCCAGGATCAACATTAAATCTATTTCCGGGATGGGTATCCTCCGGAATCGCAGCAAGCACCTTTCTGCCAAGAGCAGATGATACCTTCCACGCAGAGCCAGAAACAGAATTGCCATTGCTATAGCACTTCCTTATGTATTCAGCACCAAATTTCACTACACCTGATCCCTTACAGATAATGGCCGTGATGGTGTCATAACCCATAGCATGATCAATCTCATTACCATCTATATGTCCTATGTTATAACAGTTTTCCAGATGGATATCTGAGGATGATTCGAAGAAGATACCGGAAGCTGCCTTTGCTGAAATCGCTCCTGTATTATAGCAGTTCTGAATAAATGATGACTCTTCCGCACCTTTGTGATAAATACCAGGAATATTAGGGATTGACGCAGTCGCACAAATGCCACCTGCCACAGATTCTGACCATATTCCATCTATGTTGTCCAGTCTCATAGGTATGGTGATATTTCCATTGTTGAAACATTCGTGAATATGCGAGGTATCCATCGTTCCGGTAATACCTCCTGCTCGAATGTACATCTCAACTCTATTCGCACTAATAGTAATGTCTGAGTCGTTGTAGCATCTCTCAATATGCGTATGGGTATCTCTTCCTATGCAGGCTCCCCAAACTTGTGGGCATATACCACCGACATAGATTTCTGCTGTAGGGGTCCCATCTGGTAGACGTCCAAAGTCATCATATCCACTGAATTTCTCATTGCCTATGACAGTAATATCAATCTTTCCGCCTTTGGTATAGCAGTTTACAATGTCAAAACCGTCATTTATACCTCCCGTTATTCCACCGGCATAAAGCTCCACCGATTTAAATAGATTTACATATTTGACATCAATCTTGAAGTCTACTACTCCAAGGTTCTTGAGCTGGTGTTTTGTTGGGCTAGTTGCCAAAGTGGAAAAGAGACCATATAAGTGGGCATTTATTTTTTCATTCTGATTCTGATAAGGTGTTTCCTGACAGATTACAATCTGCATACCTGAAACAACGTGACCATTTCCGTCGAATGTGCCCATAAATTGCCCTGTACCTTTCTCCTTGTTCCAAGCGTTCCTCAAGCAACCGTATGAAGCATCGCTGCCAATTGGAATCCAGTTGCCCCAGTCTGAGAGGTCAATGTCTGCTATGAGTTTGTAATGACTGTCCAATCCCTTGCGAACAGCATTCAGCTGGTGTGCCGTCTGAATAAGATATGGGTCCTCAAATGTACCTGTACCACCTGCAAATACAAATGGACTATCCACCTCTCTACCCGGTGCACCATTGGCTACTTTGACGGATGAAGAAGATGTAGCAGATGTGGAGCTTTGCTCTTGTTCCTTCACATCGCTTGCACTATCTATGATATTCTGACTCTTTTTATCGTTCTTCTTTTTTATATCATTTTTGACCCTGTTCACAACCATATGGCCAACCTTTTCAAGAAGACTTTGTGCTTGTAACTGTGTGCCAAATAGTATGGCAAACATAAATATCACTGCGATTCTAGCTTTCATATGAATAATTTTTAAGAGATATAAATTTCAATCTTAATCCGAAACCGGGCGTACGGCAGATGCACACATACGGTACTGTCCATCTAGTTGAATAATTCTTCCGACATAACGGTTGTCATACTCTTTTCTCTCTTTATCCCATTTTTGTACTGACAGATCCTGATATATCGAGAGTGATACTGCTATTTTTTCATAAGTGTAGGGGGATATATCCTTTGAAGTCGAGCTCCAATATACGCAATGTCCGCATCCTATGTCATGCCACGTTCCATTACCAGTTGAGTCGTGTCCAGCCTCTGGTAAAAAGATATATTTACCGTTAATTTTGCTTGTCAGCTTAAATCCTCTGGTGCCGCAGATGTAAGCAAAAGCAATTGTGCAATTATCTAGAAGCTCCTGAAAATTCTCTTCAGAAGGGAGTCTCCAGGTCTCGCCCCAATTGGCTCTTGCTGCATCATAAGCAGGATTGCTCTGGATGTCACGTATCGGCTTTCTATACAAATTGTTCTTTGGCCTCTTATCGTATATGTCATAGATTTCTCCCCATCTGAAAAGTCGGCCTAACTGCTCTGCAGAAGTAGCTCCCACATTATAAGTTGCCCACTTCAGACCAGATGGAAGTCCGAGATCCACCCATCTGTGCCCACCAATTTCTCCATCATACGGAACAATTTCATTGGCCTCCATAGGGGTATTATCGATCACTGGACGGACGCAACGGCCAGATTCCCTAGCTCCTACACCGATCAAATCCCCTTTAGGAGGGTAACCATATGTAAACCCATAGGCCGCTGTATTCCAATCACGATCAGGGGTCGAGGCCCAATAAAATCCGTTCTTTTTTCCAAGGTCCAACGTCGTTCCTTCTATATAACCGGTAGCAGGAAAGAAGATCGACTTATTATTCTGGAGACTTGTAAACAGCACGCCATTTACACCATCGATGTCAACATATTCCCAGCTACAATATCTTGTCAATTCTCTGAAGTTTTCTTCTGTAGGCATCCTCCAATTTTTGCCCCAGACAGCAGTTGCTGCGTCATAAGCAGGGTTACCAGCTATATCCTCGACATCCTTTCCCAAAAGTTTGCTGGTAGTATAACTGGACTTGGAGGCAGTTTCTCCCCAAGAGAAATGTTTTCCTGGCTTTGTAGGTGAAGAGGCTCCTACGTTGCAAGTAGCCCATCTTATTCCTGATGGAAGACCCAGATCCACCCATTCGTGTCCAGCTGTCGTACCGATTTGTGGATTGTCGACGTGTCTGTTCCTGCCGGACACAGGTCTTATACATTGTCCGATATATCTTGCATTAAATCCTCGGTATCTACTATTTGCACTGAAGGTGAAAGATGGAGCATACGGCGGCTCTTCATCAGCAATCGGGTCTTTAAATCCGGAGTACCAATACCAGCCACACTCCTGAGTAAATTCAGGTTGAGTTCCGTCCACAAGACCGGTTGCCGGAAGAAAAATAGATGCACCATTAATCAGACTGGTAAGTTTATATCCATTCTTCCCGT
>JAZOND010000009.1:0-97529 GCA_045654345.1 Alistipes sp. | reverse complement strand
CAGAGCTGGTGCGCTTGTAGAGATGAATGGGGAGAGTGCCTACCGTCTCGGAGAGGATGCGTACACACGCCCACACTGCCGAGAGGTTGAGAGCACCCTCCTCGGATATATACTTTCTTGCTGTGGCATCGGAAACGGTGTCGGAGAGAAGAGCCTCGTTGATAGCCGACTCAAGTTGCTCGGCTGATACGCGCTCCTCCCTCCTACGAAGAGTGAATAGATTAGAAAGCCAGTTTGACACCGTTATAAAGTTTGGGTTAGTTTCGGTGCAAACTTATGTTCAGATTGAGGGCGAATAAATGACCATCGGTCACCTATAAATCGTAGACCTTGCTGATGCGCCTAAGGAGTGAGCGTATGTCGGCATACTTGCGTCTGTGAAATATGCGCTTGTAGTGATTCTCCAATCGCTCGTAGGCATCCTCGCGTGTTGGATAGAGCTCCGCCATACGGAGGTAGTAATCGATAAACCCCTCGGTCGAGAGCAGGCGGAGGTGCTCTGCCGAGAGAGGAGCGATGGCTTCGAGCTCACGCTCCACCACTTCGCACTGGGCGAGTTGGTATTTGGTAATCTTGCGTCTTCGACTCATAGCGATAGCATTCCTCTCTGGTTATAAGGGTTGTTGTCTTCATCGGCTTGGGCAGTCATCCACTCGCCCAGAGCCATTATCGCGGCAACGATGCCGTCAATCTTCTGCGCGGACTTCGCCTTGTCGGGTTTGATGTTGCCCGCAGGGTCGGTCATAACGACTGTCGAGGAGAGCATCCAGCGCAGTACGGGATTGCCGAAGTGCTCGATACGCTCCGTTAAGACGAGCTTCCCAAACTCCTTCGTGGGAGCAGACATCGAGCCATAGCCCTGCCCGAAAGGGTTACACTCCATGCCCTCGTTCTGTAGGTCGATGATGGTCTGCGAGGAGTTCCACCTATCGTAGGCAGCCGAGCGTAGGTTGTACTGCTCGATGGTGCGGAGGATGTCTGCCTTGACAAAGTCGTAGTCGAGGACATTGCCCGAAGTGACCTTGACATACCCATCAGCTACCCAGCGGTCGTAGTTGATATTCTCCTTGCGTATCTTCTCCAGCATCTTCTCTTCGGGTATCCAAAAGAGTGGCACAATCTGGAACTTGTCGTTCTCGTGGAAGAGTAACACAAAGGCAGTGATATCCGAGACATTCGAGAGGTCGAGACCACCCCAGCACTCGCAGCCACGCAAAGACTCCAACGGTGTCGTGCCAACACACTGCATCCACTTCTCATCGAGTATCCAGGTGCGCTCGGCATCCACCCAAAGATTGAAGTTCTTTGTCAGCACATTGCGTACTGCTTCGGGTCTGTTCTTCGCATCCTTAACCTGGTCGGCAAGGTACTCGGCAGAGACCGACACTCCGAGGTTGGGATTGGACTTGATCCACATCTTCGGGTCTTCCCACTCCTCCTTCGAGTCTTGTGTATAGATGATGCCGAACAAGCTGTCATCGATATTCACGCCACGCAGCACCTTGATGACATTGTCGCGGTAGGCATAGCAGACACCCGCCTTGTTGAAGCCTGCGGTGGTAATGATGAACATAAGCGGTTCACGCCTCGCGCCAAATGCCGACTTAAGGACATCGAACATGCCGCTATCTTTGTGTGCATGAAATTCATCGATGATGGCACACGAGGGCGATAGACCATCGTGCGTACCATAGTCCGAGGATAGTGGCTTCATCGTGCCGCCCTTCAGCTCGTAGGTAATGGAGTTGCGGTAAGGAGTGAGATAGTTCTTGAGGTCGGTAGCTTTGACAATAGCCACCGCATCCGAGAAGCAGAGCTTCGCCTGGTCTTTGACCGTAGCGGCAGAATAGACCTCTGGGCGTGACTCTCCATCAGCAAAGAGCATCAGTAGTCCCGTACTCGCGGAGAGCATCGTCTTACCGTTCTTACGCGATATTTCGATGTAGGCATAGCGAAACCTGCGTGTGCCGTCAGCGTTCATCCAGCCAAAGATGTTCCAGATGATGAATTGCTGCCAAGGCTCAAGTTTGAAACGCTGACCTGCCCATACTCCCTTTGTGTGTTTGAGCTTCTGTATGAAGTTGATGGCACGAGATGCCGCCTTACGGTCGAAGTACCACCCTCTATCGAGAGCAACATCGAGGTCGCGGGAGTAGCGTTCTACCGCCAGGCGTACATACTCGCACACCAGCACCTCGCCCGACATTACTTGCTGGGCGTACTCCTCGGCTGTATGTAGTTTCTGTTTACTCATCTATCTCTTCAAATTCTGCGAATTCATCCTTGGGTGTGTTGTCGTTAAGTATTGCCGACACTCGGCTGCGGCTCGATGGTGTCATACCGAACTCCACAGCCAGCGACTTGGCAGCTGAGAGTGCTCCCTCGGCAACCTTGCGCTTCGGGTTAATCTGCGTAACGACACCCGTCTTGGTTATAACCTCAATGGTCACTCCCTCCTTCTCAATCTCCGCCATCATGTCGTGGTAGAGAGCCATCTCGCGTGCATACGCAACGACCATATCCACGCCATAGACATCCAGGAGGTTGTTGTGCATCAGCTCGGTGGCGACAACCGCAAAGACCTTCTTGGCAGTTCCTTTCAAACCGACCTTCGGGAGCTTGATGACGGTTGCACCCTGAACCGCTGGCTTATCGGTCATGCGGCAAGGCTGGTCAGTGCCACGCAATGCCTTGATGCTATCTGGTAGTTTTTTGCGTCCTTTCATAGTTTCCTAAATTCTCCAATTCTGCACGCGTGTACAGAAGACTTGGGGGGCGATTGGTTTTCGTAGGGTGTGAAGGAATTCGACCCCCTTTCCCCTTTGGTGACACCAAGTCAGACTGTCTGACACCAGGTCACACTGTCTGACCTCAAGTCACACTGGTATGACACACAGTCATTCTACCTGCGCTGGGTGCGCTCCCAGAGCCCTCAGCACTCGATGTTAATGCGGTGCTTAATGGGCAGTGCTTTTCGATCTTTTATCAAAGAGTTACAGCGATTATGAGCCGATTTTTGGCGAACTCAAACTCTTTGAGTATTAAACCCTTCACACTCCAATTAATTCTACCTTCATTTTACTGACTATCAGTTACTTTGTTTTTTCTCACTTTTTCGATAAAAGAGCCTCAATCTGGCGGCTGGGATTCTCCCTCAGAAGTCTACGCTTCTGTGCCATGTCGACATAGATTCTGGTGGTCGAGGAGTCGGAGTGACCCAGCAAATCTTTTATGATCTCGATGTCCGTTCCCATCTCCACCAGCAGACTGCCGCAGGTGTGGCGCAACGAGTGCGCTGTTATCTTCGGGTCGTTGATGCCGATAATGCGCAGGCGCATCTTTACTATCTGGGAGATCGTTGTGTTCAAGAGGCGTGTTGATGGTCGTCCAATACAATGGTTTACAATCAAAGGATCGTCCTGCAGGAAGTCTCGCTCAGAGATGTAGTCCTCGTAGAGTTCCACCGTCATCTCTGGTAGTGCTACCACATCACGCTTGTCGAGGTGTCCCTTGCGCTGGATATGTAGCAGCACACGATCCTCCACACGCTCCACATCGCCAATGTTGATACGGCTAACCTCGCACGAACGGAGTCCGTTAAGTAGCATCAGGGCGATGATTAGTTTATCACGCTTGCCCACGATAGTCTTTGTTTCGATGGAGTTCATCAGCCGCTGTGCCTCCGCAACAGAGAGTGGGTGCTTGCAGTGCTCGTGCATACGAATGCTTGACTGCAGTCCCTTGCCGATGTCCTCGTAGTAGTGCATCATAGCGCAGTAGCGATAGAATATCTTGATGACAGCCACATAGGTAAAGTAGGTGTAGGGACTCTTTCCTTGCTGCTGCAGGGCATGTTTGAAGCGCAGTATGTGTTCGCGCGTTGGCTCTCGCGGATCAATACCCTCTGATGAGAGCCACTTAAACCACAAGCGTATCTTGCGCTTGTAGTCGGTCTTGGTAGCAGGCAAGCGGTCGCACCCTGCAATCCAATCATCGACTATCTGGTTGAGTGTTAATGTTGTTCTCATAGCTTTCAAAAAGTGGGTGGTGTTCCATATAGCAATCTGCCAATCCCTCCCATACATAATTTGTTGTTAGTGATTAATGATTCGTAGAAGTGAAAACAATGTGGATTTGATTTGTATGTTGCGAACCACTGGAACACCACCGATCGTTTTACATCATAAGCAATGTGTTTTAGTTAGACATCTATTTATCCTTTGCGCTCTTACGAGCGTGGCAGGCGTTACAGAGGGATTGGAGATTCTCAATGTCGAGACTCGCTCCGCCCTTATTGATGGGAACGATGTGGTCGACCATCTGGGCGGGTGTCAAGCGACCCGCTTTGAGACACTCCTCGCACATAGGCTCCTGCTCCAGCTTCAAGGCGCGGAGCTTTCGCCAGGGTGTGCTTTGGTAGAACTCGGTGTTGTGGTGGCGATATCCCTCAAAGGGTTTTCGCTGCGGCAACCAGGGACGAGGTGTTGTTCGTTTTAACTTCGGCATATCAGAAGATCACATTAGGGTCTAACGGCAGATATGCATCCTCAACCTCGTAGCCAATAACACGAGCGACACGCGCCTTCGGAAATCTCCTGCGCAGCGATTCAACATCAAAATCGAAGCGTTGGAAGTCGGCAGTAAAGGCAGGCATACCGATGAGCTCGACATTACGCGAGAGACTCGCCAGGTCGTTCTCTTCCCACCACAGCATTGAGCCGTTGTGGGTGGCATACTTGCGTCTGCCATCTTTAAATTTGAAGATAACTCGTTGTGCTTTCATAGATTGCTATTTGCGGAGGCTCTCTCCTTCAAAGTGAATGGTGCGACAGAGGTGCGCGAGACGATCCATTGTGCGCTCTCCATAGCGGTCGAGAATCTGCACCTCGGTTAAGTTCGTAGTAACGAAGACGGGACGATGGTATCGCTCGGCTGCATTCAACACCTGGTTGAAGCCCTCGCTCTTCTCTCCGTAGTCGTTCATCATAGGCTCGATGCCGAGCTCGTCAATAGCGGGATAGCCATTTGTGAGTAGGCGGTCAAGGTAGGTCGCTGGGCGTTCTCCCCACGCTAATCGCTGGTTGGGAACTTCCGCACTGAAGTTCTGCGCGTGTACGGGTTGCAGCACACGATTTTTCATTCGGAACAATACGGGAAGTACGCCATTCAGAATCACACTTTTGCCACGCCCGCAGTCGCCCATAAGCATCAAGCCTTTATCGTCAGTGTTGGTCATCCAATCGATAACCTCATCGTATTCGGGCAGATGCTCGTAGAAGTCGTAGGTGCGATCTACCTCGCGGAAGATGTAGCGGAAGAGCTGGTCGCAGTAGTCTCGGTTGCCCCACGACCACACCCAACGCTCGTTGATGCGGAGCATGTTCTCTCCCATCATTTTGCCAATAAGTTCACTTACACTTTTCATTGTATCTTGCTCTTTGATTTACTTTTTACCTGCGTTTTTGAGTTTGTCGATATATCGTTGTCGCTTCTGGTCATCATCGCTCTGTATGATCTGACCAATGCGCTGTCCGTACTGGCGACCATCTGGTGGATGCCCTCGTGCCAGACCATCGCGGAGGGCGAAGATTCCCGCCCAATTGTTAGCCATACTTTGGTCGATGATTTTCTGCGCTGTATCAGCGTTATTAGACGAGAGCCTGCGAATGAGTGATAGACATTTTCGAGCTCCGAGTTCCGTTTTGTACTCCTCGCGTCTTGATACTTTGTAGTCAAACCACAGCATCATAATCTCCTTCCAGGGCTCTTCGAGTGATTCGAGCCAACTTGTGGCATTGAAGTTCGGCTTTCGCTTTTTCTCTTTTTGCGCGGAACTTTTTTCTCTTTTTCCCTTTGATGCTATGTCGCCATGCGGCTCTTCTAATGATGTAAAAATATTATCTCTCTGTTTAGTTTCGTTTAGTTTATATATAGTCCCAACTTGTGTCCCGCTTTGTGTTTCAATTTGGGACATATCCTGGGACACAAAATTTTCGGCATTTGTTGGTTGTGTGTCGGCTTGTGTACCAGATTGGCACACAAAGCGTGTCTCGAATGATTGAAGATGATAGACGGAAGAGAGCCTTCCCTCGCGCTCTATGTAGCGGAGCAGACCCGCCTCCTGGAGGCGTTGCCGTTCTCGATAGATTGAGGTGCGTGATAGCTGGGTGCGATTCTCTATACGGCTGATTGGAATACACAGCGACTCCTCCCACCCAGCACGATTGGCGATATACATCAGCCCGTGCCAGAGCGCGATAGATGATGGCGAGAGATGGTGTGTCTCCAGCCAATCATAGAAGAGCCGTATTTCCGTCAGGTAGTTCATCGGTACGACTCTGTAACTTCTTTGTTTTCCAATAGTGATTTGTTAAATGGCTGATGCAGATGTGCCGTAGCCAATGCCCCAATGCCGAAATTGTAAAGCTGAGTTACACGCAGCACCTCCTCGCGCTGAAAATAGATGCGACCTCCCACGCGAACTCGCTTGATATAACCCTCAATAGACCAGCGGTCAATGGTACGAGGTGTTACACCTATCATCTTGGCAGCTTTGTTCTTTGCGATGTACTCCTCCTCAAAAGATACCATTCGCTGCGAAGCGATCTTCTCCACCTCGGAACGATACCTCATAAGTTCCTGGCGTATGAACTTTTCGTAATCCTCAATCCTCATAACTCTTCGATTTTTATCGTTAGCTTTCGGGTGCAAAGTTCCGAAGTGCAGAAATCAAAAATGCAGGGAGTCCCTATTGGAGTCCCTGCAAAATAGTTTGTAAAATGCTGTATGTCAGCGTTGAGAAATTTACACTTTTTTAGAAAGTGCTTGTTCGAGTCGGTGTATAAATTCCGATGATTTGCGCCTTACATTGCGTATGTATTCTCGTTCATTATAGGCGGTTTTAGAGCTAATTGATAGATTGAATGTGAACGAGAAATGCTCTATAAGCTGAGTGAAAGATGCGGGTTTACCATTAGAGTCTACTACCGCTTGTATGGCTTCAAGAGCTGTTGCGAGTTCTATGAGGTCTCGCTTTGTGAATTTGTCGTTCCACCGATACGGTGAGCGAGTTGGCGGAGAGAGAGGAGTGAATAGTTCTGGGAAGGTTAGGCGTTTTTCATTCTGGGCAATACAGGTGCGGAGGTTGGCTTTTGCCCGCTTGAGAAGTGTGCGGAGGTGCTCATTTTTTTTTGCCGCACACCACACCCTCTAACTGCGCCAGCAGGTCGCGGAGGGTAAAGTCAATAGTAAGGTAACCATTGTCACTCATTAAAAGGTTACGCACCTCGTGCTGGAAACGCTCGAACTCAGTGTTGAGTTCCACATCGGTCATCTGACTGCCGCCAGATAGTGCCACTTGCATAAAGCGGCTTTCAAAATTTGTCTTCATAACTGTTTGAATTTAGGTAAAAAATATATCTGCTTGCAATAAAAAAGTCCATCTTGCAAAACGCAAAATGGACCTTACTTTACTGACAATATTCATATTATGGCCATATCTTTGGGTAATTAATACTCGGGTCGGAGATAATATCATTAAATATTTGTGAGGAAGATTTGCTAATATAATCACCAACACTGATTCGATTTGTATTTTTGGCTATCTTCGCATTTTCACATTTAAGCATTTTCGTAATATGCATCTTGTCAAGAATATCTATAATCGTAGACTGTTGCGGATTATTACAAAATGCTAACTTTAACGCTTCTGTTACATCTTTGACAGGAGTCGTATGCTCATCTATAAATACCGAGTTATAGGCAATAGGTTGTCTAGCAACAATATTTTTTGTTAATGGGGTTTTCTTTGTGCCCAAATAAGTGCAGACCTGGATGCCATTTTGTGGTACGATAACATCTTGATAAGTATATCTGTAAATATCATTAAGGTTGAGTCCCATCTTTTGCCATACTTGCCTAGCATATACCGAAATGTGAATATTACTATCTGGAACTAAATATTGCCTTATGCACTGATTTAACAAATAACGATAACTCACTCCATAGCTATGCTTGGGTCTCTGAAGATGTAAACTCGTTAGCGCATACTCGATAATTTTAACTAATGGCCTGTTTATCTGCTTTCTTTGGGAATTATTGGGTAAACCGACGTAAGAAATTGGTTTATTTATCTTTTTCGCCATAGCTTTTTCTATTTTAAGGTTGGTAGTGGTTACGATCCACCACCAACCGATATTAAAATTGAGTTACCTGTTTTTATTCTTTTATGCAACGGACAGGAACTCCAAATGCTCTATAATCACCCTCCGTTCCAGGTGGATTACCATATAAATAACCATCTGGGCTATAAGAAAATGAGTGTGCGTTTTCAGGGCTGCTAATTGACGCCGACCAACAGTAACCATTCTCAGAGCCTCTTTCGTCAAGCATTTCATCATCATAGTGATGTATTCCCGTACTGGGATACCAAGCCATAGTTTTATCCGCAAGTTCCCAATATAAGCCATCACCATTACCTTTTGAATTAACATACGCTTTTGCCCAGATACCATCCTTACCACCAGCAGGTACGCGATAGCCGGCAGGGCAAGGATCAAAAGGGGTCTTTTTAGATTCAGACCATCGCAAATCACCTATTTGCAAGCCAAAACCAGAACCTTCACACCATTCTCCCCAGGGAATTCTAATAAATGTCATTGGATTTGACAATGCGTATACAGATGTTTTGGGACCACTAATAGATGTCCAATTCCCCGTAGACGCAGCATCCCTACTACCAACTTCACTAGAACCATACCCCATAAATGGATCTTTTCGTCCCCACTGGTATAGGAGACCAAATGCGCCAACATCGCCAGGAGTAGCAGAAGTTGCACCAAGATTGCGGTCCATCATTGTGCCAGCGTTATTAGCATAGACCTGGTCGTTCCAACCCTCCTCCGAACACCAGATATGCCAAGACCATAGGATTACACCCTTGGAGTTGCGGGCAGCAATCAAAGCGTTACCATTGTTGAAATTCTCGGCTGTAGAGAAGTAGATATAGCCATCCTGATAGCCAGTTGAGGCAATCAAGTCGCCCACATTTGGCATAACATCTGTGCCGAATGTCTCCCAAAGCACTTCGGTTTTCTTGACATTACCTACCGAGTATTCGGTGTTGCCCAGAGTAGCCTTAAACTTGTAGTTGCCCGAAGCCTTTACAAGGTAGCAGTTAGCCGTGCCCTCTGCCGAGAGGTCGGTGTAACCAGAAAGGTCAACACCACCTTCGCCACCTTCGCCACCTTCATCGTCACCAGAGCCTCCACCTATGTTGTTCCAGTCATCAATATCGCAGCCAATATCAATCTTGATAGAGGTGGTAGAGGTGTTCAACACGGCTGTATAGGTGTAGGATGTTCCGGGCTTAAAGTTGAAAGAGTCCTCCAAGAGGTACGACACACTCTTTGAGTTAATCTCCAATAGAGGCACTTTGCCCAACAGCATCTGTGGCACAACAATAGCCTCATAGACCACTGCCTCACCATCGGCAAAGGTGTGGATACCGCAGTTGCGCATCTTAATAGACTTTGTGCCAGCATAGGGATCTTTTACCACCGAACCAGTCGCAAGCGAGAACAATACATCGGTTACGGTTGAGTGAAGATGCACGGTTGCATCCTCAGGCAACGAGCCTTTGTAATCTTCGCCAACCATAATCTTCACGACAAGGCGGCTCATAGAGTGCTGCATCTGCAAAGATACTGCACCATCGGTTTGTGCTACGCCCTCAGCCTTTGCCCAAAGTAGATCAGAGGCCTCGTATGCTCCATCCGCATCTTGGTCGAGAGCCACAGAGAATGGTTGTTCATCAACATCAGCTATTTCCATATACGGATAGTAGGCATATACATCGCTCTTGCCCTCGCCCCAATAGATTGTGCGCTCGGTTGCCCACGATGTACCATCGAATACCATAGCCTCGTTATTGGCTCGGTTACCCGAAATTTGAAGTAGCATAGGGGTTGTGTCATCTGCGTAGTCGGTAACATATACGCCAATTTTATCCTCCGCCTCGAACGCGCCATTGCTTACGCGCGTATGTGCTGCGGGTGATGCCACATCGAATAGCATGCGGTTGTCGGTAGGTATCTCGGCATTGTTGGCCGCCTGCTCACACGCAACCATACCCAATGCCAATGCTGCTATTGCTAAATATTTAGTTTTCATACTCTTATGCTTCATTAAAATTTACTCTTGTCAAACTCTGGTTTTTCGCCCATAAACTTCGGTGGTCGCTGATTGAACTGCGAAGAGCCACTTGTGCTACTAACTCCATTCCACGCTGCACGGGTTTCTGGGTTCGCGCTCGATGGTAGCGACTCGTAATCCTTCGCCTTGAATGCCTCGAACGAATACTCCTCGCCCGCATACTTCATAATGCGCTTAACCATTGCTTCGCGCGAAATGGCGTTGTAGTAGGCAATATTGTTGTTCATACACGATGTTGCCTCCGAGCGATATACACCGCGAGTGTGCATGAATGCTCCCTCATATACATCGACCACATTCGAGTATTGCGGGTCAAAGATCAAGTGCGACCACTCTATCTCGTTCCAATCTCCCGTTAGTGAGATATTCTCATAGAAGCCATACGATTTCATATTCCAAATAGCAGGTCTTAAATCACCACAACCGAGACCACAAGCAGAGATAAATGTGTTATGGTAGATATACTCATCCGCGAGCTTACCGAAGCCGTGACCACCAGCCTCGTGGTGTACCAAACCTTGGAAGTCGTATGGCGCAGGGTCGGTACTCATAGGCACAACAGCTACCGCCGAGCCATCACCATACATATAACAGAGTCCGCTGTACTCATTGCTATTCTCAACGAGGATTACAAGCGTAGTAGCCACATCGTCGTTGATAGGAGCCACACACGCACCTGCAAATACGGTCTCGAAGTCAGGTTCAACTCCTGCATTTAAGGTATATTGCGAGCCGAAACGAGCCTCACGAATGGTATTGACCGTACCCATACCGCTGTCAGCTGACATACCGAATACAGTATAGACATTAAAGTAGTCCTTGTAGGTCAAGTATGGCTCAATATCAAAGAAGTATGTATAAGCATCCTTCATTGCTTGGAGATACTTGCCCTCAGCAATATCTTTGGCATCGAAGCAGTCGCCCATAATCACGATATTCACACCATTGCCAACGCCTTTCTCCTGCAAGGTGATAAGGTCGCCATCACCATACTCGTAATCGTACTGCTCAACAGTCATTCGTGAACGATAGTCCTTGCCATCGAGCAAGAATACAATCTCGCCCGCACGACCATTGTGGGTGGTGGTAGTAGTGTTGCCAAAACTATCCATAACCTGAATAACTTCAAATGTACCGACATCAGCTGTAGCCATCTCGTTTACGGTGACAGTCACCTCGGTCTTACCTACACCCGAAGATGGGGTAACGGTTACCCACTCCGGTGCAGACTCTACCGACCACGCCTCGCCCGCATTAGCGCGTACAAGGAATCTCTTGGAATGTTCAGCGTTGAGAGTGCGGAGCAGATTGCGCGAGATAGAGAACTCGCGGTGCGCCTCAATACGCTTAAACTCATCCCAACCCGAAGCAAACTGATACTTCTTTACCGACTCCTCGGGAACCTCTACCACAAAATTATCCTTTGCAACACCATTAAAGCAACTTGCATCAACCATTGGAGGATTCTTTGCTTTGCTGACGAATGAGGTAATATAGAAGCAGTTAGCAAATGCCTCCGATTCAATAACCTCTACATCTTTATGAAGTACGACACCTTCAATATTACTACAACCTGCAAACAAATATGATGGAATAACTGTAATATTCTTTGGAATCTCAACAACTCCACTCAATCGCCAGCAGCTACTAAACGCACCAGAACCTAATGAAATCAAATCTTTTGGTAAAATAAGTGTGCCGTTGAACTCTGTATACGCAAATGCGTCACCTCCAATCGTGGTAACAGTTGACGGAATATTCAACTCGCCCTTGAACTTTGTACCACTAAATGCGACTGACTGAATCTCTATCAAACCCATAGGCAAGGTAAGGTTTCCAGTGAAACCGCAACCAGAGAAAGAACCTGAATTAACAATCTTAATACCACTCGGAATAGTCAAAGAGCCAGTCAGACCATAACAATATTGAAATGCCGATGAGCCAATATACTCCAAGCCCTCTGGTAATGCGAGGTTACCCTTGATAGCTGAATATTCAAAAGCTCTATCACCTATTTTCTTTAGTGATGCTGGGAGGGACATCTCGCACATCAACGATTTACAACTGCTAAATGCCCATGAACCAATCTCCTCCAAAGTAGAAGGGAATTGGACATTGGTAATTTTGGTATTATTAAAACCAGAGACATACTTCAAACCCTCTGGCAACAGAACTGTACCAGTGAGTGAGGTTCCTGAGAATGCACCGCCCTCAATGCGCTCTAATTTATCTGGAAGAACGCACTTGATAAGGGTGTTTCTACCACTGAATGCTTCCCTTGGTATCATATATACTCCCTCAATCTTACTCTCCACCTCCTTAAGGTTAAGTCTCATAAGCGATGTCATCTTATCGCGCATAAAGTAGTAGTCATCTGCATTGATACTACCCGTAAGTTTTAAGTTCTTAATAGTTGTAACATCCATCTCCAGGCGATCAATCATCTGGGCTTCCAGCTGACCTGCGATGGGGTTATGCACAACTACATACTCACGGGCATCGTCCTGATGCGAAGCGTTATCTGCCTCCCAAGCAGTGATAGCAACGCTAACTTCCTTGAACTCGATGCCTGTCTGCTCCTTCTTCGACACCTCGATAGTGAACTTATGCATCTTGCCCGACACATAGTCAAAGGTAGTAGGCACACCATCTACCTTATATTTGTAATTATATGGCGTACCGTCAACAGTAATCGAGAACAGCGACTCGCCCGAGCCAACACTCTGCGGAACAACCACAGCACGATAGTTACCACTATCGACAAATGGAATAATATCGTCAGCAGGTTTCTCGCCCGTAGGAGTTACCGTACCCGTAGCAAGATCGATAGTCGATTTGCGGATGGTGTTCTTAACGAGCACCTCCTTCTGGAGTTGTGCCCACTCGCCATCGCCCCAACCGCTACCCTCGACAAGCGTTACATATACGCCCGCCATACGGTGATAGAAGGTCATCTTGATGCGCTTCTCGGTAGGAGCGACATTCGTAGCCTTGCTCCACAAGAAATCTGATGCCTCGTAGCCAGCCATTAGACCGTGACCAGCCTCGGTATTCTGCTTGCGCTGCACCTCGAAAGGATACTTCGTAACCGACTCGGGATTAGCGTAAGGATAGTAGCCGATAAGGTCCACAGCAGTGTCATCATCAAGAAAATAGACATCATATTCTGGAATCCACTTGTACTCCTCGAAGTCGAACATATACCTCACATTGTCGGCTTGGTTACCCTCCACTTGAAGCGTGCCGGGGGCACCATCAACATAGTTTACTGCATAGATACCAACAGCATCTCCATCGCAAAAACCACTATCCGTAGCGCGAGTGCTGCTAACTTGGTTGATGTTGTTTTCGATATCGATTCTCAAATCACCACTGGGGGTAGAAGGTGTGGGCGAATTGATAATCGGCTCATCAAAATCTTGCGTACAGCCAGCAAAGAGCAAAGCTACACAAAAAAGTATTGAATATATTTTTTTCATAATGCAAATCCTATTTTATATCTCCTCCATAATCCTCTTCGTCAGCTTCCCAGCCGCCAATGCCAATATTGACATCGGAGGAGCCCTGACTTACGCCATAGCCCTGCTCGACCTCTACATCGAGCAAGGTAATTTCGGGCGATATATAGTTCGCTTTACGCATAGTCGTTTATATTTTTATTCTGCCGAGCCGCCATAGTCCTCCTCATCGGTCTCCCAGCTGCCAATGCCTACATTCACGCCATTGCTAACCTTGTTGAGTGTTACGGTGAACTTGTGCTGCTTGTTAGCCTTGAAAGTCATTGAACGAGTCAAAGTGTAATCAACACCATCTACGGTAACAACAATCAAAGCACCCTCGGCAGTGGTCTGTGGAACGATAAGGGCTCGGTACTGACCATTCTCCAAATAAGGAGTGACCTCAGTAGCGTTGCCAGTTGCATTTGCCACACCAGTTGCGAGGTTAATAGTAGCATTTGTCTTGACACCGCAGATCTTCACTGACTTGGTTGCTGCAGCAAGGCTCTCCTCGGTAAAGCCATCGCCTGGCTTGAGGATAACCAATGCGTTGCTGAATGTGTGATTTGTAGTGATGTTTACAGCCTCCTCGGTAGGTGCAATACCTACAACTTTACCCCACAAGAACTCCGAAGCCTTGTAGTTTACCAATGAAGACTGGTCTGCCTTGGTAACGAAAGTGTGAGCAGTTGTGCTTACGCCCTCAGCATAAGGATAGTAGCAGTAGAAGTCTGCCTTTGTAGTCTGGTCAAGCCAATAGATTGGTGTATCAGGTGTCCATTTGCTTGAATAAGTGAAGCCCATATTGTCCACATGATTGCCAGAAGTAGCCAATGCATTAGGCCCGTTTACAACGAAAATGCCCACCTTGTCGCCTGTCTCATATGCTAAGTCAGTAGCACGTGTAAGGGTTGTTGAGATGTTAATTGGAAGTTTTTCGGTTTCGGGAGTAGTTGGAACATTCTCCACATTGTCTGAACACGAAACCATTGCAGCAACGGCTGCCATCAAAGTAAATAACTTTTTCATAGTGTTAAATTTTTAATGATTATTGTTTGTAGAATATTTAATTGACAGAAAAAGCAAAAGGAAGCGTCCGATCGAACTGATCGAATGCTTCCTTGTATGCAGAATTAGTGTGGGTGTACTTTACAAAATACCCCCCCCCTATTTTCAAAATGTTGATAATCAGTATGTTACATTTGCACAACATCTCCGTATATACTTTGTATATATACACGCCTATTGCAAAGTTAATAATTTTTCATAGAAAAAGAGAAGGAATTGGTAAAAAGTATCTAATAATTTGTAACTTTGCCACTAACTTGGGTGAGTTTCAAATGTATTTACACACGAAGAAC
This sequence comes from Alistipes sp., assembly GCA_045654345.1. Taxonomy (GTDB): domain Bacteria; phylum Bacteroidota; class Bacteroidia; order Bacteroidales; family Rikenellaceae; genus Alistipes. The sequence goes on along the minus strand of JAZOND010000009.1, from coordinate 82,459 downwards.
GTCTTAAAAGAGCAAAATATATTTTACAAGATTAAATATGGAAAATAAAACAAGTAAATACGCCTTCTGGATTTCAATAGTAGCCTTGGTGTTGGCTTTATCCATCATATTCGTAAGCATTATGGATGTGTGGAATATTAGTGTAATTGATTCAGATTCTTTTATAAGCAGTCTTGTTGCATTAATGTCTTTGGTATTCACATTACTTGTGGGATACCAAATATACAATGCAGTGGATGCTCGAGAGAAGATGGATTCGATGAGAAACGAATTAAATAAAATAAATGAATTCCGTGGAGACATTGATAGAATTAGAGCCGAATTATCTACAGACATAAAGACAAATACAGAAACTCTCAGAGCTTTAGTGGATGAAGCTAAAGATAATAATATAAAAACAGAAAATAGACTCAATGAGGGGATACTTATTTTGCTTGCCCGAATGTGCGCTGCTCGGCAAATAGAGCATCAGAATGCTTTTCTAAAAATGTTAGGGGCAATACGATATTCATTAGATGTAGACCACAAAGAAGACGGCTACGGTTGGATGATTAAAGAATTGGAAGAATATATGTTATTGCTTAATAATGGTTATCCATTTAGTGGTTCATCTGATGATATCCCTCAAAAAGTTCAAGAATATCGAGACACTTACAAAGAGGATGACGAAATAATTAGAAAGCACACTAACTACTATCTTATTAGAGATCTGTACGAGCCATTAATGGCAAAGTTTAATATCAGGTTGGATTTAATTGCTCAGATGAAGCCCGTCTCATTAACTAAAGTTGATCAGGAGTATCAAACTAATTTATGATAAAGGTATTGGAATTGTTCGGAAACATTATTGTCTAAAAATCGTATAATAATATATGGACATTAAACTAAAAGTAGATATTAGCGACAGCCGAATGTCTGATGGATTGCTGGCAGCAATGAATGCAATCAATCAGATAAACGAGTGCACCGATAGTGATATCACGCTCGACTTCTCGGATGTTAGATTCGTCACTCCGTTGTATGTGCTACCTCTTGTCGTATTTCTCAATGGCAGCGATAAGAATATTACTATTTCTAACGCTGGCGAGTATCTACAGACCATCGGATTTGCGAAGGGTATGTATCCCGACAAGATGCGTAAGAGTGAGTTCCTTGCGGTGATGGAGAAATACTCCCGCAAGACTTATATACCGATTGTCAGCTTCCCTGCGTCAAAGGATAGTGATGATGAGAAGGATGTAATCTTATCAACGGTGGAATCGATGATTGTGCGTCAGTTGGGTATTGAAGCCAATGTGGCAACAGGACTCAAGTATATGCTTGGTGAGTCTATTGATAACATTATCCAACATGCAAATTCGGAACGAGGATACATCTTCGCTCAATCATATCCTCATAAGGGATACCTTGATATATGTATTGCGGATAGTGGTATAACACTGTTAGGAAGTTACAAAACTCTGCCAGGTAATGAAATTGAAAGCGACCTTGAAGCTATACAGGCTGCGAACAGAGGTATATCGACCAAAAATCTCCCGAATGCCGAGAATCGTGGATATGGTATCATTACCTCAAAGAAGATGCTTATTGATGGTCTTGGCGGTAGTTTTATAATGATGTCGGGTAATGCAATGCACCTCTACAACTCGGAGAATATAAAGTTTGTAGAAACGCCATCAAATATTAGGTGGAACGGCACAATAATCGCACTTCGAGTACCGTATATAAATAAAGATTTTCAGTATATTAACTACATTGAGTAAAAATTACTATCTTTGCAGTATGAAAACGAATATCGACATAACAACAATATTAAGTGCAGATCTTAAATCGAGGTATGCAGTGAATGATTTGCTTCTCTACATCCAAAATACTGGGAGCGAATCTGTAGTTGTGGATTTCGCAGGTGTTAAATTCGCAACAAGAAGTTTTGTTGACGAATACTATAATGTTATAATGAAGAATCAGTCTTCAATCAATATTGAGACTATTAACATTCCAGAGGATATCCAGGTTATCTTTGATGTTGTGCAGCGTACCCAACATAAAGAAAAGGATATTAAACTCGATGCAACGGTGGTTAAGTGTAAGACTTTCGCTGATGTTCAGAGAGTTTTTGGTACACTATTATTGTAAAAAATTGGATACATAAAATAGGTTTGCGAAGTTAGACACGATTTAGACAAAAAATCGAAACCTATAGCAAACCATGTCCGCAGATTATTCGTTCTACGCCCTTCTGTGCGGGTATATGCCACGCCCTGAGGGGGTACTGAAGAAGACAATCGAAAGGTTGTCTTTTTTTTTGTTAAATCTGTGAGACGGATTTCGCTAATTATTTTGTGATTTTATACAATATCAGTTCTGAAAATGTTCTAGGCTTTCAGAAAACATAATGAATTGAAAAAATTATTAACTTTACACCTGTGTTAATAATATGATGTAGAAAAATTCGTTATGTAAAAAATTGTCACTATGAAACGAATCAAACTACCATATATTATAGTTGCTATTTGTGCATTATTGTGTGTCGTTGATGCAAAGGCGCAACGATTAACCTTCTCATCAGAGTTGGGATATTTCTGCAATGATGAAAATATACCCACTATAAGCAAAGTGTGGAGGAACTATATTGATGCAATAGATACATCTTCTGATACATCGCATTTTTGGGTGAATGGTAGCAAGGATATTCATATCAGCCTTCACAAAGATGGCCTACTAAACACCTACAATATTCGCAAACTATCAGATGATATTTACGAGATAAACACCATTGCCTATTATCCAGAGAGTGCGATCCCTGGATGTTTAGTTAATGCAATATACAAGGTCTGCGCAATGCACACAGCGCAAGGTTGGCAACTAATGAACTATTTTGATGCTATTAAAGGTCTATACAAACAATATAGCTTAGGTCGTATAGATTTTTATATTGGCAACGGTGTTGTTGTCGATAAGAAACGAATGAAGGAGTCAGCCAATTTCGTAGAATCATTTCTCGACAAATACAATTTGGACTACAACAATCGCATTACTTATTTGACGGCTGGTAGTATAGATGAGTGCTCTGCTATGGTTGGACTTTCATATACTCCTATGCGCACGCACAAGAAGTATGCGGGTCGTGCTATGGGCAACATAATCCTATCCACTCGACTTAATCATATCCACGAAGTGGTGCACGCAATTATGTTACCTCTTTTCCCGAGTGCCCCACTATTTCTTCACGAGGGTATAGCCTCTTACTATGGCGGTATGGCGGAGCAACCGTATAAAAGCGTTAAGGATATAGCGAAGACCTATATTGGGACGGAAAATGTAGATTTTAGCAATAAAGATTCTCTTGCCGTTTCACTCGGAAATGACATTCAGTTATCCAATGTTGTTGGTGCTGCTATAATTGAATACGCACTACAACAAGGTGGAGAGAGCGAAGTGATACGATTGTTTTCGGCAGCAAACTACGACCAGGTATTTGAGCTGTTGGGTGTTGACAATAGCCAAAGGGCGAATTTTATTCGCGGACTATTTAATTAGCAATTAGCTGCTCAATCTCCTTTGTTGCATCGGCTGTAAGATGCGACCAGCGACCTATGATTGTGCCGTTAGTGTCAATAAGTATGAAGCAAGGTATCTGTTCGACTCCGTATGCGAGTGCAGTGTTGGCTTGTTCGGCAAAGTAACACTCCTCGCTGTTGTTTGCTATTAGTTGGTGCCACTGCGATAGTTCATATTTTGCTATTGCATCTTGCCATTGCGCTTTGCTTTCATCAACGGATATACTGATGATCTGCAACCTATCGTTGTGCTGGGAGTGTAGTTTCTGCAATTCGGGAATCTCTCTTATGCATGGTCCGCACCAACTCGCCCAAAAGTCGAGCAATACAAATCCCTTGGCGTAGCATTCCGATAGAGTGATGGCTTTATCATCTACACTCGTTAGAGTAAAATCAAGAGCTTTGCTACCCACAATTCCACAATTAGACTTTGCAATTTCACAACGAATTGACATCAACTCGCCAAGCGCACTTTGTCGTTGTTCGTCTGATAGGTTTTTACACAATAGTTCTATTGCCGACGCATCATATCCAGAGTGAGCAAGTTTGTCAATGATGTTTGGGATGATAGCATAATCAGGATGGCTGTTTATAAATTTCACAGCCATTGCAGACCACTCGGGAAATATTGCTTTGTACTCCTCTATAAGGTTGTAAAACTCGAGTGCAAGAGTCTGTGCATTGTCGGCATTATTAGCGTATGCAGTAGCATACTCCTCGCTTTTGCGCTGTATAAAATGTTGCTTTTCGTGGATTTCTTTGTTGAGGGTTGAAAAGAATCTGTTGTATTCTTTTACCTCCTCATCGATTTTTAATCCGCCAATAGAGTAGTCGTATATTGTACTGCGTTCAGCGCGGAGTTCTATGTTCGATGTAGTAATATAGATATTGAGCTCGTCCATATTGGCAAAGACTAAACTTGCCGGCACAACATCATCGACCTTGCCTTTGAAGCAACATTTGCCGTTTTTTATGTATGTTGTATCGCACTGCTTGTACCAAATGCCATCGTGCTTAACAGGATAGATAAGACAAACCATTTCACCCTGAGTTGCATTTGTTATAGTGCAATCAAGAGTAAATTGCGAACTAGGGATATCGTTGCAAGCGATAAATGATACGATAGTGAGTAGGTATATTATTAACTTTTTCATACAGTTTTATTAATAGTCGAAATAACAATAGTAGTTGTGCAGCGCGGTTACTCGTACAAAGATACAACAATTCATCTTATTATGTCCATGAGCGCTAAATTTTAGGATACGCATTTATGCTCAAATATAACTAAGCCATAAGTGTAAAATCGGGAAGTCCTGGCACACAACGCATTACCGGAACAACCTGAGGGGGTACAAAAGGGAAGAACGAGAGTTCTTGCTTTCTTTCCATAACGCATTATTATTTGTTTATATTTTTGCTCTTTTCGTTTTGATAAAGTGGTGGTTTGTTGAATTTATTTTTATTTTTTTGTGCAAATATTACTTTTGGATATAGTAATATTAAAATGTCACAATAATGAAGGTACTGATTGTAAGCAATAATGTATATATGAGAGGCAATGGCGTGAGTTCTGCGGTGGTAGCACTACAATCTCGTTTGATTAATCAAGGAGTAGATGTGCGTGTGCTTGCGTGTGAGAATCCTGATAAGAACGGCAGGCAGCCAGATTATCCTCTCAAGCACTTTGTCTTTCCATTTTTTGAGTCTATTGTTCGTAGAAATGGATTTCGTTACGCTAAAATCGACAAGCCTTCAATAATAAAGGCTGTCTGCTGGGCAGATGTTGTGCATTTGATGGAGGGATTTCCGTTGGAGTCGGAAACTGCAAAGATAGCTAAACAATTGGGCAGACCCTGTGTCGGTACATACCATATTTTCACAGAAAATATAACAGCTAATCTCGGGTTGGGAAGAAACTACTTTATTAATAAACTTATAAATAAGTGGTGGAGTAGCTCGGTTTATAACCATTGCCAATATGTTCAATGTCCAACTGAGACCGTAAGGGAGTATCTTAAGGCAAACGGCTACACCTCGGAGATGAGAGTTATAACTAATGGCATTGATACAAACCAAGCCTTAGAGGCACCTACCGAGCCTTCAACGAGGCCATACCGCATACTATGTGTGGGACGATTGTCTAATGAGAAGGATCAGATAACATTGATAAGGGCAATGAGGTATTCAAAATATGCCGACAATATCGAATTGATTTTTGCAGGTAATGGACCTAAAGCCGATAAAATCAAAAGGGCTGCCTGTAAATTATATGAAGATGAGATTGTGAAATATAAGCCGGTATTTGGTTTTTATACTTTCAAACAGTTACAAGAGATTGCTGCATCATCGTGGTTATATGTTCATTGTGCAACGATTGAGGTTGAGGGTCTTTCGTGTTTGGAGGCGATTCAGCAAGGGCTGGTGCCTATTATTGCTAAAGGAGGGCTGTCGGCAACATCTCAATTCGCATTAGATGAGCATAGTCTATTCCCAATATCTGATTATAGAGCATTGGCAGAGCAAATAGATTGGTGGATAGAGCATCCGGAGCATAGAAGATATATGAGCCGATTGTATGCAGAATCGGTACAAAAGTATAGTGCAGAGGTGTCCACCAATAATATTATAAAGATGTATGAGAATGCCTTGCGGAGCTAAATATTTGCGATGGGTAGCTGTATTGCTAATCTCTATGCTGGAAATATCGTGCGCAACCCATAGATATGTTGCCAATAGAGAGTATCCGCACATATCTGCCGATGTCGAATATGAAGGTATACTCGAAGAGCAGGTATACCAATGTCCTATAGATGGCCCTACGGAACGACGAATGTTTGTCTATCTGCCAAAGGATTACTATGACACAGATAAGTCATACCCTGTGCTATATCTTCTACACGGAGCCAGGGGTAATGAACTATCGTGGATTGAGAAGGGTAATATGTTACACAATATTGATAGTCTTACGGCTGCTAAGCGTATGCGCGAAATGATTTTGGTGCTACCTAATGTAAATCAATATGACGACGATAGAGACTTTGATAAATCACGAATAAAAGGGGTTGTAGAGTCTTTTTTTGAAACAGACGGAATAGTTGAGGCTACATTTGTTAATAATGTTGTAAGTGCAGTAGATAGCCACTATCGTACGCTGCCCGACAAGGAGCATCGAGCCATAGCCGGATTGTCAATTGGAGCAATGCAGGCTATGTATATATCGGCAAATTCCCCCAATATGTTTGGATATGTGGGGCTATTCTCTGCTATGGTACACCCCGTATTGCGCAAGAGTGATTGTTCGGTGTTCTATAAGGACTTTAAAGATAAGTTGGAGATGCAATTTGCCACTCCACCAATTCTATACTCGATAATGATAGGTCGCCGAGATTTCTACTATCCGAGAATGAAGAGCTATGCGGGCTACCTTAAGAAAAAGGGTTATCCTTTCGAGATGAACATAGTCGATGGCGGTCATCAGTGGTATAATTGGACTCAGTTTGCCAATGTCTTTATGCAACGGTTGTTTTAATCGTTGGTAATAGAGTATCTGGCATCAAGAGCGTATAGGTTATTAGATAATTAAGTGACCCTGAGAACTGATTAAACTTCGGGGTCACTTAACTATTTATCTTGGCCTAAAAGGGCCCACTACTGCGCGGGTGCAGGTGGTACGGGCGCACCAGCAGGAGGAGTAGGCATACCCTCGCCACGGCGTGGTCGACCTACCATCTTCTCGACGATAAATATCTTTGAGAGTTGCTCGGGATTGAGGTAGTCCTTGAATACGCGCATATACTCCTTTTTGCACGCAATAATATCTGCATCTGCATTGAGTTGATCCATAACCATACGGAAGGCGAGCTTCTCTGTTAGCTCTACATCTTTGTAGCCATCCATCAGAGTCTTGAGATCCTTACGGATGTTATTAATCTCGCCCTGATACTTTAGGTATACTGGCGCGAACTTCTCAGACTGCTCTGGGGTGAGTTTAAGCTCCTCGGCAATAGCGGCAATGCGCTCCTGCGGACTCTTACGAGGACCACGCTCTGCGCCCGGACCCATACCAGGAGGTCTCATTCCCGGAGGAGGACCCATTGGTGGCTGTGCTGCAGCAAAGCCTACAGCCAGAACGGCGATAATAAATGCGAAAAACTTTTTCATATCAAACGGTATTATATTTACTGCAAAGTTAATAAAAATTTCATAACATCAACATCATCTGCATAATCATTTAGTCGCGGATACTGCGCCATACCGAAATCTACCGTGCGCGGATGCAGATTTTGAGCCGATACAACGCACTGCAGACGGTTATCATTCTCTGATAGCCACTGCTCAACCTCGGCCAGCGAAGAGTAACGACAAATGTTTATGCAACTGATGTGTCGCGAGAAGGCAGCATTACTCTCAACAGTCAGTGCACCGTTGTGGTCTGTAAATGGTATGCCTTGCATCGTGAGTAGCGCACGGGCGTGGCGGTAGTTATTGTTATACCCGACGGGCATTGTCGGTACCTCGAGCTTAAAGTCAAAATCCTTGGGGGCAAAAATGAGAGATACATTCCTGCAGCCCAGGCCTGAGTAGGTAAATATGTCACGCGATAGTGCCTCTAATTGCTCACGGCTCTCATCGCCTGTAAGTACCGCTACAGAGTGGCGCGAGCCGCGAATAAGGGTCGGAATATCGCCAAACATAGCCTTGAAGTGAAGCGTGGCACTGTCACTGCCCGTAGCAATGGCGGCATCGACTTTCCCACCGTCGTACTGCTCAATTACTAACTGCGGCTCTATGGCCTGCAGCTGACTGACAATGTACTCCATAAGAACACGATCCTTAGTCGAGTACTTTACAACGGGGATGTTGCCACTCGCAATGGTGTACATCAGGTCGGCAAAGCCTACGGCAGGAATATTACCCGCCATAATGATGGCAACCCTCTTTGGCGCGTGAGAGGCAATAGGGTAGTCCGATAACCACTGCTCAACTTTGGTAGCCTCGAGCATCTGCCCCCTTATTGCATCTATTGCTGTGCCAATCTGGCAAAACCACTCATTCTCAGCCTCAGCCTGCACCATTACACTTGTAGGTATGGCCGATAGCGCATCTGATAACTCTGAAAATATCTCTACAATACTTTTCATACTACAAAGGTAGCAATATTTCTTATAGAACAAAACAAGGGCTGTCGCGATGAACAGCCCCCGCCCTTTTTTTATTAACTTTTAGTATACTATCAAGACCGTATACAAGGGTCTTTATCTATTACATTGCGCAATCAACGCCGTTGATCTTAACGGTAATATCGTTACGAGACTCAATGTTAGCAAGGTACTCAGCGTAGTTCTCAGCAGTGTAATCTACACCGTTGATTGTACAGTTCTCAAATGAGTAAGTCTTGTCAGCACCGATGCAGTCAATCCACTCGTAAGCAGTTGTGCCGTTGAAAGTGAACTCGCAGTTAACCATCTTAGCGCTACCCCAAAGGTTAGCACCATTGTAATCGCTCTTGCCATTACCTTCGAAAGTACAGCCCTCGAAAGTTACCATCATATCACTTGCGAAAGCGTTGAAGCCAGAGATAGTACAGTCGCGGAAAATAGCCTTTTTAGCACCACCGTCAAAGTGAATACCGTAAGTTGAACCACTAAATACGCAGTTCTCAAATACTACAGTCTCACCTGCATAGCACCAACGAAGAGCGTTAGAACCTTCGAAAGTACAGTTCTTGAAAGTACCGTTGATAGTCTGATCAACAGCAGTACCAGATGGGTTAGAGAAAGTTGCACCAATAACAGTTGAACCCTGGATGTTAAGCTTTGAGTTACCAGTAAATACAGTACCCTCTGCGCACTCGATTATAACACCAGCCTTAACTGATGATGCAGGGAAAGTGTACTTACCAGCAGTAACCTTTACATATGTTGCAGATGCCAAAGCCTCAGTAAGTGCCTCTGTAGAAGCAACAACTGGAGCAAGGCTTGCGTTTGTAGTGTTGCCTGTTACGAGAGTTGCAATGTTCTCAGCAGTTACAGCAACGCCATTCAAAGTACAGTCAACAAGAACAACATTTGCACGAGCATCAATCTCAAAGCCCTCGCAGAAGTTACAACGAACGAATGTTGTTGGAGCGTAAGGGCGAGCAAACTTGTAGCCTGCACCAGCACCAAATGAACAATCCTCGAAGTATGCCTCGCCAAGAGTTGCAGCATATGAAGTCCAACCATTGAAAGTAGAGTTGTATGCGCTAAGACCCTGATTGCTAGCTGTGTCGCAAGAGATAGTGTAAGTAGGACCCTCAATAGTTACATTCTCAAGAATAACTCTCTCAGTACCTGTCTTGATGAAGATACCACGGAAACCCTTAGCAACTGTGAGGTTCTTAATAGTACCACCATTTGTAGCAAGAGCAGAATCCCAAGTAGCACCAGCATTATTTACCTTGAGTGTATGGCCTTTACCATCGAGAGTGTAGCCACCGTGGTTGATACCGGTTTTACCATAACCATTGCTTGCAGCAGCTGTACCAGTCAAGTCGAATGGGAATGCATACTCACCACCCTTAAGAATCTCGTTGATGTAGTTGAGGACAGCGCCGTTCTTGTCAAACTTTGTACCGTTGAGTTCGAGTACACCAGAGCCCTCGCCGTAAGGCTTACCAACAAGACCACCATAGTAGAATGCAACCTCCTCAGCAATGTTTGGAGTTGACAACTCGCCAGTAAATGAGCAGTTTGTCATAGATACGGTTGTGCCATTCTCATTGTGCCATACACCAGCAATACCACCCATCTCGAGTGCGTTCTCAACCTCGTCAGTTGTAATAGTTACATTACCAGTACAAACGCAGTTCTCGAACTTGTTGCCATAGTGAGCAATACCGAACAGACCACCAACATCGCAAGTAGAACCCTCAACATTGATGTTAGACTTAATGTTAGTGAATGAGTGGCCACCCTCGCCGTTGAAACCAACTACACCACCGACATAAGTGCGGTAAGCAGTACCATTCTCAACAGAGTTAGCCTTAACATATGAAGTTGCGTCAGCGTTAACTGTTACATTTGTCCAGTTTGCGTAAGCGTTCTTACCACCTACAGCACCAACATAAGCCATACCGTTAACTTCGATGTGACCCTTTACAGTGATGTTAGTGTACTTAGTAGTGTAAGGAGTACCAGCAACAACTGCAACATTGAGACGACCTGAAACCTTTGCATTCTGTACAGTCAAGTTCTTAACCTCACCATCAGTAGTGAAACCAAACAGACCGATGTTGCTATCCTTAGCAGCATTAATCATCAGGTCGTAGATAGTCTTGCCATTACCATCGAAAGTACCCTTGAATGGGTTTGCAGATGTACCAATTGGAGTCCACTCCTGACCACCGAGGTTGATATCGTCTGCAAGAACGAAAGTCTTGCCAGCGAAAGAGTTTGCTGGAAGAGTCTCCTCTGCGCGGGTGTTAGCAGGCAGAGTACCGTTTACAGCAGCAGCAAGCCAAGCAAACTCAGAAGGCTCTGCAATCTCGTATGCACCATTCTGATTTACAGAAGGCTCAGAGATAGTACCATCCCAAACAGCAACCTCGTGTACGCCCTTAAATATTGGGTCAATCTCAACGGTGAAGTCATACTCAGAAGAGAGGATGTTACCAAGGATGTTGGTGCGATAGTTGCGCTGTACTGGAACATTGTAGTACTTACGAGTGTAAAGAGTATTAGCCTGGTCAGCAAATACGAACTCAAGGTCAACATTCTGCTTTACATTTACCAGCAAGTAGTTCATTGCAAGGTAGTTGTAACCAGCAATGTGGAATGGGTGCTGATCTGGAATGTTTGCCGCTGCAAATTCTGGATCATACTCACCGCTTACTGAACCATCACTCAAATTGAGGGTGGTGTAAACTGGAGTTGTGCTTGCAACAGTCATCTTGCTTGTTTTGATAGTAGCACCGTTGTTTGTTACATTAGCCTTGTCCTCGTCTGAGTTTGCAACATTGATCTGTGCAAATGGACGCTGGAGAGAGAAGTTGGTCTTGTCACGACCTGCCTTCCAGTTTTTCTCGATAAGGAAGAATGCGTCACGATCCTCAAGGTTGCACTCGCAATCGTAGTTAGCTACGATGTTACGACCATCTGCAAGGTTAAGGGTGTAAGCACCAGCGTTTGCTACCTGTGCCCAGAATACCAGGTCATAGGTCTTGTCTGTGAGCAGAACCATAGTTACATAGGCCTTACCATTCTTAATCTCGTCAGAGCCGTCAAGGTGGCTGGTAGCAAGTGCCTTAGTACCACCCTGCTCATAAACAGCAAGGAAGAGCTGGTTTACCTTCATACCATCGCCATACAGACCGTCAGCACGGGTAGCAAGCTCTGGTACATCGATGGTGAGAGTTACCTCAACCTCACCACCAGCGAGAGAAGAGGAGATATCCTCCTTCACGCAAGATGAAGCGCCGAAGAGTACGGCAGCTGCCATCAAAAATCCAAAGACTTTTTTCATAGTGTTTAAGTTTATAAAAGTTAATAATATGTGAAGTGTTGCTATAAAACAGTTTGGGCGGCAGGGTGATACCTGTCGCCTAAAAAGATGCCTAAAATGTTGTAAGTTATTGATTTACAGATACAAAAATCCCCCCCCGAATGGTCGGAGAGGGAATATGCTATTCTGTATAGAGATATTCCTCATTTTAAAGTCTGGTTTTCCAATGCAAATGTAGTCAAAAAAAACTGAATAACAAAAGAAATTTGATCTTTTTTTACATTCATATCTATTTTTGCTCCATACCCATATCTCACTACAAAACCGAAGTTCTGCCGTTGTCTTTTACTGCACAAAAAAAACTGCACCCGATTTCCGAGTGCAGTCATTGTTTTATTTGAGTCTATAACTCAGTATAGATTACTACTCCCAAGTACAATCAGTGAAAGTAACCTCAGCCTGAGTCTGATCAACTGCGTAGCCTGGGCAGAAAGTACACTTTACAAACTCAGTATTTGAGTAAGGACGGCAGTACTTGTAACCTGAACCCTCGCCGAATGAGCAGTTTACGAACTTAGCCTCACCAGCGGTATCAGCGAATGAAGTCCAGCCGTTGAAAGTACAGTTTGTAGCCTCAATAGTCTGGTACAAGCCCTGGTCACAAGAGATAGTGTAAACAGTACCATTGCCACCGATAGTTACATTCTCAAGAACAACCTTCTCAGAGTAAGTGCTTGTGTGGTTGATGAAGATACCACGGAATGAACCGGTAACAGTAATGTTGCGAATGATACCACCAGTAGTGTTGATACCTGAATCCCAAGTACCACCAGCACCCTGAATGTTAAGAGTGTGACCACCACCGTCGATAGTCTGACCATTCTTTACATTGATACCAGTTTTACCATAAGCGTTGCTCATTTTTGCAGGCTCAATTTTGATGTCGTTCAGGAAGTATACACCCTCGTTAGCCTCCAAAGCTGCTACGAGCTCGTCAGCAGTTGAAACTGGAGTGCAACCGTTGTAAGTGTAGTTGCCATAAGGAGCAGCATTACCAACCTGAACAATCTCAACACCGTCGATAATAACCTTACTACCCTCGCAGTTTGCAAGAGTGTAACCACGACCCACATAGCCGAAGTAGTCGAGTGGCTCAGCAACTGAACCGTCAGCATTCGTACCAGATACATTACCAGTGTATGAGCAGTTTACGAGTGTGCAAACATTAGTCTTGCCATCAGCCCAACCACCAGCGATACCACCTACGCGGTACTCGTCATTGTGGCGACCCTCGCGACCTGCAACAACTGCTACATTACCTGTTGTGTGGCAGTTCTCGAAATAAGAGTCATTTGCAGCGATACCGATAAGACCACCAGCGAAGAACTTATTAACAGTTACATTGATGTTTGAAGAGCAGTTCTCAAATACCATCTTACCCTGCAACTGACCAGCGAGTGCACCAGTGTTGTTATTTGCGATAAGTGAGCTGCCCTCGTTAGCAATAACGTGAACGTTCTTCATTGTTACGTTACCATAAGAGTTACCACCAGCGACAACTGCTACGCGGCTTGCACCGTTAGCATCCTGAGTAGCATAAACCTGGATGTCACCCTTAACAGTTACGTTCTCAATGGTTGAAGTACCCTCGAGTGAACCAGCAACAGCACCGATGTGACCCTGGCTGTGGTCGATATCCAAGCAAGGAATGTTGATGTATACGTTCTCGAAAGTAACGTTCTTGATGGTAGCATTCTTGGCATAACCGAAGAAACCGATATATGCCTTACCCTCCTTAGCCTCCTCCTCTACGAGTACGAGGTTCTTGATTGAGCGGCCTCTACCGTTGAAAGTACCAGTAAATGGCTTCTCTGAAGTACCAATTGGAGTCCAGTTGCTAACCAAAGAACGAGAAATAGCAGAAAGGTCGATATCCTCAGAAAGCTCGATAGTTGCATCGAGTGGAATATTACCCTCCTCAATCTCCTGAGCAACAGCCAAAAGACCCTCAGCTGAATCAACAGTTGCAGTTGTCTTACCATTTACCTTAACTACTGTATAACCCTCAACAACATAATCAGGCTCGTTGAAACCTGGAACGATAATAACCTCGAAGTCCATAGGGCTTGAGATAAGGTTACCGATAATGTTTGTACGGTAGTTACGCTGAACAGGAACGTTGTAGTAAGGGCGAACATAAGGAACCTCATTTGCACCATTCTCAACGAATGAGTAGGTGATGTCAACGTTCTGCTTATCGTTTACGAGCAGGTAGTTCATTGAGAGGTAGTTGTACGCTACGCCGTTAACAGTAAGTGCCTGGGTTGGCTTAGCAGCAGAAGTGAAACCTACTGGAGTAGCACCTGAAACAGCACCTGGAGTTGTATAACCGAGGTCGAGTGTATTTGCTACATTCTCAACAACAACTGCAGAGTAGAGGTTCTCTACAACTACACCGTTGTTACGGATGTTGGTAACATCCTCAGTGCTAAGACCAGCGTTGAGCTGAGCAAATGGACGGTGGAGACGGAACACAGTCTCGTCGTGACCAGCGTGGAAGCCGTTCTGAACGAGGAAGAATGCATCGCGAGTCTCATCCTGAGCATTTACAGTCTGGTAGTCAACAGTAAGCTTACGATTAGCCCAGTCGATGCTGTAGCAGTCAAGACCCTTCTTCTGTGCCCAGAATACCAGGTCATAGTACTTGTCCTTGAGCAGAACAACAGAGAAAGTAGCTACGCCATTTTCCACTCGGTAACCATCAGCCTCAACAAGATTTGAAAGTGGAGTGTTGCTGTTCTTCTCGTAAACACCGAGGTAAACAACATCAATGTGATCAGCCTCACCAATAGCACGGGTGCCAAGGTCAGCCAAATTAGCGGTAAAGGTAATCTCTACCTCACCACCAGCGAGAGAAGAGGAAATATCCTCCTTCACGCAAGATGCAGCGCCGAAGAGTACGGCAGCAGCCATCAAAAATCCAAAGATTTTTTTCATAATGGTTTAGAATAAAAGTTAATAAAAAAAGTATAAAAAAAGTGCGTATAAAATGAGCAACAAGAAACCCTTGTCGCTTGTTTTATCAAGTAAAAATATTGTAACTCGCTGATTTGTAGGCACATAAAATCTCTATTCCGCGATTTTGGCGGAAAGACTGATTTCTATTTTTCAAAAAAAGTGCCATTTCAAACCGAATTAACAACGCAAATATAATCATAAAATCCGAAAAATCAAATATTTGTCATAGATTTTCAAACAAAAAAGAGGCAATTTTGCCTCCTTCTCGATTTATTGTTGTCTATTGTTATTTTTGCCACTTCTGGGTGAAATTTCTAATCCAACGCAAGCAGAACATCGGAAGATGCTCGAGCAGCGGAATGAGCAGTCTCATCCACCAGTCTGGAACGATGCAACGACAGCGGCGGAACATACTATTCAGAGCTCGGCGTGCGCAGAACTTAGGGGTCGATAGTGCGTGGATGTTAAGGCCGATCTTCTGCCACTTTTTGCTAAGTCCATACAGGTCGGTAGCAATGCCGGCAGGGCATACGGCAGTGACATATACCTTCTTGTCGCACACCTCCTTTGCAAACGATACAGAGAACGACTTGAGGTAGGCCTTACTTGCGCTATAGAGAGACAATCCCGGCCACGGCATCCAGATAGAGTATGACGACATATTGAGGATATGACCTCCGCCACGGCTTGCCATATCTGTTGCAAAAATTTTGCAGAGCAGGGTGTTGGTAATATCGTGCAGCGTGATAATATCAACGATGCGCTCAGAAGGGGTGTTGACGATGTCGCAGAACGAGAATGCACCTGCGTTATTTATCAGTACATCAATAGTATAGCCCTCCTGCTTTGTCCAGTCGAAGAGCTCCTGCGCAGCGGTCGTTGTGGCGAGATTTTTCGCAAGTGTGCGCACCTCCACGCCCGCAGTTGCCTTGATAGACTCTGCTACTTCGGTCAGCTGCTCCTCATCTCGGCTCACGATAACAAGGTTATAACCTCTGGCAGCAAGCTGCTCGGCATAGCAGCGACCAATGCCCGATGAAGCACCCGTAACAAGGGCAGTTTTTGTGCCTTTTGCTATATATCCGCGCCTCATATTACTTTATTTTACGCAGCTCCTTCCACAATCGCTCAGGAATATGCTCCTTGCAGTTGTGACAGCACATCATCTTATCAGAATACATACGGGCAATGCAGTAGTCGCGGTGGTCACAGCCTGCACGGGTGGTAAAGTCACCCTCGCGCAGCTTATTGATAAATTCAGGATCGTTAATCAGCGCACGAGCCATCTGAACCATCTCAAAGCCCTCGTCGAGCACGTTCTCAATGCCCTCGCGTGACACAAGACCGCCCACATATACCAGCGGACCCTTCAGCTCGGCACGGAACTTCTTGGCATTCTCCAAGAAGAAGCACTCCTCAAAGTCGTAGTCCTTAATCATCCACTGACCAAAGAGTGAAACCACAATCTTCTGCAGCCACTCGTTCCAGCCCATATAGTAACCCATAGTCTTTGTCGGGATACGGCCTCGCATAACCGCCATAGGGGCACGCGACACGAAACCTGATGAGAGAACGATACCATTTACGCCGAACTTCTCGATCTCCTTAGCAATCTCGATGCTCTCAGGAATCTGAATACCGCTCTTGAAACCATCCTCCATATTGTGTTTCACAAGAACAGCCATATTGCACTTAGCAGCGGCCTCCATAACCTCGGTAAGGCACATCTTCATAAAACGCATACGGTTCTCAAGTGAGCCACCAAACTCGTCACGGCGACGGTTTGTCCACGGCGAGAGGAACTGCGAGATGAGGTATCCGTGACCTGCGTGTACCTCTACAGAGTCAAAGCCAGCCTCGTGAGCTGTGTATACAGCCTTGCCAAAGTCCTTCACGGTCTGATTGATATCCTCAAGGTTCATACGGCGGTGGAAGGTTGGCGAGTAGAGGTTAAAGCCGTTAGATGCTGATACAGGGAATGAGCCTGCGGTAGACCAGTGGGTCATATTTCCGCAGTGTCCAATCTGGATGCCAACAGCGGCACCCTCAGCGTGTACGGCATCGGTAATATCGCGTAGCTGCGGTATAATTTCGTTGCGTAGCCATAGTTGCGAGTTGAATGATACACCACTGCGGTTAATAGATGCGTAGGCAAGGGTAGTCATACCCACACCGCCACGGGCAACGCTCACGTGGTAGTCCTTCAAGTCCTGAGTCGGGCCAAAGTCTTTACCCATACTCTCAAATGCCGCAGAGCGAATAACGCGGTTGCGGAGAGTCACAGGACCCATCTGATATGGAGTAAAGAGCTTTGAATCTTGTAAATCTTTTTTCATATCTATATTAATAGATGAATGGTATAATTCTCTTTCTTTTTAGCGAGGTGAACTCCTCACCAAACTCGCTCTCATATCGCTTGTAGAGCGATGCTGCACGAGGTGCGAGGTTTGCAAATGTCCACATAGCAAACACAACACCTGCCCACGACCAGCTGGCAATGGCAAAGCCTACCCACTCGGTAAACTCGCCAAAGTAGTTGGCTGAAGATACATAGCGGAACATACCGCCACGAGGGATATAGTGTTTAGTATCACCAGGTTTACGCAGGTGACGGATAATATAGTCTGAGTGTAGGTTGATAATAAAACCAGCAAGCCATATTGCTGCACCTATATATATGTATGGCTTGCACATCCAACCGTCGTAGTAGCCCTGCTGTGGTGCCAAGTAAAATATCCAACCGCCCTGCATCAGTGCATTGAGAGTGTTGAATACGGCACCCATAAGCATAATACCAACAGGCATCTTCGAGTTGCCACGAATAAGGAGTGGGAAGATAAATGAACGCTGGAAATAGTGTGTCTGGAAAATGACAAAAAGCACCAGCGGAGCCACCTCAAATCTTACATCGCTAAAGTACCACAAAATGGTCATAGCAATAAAGACAGGACACTCCATAAGCACCCACGCAATGCGATTTGGAACAGGAAAACCATACTTGCGGTTAAACAAGTATCCATATCCCGCCTCGACAAAATGTAGTGCAATAAATACCACTACGGCAATGGCTGCCATAATGATTAAAAAGGTGTTGTATGCTTCAATGGTAAACATAACTGCAAAAGTAGGGTAATTTTTGGGTATAAAAGTGTTCTAAATGTCGCTTTTTATACATTGAAAAGGAAATGCATAATATCGCCATCCTGAACAACATACTCCTTACCCTCAATACCAATCTTACCTACATCGCGGCAAGCCTTCTCAGAACCGAGTGCAACATAGTCGTCGTACTTGATAACCTCGGCACGGATAAAGCCCTTCTCGAAGTCGGTATGAATAGTACCTGCAGCCTGCGGAGCCTTAGCACCACGAACATATGTCCACGCGCGAGTCTCGTCAGCACCGGTGGTGAAGAAGGTCTCAAGGTTGAGTAGGCGGTATGCAGACTTGATAAGTCGGCTCACGCCAGACTCGGTAAGGCCCATATCTTCAAGGAACATCTGACGCTCCTCGTAGCTCTCCAACTCGGCAATATCTGCCTCGGTAGCTGCTGCGACGATAAGCATCTCAGCATTCTCATCCTTGATAGCCTCAGCCACAGCCTCGGTGTATTTATTACCTGTTACGGCACTCTTCTCATCTACATTGCAGAGGTAGAGTACAGGCTTGTCTGTCAGCAAGTTAAGATCCTGCATCAACTTGCGCTCCTCCTTGTCAAGCTCAACGGTGCGGGCAGAAAGACCCTGCTCCAAGGCCTCCTTGTAGCGGATAAGTATGTCGTACTGACGTTTCGCATTTTTGTCACCGCCGGTCTGTGCCTGCTTAGCAACCTTAGCAATACGATTCTCGACAGTCTCAAGATCCTTAAGCTGAAGCTCGGTGTCGATAACGCCCTTATCACGAACGGGATCTACGCTACCGTCTATGTGGGTGATGTTTCCATCCTCAAAGCAGCGCAGCACGTGGATAATGGCATTGGTGTTGCGGATATTTGCAAGGAACTTATTACCTAATCCCTCACCGCGAGAGGCACCCTTAACAAGACCTGCGATATCTACAATCTCAATGGTTGTAGGGACTACGCGCTTAGGGTTATCAATCTCGGCGAGTTTTATGAGTCGCTCATCGGGCACGGTAATTACGCCCACATTGGGTTCGATAGTACAGAAGGGGAAGTTTGCCGACTGCGCCTTAGCATTCGACAGACAGTTGAAAAGTGTTGATTTGCCGACATTTGGAAGTCCGACAATACCACATTGTAACGCCATATAATGTATGTTCTATTTAATTGATTATTACTCTATAATGTTGTTTCAAAGACCTCTTCTCCAAAGAGTGTTGCCGATGAGCAACCTGTAATCTTTACCGTTACATAGTCGCCTGCGCTGTGGTTGCCACGGTCAAAGACCACCATCTTATTCTGTGATGTGCGACCACACAGCTGCTCATCGCTACGCTTAGATGTACCCTCAACAAGCACCTGACGAATAAGTCCCACCTCTGCCTGATTTGACTCTACAGAGAGCTGATTTTGCAGGGCGATAATCTCGTTAAGGCGGCGGGTCTTCTCATCATCAGCAATGTCGTCAGCAAAGTGGCGAGCCGAGAATGTTCCGGGACGCTCAGAGTACTTAAACATAAAGGCCGAAGCATAACCTACCTCGCGCATAAGCGAGAGCGTCTCTTGATGATCCTCAAGCGTCTCACCGCAGAAACCTGCAATAAGGTCTGTAGTGATTGCACAATCAGGCATATAGCGACGAATGGCTGCAATACGCTCCAAGTACCCCTCGCGAGTGTACTTGCGGTTCATCTTTTTGAGCATTTGGTTGCTACCACTCTGCGCCGGCAGGTGAATAGCCTTGCAGATATTCTCATAGCGCGCCATAACCTCGAGCAGTCGGTCCGAGATGTCCTTAGGGTGCGATGTGGCAAATCGCACACGCAGCAGTGGCGAGATATCGGCAACCATAGCCATAAGCTCAGGGAAACCAACCTCTCCGTGGCTGTATGAGTTTACATTCTGACCAAGCAGGGTAACCTCGCGGTAGCCATTTTCAAAGAGTGTGCGAGCCTCGGCAACGATAGTCTGAGGGTCGCGACTGCGCTCAATACCGCGGGTATATGGCACAACACAATATGCGCAGTAGTTGTTACAACCACGCATAATGGCGATAAATGCACTCACGCCATTGCGGTCAAGACGAACGGGTGCAATCTCGGCATATGTCTCCTCCTTTGATAGCTCTACATTGATGCCCTTGGCACCATTCTCGGCTGTGCGAACAAGCTCTGGCAGTGAACGATATGAGTCAGGGCCGGCAACGATATCTACGCCTGTTCCCTTCTCGATAAGCTGCTCTTTGAGTCGCTCTGCCATACAACCGATAATACCCACGATAAGGGTTGGCTTACGCTTCTTTATTTGGCGCATTGCAGAGAGTCGGCCCCAGATACGCTGCTCTGCATTGTCGCGGATAGAGCAGGTGTTGATAAGGACAATATCTGCCTGGTCAATATCCTCGGTATAGCGATAGCCGTGCTCCTGCATAATGGATACAACAATCTCGCTATCGCCGGCGTTCATCTGGCAGCCGTATGTCTCAATAAAGAGTTTTCTGCCCTCGCCTGTAAGAGGGCGCAGTGAATTTATTTCAATCATCTGTTAGATATTCTGTATCTCATCCTTTGATGGCAGTGGCTTGAAGCCCTCGCCAAAGGTGTCGTAAGCGTCTGAAACTACAATAAATGCGGTTGGATCAAATTCGCGAATAGTGCTCTGCACAAGTGGTACATCCTTATTTGGTACAACAAGGAAGATCATCTCCTTCTCATCATTTGAGTACATACCGCGAGACTCGATGTATGTAGCCGAGCGGTCGAGATCGTTAAGGATAAATTGCTTAAGAGTCTCGTTGTGCTCTTTGAGGATGATGAATATCAACTTGTTAGATGATGTACCCTTGATAGTGAACTCCAATACGCGTGAGGTTACATAGATGGTAATGAGTGAGTAGAGCGAGAGCAACCAACCCTGAGGATCAGCCTCTCCTGTACCAATACCAAAGCCGATAACCAGCAGACCTGAGAGCACAACTACAGAATCTGCAATAAGCACGGCATTTGAAAAACCGATGTGGCAGTACTTCTGAATCATCATAGCCACAATATCTGTTCCGCCTGTAGTAGCCTGATTGCGCACTACAAGACCAACGCCCACACCGAGGAATACCGAGCCGATAAATGCTGCCAGCATAAGGTGGTCAGACAGGTCGAGGATACCGCTGAGCATCTGCGAAGGATCAAGGTTACGCATAGCCTCCTCGTTAGGGAAGCTTAGCTTGGTAATGATGTTCATACAACCAGGGGTGTAGAGCGCAGCTACGATAGTTCTACTGCCAAACTGACCTCCAAATATAATGAAGGCGAGTATAAGCAGCGGAATATCAAACATATAGCCGAAAGTACCTACCTGAATGTTCGGGAAGATATTGTGCAATACGATACTTGCACCATATACGCCACCGGGAACAATGTTGTAGGGGCTGATAAAGAATACATAACCTGCTGCCAACAGGGTACTGCCGAGCAGAATAAAGAACCAGGTTTTCCACCACTTGAAGGTGGCCATAGGTTGTATAAACGCCTTGATGTCCATATTAATATATATTTTGCGCCAAAGATACGAAATAAAGTGGAAAAATAAAAGCAGAGAGTTGAAATTTTGCGTTTCAACTCTCTGTATTGTAATAAGATTTATCCAGACCCATCACAAAGTCGTTTCTTCCCACTATGGCGACCACCGTGACAATGGCGGCAATAATGCCGTTTAGGGCAAATCCGAAGGTGTGCGAACTGCTATGTGTTATTTTGCGCGCAGCGTCTATTATAAAAGGGCAGAGGATTATGGCTATGTAGTTGGCAGCCATAACGATAGATAGCGCGCGGGTTGCCAAGTGCGGTGGTGCAATAATTGCCGCTTTGTCGTAAATTATCGGCTGCATTACTCCATATCCGAGTCCTGTGAGAATCACTCCGATGATAAGCATTGTCGGTGTCTTAAATATCGCAAGGCAGAGCAATCCGAGACATAGCAGCAGCGAGCATATTGCATTGGTATACGAGCGCGTCACCGATATAATTTTGTTCAGGAACAGACCAGGGAGCATTATTGCCAAGAAAAATAGCGAGATGCTTATTCCTGCAAGTTGCTGTCGTATATGGTACTTTTCAAATAGGAAAGCGGTGTCAAAAGTTACCACCAAGCTTGCATATGTGATGACAAAATAGAAAATTGTAAGTACTGTCAGATGACGGCGATTTATAGTTGTCTGCTTGTATTGGTCGCTCTGCTTTGGCTCGGGTGCTGATGGCTCTTTGCGCAGGGCGAGTGAGAGCATAAGCGAGATGGCAGGCAGTAGATATACCAAGAACGAAAGGTGCCAATTTATATCGGCTACATAGCCCGTAAGGGCGGTGGCTCCGACAAGCGTCAGGTTGTTTATCGCTGAGCTGTAGCCGAGCTGACGCACGCGAAAATCGCCCGTAAAGTAGTCGACCACAAGGCCCGTTGATAGTGGTATAATCATACCTGCACCAATGCCGAGAATACAGCTGATAACAATCAACGCGACCATACTCTTAGCTATCAGACAGCCCACTCCGCAGAGGGTAAAAATAGTAAGTCCCCAATAGAGCAGCGTCAGCTTATTACGCATCGTTGAGAGTTGTCCTGCAAGCAGTACGAAGGGGATAATCAGTAGACTTGGTAGCGATGTAAGCATCTGAATCTCAAGATCTGACGCCTTGGGGAAGATGTTGTTCATATCGCCAAGAATTGGAGATACAGCAAGCCCTGGTAGCGATGTTACTGCCGAGATTGACCATATTGCAATAAGGGTTTTTAGGGATATGCTCCCTTTGCCGGTAGATATTTTCATAGTCGGAGTGTTTTTTAGCCTACACCCTGCAACCTATATGCCAATATCTACATTGATATGTCGCTTGATCGCCGTGGAATAAGAATTATACCGTAACTGCCACTCTGCGGTATAAAATTGTATGTGACAATGGCTGCAATGTCTACTGCGCCCTTTGGTAGAGGCTTGTTATATCCCATAGAGTAGCTGTCTATATAAAGGTATGCCATATTCCCGTTAGTGTCGCTTAAGGTGCAGTACTTGCCTGTCGGATTTTGCTCATCCTCGTATGTGTCGATAAAGGTTATGTCGGATAGACGCACCAACTTGCCACAGAGGAGTGTGGTAAGCTCATTTATGGTGCACAGTTGCGGCTCTACAGAGTTCGGTGAGCTATGGCGGGTGATGTGTCGGTCGAGAATTACCTGGCTATCCATCTGGGCCAACTTGCTATTGTCGCGGTTGTCAATAATACCTATGACCAGCTGGTAGTTCTCTATTCTTGCCGATAGCGCAGGTAGGTATATCGTAATTTGTGACCCTTCGGGATATATGGCATATGAGTTGTATATGCCCGTCAGCACCTTGGCTGTGGCAGTGCCGTCGTCAATATAGATAGCGTCGTTGATAAATCCCTCCTTGTCGCACGAGATTACCGTACCCGTGATTATAATCTTCGCGCTCTCTGTGAAGGTGAGAATATTGTTGTCGCACATCTGTTTAAGAACCGCTATAGGCGTATTGACGGTATTGGTATCAGCAACAGCCTCGGGAGTGGGGCAGTTGTTATAACAGCCGACAAAAAGTAGCGATAGTATGGCAACAATGAGTTTCATAACGCAAATATACAAAAAAAATAACAAACCACCATTGCGGTGGTTTGTTATACTGATAGGAAAAAAGTGCGAGCTACTCCTTTGCAATCTTCTCAAGAGCCAGAGCTAACTGGTCGGGACACGATGTGCCTCTGCCGGCGCAGTCGATGCCCTTGAGGCGCGCAATAGCCTCGCTTATCTTCATACCTGCAACAAGGGCAGCGATGCCAAGCGTATTACCACTGCAGCCGCCGACAAACTGCACGCGAACGATAGTATCACCGTCAATCTCAGTGAGGATAGCCTGCGAGCAGGTGCCTTTGGTGTAGTATATGTTGCTCTTAACTGCCATTGTGTCAGTCGTTTATTACTTTTTCTCCTCAGTCTGCTGTGCAGAAGGGTCTGCAACAACCATATTCTTCTCGATGCGGAGGGTTACATTGCTGTCAACCTCGATAAGAAGAGTAGTCTCCTTAACCTCCTTTACAGTTGCGTGGATACCACCTGCGGTGATAACCTTGTCGCCCTTCTTGAGGTTCTTAAGGAACTCCTGCATCTGCTTTCTGCGCTTAGACTCTGGACGCCACATAAAGAGCCACATAATAAGAATCATAGCACCGATCATTACCCAGAAAGTCCAGCCTGTACCCTGAGGCTGAGCTGCCTCAGCTGCCTGTAATAGTGTAAACATAGTCAAATATTCGTTTTAATTGGTTAAAAAATTTCAGTAAAAATATTTAATAAATTTGGGATAAACAAATTTTCTCCCTTTTAGAGCAGACCTTTGCCTGTTTTGAATATCCAACCCTCCTCTACGCCGCGAGTGATAATCTTGTCAAGCACACCGTTGATAAAAGTGCTGCTTGAAGGTGTTGAGTAGTACTTGGCAATGTCGATAAATTCGTTCATTGTAACCTTAACAGGGATAGATGCAAAGTTCTTAGCCTCGGCAATTGCTACGGCAAGAATTACATTGTCCATAAGGGCAAGACGCTCAATATCCCAGTTATTTGTGTGGCTGTCGATAAGCTCGCGGTACTCGTTGAAGTGGATAATAGCCTCACGCAGCAGTCGCTTTGAGAAGTCCAAATCCTCAGCACTCTTGAACTTAGGCAGTAGCTTTACAGTCTGGTGGCTCTCGCGCATAGAGGTAACGGTGCGTGATGCCATAGTCAGGATATAACCCAAGTCGTCACCCCAGAAGATAGACTGATCCTCAAGTACGCTCTCAAGAAGCTCGTCGGTCTCAAGAATGTTCATAAAGATGTCAGATGCCAGCTCAGCATCCTCCTTAAATGAACGAGTCTCGCGGCTCATATAGTTCTTGAAGAACGGCTGCTCGGTAAGGGTGTTGTATATGCTTTTGATAAGATCTGCGTTGTCATTCCAGCTCAGACGCTTCAATGAACAGTAGTCTGTAATCTCCTGGCAAGAGGCGATGCGCTCGATGGCACGGTTCTCGACAAACTTGCGATTAGGGTTCAGATCCTCGTAAGTAGGGAGCATCTTGTTGCGGGCAATCTCCTGACGAGCCTCAGCGTAATTTACCAACTCAGGCAATAGACTGAGCATATGGAAATAAAGGTCATAGGCCTTGTCTATAGAGATCAAAAGGTTTTTCTCTGATTGAGGAATGTTGTCAGCCTCGGTCTGCAGATGTGCATATACAGCCTTGACAACCTTTACTCGCAATAATCTTCTACTTAACATAAGAACGCGTGTACTATCTAATTACTTCTACTTCTTTAAATTTGGCGCAAAGATAGCAATTTATGTCGGAAAGACAATACTTTTCTATCGGAAAGCGCTCCAATCTGCGATATTTTTCTCTGCTTTGACCTTTTTTTCTACGGCAGGGTGGAGGTTTGCAAAGAACTTTATGCCACAGCGCGCCTCTACCTCGGCAATAGATACCACAGCCTCGGCAGGCTTGACATTGCCCTCGGTGCTGTTCTCAAAGAGGAATCCTATAGCCATAAGCTCGTCAGGATTGGTAATCTGAGCAATGCTCTTGCCCGTATTTCCACTGCGTGTGCGAAGCAGTAGCTTGTAGCAGTGCGATGGACGAGCAATGTGTCGACCACGGCTGACAAATGTCGTATTTTGCTCAAAGAGGGTGCCTACGACAACATAGAGCGTGTCGCTGCACATACTCTCGCGCGCCTTGTCCTCGACCCTTGCCCAGTTCTGCTGGTTGAGGCGTGCATTCTGTGGGAAGATGTTGGTTGCGTAGAAGGTCTGAGCATTGGTCTGCCAAGAGTTGTAGCGCGATGCAGATGGTAACATATGGCCACGGTCAAGCTTGCGAGCCTCGCCGTCATTAAAGCCTCCCGCCTTGACATTCGGCTGGAAGTGCTGCTCGATTACAGGCTCTGTAAGGTCGTAGCTTAAAATGTCGTAACCGCCTTCGCCATAGGCTGTTACGGCGTCATCAAATGCCCAAGCGTCGGTACGATCAATCTTAGGAGTTGTGTATACCTCGTGTAGCGGATAGGCAACCCATAGCGACACCATCTTGCCTGTGTGGTAACATATTGAGTAGTTGCGCACGCGCTGACCATCACAAAGGGTGGTGTAGTAGGTCTTGTACTTGAGAAAATCGCCATCGCATCTCTCTGGAAGCTCTGCCCAGCCGCAAATAGCCTTGTCAGAATTGTCTGCTGCAGGTGCCTCTGGTGTGGCAGTAGGCTCAGCTACTTCATTGTCAGTGGTGACCTCTGCTGTTGGCTCTGCAGTACTATCGCTCTGCTCGGTCTTAGTAGGGGAGAGGGCCTCCATAATAGGCTCATAGAGGTAGATGATACCTATTACAATAATTGCAATAAATGTTACGGTTCTAATAAACTTTTTCATATTAGTTGATGTTATTTTTAATAATCTCTACAATCTCTTTCGAGTGTCCTTTGGTGATGTTGCGAAGCAGGTATATAATACCCCACGGTAGAACTAAGAAAGGATATAAAATGTTGGCTGTGATGATGTTATATGTAAAACACTTGATAAAAATATGCTTTAGCATACACTTGGGACAGCAGGTAAAAGTAATCTTCTGCCAAAATGCCACTATGCCTAAAAATATGACATAGTGCGGCAGCGAGTAACACTTAATCGCCGAACTTGCCTGCCCGCACTCGGGACAGTTAATAGGCACATTGTCAATGGTGTAGTTGTTCTGCTCCATAGTGGTAAGTTTTGGGTTAGTGACAGAATATAGTCCTATGCAGACTGCCAACAAAGGTACAAAAATATGTAAATAAAGACAAAAACACTACGAAAAATCATCAATATAAACCCTAATACTTGTTATTGACTATATGTGTTGAGGCTCTTTTATCATATATATTGTATTTTATGGCAAAAAGTAGTACCTTTGTCTCAAATAATATTTTTATGACATTACCTAAGATTTTTTTGCGTCGTGGCAAGGAGGAGTCTCTGCAGCGACGACACCCGTGGATATTTTCAGGTGCTATCTATAGCGTTGATTGCGATCGTGAACTTGTTGAGGGCGAGCTTGTAGACCTATACTCAGCTAAGGGCGATTTCCTTGCCAGAGGTCACTACCAGATAGGTTCTATTGCCGTGCGTGTGCTCAGCTTTGAGCAGCAGGAGATTGATGCTGCTTGGTGGCGTGAGCGCATTGCCAGCGCATATGATGTGCGTCGTACGCTGTTGCTCACAGAGGATAGTAATACCACTTGCTACCGTCTTATTCACGGTGAGGGAGATAATCTGCCAGGCCTTGTGGTTGATATCTACGGCAGCGTAGCTGTGGTGCAGTGCCACTCGGTGGGTATGTACCGCTCGCGTCAGCAGATTGCTGATGCTATTGTAGCTGTATTTGGTGATAAGATTACTGCAGTATACGACAAGAGTGCGCAGACCGTGCCATTCAAGGCCAATCTAAATCCCGTAGACGGCTATCTCTACGGCTCGGCAGATAAGGATAATGTTGTACTTGAGAATGGCCACAAGTTTCTCGTAAATTGGGAGGAGGGTCAGAAGACGGGCTTCTTTATCGACCAGCGTTTTAACCGCGAGCTCGTGGGTAAGTATGCCGCTGGTAGAACGGTTCTCAATACATTCTGCTATACGGGTGGCTTCTCTGTTTACGCCCTTGCAGGTGGTGCGAAGGAGGTTTGCTCGATAGATGCATCAGAGAAGGCTATTCGCCTTGTGGATAAGAATATAGAGCTTAACTTTGGAGCCGATGCACCGCATAGTTCTCTTGCTTGCGATGCTGTTGAGTATCTGAAGGATATTGGCCACAAGTATGATATGATTATCCTCGATCCACCAGCCTTTGCAAAACACCATAAGGTGTTGGGCAATGCTATGCAGGGCTACAAGCGACTCAATGCCCGCGCAATGTCGCAAATTAAGAGTGGAGGTATTCTGTTTACCTTCTCTTGCTCTCAGGCGGTCTCTAAGGAGTTATTCCGCACAACGGTATTTACCGCTGCGGCTATTGCAGGTCGTAAGGTGCGTATTCTCCACCAGCTCACCCAGCCAACAGACCATCCGATAAATATTTATCACCCTGAGGGTGAGTATCTTAAGGGTCTTGTTCTCTATGTAGAGTAGTGCTAAGGATAACGACAAACAAAAACGACACCAGGAAAACCCTAGTGTCGTTTCTTTATTGACTACAACCTTAGTTCATAAGGGTGTAGTCATAGTCTGATGTAATCTCAGAACAGGTGTACTTGGTACCGAAGCGGTCGGTTGCCTCTACTCGGATATTGGTGCAGTTAGGGTTCTTGAGGGTGTACTTGTACATATGGTAGCAAGCATTTGAGTAAGAACTATTCTTACCACGACCCACAACGCCAATATGGTAGCCGATGCTCCACCAGTCCTGACTTGAGTCAGTAGGAACAAGGCAAGGGTAGTTACCCAGTGCGTCAGCGTTGTACTTCTTCTGCGACATAAGAGTCATCTGACCGGTCTTAACTCCATCCTCATAGACCTCTACCTTCCAAGAGCTATCGCTATTGAAGACATTAGCCAGCAGTACGCCGTGACCAAGCTGTGACTCGAAGCTCTTAGATGGAGTACCACCCTTAATATCGCCACGATAGAGTCGCATCTGATAGTTGCGGTCGTTCATACCGTTGTTAACGCCCATATAGTACCAATTCTTGATAGTGTTGCCCTCGATGTCGTAAACGCCATAGCCGTTAGGTACACCGTCAGCGTTCATATTACTCCACCACCACTGTCCGCAAACGGCTGCGTGTACGTGCTCGAAGATACCTGAAGAGGCGATATTGCGCATATAGTGTGTGTGACCAGACATAATGTGCGCCTCCTTGTACTGCTTGAGCAGAGAGATAGCACTCTTGATATTTGCATCTGATGATGTAGAGATTGGAATATGCACGCAGAGGATAACCATCTTATCCTTTGGAACAAGAGCCAAGTCCTGACGCAGCCACTCTAACTGCTCTGCTGTGAATGTTGTGGAGTACGAGTTCCAAGTGTCGTTCTTTGACCACTGCATAGTTCGCATACCGATAATGTGCACATCACCGCGATTCCAAGAGTAGTTGATAGGGCCAAATGTAGTCTCAAATGCGCGCTGCATCTTAATATTAAAGGTAGAAGATGTAGCGTCGGCATTAATTGGCTTATTTGTGTGGAAATATGTGTAGTCGTGGTTACCCATAACCTGGAACACAGGCATACCAATCTTATCTATGTGCATATAGTCACGCATAGTAGGCATAAAGGCCTCATTGTTACGGCTACCCTCAGAGTATACAACATCACCAAGTGTAGTTGCGTAACAAGGTGCAGTTTTGGTAGCTGCGTGGCCCTTGATTGCAGGTACAGACTCGTTCTTGAATCTATCGCCGTGCTTACGACCCTTGTTGTCGGTCTCGCGGTTATCCTTACACTGTGGATCGGCAAGGCAGAAGAGGGTAAAGTTGGTCTCCTTACCACCTGGCAGCTTGTTGAGTGTAAAGTTGTATGTAGTCTGGTCCTTCTTGTATCTTGTAAAGAAGCAAGGCTGACCATAAGAGTTAGTCTCTACCTTACAGTCTGCAGGCACTGAGTAGAAGATGTACCAGCAATCCTTATGCGGATATATCTTGTAGCTACCATCAGCAGCTGTCTGTACTACGCTATATCCATCAGATACGCTTACGCCAGCAGCAGGGGTGCCGTCTGCATATGTAATAGCACCGGTAACCTCAATGCGTGGTGCCTCCTTATAAGATCTAACATAGATGCGAATATCGTCAACCATCATACGGTTTGTAGCTGTAGCCTCAAGGCCACCACCGATAGCAATAGCGCAGGTGTTAGATACATCGGTAAGGGTTACGCTGTACTCCTTCCAATCAGAGATAACCTTATCCTCAAGGGTAATGTTCTGCTCAGAGGCAATGCCCTGATAGCTGTACATATGAGAAGAGTTCTTTGTTGCACCCTCCAGAGCCTTGATTGACATATAACGCTCAGCATCCTCCACGGACTTATTTGATGCTGAGCCATAGGTTACAGCCTTAAATACAACCTCAATGGTTGCCAAATTGCCATCTGGAATGGCTTTAAGAAGCGGAGTGACGATAAATGAGCGATTGGCAGTTGTACCAATCTTAACATAACCCGGGCGTGCGCACACGGAGCCACCATTAGCACCACTCTTGCCGCCAATCCAACCCCACTCTTCAAGGCCCATCTCGTCGAGTACGCCCTTCAGGGTGTTAAACAGACCCATCTCAACATCTGCACCTACCATATAGTAGCCAGAGTTGCTTACTGTAATCTCGCCCATACAATCTACCTCGTCGTAGTTGGTCAGCGAAGCACGATCGGTTCGAGACAGACCTGCGCCACGAGAGGTCATATCGCCACCGAGGATAAAGCCGCCGAAGTTCTCAAACAGAATCAGGTCGTTAACCTTAGCGTTGCTCTTTACCACCGCACTCTCATCAGCTGCAGGAACAGCAGTAGCCACACGAAGAGCCTTCTCGTTAGCTGTACCATCAGTAAGGTTCTCAACGCGAACATAGTAGGTAGTTCTTGGCTTGAGGTTTGTGAAAATGTAGCGCGGAGGCAGGGTGTTAGCATTGTAGAGATCCTTTGAGTCTACCATATTCTCTTTAATAGGCTGTGCGCTGGCTACAATAGTAGTGCAGGCAGAGTTGCCATAAAGGATAACCTTGTACTCCTTGGTAGCATCAACAGAGTAGTCAGCCTTATCATTTGGCTCAATCTCCTTGATGTAAGGTACATTACTTTGAGTAATTGTCCAACCGATTGTAATGGTGGTGTCGGTAGCGCGTACCATAGCCACATTAAGGTTTGGATCAATGTTTACCACCGGCGTATCCGGCGTATCCGGAGTCTCACCACCAGGACCAATATCTTCGCCACCCTTACAGGCAACCATCATAGTGGAGAAGATGATCGAAAGTAGAATTAATAGTTTTTTCATAGTTTTTTATTTTGTCATTAGTGAATAATCATAATCGCCGATAATATCTGTCGAGCTGTATACTCTGCCAAATCGGTCGGTAGCCTCTACGCGAATAGTTGCGTTCTTGTCCTTAAGTGTGTACTTGTAGAGGTGGAAGCCATTAGTGAGGTAGTTAGAGCGTGAACCGCCAGTGTGTCCACGACCAACAACACCAATGTGATAGCCGATTGCCCACCAATCCTGACTTGACTGTACAGATGGTTTGGTAGGGTTGCTCTGGCTTGAGCCGGCATCTGGATCAATCTTGGCGTTGGTGATGCGTGTCATTGTGCCCATATCCTGGTCGTTCTCGTATACCTTTACCGTCCAAGCGTTGTCGGCATTAAATACATTTGCAAGAATAACATCCTCGCCGTGTTGCAACTCAAAATACTCGTGCTCACCACCGCACTTGAGGTTGCCGCGGTAGAGTCGCATCTGGTAGTCGCGGTCGTTCATATCCTTGTTCACGCCTTTGTAGTACCAGTTCTTGATAGTATTGCCCTCAATGTCGTAGACACCATAGCCGTTAGGCGCACCATCACCATTTGTGCGTGAGTACCACCAAGTTCCACAAACAGCTGCGTGCACGTGCTCATAAATACCACCTGAGAGTGTAGGCTCGTTACGCATATAGTGAGTGTGGCCCGACATAATGTGTGCCTCCTTGAACTGCTTGAGCAGGCTGATAACATTCTGTACATTCTTGCCCTTGCCGTTGACAATCGGAATGTGCACGCAGAAGATAACCAGCTTATCCTTCGGAACAAATGAGAGGTCCTGCATCAGCCACTGATACTGCTCGTCGGTAAAGCACATAGAGTAGTCAGCCGCATTGCTATTTGAGTTCCACTGCATATTGCGCATACAAACGATGTGCGCATCGCCGCGATTCCAAGAGTAGTCAATAGGGCCAAATACATCCTCAAATGCTCGCTGAGCCTTGATGTTGTAGGTCGATGATGTCTCATCTGGAGATATATGAGCCGAAGAGTTGAAGAAGGTGTAGTCGTGGTTACCCATAGTCTGGAAGATAGGCATACCGGCATTACCCTTAGCCATATGTCCGCGCAGCAGCGGCATCTGAGACTCGCAGTTGCGGTTACCTTCAGAGTAGGTTACATCACCCAAGGTTACACCATAACAAGGTGTGTTCTTGCTTGCGCTGTGGGTTCTGAGGTCCGGAATACACTCGCTGGTGAAGCGGTCACGGTGTGCCTGATCCTTACACTGAGGGTCTGCAAGGCAGAAGAGGCTGAAGTTGGTCTCCTTGCCGCCTGCAAGCTTCTTGAGTGTAAAGTTATATGTTGACTTGCTTGGGCTGAAGCGTGTAAAGAATGCAGGCTGACCCTGATTGTTAATATTCACCTGGCAATCCTCAGGGACGGAGTAGTAGATATACCACGCATCCTGATGAGGGACAATCTTGTACTGACCATTAGCGTCGGTCTGTACTACACTAAAGCCGTCAGATACGCTAACGCCAGCAGCCGGTGTGCCATCGTCGTAGGTGATAGTACCGGTTGCGAACTCTGCCTCCTCGGCATCTTCCAACGCCTCGATATATACGCGAATATCATCAACAAACAAACGGTTTACCGCGGTATCCTCAAGCGCACCACCCAACGCAATGCTTGAGCCTGAAGGTACGCCGGTAAGGGTTACGGTGTACTCGTTCCAGTCGCTTGCATACTCGCCAAGAAGGGTAAACTTATGCTCATCAACAACCTCGCGATATGTGGTGCGGTTGTCGGTACCAATAGATGCACCTGCAAGTGCCTTTACTGCCATATACTTCTCATCCACGCGAATACCCTCCTCGATAGCAGAGCCGTAAGGAGCAGCATTGAACACTACGCGCAGGGTAGCAATCTTGCCCTTAGGAATTGCGTTGAGAATTGGGGTGCAGACAAATGAGCGGTTCTTGTTTGTACTAATCTTCAGATATCCTGGGCGGGCGCACACAGAGCCACCGGTAGCGTTCGATGCGCCACCAATCCAGCCCCAATCCTGTAGGCCCATATCGTCAACAATACCCTTTAGGGTGTTGAACAGTCCAATCTCGGTAGTAGCATCGACAGCATAGAAGCCCTCGCTACCTACGGTAATCTCGCCCTTGAGTTCATAACCGTTTAATGTAGTGATCTTATTGCGATCTGTGCGCGATACGCCGGCACCACGAGAGGTCATCTCACCAGCATAGATAAGGGTCGAGAAGTTCTCAAATACAATCATATCACCAATGCCCGCATTTGCTTTTACAACGGCATTCTTGTCTGCTACAGGTGTCTTGGTGGTCACCTGCAGAGGTGCTGCGTTGGTGGTGTTGTCGGTAAGGTTTGTAACCTTTGCATAGTATGTGGTTGCAGGCTCAAGACCAGCGAATACAAAGCGAGGAGGGCAGATCTGGTTAGAGAACAGCTCCTTGCTATCCTTCTCGTTTGTCTTGATAGGAGATACGCTGACAACAAGATCCTTGCACTCCTTGTCGCGGTAAAGGGCAACCTTGTACTGCTTTGTAATATCTACAGAGTAGTTTGCGCTATTGGTTGGCTCAGCATTGCCTACATAAGGAATGTTGGCCTCGGTAATTGTCCAGCCGATAGTGATTGTAGAGTCGGTCTTGCGAACTACGCGCACATTGAGCTTAGGGTCAACCTCAGGCTCCGGGTCATCTTCAGGCTGCTCGATAGCACCACCATCGCTGTAGTGGTACTCGCCCTGCTTGAGCGCATTTTTGTCTTCTACTTGCACAAAGTCATTGATATTGAGCTTGATGGTGTACACCTTGCCTGCCTCTGCCTTAAATTCAGGCTTGTAACAGAATGTATATACACCCTTGTCAGTCAGGATGTTGTATGTAACCTTGCCAGTTGCGCTCTTGAAGTCAATAGGAGCCAATACTATCCAGCCATCCTTAGAGCTGCCCTGCGCAGGATTTGAGTAGTTCAGCGTAATGCTGTTGCTACCTGCCTGAATCAGCGAAAGGGTAGTCAGGTCTGTGGTGCAACTGCCTGCAATACCACCCTGCTCGCTGTTGATGGTCACCGCTCTGATGGTGCGATCCGCAGGGAGGGTAATGTCAAAGTATGTGACAGCTACTGTCGGAATAAATGTGAAGTTGCCTCTGTCTGTAGAGCTTGCAAGCATCACAAATCGGCCGTCAACGCTATTGGTAAAGTTCTGCTGTGTAGGTACGGTTAAGCTAAGTTTGCCACCCTCAACCTTTGCTGCAGATGCAGGATAGGCTGCATATATCTTCTCGGCAGATGTAGAGAGAGTTCCTGTAAATGCTGCAGAGGTAGTGCCACCGCCCTGCTTGAGCTTGAACTCGGCAACACTCTTAAGATCGGTAACGGCTACCTTGTCGCCGATAGTCCACAGCGGAGTAGGGGTGTCAAGGTCTGCAGGGTCTATTACTGCGTTTATGCTCGTAATCTTCCCTGAGGTTGGTCCTGTTGGCTCGTCAACACCTCCTCCGTCTGTACAACCGCACAGAGCAAGAGTGAGTGCAACTGCTAAAAAGTAAATCTTCTTCATATAGTTAGTTGTTTTATTGTTTCTATTATCTGTCAAAGATAGTGATTTTTTTGGAAATTTATCATAGATAAGTTATTTTTTTGTGTCAGATAACCATATTTGCTTTCAGATGTCATATAAATTGCTATCTTTGCAAAAAATGTTGGAATATATGAACTTTAGAATTGGTCACGGATACGATGTTCACGCCCTTGGAGAGGGGCTACGCTTAGTGCTTGGCGGGGTCGAGATTCCGCACACAAAAGGGTGTATTGCCCACTCGGATGGCGATGTGCTGCTGCACGCTATTTGCGATGCTCTGCTTGGTGCCGCTGCGCTGGGTGATATTGGCAAGCACTTTCCTGATAGCTCTGCCGAGTTTAAGGGTATTGACTCGCGTAAGCTGCTTATTAGGGTTGTGGCCCTGCTCGAACAGCACGGTTATAAGGTGGGAAATATAGATGCGACAATAGCTATGCAACGCCCTAAGTTGCGTCCATATATCGACCTTATGCGCGAGCAAATTGCAGCTTGTGCCAATGTCGAAATTGATGCAGTTTCGGTCAAGGCAACGACCACCGAACGCCTCGGTTTTGAGGGTGAAGAATTGGGCGTATCAGCGACCTCAGTAGTGCTAATTTATAAACAATAAATACTATGACTATCAGAGATTTACAGCCAAAGCTCGTCTGGGAGATTTTTGACGAGATTACAAAGGTTCCACGCCCTTCAAAGCGTGAGGAGAAGATTATTGAGTATCTGGTTGATTTTGCTCAAAAACACTCTTTAGAGTACCAGCGCGACCAGATTGGTAATGTTGTTATTCGCAAGGCTGCAACAGCAGGTTATGAGGCTCTGCCGACAGTAATTTTGCAGTCGCATATGGATATGGTGTGCGAGAAGAACTCGGATACCGAGCATAACTTTGACACAGACCCTATCCGCACAAAGATTGTAGATGGTTGGGTGAAGGCCGAGGGCACAACCCTTGGTGCAGACTGCGGTATCGGTATGGCTGCAGCGCTCGCGCTGCTTGTTGATCCTACTGTTGAGCACGGTGCTGTTGAGGCTCTCTTTACTGTTGATGAGGAGACAGGCCTTACAGGTGCGTTTAACCTCGGCGAGGGTATGCTTACAGGTAAGTACCTTATCAACCTCGACTCAGAGGATGAAGGAGAGATTTTTATCGGCTGTGCAGGTGGTGTAGATACCCTCGCACGCTTCGATTATAGCGTTGAAACCCTGCCTGCAGGCTATGAGTACTACCGTATTGGTGTTTCGGGTCTTAAGGGTGGCCACTCGGGTGATGATATTGATAAGGGTCTGGGTAATGCTAATAAGATTCTGGCAGCATTCCTGTATGATGCAACCCGCTTTGGTATTCGTGTGGGTATGTTCGATGGTGGAAATCTGCGTAATGCAATTCCTCGTGAGGCATATGCTGTTGTGGCAGTGCCTGAGCATACAGCTCTGCTCTTTGAGACCGCGCTTGCGACATATGTTTCTGCAGTTAAGGCTATGTATGCACCAACCGAGCCAAATCTTAAGTTTACCCTCGGTGAGGCGGCTCTGCAGCCTGTAATTGACGAGGATGCTCAGGCATCTCTGCTCGCTGCACTTGTAGGTCTGCCAAATGGCGTGCTTGCAATGTCGCAGACTATGAAGGGACTTGTTGAGACATCGACCAACCTTGCCTCTGTGAAGTTTGTTGATGGCAAGATTGTAGTTACCACATCACAGCGTTCAAGCGTTGAGCGTGCTAAGCGCGACGCTATGCATAGCGTTGAGGCTGTGCTTGCTCTCGCGGGCGCAACTGTCGAGCACTCAGATGGTTACCCGGGTTGGACTCCAAACCCATCTTCATCGCTACTCAACTCTACTATAGAGAGTTATAAGACACTGTTTGGTGTTGAACCAAAGGTTCGCGCTATCCACGCAGGTCTTGAGTGTGGACTCTTCCTTGAGAAGTATCCACACCTCGAGATGGTATCATTCGGCCCAACTCTGAGAGGCGTTCACTCACCTGATGAGAGACTCGAGATAGCTACTGTAGATAAGTTCTGGGCTCTGCTTCTCGATGTGCTCAAGCGAGTAAATTAGTAAACATAGTTAAGGAGGTTGATAACTATTTATCAGCCTCTTTTTTTTGTCTCTTTTCTTGCATTTTGAATGCTTTTTATGTATATTTGCGTGGAGGAGTATAGATTTCTATTTTGTACAAATTTATAAACATTTACTACTATGAAAAAACTTCTATCTATTTTCACGGCAGTAATGCTGCTTTGTGCAATAACCTCTTGTAACACAGAGGCAGATAAAACCGAACTCTCTGATGTGCAGGCACCTGAGATGACTGCAGAGATAATGGAGCAGTTGATTGATGATATGTTGGTTGGAACCTGTGTTCCCAAAAAGTTCAAAGCTATGTTGGGCGATGAGTGTATAAAAGATTGGGATGATCCAATTATTTCATCGAGCGAGGTCAAATATGGTTCTGGCTTAGGTAATCCTATAGTGCTCTATAATGACGGAAGTTGTAGGATTGGTTATAATAGCGCGTTATATAGCGTTTGTCCACTTACCCAGATAGATTCATACGATCATCCAGAATATCTGTATGATACTTGGTATTGGGAGTGCGATTTGCAGCAGGCGACTATAACCTTTACCTCAAAGTTGACAGAGCAACATATTTTTGTCCACACTGTCAAGGTTATATCATACATAGATGGTGAGCTTATCATTGAAGGCTGTATCCCTAATGTCTTTAGTAAAGAGACAATTTTGACATATAAGTGTAAAGTCAAAAGCGCATTTTGGAGAGAAGAGTTTGAGTTGAAATATTTTGACGAAGAGGATTACCCTTGTTGCGCGCAGTAGTCTGAGAATGTAACCAAGTTAGAGTATTAAAACTTTATCCGAATTTATAGTTTGACCCGAATGCTCCTATGAGTGTTCGGGTCTGACTTTTTGTTTTGTTTGTTGGCAGATTTATTACTATCTTTGCCGATTATGAAAAAGTTTTTTGTCAGATATATATTTTTGATTGTCACACTGCTTGTTTGTGGTCAGGTTTTTGCCGCAAAAAAGAGTGCTGTAAATGACCAAACCAAGGAGGAGATTTCGCAAGTACTTACCCGCATTGTCCAGCGCGAGATTAAGGGCGTGCCCGTAAAGATTAACTCTGTAACTACAAAGGGCGGTAGAGTGCGTATCACAGCCTCTGACGGTCTGTCATACTACCCTGTGCGCGAGGATAATCTGCGCGCTATGACCGACTCTATTCGAGTGTTGCTCCCTCGTAGGTTTAGGAAGAAGACGCTCGAGTTCTACTCTGCGGGAAATAATCTTAATACATATATCCCTTATGGCTATCGCAAATCTACCAAGGGCATAACTCCGTTTGTCAATAGCTCAAATGGTGGCCAGCTGGTGCGTCTGGAGCGACCATATAAGGTTACTAAGGGTCTTACAGATAGACATATAGCCTTGTGGCAGAGCCACGGTAGGTACTTCGATGTGGGAGCAAATAGCTGGAGTTGGCAGCGTTCGCTACTCTGGCAGACGGTTGAGGATCTGTATACTCAGAGCTATGTGTTGCCATACCTTGTGCCGATGCTCGAGTCGGCAGGTGCTACAGTACTTATGCCGCGCGAGCGCGATTTTCAGAGTACTGAGATTATTGTCGATAACGACGGTAGTGGATATACGGACAAGACAGGTAAGTATAGCTGGAGCAGTGGCGGTGAGGGCTTTGCTCATAAGCAGGAGGTCTATATGTCTGGTCACAACCCATTTAAAGATGGTACCTATCGCGTGGTAAATACCGTTGCTAATGCCAAGTCGCAGAGCGTTGCTACTTGGTCGGCTGCATTTGATAAGGGTGGCGACTATGCTGTATATGTGAGCTACAAAACTCTGCCCAATAGCGTAGATGGTGCGCTCTATACAGTACACTACGATGGTGGCGAGCGTCGCGTGAGGGTTAACCAGCGTATGGGCGGTGGTACTTGGATTTATATTGGCACCTACCACTTTAAGGCTGGTGATTCCAGAGCTGTAGTTACGCTTTCAAACCTCTCAACAGCCGAGGGCTCGGTGGTTACGGCAGATGCTGTAAAGATAGGTGGCGGCTATGGAAATATAGCCCGTACGGTCTGCGACTCACTGCGTCAAGAGGGTTGTGATTATACGCCTATTACCAGTGGAATGCCACGCTACTGCGAGGGTTCGCGCTATTGGCTGCAATGGGCAGGCTTTGATGAGGCGGTGTATAGCCTTCAAAATTGCTGCCACGACTATAAAGATGACTATATGTGCCGAGGCGAGTGGGTTAATGCTCTTATGGGTGGCTCTGCGCGTCTGCCAAAGGAGGAGGGCCTTGGTATTCCTATAGATATGTCGCTGGCCTTCCACTCGGATGCGGGTATTACCGATGACGATGCGACAATAGGCACGCTGGGAATATACTACACCAAGTTTAAAGATGGTAAGTTCGAGGGAGGAGCAAGTCGCTACCGCTCGCGTGACCTTACAGACCTTGTTATGTCGCAAATATCTGCAGATATTCGTGCAACCTATGAGCCTGAGTGGCGTCGTCGCGGTATGTGGAATAAGTCCTACTACGAGGCGCGTGTGCCATCGGTGCCGACAATGTTGCTCGAGCTGCTCTCGCATCAGAACCTTGCCGATATGCGCCTTGGCCACGATCCGAACTTTAAGTTTGTCGTTTCGCGTGCAATATATAAGGCTATTCTACGCCATATATCTGCCCAATATGGTAAAGAGTACTGCGTAGCTCCACTGCCCGTGCATAGCTTTGCTACCGCTCCTGCCGAGAATGGCGCAGTTAGGCTGAGTTGGTTACCTACGGTCGATAGCCTTGAGAGTACAGCAACACCTACGGCATATATCCTCTATACTCGTCAGGGCGATGGAGGCTTTGATGGTGGTAGGGTGGTGACCGATACCTCAGTTACGGTGATGCAGACAAGTGATGTGATATATAGCTATCGCGTAACGGCTATAAATGCCGGTGGCGAGAGCTTCCCGAGTCAGACACTTGCAGTTTGTCAGCGCACTGATGCAAGAGCTACAGCGATGGTGATCAATGGCTTTGATCGTCTCTCAGCTCCAGAGAGTCGTAGCGATGGCTTCCACAATGAGTTTGATAGTGGTGTGGCATATCTGCAAGATGTGGCATTTATTGGCGAGCAGCGCGTATATGATATCTCAAAGCGTCGAGAGAAGGTAGAGAGCCGTGCACTTGGTGTCTCATATAGTGACTATGC
Source organism: Alistipes sp. (assembly GCA_045654345.1). Taxonomy (GTDB): domain Bacteria; phylum Bacteroidota; class Bacteroidia; order Bacteroidales; family Rikenellaceae; genus Alistipes. The sequence continues at coordinate 42,388 of JAZOND010000009.1, read as the reverse complement.
AGGTAAACTTGTTGGTGGAAATACATTTGACTATCCATACCTGCACGGCGTGAGCCTTGTGGCTGCCAACTGCTCGTTTTACTCAACCAGTGTGGAGGCTGTTGAGCGCAGAATGGTCGATCTGTCTGGCTATAATTTGGTAGATCTTATCCTCGGTAAGCAGCGCACAACGGTTGTTGGTCGTGGTGTAGCCCCTGCAAGATATAGATGCTTCTCGCCTGAGCTGCAGGGGGTTATCTCTGACTACCTGAACTCAAATGGAGCACTGTTTGTCTCGGGAGCATATATTGGAACAGACCTTACAGAGTCAGAGGGTGCTACGGATGCCGATACCAAGTTTGCAAACGATATGCTGCATATCGCCTTTGCAGGCAATCGCATAACCAAGGCGTCATATGCAACTACAGATAGCCGCGCAGCTGTTCGATTTACTTGCGGTCAGTATAACTTCTGTCGTGACTATCGTCCAGATTACTATACCGTTAACTCGGTTGATGGCTTTACTGCTGTGGGCACAGCCAAGGTGCTGATGCGCTACCCTGATAGCAATATTGCTGCAGGCGTGGGCTATAATGATACACACTCTACATTTGTTATGGGCTTCCCATTTGAGGCAATAACAGATAGCAACTGCAGAGATAGACTGATGAATGATATTGTTGAATACTTAATACACTAAACCTAAATGAAAAAGCTTATTTTAGTACTCGTTGCGATGATTTGCAGCCTTACTGCTTATGCCGCAGATTATCATAATATTATTGTGCCTCGCCCACTGAGCTGCAATGGCATTGAGGGTGAGTTTACACTTACCACCAGGTCCAAGATCAAGGCAAATGCAGCCTCACTTGTTGCCCCTGCACAGCTCTTCGCTCAGGATGTAGCAGCCGTGTTGGGCACTCAGCCTAAGGTGGTAACCAAGGGTAATGGTGCTATTACACTCTCGTTGCTCAATACGCTTGCTGAGGAGGAGTATACACTCGACATTCTGCCATCAGGCATCGCTATTAAGGGTGGTAGTCCTCGTGCCGTGTTCTATGGCCTGCAGTCTTTGTTACAGATTGTCTCAGCTACTGAGGTTAAGGGCGGTAGTGTGACCCTCGCGGCTGTTAATATTACCGATAAGCCACACTTTGAGTATCGTGGTGGTATGCTCGATGTATGCCGTCACATATTTACTGTTGATCAGGTTAAGCAGTATATTGATATCCTTGCCCTTCATAAGCTCAATAAGTTCCATTGGCATCTTACCGAGGATCAGGGTTGGCGTATTGAGATTAAGCATTATCCTGAGTTGTCAAAGGTCAGTGCCTATCGTAAGCAGACCCTTATTGGTCGCAATCGACTCTCAAAGGTATATGACAATACCCCTTATGGCGGCATCTTTACACAGGATCAGGTGCGTGAGATTGTGGCATATGCTGCTGAGCGATATATAGATGTTATTCCGGAGATCGAGATGCCTGGCCACGCTGTGGCTGCGCTTACTTCCTATCCGCACTTAGGTTGTACAGGTGGTCCTTATGAGGTATGGACTCGCTGGGGTATTAGCGAAAATATCTTCTGCGCAGGTAAGGAGGAGACCTTTGAGTTTATCGAGAATGTACTCTCTGAGGTTATCGAGCTCTTCCCATATAAGTATATCCACATTGGTGGAGACGAGGCTCCGCGAACAGCGTGGAAGAAGTGCCCACACTGCCAGCAGCGAATCAAGGATGAGGGCCTTAAGAATGAGCACCAGCTGCAGAGCTATTTTATGGAGCGCGTAGAGCGTTGGTTAGCCGAGCGTGGAAAGAGTATTATCGGCTGGGACGAGATTCTCGAGGGCGGTATATCTAAGAGTGCAACAGTTATGTCTTGGCGCGGAAGTAAGGGTGGTATTGCCGCTGCAAAGCTCGGTAATAATGTTATTATGACACCAAACACCCACTGCTATATCGACTACTACCAGACCAAGAATCATAAGGCAAATGGCGAGCCGCTTGCAAATGGTCGCTTCCCTGTAACCCTCAAGGTTGCCTATGATCTCGACCCATATCAGGGTCTGAACGAGTACCAACAGCAGTTTATCAAGGGTGTGCAGATGAATCTGTGGACTGAGTATATCTCAACCTTCGACCACGCTCAGCATATGATTCTGCCACGCATTGCAGCACTTGCCGAGACGGGTTGGTCATATAGCAATAAGGACTATAACGACTTTACACGCCGTATGCATATCCTGCGTAAGCTTTATGATTATCAGGGATTTATATACGCGCCATATTTCTTTAACGGAGTAGAGTAATGGCTAAATTGTCGTCACATACACTGCGTACTATCTCTATGCCCGTGGGTATGGTTATAGGTGCATTGCTCTGCCGCCAGATTGTGGCAGTTGATACATTTACGGGTGGCTGGATTACGCCTGTGATGATATTCACAATGCTCTTTTTTACCTATTGTCGCGTAGATATTACAAAGATGCGTGTGACGATGATGCACTTCTGGCTCTTTGCCGCGCAGATTGTCGGAGCTATTGCTGTATATACCCTCTGCCAGCCTTTGGGACAGACTGTTGCTCAGGGTGCGATGATTTGTGCCCTTGCCCCTATAGCTATGGCAGCTGTGGTTATTGGAGGTATGCTCGGTGCCAATATTGAGAATATGACCACCTATAGCTTGTTGTGTAATATAGCTACCGCCTTTGTTGCTCCATTTATCCTCTCGTGGGTGGGTAATGGCGAGTGTACCCTAATGCAGATACTCCAGAAGGTGGCTCCGCTGCTTGTTGCTCCATTTGTGGCAGGTCAGCTGTGCCGACTGCTGCTGCCAAGGGTGGCTGTGTGGGTGGCAGACCATAGCCGCGTGTCGTTCTATATATGGTTGGTCTCGCTGGTAATTGTTGTGGGTCGAACTACAGCATTTGTTATCGACCATATCGTAACTGAGGCAAAGACCGAGATTATCCTTGCCGTTGTGGCTGCTGTAATATGCATTGCTCAGTTTGCATTAGGCCGTAAGATTGGAGCTAAGTTTGGCGATACTGTGGCGGGAGGTCAGTCGTTGGGACAGAAGAATACGATACTTGCCGTATGGATGGCACAGTCGTTTCTTAACCCACTCTCGTGCGTGGCACCAACGGCATATATTATTTGGCAAAATATAGTAAATTCGTATCAAATATATAAGGAGAAGTGATGAAAATCGGAGATATCGAGTTGCGTGATCGCGCGCTGTTTTTAGCACCTATGGAGGATGTTACAGACCCTTCATTTCGCTATATGTGTAAGCTCTTTGGTGCCGATATGGTTACCACAGAGTTTATATCCTCTGACGGCCTTATTCGCGATGCTCGTAAGTCGCTTGCCAAGCTCAATATTTCGGATTTTGAGCGTCCTGTGGGTATACAGATATATGGCAACCAGATAGAGCCTATGGTCGAGGCTGCCCGCATTGCTGAAGGTGCAAATCCCGATGTTATTGATATAAACTTCGGCTGCCCAATGAAGAAGATTGCAGGCCGAGGTGCAGGCTCGGGTATGATGCGCGATGTACCGCTTATGGTCGAGATGACACGCCAGATAGTAAATGCCGTAAAAAAGCCCGTGACTGTTAAGACTCGCCTTGGTTGGGATGAGGAGAGTAAGAATATCGAGGAGATTGCACTTAAGTTGCAGGATGTAGGTATTGCTGCTCTTACAATCCACGGCCGTACTCGCTGCCAGATGTATACGGGTGAGGCTGATTGGACGCTGATTGGTAAGATTAAGAACAATCCGAATATACACATTCCGATTATCGGCAATGGTGATGTTGACTCGGCAGAGAAGGCAAAGCAGATGTTTGATCGCTATGGTGTTGATGCTGTGATGATTGGCCGCGCAACATATGGTCGCCCGTGGATATTCCGCGAGGTTAGACACTACCTTGAGACGGGCGAGCTACTGCCTCAGCCATCGGTGCTTGAACGAATATCTATTGCAAAGGAGCACCTTGCCAAGTCTGTAGAGATTAAGGGCGATAAGGTGGGCGTGTTTGAGATGCGTCGCCACCTGTCAAACTACTTCAAGGGGCTGCCAGACTTTAAGCAGACACGAATGAAGCTTGTGACTCTTACCGATGTAGACGAGCTGCAAGATACTATATCCTCTATCGCAGAGCGTTGGGGTGACTACGAGTTTGGAGCTGTTGTTCCTCCACCATTGTCGCACGATATATAAGATAAGTGGGTATAGCACAAATAAAAAAGGAGAGATTGATATCTCTCCTTCTGACTTTGTAGCCTTGCACTACTCGGCGTATAGCAGATATTTTCGACGCAGCACTTTGAACTGCTCAATATCCGTCTGCCAGCGTGCGCGTATCTCAGAGGCACTCTTGCCCTCGATAATCATTGTGCGGATATAGTCTACACCTACGAGCTTTTCAAAAAAACGAGTGAAGAACTTATCACCCAAGTTTGTGCGGTTGTAGGCATCTATAACATATTGTAGATTAAATCCCTCGGCAATTATCTGCTCATCATCTTTGCCACGCAAATCCACGCCATAGCAGAGACAATCCTTAAGTGGCGGATTCTTAGCCCCGGCAACCGAGCGTGGGGTGAAGCTATACTTACAACCCTTCATCTGTGGGTGCCCGTACATCTCAAATGGTGCATCTGTACCGCGACCCAGCGAGCAGACAGTACCCTCAAACAGACAAGTCGATGGATATAAGTATATAGCGTGCTGGCTCTTTAGGTTTGGCGATGGTGATATTGGCAAGTTGTAACGACTCTGGTGCGTGTAACCTTTACACTTAACAACCTCTACATCAGCACTCCTTGCCCAGCCTTCGCCTACTGCCATAACTGCAATCTCACCCATAGTAAGGCCGTGAACAACAGGTATTGGCAACGCTCCTACACCCGACTTGTACTTCATATCGAGGATTGGGCCGTCAACATACATTCCGTTGGGATTTGGACGGTCAAGGATAATCACCTTGCGATTAAAGTCGGCACAGCGGTTAATCACATCTATCATCGTTATATAATAGGTGTAGAACCTAAGACCTACATCCTGCATATCGACCACCATAATGTCGAATGCTGCAAGCTGCTCATCTGTAAGGTTGCGACCAGCAGCCGAGTAGAGCGACCATATTGCCACACCCGTGCGGCTGTCGACCGACGAATTTACCTTCTCGCCAGCATCGGCAGTGCCGCGAAAGCCGTGCTCGGGAGAGACTATGCCCACAAGGTTAATACCTTCAGCTACAAGCATATCTACAAGGTGAGTGCTGCCTACCATAGCCGTGTGGTTTGCAAGCACAGCTACGCGCTTACCCTTGAGTGTGGGCAGATACTTATCCACCTGCTCGGCACCAACTGTTATCTTTGCACTCACGCTGTAGAGCGACACTACAGCAGTAAAAATTGCTAAAATTACTCTTCTCATACCCCTCCGAACTCCATTAGGTAAGCCTTGATAAAGTTGTCAAGATCGCCATCCATCACCGCGTCTACATTCGAAGTCTGGTGACCTGTGCGGTGATCCTTCACACGGCGGTCGTCAAAGACATAGGAGCGAATCTGCGAACCCCACTCAATCTTCTTCTTAGCCGCCTCAATGGCCTGACTCTTGGCCATACGCTTGTCAAGCAGGTACTGATATAGCTTAGAACGAAGTATTCGCATAGCGTTCTCCTTGTTCATAAGTTGTGAGCGAGTCTCTTGATTCTCAATAACATACGAAATATCCTCGCCCGTATCATCATCCTTGAAGTGGTAGCGCAGACGTGCTGCAGTCTCGACCTTGTTTACATTTTGACCACCTGCACCACTTGAACGGAAGGTCTCCCACACCACATTGGCCGGGTTTACCACAACCTCTATGCTGTCATCAACAGCAGGGGTTACGGCAACCGATGCAAAGGTTGTCTGACGCTTATTGTTGGCATTGAAAGGGGAGAGGCGCACCATACGATGCACGCCATTTTCACTCTTCAGATATCCGTAGGCAAACTCACCCTCAACCTCCATAGTGCAGGACTTGACACCCACCTCGTCGCCTGCTTGATAGTCGAGCATCTTGACCTTGTATCCGTGTGCCTCGCACCAACGGGTGTACATTCTGAGCAGCATATATGCCCAATCGAGAGCCTCGGTACCACCTGCACCGGCATTGATGTCGACAATAGCACCCATTCGGTCCTCCTCGCCGCGCAACATATTGCGAAGCTCAAGTGCCTCAAGTGCCTCAAGAGCCGTTGTATAGGCAGCATCAGCCTCAGCCTCGGTAGCCAGCGACTCGGCAACAAAGTCGGGCATCATAATAGCCTCCTCGACCTTTGCCGCTACGCTCTCAAACTCTGTTATCCAACTCTTTATTCCTGCCACCTTCTGCAGCTGCTTCTGTGCCGCCTCGGGGTTGTCCCAAAAGTTGGGCTCAAGGGTCTTTTCCTCCTCGTTTTGTAGATCTATTCTTCGACTATCGATGTCAAAGACACCTCCTCAGCGTATCCAGACGCCTTACAATATCCTTAAGTGTTTCACCTTGTACCATATATGGACTATTTGTTTAAAAAATTCTCGAAAAATTTCCAAAGCACCACGCCACCGCAGACAGATACATTTATAGAGTGCTTTGTGCCTGCTTGCGGAATCTCGATAGCTCCATCGCAGATATCAACCACCGCCTGATCGACGCCTAAAACCTCGTTGCCAAAGACAAGGGCATACTTCTTTGAGGTGTCAATCTCCAGCTTGTCAAGCATTGCAGCCCCCTCAACCTGCTCTATGGCAAGAGTTGTATATCCTTGCTCTTTGAGCGCGGTAACTGCCTCAGTTGTAGAGTGATAATGCTCCCACGCAACGGTAAACTCAGCACCTAACGAACTCTTGTGAATCTCGCGCGAAGGGGGTGTTGCGGTAATGCCGCAAAGTATAACCTTTTCGACTGCAAAGGCATCGCTGGTGCGGAAAAAAGCACCCACATTTTGTGCCGAACGGACATTGTCCAGCACCACGGTTACAGCCATCTTTTCCATCGCTGCAAACTCCTCTGCAGAGGGTCTGCCAAGCTCTTGATTTGTAATTTTTCTCATATATGGTGCAAAAATAAAAAATTTTATCTATTTTTGACAGATATTTGGGACATTAGTTGAAAATGACACGAAAAATCATCATATCACTGCTTGCTCTGCTGGTATTGGGTAAGCTCTCGGCACAAGAACTCTTCTTCGAAGGAGAGCTCTCAACCCACTTTGACAATACCGAGTATACAGGTAGCGGAATAGGTGATTCAAGAACTGTCTTTGCCGTGCGACTAACCCCTACACTTGGCTATCGCTTTGATAGTAACCACTCTGTGGTTGTTGGTGCCAATCTGCTCAAGGACTTTGGCTCGCATAATGTTATAGATGATACAATGCTTGTTGCCTATTACCAGTTCCAGAACTCTCGTTTTGGTGCGAATGCAGGCATATTTCAGCGCAATAAGCTCATTGGTCACTATTCAAGGGCATTCTTTAGTGATGCATATCTTATCTACCATCCGCTTGTTCAGGGCGTTGCAGGTAGATATACGGGCGCTAAGGGCTTTGCCGAGCTGGCTGTGGATTGGGATGGCATCTACTCACCTGAGGTGCGTGAGAAGTTCCGTGTCTTACTTGCGGGTGGAGGAACCTTTGCCGAGATTGGCTACGCCGGTGCAAGCTTTTCGATGCAGCACTTTGCAAATAAGTCAACCTTCTATGGCAATGTGGTGGATAACCTAATTCTCAACCCATATGTGGGTGTAAAGTTCAATGCCTTTTTTGACTTCGACATCCGCTTGGGTGGCCTTATTACAGCCCAGCGAGACCGTAAGACCGAGGAGGGCTGGGAGTTGCCTGCAGGTGGTGAGTTATATTTTAAGATGACCCGCTGGGGCGTATATATTGACAATAACCTGTATGTGGGCAATAGCCTTACGCCATACTACCACACTGTGGGCAAGGATGGAGTTGCTTATGCAGATAACCTATATACACTCGACCCATTTTACGGTACACAACATAAGGTCTATAACCGTACGGGCATAGGCTATAGCCGCTCATTTGCTGGTGATAGGGTTTCAGTCAAGGCAGAGATGGCTCTGCAGTATGATGGTCACAAGATGTACTGCCAGCAGTTGGTTGGCATATCGGCAACCATCGCCCCAACTTTATATGACAAGAAAAACCATAAAAAATAGAGATTATGACTACTGAAGTAACAGAGATCAAAGAGAAGGAGAGCTTGAACTTCATTGAGGAGATTATCGAGCAGAATATCGCCGATGGCGAACCTCGCGTTCAGACCCGATTCCCGCCAGAGCCAAATGGCTATCTGCACATCGGTCACGCTAAGGCTATCTGCCTCGACTTTGGCGTAGCTGCGCGTTATGGCGGCGTATGTAACCTTCGTTTTGATGATACCAAACCTACTAAGGAGGATATGGAGTATGTTGATGCTATTAAGGAGGATATCCAGTGGCTCGGCTTCCAGTGGGGAGCAGAGTACTATGCATCTGACTACTTCCAGCAGCTGTGGGACTTTGCCGTTCAGCTCATTAAGGAGGGCAAGGCATATATCGACGAGCAGTCTTCAGAGCAGATTGCTGAGCAGAAGGGTACTCCAACTCAGGCAGGTACTGAAAGCCCATACCGCAACCGTCCTATTGAGGAGTCTCTCGAGTTGTTCGAGAAGATGAATCGTGGCGAGATTGAGGAGGGTAAGATGGTTCTGCGTGCCAAGATTGATATGGCAAGCTCAAATATGCACTTCCGCGATCCTATTATCTATCGCGTAGTTAAGCACCCACACCACCGCACAGGCGATAAGTGGAATGCTTATCCTATGTACGACTTTGCACACGGTCAGAGCGACTACTTCGAGGGTGTGACACACTCACTCTGTACCCTTGAGTTTGTGCCTCACCGTCCACTCTACGATCTGTTTGTAGATTGGGTGAAGGGTGGTAAGGATCTTGAGCACAACCGCCCACGCCAGTACGAGTTCAATAAGCTGAATCTCAACTACACACTTATGAGTAAGCGTAACCTGCTTATTCTTGTAAAGGAGGGTCTTGTTAATGGCTGGGATGATCCTCGTATGCCGACACTCTGCGGCTTCCGTCGTCGTGGTTACTCACCAGAGTCTATCCGTAACTTCGTAGATAAGATTGGTTATACAACCTACGATGCACTCAACGACTTTGCACTTCTCGAGAGCGCAGTTCGTGATGACCTTAATAAGCGAGCAACCCGCGTAAGCGCAGTGTTGAACCCTGTAAAGCTCGTTATTACCAACTATCCAGAGGGTCAGGTTGAGGCTATGGAGGCTATCAATAACCCTGAGGATCCTGATTCAGCTACACACACTATCGAGTTTAGCCGCGAGTTGTGGATTGAGCGTGACGACTTTATGGAGGATGCTCCTAAGAAGTACTTCCGTATGACTCCAGGCAATGAGGTACGACTCAAGAATGCGTATATCGTTAAGTGTACAGGTTGCGAGAAGGATGAGAATGGTAATGTAACTACCGTATATGCAGAGTACGATCCAGATACTAAGACCGGTATGCCTGGTAGCAACCGCAAGGTTAAGGGTACTATCCACTGGGTGAGCTGCGACCACTGCCTTAAGGCTGAGGTACGCCTCTACGATCGCCTCTGGATGGCCGAGAACCCTCGTGACGAGATGGCTGCTATCCGTAAGCAGACAGGTTGCGATGCTCTTGAGGCTATGCAGCAGATGATTAATCCTAACTCACTGACTGTGCTTACTGAGTGTTATGTGGAGAAGTATCTTGCTGATGCTAAGCCACTTGACTACCTGCAGTTCCAGCGCATTGGTTACTTCAATGTGGATAAGGACTCTACTGCCGACCACCTTGTATTTAACCGCACTGTGACCCTTAAGGACTCTTGGGCAAAGATTAATAAGTAGTAGTTACTATATATAAAAATAAGCCGTTACTGATCAGTAACGGCTTATTTTTTATCTTGGTGTTATGCGTTTGAATATGGCAAGCGGAAAACGACGCACGGGACGCATCCATAGCCATATCTTGGCAAAGAAGATGTGCAGGGCCGAGCAGTCGACAACCCCGTAGACCTTGTCGCGTGTCATCGTCTCTGTTCCGTAGATGTTTCCATCGCCAAGAAGAGTTACTTTGTTGCCCTTTAAATCTATTATGCGATGTACGACAAAGTGGCCAGATGCATCGGCAAAGACTACAGCGTACTTCTTAAAGTCGTCGCTTGTTATCGGACGCAAGGTAATAGTGTTGCCACTTCTAAAAAATGGGAGCATACTCTGACCCTTGACAGCCACCTTTACGCTCTGTCCGTCGAGTAGAATGTCTCTGACTACAGAGAACATTTCGGTATTAGAAGCCTCTCTGATAGCCATTACTTTGTAAATATGGTGTTATACGACAACTCTGCTGCAGCTGCATTTGGCAGACACTCGAGGTGGAATACAGGTACGGTTGCTAACATTGCCGAGAGCGTGTCACATAGACAGTCCTGCAAGTAGTCGTCATAGGCAAATTGTGGCGGACACGATGGCAACAGCGCACCTATGGCGTGGAGTGTCGATAGACGGTGAATCTTATTGTACGGGGCTTGCGAGAGGCGGATAAAGCCTGCAATAGGGTAGTGTAGGTTGCGGTAGCACGGAGTCTTGCCGCTCCACGGCGAGCCGAAGGCTGTAGGAACCCCATCCACAAGACGAATAATAGGGCTGTCGTCGTTGAGCAGTGCCGTACCATCAATATGCTCTCTCCAAAGGCGTGTATGGGTACTCTTACCTGTACCTGACTCTCCTAAGCAGAGTACCGCCTTGTCATTCTTAACAAGCACAGAGGAGTGTATAGCAATAGCACCCTTTGGTACGATACAGAGGCCGAACATAAGCCACATACCGAAACGTAGCAACGAGCTGTCAACACTCTCAAAAGTTCCGAAATTTGCATTTACAATGCAGCTGTTCGACTCCTTTGCAAATAGATACGATAGCTCATCCTTTGTCATCTCAAAGAGATAGCCACCGCTATAGCTGTAGAGGGTGCAGTGGGCAAGCTCGTTCTCAAACTCGAACGACGATAGCTCAGTAAGCTCTCCAAAACTGCTCTTGTCAATAGCCACCTCGGAGAAAACCTCCATATCGGCTGTTTGAGTAGCCTCAGCCTCTACCTGAAAGGGTGCAAAGCCCCTGATTCCGCAGCTGACAATGTCTGAGTGTCTGCCCGAGGTTCTGATTCTGTATTGTGCAACTATATATTCCATTGTTTATGTTTTTATATCTACTTTAGTGTTATTATTCTATCGCAATATGCAAGCGAGCTGTCGCGGTGAGCGATAACCACGATTGTAAGCGAGCTATTGCTCTGGGCAAGGGCGACGATAGCCTGATTTATGCTCTGCTCGGTGGTGTTGTCAAGCGATGATGTAGCCTCGTCAAAGAATAACACCTCCGCCCCCTTGTATAGCGCGCGAGCAATGCCTATTCTCTGACGCTGACCACCCGAGAGTAACGCTCCGCACTCGCCAATGCGTGTATTGAGTCCATTTGGCAAAGATGCGATAAACTCATCAAGCGAAGCGGCCTTGACAGCCTTGTTTATGCGCTCCATATCTATGCTGCCCTCATCGCAACCAAGGGCAATATTTGCCATTATGGTGCTGTCGGTCAGAAATACACTCTGCGACACATAGCCGATAGAGTTCTGCCACTTGCGACGATTCTCTTTAGTCAGGCTCTGACCGTCAATGGTTATCTCTCCCGATGTCGGAGCATAGAGACCAAGCAGCAGATTGAATAGCGTGGTCTTACCTGCGCCCGAGCGGCCATTTATACCCACCTTCTCGCCCTTGTTTATGGTAAAGCTAAGGTCTGTTAGGGTGTCGGTCTGGCTATCCTCAAAGCGGAAAGAGAGGTTGTTTACAACAATGGCATCCTTAAAGTCAAAACGCTCGTCGCTGCTATTCTCAACGCAGGCAGGGGTGTTGACATCTGCCGAGGAGATAATATCTATTGTGTAGCGGTTATAGCGTAGCGATGTCCACGCGCCCATAATAGCCCTGACAGATGGCATCAGGCGCAGAGCGGCAATGGCAAAGATACCGAACAGAATCTTCATATCGCCACTATTAAGTCCTACGCTCAGAGTTACAATGGCTGCCATACCTATGGCAAGTCCAATCTCGGTAAATATCTGTGGCAGGGTAGATATGGTTGCGTTCTTCGCCCCTACATCAATCATAGTCTCGGTATTGGCATCAAATGTCGAGAGCATAGTGCCAAAGGCGTTGTTAATCTCAATATCTGCATAGCCGCGATATGTCTCAACCGTGTCGCGGAACTTGCGACGGTGCGCCTCATTCTCGATAGTTCCATATCGGTTGACCCTCTGGCGTACAAGTGCAAAGTACAACCAGCCTGCAGGAATAAAGATGGCCATAGTCAGCAGTGCCGCAATAGGACTATAGATAGCAATGGCGATAAAGAGCAACACAAAGAGTATCGCCTCGCTAAAAATAACTGCTAACGGGCGCAAAATGCCCGACACAAAGGTGTAGCAGACCACATTTACATTGCGAGCGAGAGTTGCCGAGTTGGTTGACTTTATAAACGACAGCCCGCGATTGAAGTAGTCTATATATAGGTTGCGCGATAGGTATCTGTATAGCGAGTATATATAGTCGCGCTCAAAGCGATAGAGAAATAGCGACAGCAGGGACTTGAATGCAATAAACGCCACCACAGACACAACTACGGCAATGACAAAGTTTAGATCAGAGCTGAAGCCGAAGTGGTTGTAGAGGGTCGAAAGTATGGGGTTAGATGCAATATTGTCACTATCCAAAATAAGGTATAGCACAGGCAATAATGCCGCCAGACCCATAAAGTTGAGTATGGCTCTGAGCAGAATTGTCAGCGTTACTGCATATCCCTTTGCACGAAACTGCTTTGGAATAATATTGAATACTCCTAATTTCATATAACCTTATCTATTTTACCCTCACGAACATACCATATATAGCCTTCAATATCACTATAACCCATATCGGAAATAAGTGAGTGGTAGTTTAATATCTGCTTGCGGTGATCCTTGTTGGCCTTACCAAACTTATAGTCGACAACAATAGCCCTATTGCCATCTATCATCACACGGTCAGGTCGCTTAAGCTCTCCCTGTGGCGAGATAATCTCACACTCGGTATATACCTGCTCCCAGCTGTGGTCAAACCACTTGGCTGCGATAGGGTCTGATAACGCCTGGTCAATCTGCGTGGTTAGCTCGCTTGCCTCAGCGGTTGATAGTACCCCGTCAATGCTCAGCTGCTCTATGGCGCGATATATATCCTCACGCGAGCCTGAACGCTCCATAACTCCGTGCAGAGCAATACCCTCGTCTCGCGCAGTTGTGCCACCCGCCTCGAGTACCTGCTGGTAGCGCAGTGATGAGAGGGCGAGCTTCATACTATACTCCGTAATCGGAATGTCGCTAAGGCTAATGCTGTTGTCGTTATTCTCGGTCTGCTTTATTGGCGAGTCAAACTCTCCGAAGGTGTAGACAATATCCTTGTTATCATCGTCCTTATCCCTGAGCGACTCCATATTGAGCACATTGTATATCAGCTCGCCGACATTGCTCTCCGATGGCAGAGCACTATTGTCCTCATCATCCTCCTTCTTTTTCGGTGGGGCAGGGAAGAAGATGTGCAGCTGCTCTTTTGGGCGAGTCAGAGCCACATACAGCAGATTTATAGCATCAATATATGTGTATATAATCTCGCGGTAGTAGCCCTCCGAGAATATAGAGTTTCCGGCCTTTTTGGTTGTGACAATAGGGAATAGGGTGTTGGTCTTGAGCTGGCTCTGCTCTGCCGCCTTGGCCCATACGGTGGTTGAGTAGGTGGTTAGAGGTACGAACTTCCAGTTGCAGTATGGCATAATTATAACCTTATTCTCCAAACCCTTTGCCTTGTGGATTGTCATAATCTCAATAGCATTGGTATCCTTCTCTATGGTTACGGACTTGTTATGGCTATTCTCTGCCCACCACTTGGTGAATAGTTGCAGGTCGGCTACCTTGCCGGCGCAGAACTTTACTATCTGCTCGTGTAGCGCATCAACATATACTCCTTGTCCCTTGAATATCTCTGGATAGTGAATCATTATGGCCTCAAATGCCTCCTCGGGTGAGTGACTCTGTAGAGAGTCAAAAAATGCGCACTCCTCGTTCGTTAGGGTGTGACGCAGGTCAAAGTTATGGGCGTACTTGTTGTATATGGCAAGACTCACCACATCGCGGCGATTAATGGCATAGCTCATCATAGCGATGATAAACTGCACAACAGGCGAACTATTAAGGCGCAGGGCCTCCTGTGTCATAATGCCAAAACGCATACTACTATCCTCAATACCTGCCTTGAGCAGAGTGTTGGCAATGCTCTCGGCCTGATCATTTGTACGGACAAGAATGGAGATGTCGCACGGCTTGAATCCCTTTTCGTAAACAAGGGTCTTGATGCAACCGATAATATCGGGCTGCTCGTCTTGATGTGCTGTTACAGATATATAACCCTTCTCCTCGGGCTTACACTTGGCAAATTGGCGCAACTTCTCCCACTTATAGGCATCACCAAGAGCGTTGTATAACTCGTCGTATGTATCTTGCGAGATTACAGCCTCCTCAATAGCCTTGTCGAGCATCGCATTGAGACGGATATTCTGTCGCTCGGTGGCCTCGAAGATGGTCTTGTTGTTAAAGTTTACGATATTTGGCAAACTGCGGTAGTTGTCCTCCAAGTCCTTAGCTGTGATAGGTGTACCTCCCTGAGCAAGCTGTGCTGGGGCTATGGTGCGCAGAATGTTCCAATCACTGCCTCGCCAGCGGTAGATCGACTGCTTTATATCTCCGACAAGCAACACAGCTACATCTTGACTCTGCGCAATGGCGTTGCGTAGCAGCGGTAAGAAGTTCTGCCACTCCATAAGCGAAGTGTCTTGGAATTCATCAATCATAAACTTCTCGAAGGTATTACCCACCTTTTCATATATAAAAGGAGCATCGCTCGGATGGCGAACAAATTGAGCAATGGTGTGCTTTGTCTGGGCAAGGAGCATAGTGTTCTGCTCACGGCATATATCTGCCACTTTCCAGTAGAGATCATTGAGCAGGGCAAAGCTGCGGTAGTTCTTCTGGAGTAGCATTGCACTATTACTAAGATAGGCTGCTTGACTATAGCAGTCGCACACCTGCGCCACTAAAGGCTGCAAATCTGCCGCAAGGGCAAGCATCTGGCTGGTAGGCTTGCTCTTCTTTGTAAACCAAGCGGCAGGATCATCGTCGCTGTGCTTTCTGAAGGTCTTGTTAGGTTCGCTTGTGTCGTGGTCAAACTTGGCAACCTTGTCGAAATATTGGGTAAAGGATGACGAGAAGATCGAGTGGTCAAAGCCTGCTTCTGCAATCTTCTGCTTGGCAGCCTTGCCAAGCTCTCGGATAGACTCTATCTGCTGCTCGGCAACGGCAATATACTCCATTACTGTGGTGTGCAGCTGCTCCTTGTCTCCAATAGCCGTAATGGCCTGCTTAGACTGCTCCTTGAATAGCTCATTCTTGAGCTTGAGCAGACCCTTTTTGATATTCCACTGACCACCTCGCTCGACATTGTCCTCAGCAAGGTCAATAAGCCACTGCTGCAGCTTCTCATTCTTCTCAGCCTCCTCTATTAAGGTATCAATACTCTTCTGCACCACAGGAGCTGTGTCAAGCTCGATGGCGTAGTCCATATCAATATTTAGTTCCTTGGCAAAGGCGCGGACAATACGCTGGAAGAAGGTATCGTTTGTGAGAATCGAAAATCGAGAGTAGTCGTGTAGTATTGCGCCGCGAACAATCATCGCTCGGTTGCGTAGCTGCTGCTCAGTGAGAGAGGTCATCTCGAGCAGATCTGACATAAACTCGCACTTCTGACCTGTAGCAAGATTGTTAATCTGCTTAAGGATGCGACTCTTCATCTCTTCAGTAGCCTTATTGGTAAAGGTTACGGCAAGAATAGTGCGATATACATTGGGATTGAACTCTCTGCCCATAGCCTCCTCGGGCTGCGGGCGCAGAATGTTGTATATGTACTCGCGGGCAAGAGAGTATGTCTTACCCGAGCCGGCACTTGCAGTAAGTATTCGAGCCTTATAATTTGAGCTTTGAGTCATAAGCGCATATTTTGTGTAAAGGTACAAAAAATATATCGAACAAGGAAACGAATAATCTGAAAGTTTAGATATAAAAACAAAAAAGGTTGTCTTGCGACAACCTTTTCAGTGACTCCGCCAGGATTCAAACCTGGAACCGCTTGATCCGTAGTCAAGTACTCTATTCAGTTGAGCTACGGAGCCATTTGCCTGAATGCGAGTGCAAATATAGAGGCTTTTTTTTAAACATCCAAATTTTTTGGCGAAAAAAGTGAGATTTTTTCAAAAAATCTCACTTTTTATTGTTTTTTGCCGTTTTTTCTTGATTTTAGAAGCAGTAAACGCACGAAATACCGAAATTCAGGAAGCCGGCAGTGCGAATGCCTGAATATACCTTTGTATCGCTGTCGCTATCCGCAGCCTTGCCGCTACCAACCCAAGGACCGATAGTTGGAGAGTAGTCGAGAGCAAGTTTTACAGGTGCGCCATTAAATTCAATACCTAACTTGGCACAACCGGTAGCACCTACATATATATACTTACTTGCCATACCTACGCTGGCACCAACACCTGCGTCAAAGAACCACTGACCTGCGCGAGGAGTCCACTCCATCTTACATACGCTCCACTGGTGAAGTGCGGTAAAGTCTAAGCCTGTGCCATTGATAAGTCCAAGACCCAAACGTCCCTCAATGTAGTTCTCGTTCTCAAACTGATACTCACCCTGTACTTGAATACCGCTTGTAATACGGCCACCAATTGCCCAGCCCTGTGCAGATACGCTTGCTGCGCAGAATACAAATGCTAATGCGAGAAGAATCTTTTTCATAATTGTCTGTTATTAAATAGGTTATACACTTAAATTCAATAATATTTTGTAAATAATTACATTATTCTGTTATTTTCACACTTCAAATATAGATAATATTTTTGGAACTACAAAATTTATTTACACTTTTGTCCATTTTATTACACAAAAAGAGTGCTCGGCAATACCGAGCACTCTTCTATATAAATATAAGGTATACCTTACTCCTTGAGAGCTGCGTGAGCTGCTGCGAGGCGTGCGATAGGCACACGGAATGGAGAGCAGCTTACATAGTCGAGACCTGCGAAGTGGCAGAACTCTACAGATGATGGCTCACCACCGTGCTCACCGCAGATACCACACTTGAGGTCAAGGCGAGTAGAACGGCCCTTAAGTACAGCCTCACGAACGAGCTGACCTACACCATTGCGATCGAGGATCTTGAATGGGTCAGCCTTGATGATGTTCTTCTCGAGGTATACAGGCAAGAACTTAGCAATATCGTCACGAGAGAAACCGAGGGTCATCTGTGTAAGGTCGTTTGTACCGAATGAGAAGAACTCAGCAACCTCTGCAATCTGATTTGCAGTAACAGCAGCGCGTGGAACCTCAATCATAGTACCTACCATATAGTCGATCTTGTCGTTACGCTCAGCAAATACCTCGTTAGCTACGCGGTCGATAACAGCCTTCTGGCTACGGAGCTCCTTGTGATTACCTACAAGTGGAACCATAATCTCAACCTTTACAGGTGTACCAGCAGCCTTAACATTCATAGCAGCCTCGATGATTGCGCGAGCCTGCATCTCGGTAATCTCTGGATATGTGTTACCAAGACGGCAACCACGGTGACCGAGCATAGGGTTAACCTCGTGGAGAGCCTCAACCTTAGCTACTACCTTCTCAAATGGAATACCCATAGCCTCTGCCATATCGCGCTGATCCTTCTCAGTGTTAGGAGCGAACTCGTGCAATGGTGGGTCGAGCAGACGAACGATCACTGGATAGCCGTTCATAACCTTGAACAGACCCTCGAAGTCACCACGCTGCATAGGGAGGAGCTTAGCAAGAGCTACGCGACGACCAGCCTCGTTGTCTGAGAGGATCATCTCGCGGATAGCCTTAATACGCTCACCCTCGAAGAACATATGCTCTGTACGGCAAAGACCGATACCCTCTGCGCCGAATGCAAATGCCTGCTCAGCATCACGTGGAGTATCAGCGTTAGCACGAACCTTAAGCTTAGCATACTTAGCAGCAAGCTCCATAAGCTTACCGAAGTCGCCATCAAGTGTAGCCTCCTTAGTTGCTACCTCACCGAGGTAAACCTCACCGGTAGAACCGTTGAGAGACAACCAGTCACCCTCCTTAATAGTAAGGTCACCAATCTTAATAGTACGAGCCTTATAGTCGATCTCGAGCTCACCTGCACCTGATACGCAGCACTTACCCATACCACGAGCAACTACAGCTGCGTGAGAGGTCATACCACCGCGAGCGGTGAGGATACCAGCTGCGTCGAGCATACCCTTAAGATCCTCTGGAGATGTCTCGATACGAACGAGGATAGCCTTCTTACCAGTCTCTGCAAGTACCTTCTCAGCATCGTCAGCAAAGAATACTACAGGACCTGTAGCAGCACCTGGAGAAGCAGGAAGACCCTTAACTACAACCTTTGCGTTCTTGATAGCCTTCTTGTCAAATACTGGGTGGAGCAGCTCGTCGAGCTTCTCTGGCTCGCAACGAAGAACAGCGGTCTTCTCATCGATAAGACCCTCTGCGAGCATATCCATTGCAATCTTAACCATTGCAGCACCGGTACGCTTACCGTTACGGCACTGGAGCATCCAGAGCTTACCGTCCTGGATAGTGAACTCGATATCCTGCATATCTGTGAAGTACTCCTCGAGGTGGTGCTGGATCTCGTTGAGCTCCTTGTAAACCTCAGGCATAACCTCCTCGAGTGAAGGGTACTTAGAAGCACGCTCCTCCTCAGAGATGTTCTGAGCAACAGCCCAACGCTTAGAACCCTCGATAGTAATCTGCTGTGGTGTACGGATACCTGCAACTACATCCTCACCCTGTGCGTTGATAAGGTACTCACCGTTGAAGATGTTCTCACCTGTAGCAGCGTCACGAGAGAATGCTACACCGGTAGCTGAGTTGTCACCCATATTACCGAATACCATTGCCTGTACATTAACAGCAGTACCCCACTCAGCAGGGATGTTGTTAAGCTTACGATAGAGGATTGCGCGGTCGTTCATCCAAGAACCGAATACTGCGCAAACTGCACCCCAGAGCTGATCCCAAGGATTTACTGGGAAGTCTGAGCCTGTCTGAGCCTTAACTGCAGCCTTGAACTGAGCAACCAGCTCCTTAAGGTCGTCAGTAGAGAGCTCAGTATCGAGAGCAACACCGCGAGACTCTTTCATCTCCTCGATGATTACCTCAAATGGATCCTGATCCTCCTTAGATACCGGCTTCATACCGAGTACAACATCACCGTACATCTGTACGAAACGACGATATGAATCCCAAGCGAAACGAGGGTTGCCAGAGAGCTTAGCTACTGCCTCAACAGCCTCGTCATTCATACCGAGGTTGAGGATAGTATCCATCATACCAGGCATAGATGCACGAGCACCAGAACGAACTGATACCAGCAGTGGGAGCTGAGCGTCACCGAACTTGCGACCAGTAAGAGCCTCTACCTTTGCGATAGCTGCCTCAACCTCAGGACGGAGGATGTCGATAACTGCCTGCTGACCGTGCTGATAGTACTCTGCACAAACCTCAGTAGTGATAGTAAAGCCCGGAGGAACCGGAATACCGATAAGGTTCATCTCGGCCAGGTTAGCACCCTTACCACCGAGCAACTCTCTCATTTTGCCATTACCCTCAGCCTCTTTGTTACCGAAGGTGTAGACACGCTTAACATTTGCCATAAATCTTAACTTTTTGTTAGTTTGATATTAAATTTGTTTGTAATTTTTTAGCTTGTTAATTCCGAACAGCAAATATAGTAATTTTTTTGTTAATTACTACGTAAAAGGGATAAAAACTATCGTTTTTTTAACAATAGTCTCTATCTGAATACTAAATTGATACTTTTTAGGCTGAAATTACCCCTGAACCGGCCACTCTGCTATCATCGTACCACGCAGCAAACTGTCCGCCCGCAATGCCGCGCTGCGGAGTGTCAAAGAGTATATACAACCCATCCTCCCTCATATGCAATGTTGCCCATTGTAGTGGCTGGCGATAGCGTATGCGCACCTGATAGCGGCGTGACTGACCAACGGCAAGAGCCTCAGTGGAGTCTATCCAATGGATCTCTGTCGGGTCTATCTTCAGCGCACGACGATGTAGTCCGGGGTGGCTGTCACCCTCGCCCACATAGATGGTGTTTGATACAACATCGGTGCCTATAATAAAGAGCGACTCCTTTCTGCCGCCAATCCCTAAACCCTTACGCTGACCAATGGTGTAGAAGTGTGCGCCGTTATGCTCGCCAATCTTCTTGCCATCGCGCACTGTATAACTATATGGGCGTGCCATACCCTCAAGAGTGGTGTCGGCAGCGTAACGCTCATACTTTGGCCAGGTAGGCAATATCTCGTGAATATTTCCCTTGCGGGCTGCGAGCTTCTGCTGCAAAAATACGGGCAAATCGACCTTGCCCACGAAACATATTCCCTGCGAATCCTTACGCTTGGCTGTAGCGAGGCGTTGCTGCTCGGCTATAGCTCGCACCTCGGGCTTGGTTAAGTGACCGATAGGGAAGAGTGCGTATGATAGCTGTCGCTGGGTCAGCTGGCAGAGAAAATAGCTCTGGTCCTTGTTTGTATCTGCACCTGCGAGCAGTGAGTAGGTGGTCACTCCATCGACAGTAGTCTGACTCTTCTGGCAATAGTGACCCGTAGCTACAGCCTCGGCACCGAGTTTGAGAGCCTCGTCGAGGAATACATCGAACTTAATCTCGCGATTACATAGCACATCGGGGTTTGGCGTTCTGCCACGCTCATACTCGGCAAACATATAGTCGACCACACGCTGCTTGTACTGCTCTGAGAGGTCTACATAGTGGAATGGAATGTCGAGTCGCTTTGCCACAAGCTCGGCAAAGACCTGGTCGTCATACCACGGACAGTCGCCCTCAAGGGTGCCTGTAGTGTCGTGCCAATTTCGCATAAACAGACCTATGACCTCGTGGCCCTGCTCCTTGAGCAACCACGCAGCAACAGAGGAGTCAACACCTCCTGATAGTCCTACAACAATCTTCGCCATTCTACTGCAGGTTAAAGTTTAGGGCTCGGAGAGCCATTGTTGGTATATTGTCGCTGTACATATGTCCCGACATAGATTGAACCGCTGTTATGCCACGGTAGTCTACATAGAAGAACTCGTCTGCAGTCATAACATCGGAGACGGAGATGCTGCCAAAGTGGAG
The DNA here is from genome assembly GCA_045654345.1 of Alistipes sp. Lineage (GTDB taxonomy): Bacteria > Bacteroidota > Bacteroidia > Bacteroidales > Rikenellaceae > Alistipes. Next base: position 20,932 of record JAZOND010000009.1, on the reverse strand, counting down.
ATTGTAGTTTGGCAGATTCTGCAACGCTTCAAGCACTGTCAGCACCTCTACAGACTCTATATTTGCGCTTATGGTAATATTTCGACCTTGAACTATAATCGGACTTGCACCATCCACGCTCTCTACACATCCGTCAATATCGACATATACGGGAATATCGGCATCCTGAAGCCTTGCCATATGCCTAAACAGCTCATTTGAGGTAATTGCTGCCGAGGTAGGAAGGTTTAACTCTTTGTGGGCAAAGTAGAACATCTGCGCCACGGGGCGTACGGCTCTGAGAGATAGAGTCTTGTATATAGATGTCTCGACCACTCGCACGGCAAAATTGTGATCCATATCGTAGGCAATCTCAATAATGTGGCAGCTGCCTGGAGTGTAGTTGCCTATGGTGAGCAGCTGGCTGCATACATCCTCTATTGTCTTGACTGTCAGAGTAGTAGGCTTGCCTGTCAGAGATTGGAAGGTGTTGTTGAGAATCTCTAAATAGTCCTCAGCGTAGACAATCTTATTGCCAAGTGTGCGCATACGCTGGAGAACATAGAGCGCATTTGTGCCGAACTCGTACTGGCGGAAACCTCCATCTTTAGAAAACTGCCAATGCTTCATTATTCGATAAAAATTTTAAGTAATAACTCTTTAAGTAACTCGCCGTCGCTCTTACCACCATTGTCTATACCTTTACTCTTGGCATCATACTCGCGCAGTAATCCAAGAATGGCAAAAACCTTAGGGCGAGGCCACATCTGCGAGTAGCTCTTCAGGTCGCGCAGGGCGTATATATTGCTGCTCTTAAGGTGTCCCAGCAGCTCTTGGTCTGTTGGAAATGGAACGCCCTTCACGCGCTGCAACCAACGCAGATACTCCACGATAAATATCTCGCGGAAAGTACCAAACAGAGCCATAACGATAAGTAGCAGCGGCGACTGCTTAGGGTTGCTCGATAGATGGTCGGCAATGGTCATTGCACGACGCACATCCTTAACTGCAACGGCACGACATAGCTCGTAGATGTTAAAATCCTTGGAGATGCCTATGTATTTTTCAATCTCCGCAGCGGTAATCTTGCGGTTATTCTCAGGCATTGAGACGATGAGCTTGTTTAGCTCATTGCCTATGCGCGAAATGTCTGTACCTAAGTGGTCAACAAGCAGCTGTGCGCAGTTTGGAGCCATCTGTAACCCGTGCTGGGCAACAAAACCGCCGAGCCAATCCTTAATCTCGTAATCCTTTGGTCGTACAGACTCAAAGACGGTACCATTGGCAAGCGAACTCTTGTATAGTTGCTGTCGCTTGTCGGCACTCTTCTCTTTGTGACAGATGACAAGTATTGTCGAAGCTACGGGATGAGCCGTATAGGCTGCAAGTTGCTCGAGCTGAGGCATAGCCTGCGCCTCCTTGACAATGACAACTGTATACTGACCAAGCATAGGTACCTGACGGCATTGGTCAGCAATAGCTGCGCCATCGGTATCACGGCCATAGACCACCACCTGATTAAATGCCCTCTCGGCCTCGTTGAGAACACCACCGGCCAACTTGTCGCAGATTACATCTATGAAGTACGGCTCCTCGCCCATAAGAAGATATACGGGTGAAAAGTTGCGCGCTTCAATATCGGCGCAAATCTTGCGAAAATCGGCATCGCTATCTTTAAACTTTCGTGTGCTCTTTGCCATTACAGGGTCAGTTTTGTGATTTTGAGAATATTCTCGGTCTGCTTGGTTATGCGGTAGCGGTCATCAATTCTGCGACCCACCACCCAGACAATGTCGTCACCGCTGAGCAGTACAAATTGGCGGTTCTTCTCAATTACCGATACCTTGCGGTCGGTAAGGTAGTCGCTTACCTTTTTGCGGCCAATCATTCCAAATGGAATAAAGCTGTCCCCATCCTGCCAGCGACGCAGAGTAAGCGGATAGGTGAGTTTATCCTCATCAAGCAGAGCGATATTCTCAGCCACATTGTAACTCGACACATTGTCTATATCCGTATGCTCATAATAGAGTACCGAATTGCCGCAATAACTTCTCATCTGCTCACGATCAATGATAGTGGCGCAGTTGTCATCCTCAGCAATTGGTGCAATGACTATATCTGTGCGGTCGATGCACGCCATATGCTCCTTGGCATAGAAACGCTTGCCTGTGGTGCCGGCCTGCAGAGCCTTGTATAGCTCGTCTACCACATCTCCCTTAAAGCCGTACTGAGAGTTAAGACATTGGTAGATGACAAACTCCTTAGGGTAGTGGTCATCAATCAGGGTGGTGTCTATGCGGTCAATACCCTGATTGCTGGTCATTATCTGCTCCTTGATCTTAGATATGCTCGCCTCTATAAAACGCTCAGCATCAGTGAGTCGGTACATATTTCCACGCATAATGGCGGTAAAGCGAGGGTTTATCTCGCGCACCATTGGTAGCAAGCCGAGTCGAATCTTGTTTCGTAAATACTTCTGTGAGTAGTTTGACGAATCCTCGCGGAAAGGTATCTTGTGAGCTATTGCATACTCGTGAATCTCGCGACGCTCAGCAAAGAGTAGCGGGCGGATAATGTTGCCCCTCTGTCGGGTAATGCCCGTAAGTCCTCGCAGACCCGTGCCGCGGAAGAGGTTTATAAAGAAGGTCTCAATCGAGTCGTCTATATGGTGGGCAATGGCAATTGCGGTATATCCGTGCTCCTGACACAGAGCCTCAAACCACTCGTAGCGAAGTCTGCGAGCAGCCATCTCCATAGACTCGCCCGTGCGCTCCATCTCGCCCTCGGTATCAAATCGCTGGTTGTAGAATGGTACGCCATATTTTGCAGCCACCTCGGCAACCGTAGCCTCATCCTTGTCAGACTCCGCTCCGCGTAGACAGAAGTTGCAGTGCGCAACGCCAATGTCATACCCCTCCTCCTTAAAGAGTGCGAGCATAACCATAGAGTCCACACCGCCCGATACCGTGAGCAGAATCTTGTCCTGACGGCTAAAGAGACTGTGACGCTGATTGTATTGCTTGAATTGTTCTAACAGTTTGTTTTTCATAAAATGTTTACCTCTGTGTCAATGGCTATGCCAAACTTGTCGGCAACAGCCTTCTGTACCTTGTGGGCAAAGGCTATAACCTCGCTGCCCGTTGCGTTGCCTGTGGTATTTATAAGTACCAATGCCTGCCTGCTATGCACGCCGACATTGCCCTCGGAGTATCCCTTCAGTCCGCACTTATCTATAAGCCAGCCTGCAGCTAACTTGGTGTACTCCGCTGCGGCAGCAGGGTAGTGTGGCATATCTGGGTACTCTGCCATTAGAGCCTCAGCTACGGCAGTAGGAACTATCGGATTCTTGAAAAAACTACCAGCATTGCCTGTTACGGCTGTGTCTGGTAACTTGGTACGACGGATATGGCAGATAGCCTCGCGGATATTGCGTAGTGACACCCCTCCACGACTCTCAACCTCACGCTCTACATCACCATAGCCTAACTTAGGGTTGGCGGTTTTAGATAGACGGAACATTACGGCTGTTATAATCACACGACCCTTGAGCGTACCCTTGAAGATACTCTCTCGGTAGCCGAAACTGCAGTGCTCGGCAGCGAGGGTTACAAAGTTACCCTGCTCGGGGAAGAACATCTCTACAGAGTCGATACAATCCTTGGCCTCGGCACCATATGCGCCGATATTCTGCACAGGTGAAGCACCTACCTTGCCGGGTATAAGAGATAGATTCTCCAAGCCCCATAAGTCGCGCTCTACGCACCACTCTACAAGCTCGTCCCACTCAAGACCGGCACCTACGCGAATGAGCATACTCTCGGCATTGTCTGCCAGAATTTCGATGTTGCAGTTGCGCGGAACGATAATAGGCGTATCTACATCCTGGGTAAATAGAATGTTGTTAGCCCCGCCCATAACCATCCACTTGTCTGTGATATGGTCGGCAAAAATTATTGGTAGGTCGGCGTTGTCGTCAAACTCTACAATCTTGGCTGCGCGCTGGTGTACTTTGAAGCTGTTGCGCGAAGAGAGATCTATATTTTCAAATAAATTTATCATATATCCTATTTTGCGCGGTAAAGATAGTAAAAAAGAGCGGAAAAATAAATACCTACCTATAATATTAACAGCAAAGTGGTGCAAAAAGATGAAAAAGTGCTTGTTGGTGTTGAAAATATTGGATAAAATATGAAAAGTTAAAGTTATTTTTTGTATATTTGCCATAGATAGGGCGTGGCATATGTTGCTCCCAACTTTTGTGTGGAACTATTGCTGGCTTTTTATCGTAACCCCAAAGCACTAAAACACTAAATTAACCTAATAAATCTATTATGTTTACCGAAAAAGATTTGCAACAAATTGCAGCCCACGGACTTACCGTTGAGGCTGTAGAACTTCAGATTGAGAATTTCCGTCGCGGATTTCCATCACTTAAGGTTGTTAGCGCAGCCTCTCCTGCTGACGGTATTGTAGTGCTCACACCTGAGCAGGCTGCAGAGTATGCTGCTAAGTTCGAGGGTTGTGATGCATCGGTTACCGTGGCTAAGTTTGTCCCTGCATCGGGTGCTGCTACCCGTATGTTCAAGGAGCTGTTCGAGTTTGTAAATGAGGATAAGCGCGGTAAGGGTATTGATACTCTGCTTCAGAATATCGATAAGTTCGCTTTCTATCCTGAGCTTAAGGCTGTTGTTGAGGACTTTACAGACGAGAAGGCTGTTGTTAGCGCAATCATTAAGCAGGGCTTGGGCTACGGCTCGCTGCCGAAGGGTTTGGTTACCTTCCACGCTTATGAGAATGGCGCACGCAAGGCTGTTGAGGAGCATCTGGTTGAGGGTGCACTCTATGGCGCAGCTGATGGTGTTGTTCGCCTCCACTTTACCGTTTCACCTGAACACGAGGCTGCTTTCCGCGCTCTGCTCGACGAGCGTACTGCTAAGTATGAGGCTATGTTTAGCGTGAAATACGACATTTCATTCTCTCAGCAGAAGTCATCTACAGATACCATCGCAGTAAACCCTGATAACACCCCATTCCGCACAGATGAGGGCGCATTGCTCTTCCGTCCTGCAGGTCACGGCGCACTGCTCGAGAACTTGAACGAGATCGAGGCCTCTGTAATCTTCGTTAAGAATATCGATAATGTAACTACCGATGCTCTGCGTGCTGATACAGTCCTCTATAAGAAGGCTCTCGCAGGTCTGTTACTCGAGCTGCAGCAGCAGACATTTGAGTGGCTTAAGGCACTGAAAGAGGGTAGCGCAGATGTCGCTGCACTTGCTGCATTTGTTGAGAATAAGTTGTGCGTAAAACTCCCTGAGAATTACGATGTTGCACTGCTCGAGAAACTACTTGCGCGTCCTATTCGCGTTTGTGGTATGGTGCGCAATGAGGGCGAGCCTGGTGGTGGCCCGTTCTGGGTGGCAAATGCCGATGGAACACAGACTTTGCAGATTGCTGAGTCAAGTCAAATTTCGGCAGAGGATATGCACCTGATGAAGGATGCAACCCACTTTAATCCTGTTGATTTGGTATGCGGTGTTTACGCTGCAGATGGCACAAAATACGACCTGCGCAACTATACCGACCCTGCTACAGGCTTCATCTCTTCTAAGTCAAGTGGTGGTCGTGACCTCCGCGCTCAGGAGCTCCCTGGTCTGTGGAATGGAGCTATGGCATTGTGGTCAACCATCTTTGTAGATGTCCCAATTTCGACATTCTCACCAGTTAAGGTTGTTCAGGATCTTCTTCGTCCACAACACCAGTAATTTGGCGTGATAGCGGCCCATTTGCGGCACATTTCTCATAAACCAGCGGCGGCTGTACTTCTTGTACTATCCGCCGCTGTTTTATTTCACGAGATGCCGCAAAAACGTAAAGAGTGGCTGTAGTTTTGTCCGAAAAGTTTCGGTTAATTATGATTTTATGGTTGGTGGCTGAAAATTTTTAAGTTAAATGCTTGTTTTTCCATAGGAAATATTGTAAATTTGTGCCGTTTTGAAAAAATCTTAAATAATATACATTCTTATGGAGAACACAAAACTTAATGAATTGACCGAGCGTCTCTATGGTGAGGGGCTTGAGAAGGGTCGTGCTGAGGCTGAGCGTTTGGTAGCAGAGGCTACTGCTGAGGCGGCTAAGATTGTAGCTGATGCTAAGGCAGAGGCTGCTAAGATTGTTAAAGAGGCTGAGGATAAGGCTGCCGACACTGCTAAGAACTCGATGACCGAGATTGCTCTTGCAGGTAAGCAGGCTCTGTCTAAGATTAAGGCTGAGATTGCTGAGGCTATTATTGCTAAGAGCGTTGGTGCAGGTCTGTCTGCAGCTGTTGTTGATGCTCAGTTTGTAAAGTCACTGCTGCTTGCTGTAGCTGCAGCGTGGAACAATGGTGGCAAGGTAGAGCTTAAGGCTATGCTCCCTGCTGCTCTTGAGGCTGACTTCTCTAAGGCATTTGAGGCTTCTGCAGCGGAGCTTTTGGCTGCTGGCATTGAGGTTGGTTACTCTAAGGATGTTCAGAATGGCTTCAAGGTAGGTCAGAAGGACGGTGGTTACTACATCTCTTTCACTGAGGAGTCTTTTGCAGCTCTTATGCAGGAGTATCTGCGTGAGAAGGTGTCTAAACTGCTTTTTGAGTAGCCTATGTTTGGTAGTAACTATTATGCACTCGTAGCGGGCTTTCGCGAGTATGCTCTTGATGCCGATACTAAGGGTTTCGACATTGCAGAGATTCTTGCGGAGGTTGAGGAGTCGCTCTCTGCTAAGGATTGGCAGACTGTAGAGCTCCTTTATACCTACTACGACTGCGAGAATCTGGTTGCTCGCTATAATGGCAGTAGCGCACACAACGGCCTTGGTCGTCTGAGTGCCGAGCAGGTGGTCGCTGAGTTGCAGAATCCGCAACACCTTCCACAGATGCTTGCAACTGTCATTCGTGCCTATGCAGACACAGAGAGTGAGTATGCTGAGGGCGTTGATACCGACGCTCCGTTTGCAATCTCGCTCTTTGCAGCATATTATGAGATGTGCGCAGGCTCATCATCACGCTTCTTTAAGGCGTGGGCAGAGGCTGATCGCACATTGCGCAATGTAATCTCTGCACTTGTTGCTCGTGATCGTCAGTCACAGGTGGCTCTTGTTACCGTAGGCGGTGGCGAGGTTGTCGAGCAGCTCCATCGCAGTTCTGCGGCGGACTTTGGTCTGCGTGGCGAGTTGAGCTATATTGATGCGCTTATCTCGGCAATGGATGAGCAGAATATGCTCGAGAAGGAGCGTAAGATCGACGCTATCCGTTGGTCTGTAGCTTCAGAACTCTCTACCTTTGACTACTTCTCTGTAGATGCTGTTCTGGCGTACCTTGTTAAGGTTAACCTTGTTGCGCGCTGGACACTGCTCGACGCTAAGGTAGGCAAGGCTATGTTTGATAAGCTTATGGCAGAGCTTGATGGAAAACAATATATCGAAATATAAATCTAATCTATAAATGAAAACAATAGGAAAAGTAAGTGGTATCATCTCCAATATCGTTATTGTGCGTGCAGAGGGTGCAGTTGCGCAGAACGAGATTTGTTATGTATATTGCGGTGATACCCGAATGATGGCTGAGGTCATCAAGGTGATAGGCGACGACGCCTATGTACAGGTTTATGACTCTACTCGTGGTCTTAAGATTGGTGACCGCGTTGAGTTTGAGGGCCATATGCTCGAGGCGACCCTGGCTCCGGGCTTGCTGTCAATGAACTATGACGGTCTGCAGAACGACCTTGCTAAGATGGATGGTCTGTTTATCGACCGCGGTTCTATTACTGACCCGCTGGACTTCGAGCGTATCTGGGAGTTCAAGCCGCTGGCTAAGGTGGGCGATAAGGTTTCGGCTGCATCTTGGCTCGGTGAGGTTCAGGAGCAGTGGATTGCCCACAAGATTATGGTGCCGTTCATTATGACAGGTAACTACACCGTTAAGAGCGTAGCTGCTGCAGGTAACTATAAGGTTACCGACACTATCGCAGTGCTTACAGATGTTGATAGTAACGAGTATAATGTAACAATGGTTCAGAAGTGGCCTGTAAAGCAGGCTGTACGCTGCTATACCGAGAAGCCTCGTCCATCAAAGGTTATGGAGACAGGTGTTCGTGCTATCGACACCTTCAATCCACTTGCTGAGGGTGGTACCGGCTTTATCCCTGGTCCGTTTGGTGCAGGTAAGACCGTGCTTCAGCACGCAATCTCTAAGCAGGCAGAGGCTGATGTAATTATCATCGTTGCTTGTGGTGAGCGTGCAAATGAGGTTGTGGAGATCTTCAAGGAGTTCCCTGAGCTTATTGACCCACATACAGGTCACAAACTTATGGAGCGTACCATTATCATCTGTAACACTTCAAATATGCCTGTTGCAGCGCGTGAGGCATCTGTATATACAGGTATGACCATCGGTGAGTACTATCGTTCTATGGGTCTGCGAGTGCTTGTTATGGCGGACTCTACTTCTCGTTGGGCTCAGGCTCTTCGTGAGATGTCTAACCGCCTTGAGGAGCTTCCTGGTCAGGATGCGTTCCCTATGGACCTCTCGGCTATCATCTCTAACTTCTACGCTCGCGCAGGTCTTGTAAAGCTTACTAACGGTCAGACAGGTTCAGTAACCTTCCTCGGTACTGTATCACCTGCAGGTGGTAACCTTAAGGAGCCTGTTACTGAGTCTACAAAGAAGGCTGCGCGTTGTTTCTACGCTCTGTCTCAGGGCCGTGCCGACTCAAAGCGTTATCCAGCTATTGACCCACTGGAGTCTTACTCAAAGTATCTGGAGTATCCGGAGGTTGAGGAGTATCTCGGTGAGAAGATTGAGAAGGGCTGGGTTTCACTTGTTCGCAAGGGTAAGACTATCGTTCAGCGTGGTAAGGAGGCTAATGACCAGATCAACATCCTCGGTGATGACGGTGTACCTGTAGACTACCACGAGCGTGTCTGGAAGAGCGAGCTTATCGACTTTGTAGTCCTTCAGCAGGATGCATTTGACGATATCGACGCAAACTGTCCTATGGTTCGTCAGCAGATGATGTACAAGATGGTGCTTGACATTTGCGAGTACGACTTTGACTTTGCAGACTTTGAGGCTTGCTCTAAGTTCTTCAAGGGACTTATCAACCTCTTCCGCCAGATGAACTACGCAGAGTGGCAGAGCGAGAAATTCTACGACTATCAGAAGCAAATTGAGGAGTATGTTGCCTCTGCAAAATAATTTGAGATTATGACAACACGAGCATTTCAGAAGATTTATACAAAAATCGACAATATTACCAAGGCGACTGTTACTCTCCGAGCTACCGGCGTAGGTAATGACGAGCTTGCTACCGTGGGCGGAAAGCTTGCACAGGTAGTAAAGATTATGGGTGAGAATGTAACCCTTCAGGTCTTTGCAGGAACAGAGGGTCTTGCAACCAACTCAGAGGTGGTATTCCACGGTGAGCCACCAAAGTTGAAGGTTTCTGATAACCTTGCAGGTCGCTTCTTTAACGCATACGGTGAGCCACTCGAGGGTGGTGAGCAGCTTGAGGGCGAGGCACGCGAGATTGGTGGTCCTACCGTAAACCCATTCAGACGACTCCAGCCATCTGAGCTTATCGCAACAGGTATCGCAGGTATCGACCTTAATAATACTATTGTAACAGGTCAGAAGATTCCGTTCTTTGCAGACCCAGATCAGCCATATAACGCCGTTATGGCAAATGTGGCTCTGCGTGCAAAGGCAGATAAGATTATCCTCGGCGGTATGGGTCTTACAAACGACGACTTCCTCTACTTCAAGCAGGTGTTTGAGAATGCAGGTGCCCTTGACCGTATCGTATCTTTCGTAAATACAACCGAGAATCCACCTGTAGAGCGTCTGCTTGTGCCAGATATGGCACTTACCGCTGCTGAGTACTTCGCAGTAGATAAGGGTGAGAAGGTGTTGGTACTGCTTACCGATATGACCCTTTACGCCGATGCTCTTGCTATCGTGTCTAACCGTATGGATCAGATTCCATCAAAGGACTCTATGCCTGGTTCGCTCTACTCAGACCTTGCAAAGATCTACGAGAAGGCCGTTCAGCTTCCAAATGGTGGTTCAATCACTATTATTGCCGTTACAACCCTCTCTGGTGGTGATATTACCCACGCTATTCCGGATAATACAGGTTATATTACCGAGGGTCAGCTCTTCCTTCGTAACGACTCTGATACCGGTAAGGTTATTATCGACCCATTCCGTTCACTGTCACGACTCAAGCAGCTTGTTATCGGTAAGAAGACCCGTGAGGATCACCCTCAGGTGATGAATGCCTGCGTGCGTCTGTATGCTGATGCAGCAAATGCTAAGACTAAGCTGGAGAACGGTTTCGACCTTTCAGACTACGACGAGCGTGCTCTTAAGTTTGCACACGACTACTCAGAGAAGTTGCTTGCTATCGATGTAAATATCGAGATTACCGAGATGCTCGACACAGCGTGGGAGCTGTTTGCTGAGTACTTCTCGAAGGAGGAGGTTGCTATCAAGGCTGAACTTATTGCTAAATATTGGAAAGCATAATTACTGATGGCAATCAAATTTCAATATAATAAGACTTCGCTTGGCGAGCTTGGAAAGCAGCTCAAGATGCGCCAGAAGGCACTCCCTACCATTAAGAGTAAGGAGTCGGCTCTGCGCCTTGAGGTAAAGCGAGCGAAGGACTCAGCTGCAGAATACCGCAGTCAGTACGAGGCACTTGTGGCTCAGTATGACTATATGGTGTCTCTGTGGGGCGAGTTTGATTGTACGCTACTCAAGATTTCTGATGTCGAGCTTTCGATACAGAAGATCGCGGGAGTTCGTATTCCGCTGCTCGGTGATGTTGTCTTTGACGAGAAGCCATTTGATCTGTTCTCATCACCGGCTTGGTATAGCGACGGATTGGCGCTGCTTAAGAAGATTGCCATTCTCGGCATTCAGTCGGCAGTATACACACGCCAGATGGAGCTGTTGGACTACGCACGCCGCAAGACTACTCAGAAGGTAAACCTCTATGAGAAGGTGCAGATACCTGGATATGAGGATGCCATACGTAAGATTAAACGATTTATGGAGGATGAAGAGAACCTCAGTAAGTCGGCACAGAAAATTGTTAAGACACGCCAGCAACAGCAGGCTACTGCCGAGGAGGGCAGCGCAGTATGATAGTTAAGATGATGAAATACGACATCGTACTCTTTGCCGCCGAGCGTGACCGCTTTATTGAGTCACTGCGCGGTCTGGGTATGGTAGATATTACCACCTCAGGCTGGGAGCCGACAGAGTCTGACCGCTCGCTTCTGCTCGAGATAGAGGCGCGTAATAAGGCTCTTGCAGTCTTTGATGCAATTATCAAGGAGGAGAAGAGTACAACAGTTACCGTTGACGGTGCCGATGTATATGCCACTTATACAGCCGCTCAGGCAGAGATCACAGCCGCAAAGGGTGAGATTGCACGCCTCGAGAAGGGTGTTGAGGAGTGGAGTGCTTGGGGTAACTTCGATATCGACCACTTAGCTGCTCTTGCAAAGGCAGGTATTGTGCTTCGCTACTTTGTAACTCCTACAAGCACCTATAATAAGGGTGTGGAGCAGTGGGCAGAGCAGTATAATATCAGCCTGATTAACGATGCAGACAATACCGCTCGCTTTGTGATTGTAGGCAATGGTACTGAGCAGATAGATATCGACGCTCAGGAGCTTAAGGCACCTACAATGAGCCTAAAACAGCTTACTGCAGCAGTTACTGCAGCTCAGGCTCGTGTTGAGGCAGCCGAGCAGACACTTATCGCTTGCACAGCTCATCGTGAGGTTATCGTCTCAGAGCTCTCTGCGCTTAAAACCTCGCTCCAGAATGCAAAGATTGCAACTACAGCAGGTCAGGCCGCAGATGGTATGCTGCTTATCCTTGAGGGTTGGGCAGAGCAGGCAAATGTCGCTAAGGTAGATGCGCTGCTCGAGGCTTCACCAAATACGGTCTATATCAAGAGTAAGCCAACTCCTGAGGATGATACCCCTGTAAAGCTTAAGAATAACCGCTTTGCGCGTATCTTTGAGCTTGTGGGTAATATGTACGCACTGCCAAAGTATGGAACTGTAGACCTTACGCCATTCTTTGCACCATTCTATATGCTCTTCTTCGCAATCTGTCTTTGCGATGCGGGTTATGGCTCGGTAATTCTTGCTGCAGGTATCGGCTTGTGGCTTAAGGGTGGTAAGAAGTTGCGTCAGGCAGCTCTGTTCTCTACAGTCTGTGGTGTTGCAAGTGTCGCATTTGGATTTATGGCAAACTCATTCTTCGGAATGACCATCTCTGATGTGCCAATGTTCAAGGACTTTGCATTCCTCGACTTCCAGAATCAGTTCTTCTACGCATCGCTTGGTATTGGTATCTTCCAGATTTTGTTTGGTATGGCTATCAATATCGTGATGACTACTGTAACCTATGGCTTTAAGAATGCACTCGGTTCGCTGGGTTGGTTTATGCTTATCTTCAGCTCTTGCGCTGCAGGTGTTGCGGGTATGTTTGGCGTGGAGTGGTACTCATTCTCATCTATGCCATATATGGCAACCGTAGGTGTGGCACTTGTGCTGATGCTGCTGCTCAATAAGCCGAGCTTCAACATCTTCGCCAACTTCGGTGTCGGACTGTGGGATACCTATAATAATATAACAGGTCTGCTCTCAGATTTGCTCTCGTATATCCGACTCTTTGCTATCGGACTTTCGGGCGGTGTGCTTGCGCTGGTATTCAACAGCCTCGCACTTGGTCTTACAGGCCTTGATCAGGGTGTAGAGCAGTTTACCGCAGGTACAGTGTTCCAGATTATCGGTGCGGCAATAATTCTGCTTATCGGTCACGGTATCAACCTCTTTATGTCTACAATTTCGTCATTCGTACATCCAATGCGATTGACCTTTGTAGAGTTCTTTAAGAACGCAGGCTTCGAGATGGGCACACGCGCATTCGAGCCACTTGAAAATGATAAATAACAAGTAATAATATTTAAACTTAAAAAACAATTAAAATTATGGCAAATTCAGCAATTATTATGGCCTATGTAGGCGTTGCGCTTATGGTAGGCTTGGCAGGTATCGCATCTGCAATTGGTACTGCAATCTGTGGTCAGGCAGCAGTAGGCGCAATGAAGAAGAACGGTGGCGCATTCGGTAGTTACATGGTGCTTTCTGCGCTCCCAGGTTCACAGGGTCTTTATGGCTTCGTGTGCTTCTTTATGGTTACTAACCTCTACCCACTCGTAGGCCCTGCAATTACCCCAGCTCAGGGTGCAGCTGTTCTTGGTATTGGTCTGCTCGTAGGTATGGTTAACCTCCTCGCTGCTATCTATCAGGGTAAGGTTTGTGCTAATGGTATCGCAGCTATCGGTAATGGTCACGATGTAATGGGTAAGACCCTTATCCTTGCAGCGTTCCCAGAGCTCTACGCTATCCTTACCGTTGCAGCTACCTTCCTTATCGCATCAGTTGCTACAACTTGGGGTGCTCCTGAGGTAGCAGAGGCTGCTGTTGAGGTTGCAAATGAGGCTGCTGCAGCTATGTAATTATAGCCCGGCGTAAATAAGGGTTGTCACTTAATTGTGGCAACCCTTATTTTTTGTTTGTAGGGTGGTAAAAATGTGATGAACAGTGCTAAAATTTTGATTTTTGGATTGAGTTATTTATCTTTGTACCTTAATATATAGTATTGTATAGTTGCTATGATTGTAGATACGATAAATGAATACCTGAAGGTTAATCGCAGACTTGTAATTCCCACTTTTGGCGCATTTGTGGTCAAGGATGGTGGGGTGATTATCTTCTCAGAGCTGCTCAAGACTGATGATGGCGTGCTTAAGGGCCTGCTTGTCAGTCAGGGTCTGCGCGAGATTGAGGCTGCTGGTAAAATCGACAGATTTATCTTTGAGGTAAGACACGCACTTATGCAGGGCGGCATCTGTCCTGTGGCAGAGTTGGGCACCTTCCACCGCTCGGAGGATGGTATTATCACCTTTGACTCTACAAAGCCTGCAGCAGTGGCTGTGCCTACAGTGCCTACAGAGCCAACTGCACCGACAACACCTGTCTCACCGACAACACCTACTGCGCCTGTTACGCCTACAGCACCTATTCGACCTGCTGCACCTCATAGTCAGACGCGTAGCCGTGGTGGTAAGAGTCCGCGTCGTGGTGGTTTTGTAATGTGGTTTGCAGGTATTGTTATTGCCGGTGCAATTTTGGCATTGGCATATGGTATCTATACTATGATGTCAGTACCTAAGGATGATATAGACGCACAGATGGATGCTCTGCGCATACCAACCATATCGCTTCCTACAAACGAGTAATTGTTATGGATTTAGTCTCTGTAAAACAACGATTTGGAATTATTGGCAACTCACCGTTGCTCAATAGGGCGTTGGAGGTTGCTCTGCGAGTGGCTCCGACTGACCTTACTGTGCTTGTTACGGGTGAGAGTGGTGTGGGTAAGGAGTTCTTTCCGCAGGTTATCCACTCGGCATCTGCGCGTAAGCACGGTAAGTATGTTGCTGTAAACTGCGGAGCTATCCCTGAGGGAACTATCGACTCAGAGCTGTTTGGTCACGAGAAGGGTGCCTTTACGGGTGCTATAGATGCGCGTAAGGGCTACTTTGAGGAGGCTGATGGCGGAACTATATTCCTTGACGAGGTTGGTGAGCTTCCACTCTCTACGCAGGTGCGACTGCTTCGCGTGCTGCAGACGGGTGAGTTTATCCGTGTGGGCTCTGCGCGTGTCCAGAAGACCAATGTCAGGGTTGTTGCAGCAACAAATAACAATCTGCAGAGAGCTATTGCCGAGGGTAAGTTCCGTGAGGATCTGTACTATCGCTTGGCTACAGTGCCAATCACCGTTCCTGCACTGCGCGAGCGTGTGGAGGATATATACCTGCTCTTCCGTAAGTTTGCTGCTGATGTAGCTGTGCAGTATCGTATGCCGGCAATACAGCTTGATGCTGCTGCGCGAGATTTGCTTGAGCACTACTCGTGGCGCGGTAATATCCGCCAGCTGAAGAATGTAGCAGAGCAGATTTCGGCTATCGAGCCACAGCGCGAGATTACGGCAGAGATTCTGGAGCGTTACCTTACCCCTGAGCGTGGCGTGTCAATGCCTGCTGTTAATGGTATGGGCTCGTTTGACGATATGAATACCGAGCGCGAGCTGCTCTATAAGATTCTCTTTGATATGCGAGCCGATATAAACGAGGTTAAGCAGATGCTCTATCGTATGGGTGGCTATGGAGCTATGCAGCCAATTACCCCTGAGCCACATCGCGATGTGGCGGGATTGCTGCCAAATCCTCAGTCAGAGACTGTAGAGTATGCAGAGGAGGTTGTTGACCAGCCTGCAATGGCTGTCACTAAGTCAGATATGCAGCGAGAGCAGATTGTCCGCGCTCTGCGTCGTAATGGCGGCTCTCGTAGGGCAGCTGCGGCAGAGTTGTTTATGTCTGAGCGAACATTGTATCGTCGTATAAAGGAGTTAGGAATAGAGGAGTAAATTATGAAGAGGTTTATTATATTGCTTGCAGCGGCAGTTACGCTGCTTACGGCGTGTACTGTAAAGTACTCGCTTTCGGGTGCATCTATTCCACCGGATGCTAAGACATTTAGCGTGGCTTACTTCCCGAATAATGCACCAATGGTTGCCCCCGTGCTGAGTGCAACCCTTACCGATGAGCTTACACAGCGTTTTGCCAGCCGTACCTCGCTTGTACAGGTTGAGGAGGGTGGTGACTTCGCCTTTGAAGGTGAGATTGTGGGCTATAGCTCTACTACCTCGTCTGTGTCGAGTGGAGACTTTGCTTTGCAGAACCGACTTACTATCTCTATCAAGGTTAAGTTTACTAACGCTATAGACGATAAGATGTCGTTTAACCGCAACTTCTCGGCATATGCAGACTATGACTCAACAAAACTGCTTACCGAGGTTGAGGGCGACCTTATTCCGCAGATTGTAGAACAGCTTGTGACAGATATCTTCCAGGCTTCAGCGTCAAATTGGTAGTATGAAGGGTGTAGAGGGTCTACTAAATCGCTATCCGGCAGATAGCTATCCGTGGTGTACGGTGCTGCGCGTAGTGAACGATAATAACTCGCCACTGCAGCGACTGCTTGCCACAAATAGAGGTGTGAGCCAGATGGAGTTGCTCGAGATAGATGTCGAGTCTCTGACAGAGGTGACAAGCGGCCAGCTTATCGACCGCTTCCTCAAGATGGATGATTATCGTATTGTTGCCGAAGAGGGCGATGATGCAGAGAGTATTGTCACCGAGGCCTCTTTGGACGATGAAGATGACATCGTGAGCGAGGAAATTGCAGAAATATATGTTGCTCAGGGGTTAAAAATGCAGGCAATTGAAATATATCGCAAATTAAGTTTGCTAAATCCGAAAAAAAGTGCTTACTTTGCAGACCAAATAGAAAAAATGAGTAATTTATAATATTTTATTTATATGTATACACTTTGTATTGTATTGGTACTTATCGCAAGCGTACTTATGGTGCTTGCAGTATTGGTTCAGAATCCTAAGAGCGGTATGGCTTCAAACTTTGGCGCATCAAACCAGATCGTTGGCGTGCGTCAGACAGCAGACTTCCTTGAGAAGGCTACTTGGGGTCTTGCAGTTGCAATCTTCGCACTGAGCCTTCTCGCAACTTTGGCAATGGATACTAAGCCTGCACAGAGCCCTGCAGCAGCAGAGGCAGCAGCACTTGTTGAGGATCTTGCAGCACCTGCAGAGGGTGAGGTTGCTATCCCACAGGTAGAGGTTCCAGCTGAGGAGGCAGCTCCAGCTGAGGTTACTGAGTAATCAGGCTTCTGAAATTAAGACTTTGGTCGGGTAATTACTACCCGACCTTTTGTCGTTTATGCCTACACGATTGCATAAGCTGACTCAGATAACTATCAGCTACTTTGTGTAATAATCTGCTCGTAGTTGCTTATTTGCAAAACTTTTCATGAATTTGTAGTGCTGAAAATTTTAGTCTAATATAATTTGAGTAGCTAATCCGATTTAAACAGAATATAAGATGGAGTTAAAAGAGTATTACGCTCCTATTTTGGAGCAGTATAACGCTGTTGTTGAGCGTGGTTTTGAAGTGTCAAATCTTGAGGATATTTACGATGAGTATCCTGAGCAGGAGTGGTAAAATAAACAGAAAAAAGATATGAAAAGATTAGCTTTTTTAGCTGCGGTCTTTGCTGCGCTATTTGTCTCTTGTACTGATGTTTACAAGGATGTTGAACAGAATTGTCTATCAATTCTTCCCGATCTTACGGCCTCGTTTGACGAGGATACGCGTACCTATGTCGAGGATAGTAAATATCTCCGTTGGCACGCTGATGACCGTCTGAGTGTATTCTATGGCAATACGGCAAATAGTCAGTATAAATTCAATGGCCAGACTGGCGACAATGCAGGTAGCTTCTCGCACATTGCAAGCGGTGAACTCACTACAGGCAACGCTATTGATCGAATTTACGCTCTCTATCCGTACGATAGTAGCGCGACTATTACCGATCAGGGCGTAATCAGCTATAATCTGCCAGCTGTGCAGAGCTATGCATCTGATAGCTTTGGTCCTGATGCAAATAGTATGGTAGCTGTTACTGGTGGCACTGAGGATACCTTCCTTGCCTTTAAGAACCTCTGTGGTTATCTTAAGGTAAAACTCTATGGAGATATTGTTGTTAAGAAGGTAGAACTTAAGGGCAACGCTGGCGAGAAGATTGCCGGTGCAGCGACCATTACAGCCTCTTATGGAGTCGAACCATTGGTAACGATGTCTGATGATGCTACACAGACCATCACCCTTGATTGCGGTCAGGGCGTTGAGATAGGCAGCTCACAGTCTACAGCCACAACTTTCTGGCTTGTTGTTCCACCGACTGTGTTTGCAGATGGTATAACGCTGTATATCACAGATTCTGAGGGTGTTGTGTATGGTAAGTCTACTCAAAAGCGCGTTGCCATCAACCGCAATGCAATCCAGCCAATGGTGGCTGTAGAGGTTACTGGTCAGGGCGATATTGAGATGGCTGAGACTATTCCAAATAACGAGATTTGGTACACCTCTGTAGATGGCAATGTGGTTATGCCGAATAATATAGATAGCTTTGGTGCTACTTATATCAGCAACTCGTACTCGCATATTGTTGTTCGAACTGAGGATGGTAATGCTAAGGGTGTAATTCGCTTTGCGGGTGATGTTACAACTGTAGGCGCGGGTGTATTTAAGGGTTGTGATAACCTTTCAACTATTACTCTGCCTACTACCGTAACAGAGATAGGTGATGAAGCATTCAGTGGTTGTGTAGCCCTTGAGCAGCTTGAGAGCAAGTCGCAGACTCCGCCAACTATCGGCCAGGATGTGTTTGAGCAGTGTAGCGAGCAGTTTGCAATCGTAGTACCTAAACAGACAGAGGAGGAGTATAAGCAGAACTGGAGCAACTACTCGTCTATTATCAGCGGCGCTGTTGGAGAAAGCTTCTGGGTAGATATGGTTCCAGATGACCCTACTTGTATCTACTATAAGACCAACGACGGTTACCCGCTTGATCCATATACAACTACTGGCTTTGGTGCAAACATCATCTCAAACGACTTCAATGAGTTGACGGGCGAGGGTGTTATCCGCTTTGATGGTAATGTAAAGGAGATTCCAAACTCTGCGTTTGCTGTTTGTACAAACCTCACTCACTTCCGCGTGCCAGGAGCGGTGCAGAATATTAAAGGTAAGGCATTTTATTCTTGTGATGCATTGGAGTATTTTTATATTCCTACATCGCTAGTCAATTGTTATAGTGATGCTTTATATGAGTGCACCGGTACTATTCATAGTGATAATCAATTGGCTGTGGTGCAGCTAAGAAATTCAAAATTCACAAAGTTGGTCTATGGTGATAAGGCTACAACCCCTCTTCGTGCTGAAGATTGCACAACGCTGAAGAGTGTTGATTTTGGTACAAACCTCACCGTTACAGGCTCCTTTGATGGATGTGTTTCCCTCACTGAGATTATTCTGCCAGACCAGATTACAGATGTTGGTACTTTTGTTAAGTGCGTTAATATTGAAAAGTTTGTATTGGGTCGAGGTGTAGTTCATATTAATGGTAGAATGGCAGATGGTTGTACTAAACTTAAGCGAATAGATATTCCATCGCTTGACCAGTGGTGTAGAATTACTTTCAGGGATGACTCTTCTGTTGGCTCATTGAATCCATTGGAGGTTGTTAAAAATCTATATGCTAACAATGAGTTGGTAGAGCACGTCGAGTTTCCAAGTGATCTAACGACAATTAATAGTTATGTATTCTATGGTGCTGAGTGTATCAAGTCTGTAACTATACCTGAGGGCGTGACCACGATGGGAGGAGCTGTCTTCAGAGATTGTATTAATCTGGAGACCGTCTCTCTACCTAAGAGTTTAACAACTATTGGAGGGCATGCCTTCGCCTATTGTTCGAAAATCGAGGAGATAACTATTCCGTCAGAAATTGTATCACTTGGCGGTCAATGCTTTTCGCATTGTACTGCCCTGAAGAGTATTGTTATTCCTAATAAGTTGTTGGAAATTCCAACTATGCTTTGCTATGGATGTACTTCTCTTAGTAGTGTTAAAATTGGAAGCAGAGTAGTGGATATTAGGGATAGTGCGTTTAGCGATTGTACTTCATTAGAGTCTATTACTATCCCGAGGAGCGTAAAGAATATAGAAGGCTCGGCATTCTCTCGTTGTTCTGCACTAAAGAGTATTAATATTCCAGACAATGTGGTTGCGCTTGGCACATACGCTTTTGCAGATTGTACAAGTTTGGTAAGTGCAACAATGGGAAGTGGAATTACCCTTCTCAATGATCAGGCATTTGCAAGGTGTACTGCGTTGGAGAATGTGACACTACCAAGTAATTTGCAAATTACATATCGAGTATTTAGTGGTTGCACAAACTTGAAGCATATTACTATACCAGAGAGTATGAAGAATCTCGGCGAATCAACATTTTATAATTGTAGCAGCCTACAGACTATAAATCTACCTGATGGCCTTGAAATTATAGGCAGTGATGCTTTTTCAGGTTGTGGTCAATTGCAAGCAATAGAGATACCTAAAACTGTTACAATGATAGGGCCAAGTGCTTTTTCTGCTTGTAATTCAATAAAAAGTGTTGTTATTCCAAGTAGCGTGCAGGAGATAGGAGGTTGGTGTTTCAATTATTGCAATTCACTATCGGATGTTGTAATTGAGGAGGGTGTACATACTATTGGCTGGGAAGCCTTTAGACAATGCCCAATAAAGACTATTACATTGCCGAGTACTTTAACATCTCTTGGTCAGAATGCATTTGCGGAGTGTGCATCGCTTATAAGTGTCTACGCTAAACCTACAACGCCGCCAATTGCAACAATGCGAGGTAACTGGGGAACCTGGAATGCATTCTATGGCAATGCACCAGGCCGTAAGATTTATGTACCAAGACAGAGCGTTGATGCATATAAATCAGCATCAGGTGGCTGGAGTCTATATGCTGCAGACATCGAGCCCTACGACTTTGAGTAGCGGTTTTGTATGAAAAGTCTCGGGAGTAATCTCGAGACTTTTTTTTTGTTTGTTTAGGGGGTGAAAAAACTATTTGTGTCATAAAAAGCCTATATTTATTTCGGTAGAGTGTCATTGTGAAAAAATGTGTTGGATTTATTTGCATTTATGCATAAAATTTGCTACATTTGTCTCGCGTATAAATATGAAAAATCTCAAATAATTAACTTAATAACTAAACAACTATGAAAAGATTTTTTCGTTTTGTGATGGCTGCTGCTGTGCTGTTTGGTGCAGTTGCGTGTACACAGAATCAGGTTGATGAGGTTGTAGCAGATCAGGAGGTGACCACTAAGCTCACCAT
>JAZOND010000008.1:0-84117 GCA_045654345.1 Alistipes sp. | reverse complement strand
AGGGGTCCTGACTTTAGTACGAGAGGACCGAGTTGGACGAACCTCCGGTGTATCGGTTATGCTGCCAAGTGTACCGCCGAGTAGCCGCGTTCGGATTAGATAAGCGCTGAAAGCATCTAAGCGCGAAGCTAGCCCCAAGATGAGTCTTCCCTTGAGGGGCGTAGGAGACGACTACGTTGATAGGCTGCAGATGTAAAGACAGTAATGTCAAAGTCGAGCAGTACTAATTACCCGAACGGCTTTTTTGCAAGAATCTTTATCTCATTTCCTGTTGAGTGTCAAATTTAGCAGATAGGCGACTGCTATAAGAAAAAGCCGAGGTTCTGTAAGAGATTACAAAGACCTAAATACGATTTAGGTGGTTATAGCGGTGAGGTTCCACCCCTTCCCATTCCGAACAGAGAAGTTAAGCTCACTCGCGCCGATGGTACTACGGTTTTCCCGTGGGAGAGTAGGTAGCCGCCTCTTCAAGCCAATCCTTTATGGGTTGGCTTTTTTGTTTTATACCCTTAGATGGGTAACTTTTGCATTTTTACCCTATTTGCAATGTCGAAGTAGCGAAAAATTTGTATCTTTGTATAATAAATTTCCTGATTATGAGCGTAGCCTCTTTTTTAAAAGAACAACATAGTACAGCATTCTCATTTGAGGTGTTACCGCCACTGCGAGGCAATAGTATTGACACTCTTTTTAGCAGTGTTGAGCGACTGATGCAGTTTTCGCCGGCCTATATTAACATTACCACTCATCGCACCGATGTGGTTTACAAGGAGGTTGCGGCAGGTATTTTCCAGCGTACGACAGAGCGTAAGCGTCCTGGTACTGTGGCAATTGCGGCTGCGCTGAAGAGTCGTTATGGTGTTCCGACGGTGCCTCATATTATCTGTAGCGGATTTACTCCGTCGGAGCTTGAGAATGAACTGATAGATCTATCTTATCTTGGTATTACAGATCTGTTGGTGCTTCGTGGCGATAGAGCAAAGGGTGAGAATAGTTTCACCACTCAGAGTGGAGGATACTTGCACGCTGTAGAGCTGTGTGAGCAGGTGTCACGCTTTAATTGTGGAGAGTTGCTTGATGGTAGCAGTAATGGCAATGTGTTGACTCCTTTCTCGTTTGGCGTGGCGGGCTATCCCGAGAAACACGAGGAGGCGATGAATATTGATATGGACATTGAGTATCTTAAAGCAAAGGTCGATGCTGGTGCAGAATACATTGTGACTCAGATGTTTTTTGACAACGCAAAGTATTTTGATTTTGTATCACGTTGTCGTGCTGCGGGCATTGAGGTGCCTATTATTCCAGGTCTTAAGCCGTTGACATCAATGACTCAGCAGGCATTACTTCCTAAGACATTCCATATAGATCTGCCTATGGAGCTCGCTTCGGAACTTAGACAGTGTAAGAGTAATGATCAGGTGAAGGCTTTGGGTGTTGAGTGGGCAGTAGCGCAAGCTCGTGAGCTGAAGGCTGCAGGTGTTGCCAGCATACACTTCTACTCGATGAATGCTGTGGCAAGTATAGAGCAAATTGCAAAACAGGTGTATTAATGAGCCGTTTAGTTGATATCCTAAAGCAGCGCATCGTAGTGCTTGATGGCGCAGTGGGAACGATGATTCAGCGTTACGGACTCTCGGAGGCTGACTTCAGAGGTGCTGAATTTGCCCATATTGATGGTAAACTTGAGGGTAATAACGACCTACTTGTTCTCTCGCGCCCTGATGTAATCTCGGCTATTCATCGTCAGTATCTTGAGGCTGGCGCGGATATTATCGAGACCTGCACATTCAATAGCCAGCGTATTTCTCAGGCGGAGTATGGTACCGAACAGTATATTACAAAGTTAAACCTTGCAGCAGCTCAACTTGCTCGTACAGAGGCAGATAGGATGACTTCTCAGACTCCCGACCGCCCTCGATTTGTGGCGGGTTCGGTAGGCCCGACGGGTAGAACGCTCTCAATGTCGCCTGATGTGGATAATCCTGCATATCGCCAGGTAGACTTTGATACTATGCAGCAGGCATATGTCGAGCAGATTATAGCTCTCATTGAGGGTGGCGTGGATCTGTTGCTTATAGAGACGGTCTTTGATACTCTGAATGCCAAGGCGGCACTATCAGCTGCTCAGATAGCCTTTGACAGAGCAGGTAAACGCCTGCCGATAGTGCTATCTATTACTATTGCCGATGCTGCTGGTAGAACGCTATCGGGTCAGACACTTGAGGCTGTGGTGGCGTCGGTAGCCCATTTTGATATAATGGCTATAGGTCTAAACTGCTCGTTTGGTGCAGTGCAGATGGAGCCGTTCTTGCGCGAGCTGTCAGATATAACCGATTGTTACATAAGTGCTTACCCTAATGCCGGTCTGCCCGATTCTATGGGCTGTTATAGTCAGACTGAGCAGATGATGGCAGACGATATTGCTCGCTTTGCTCGTCGTGGGATTGTCAATATTGTGGGTGGATGCTGTGGTTCGACCCCTGATCATATACGCGCGATTGCGGAGGCGGTTAAGAGCATAGAGCCTCGCAAGGCCGAGCCTCGTACTACGCCGTGGTTGGCAGGTTTGGAGGCGTTCAATCCGAATGGCTCGTTTATAAATGTTGGTGAGAGGTGTAATGTGGCTGGTAGCCGTAAGTTTTTACGCCTTATTGCCGAGCGCAACTATACTGAGGCTCTTGTCATTGCTCGCAAGCAGGTCGAGGATGGTGCGATGATAATTGATATTAATATGGACGACGCTATGCTCGACTCAGAGAGTCAGATGGCGGAGTTTGTAAACCTTATGGCATCTGACCCTGAGGTGGCTCGCGTGCCGTGGATGATAGACTCGTCGCGCTTTGAGGTTATCCTTGCTGCGCTGAAGCGAATACAGGGCAAGGCGGTTGTTAACTCGCTGTCTCTCAAGGAGGGCGAGGAGTTGTTTGTGGAGCGCGCGCGTATAGTCAAGAGCTTCGGAGCAGCCCTTGTAGTTATGGCATTTGACGAGCAGGGGCAAGCGACAACTTTTGAGCGCAAGGTCGAAATTTGTGCTCGAGCATATAAACTTCTTGTTGAAAATGTGGGCTTTAATGCTCGTGATATAATTTTTGACCCAAATATCCTTACGGTAGCTACAGGAATTGCTGAGCACGATAGCTACGCGCTCGATTTTATCCGTGCGACAGAGTGGATTACAACCAATCTGCCAGGCGTACATATTAGTGGCGGCGTGAGCAATCTCTCATTTGCCTTCCGTGGTAATAACTATCTGCGCGAGGCAATGCACGCCGTATTCCTATATCATGCAGCACTTGCGGGTATGGATATGGCTATTGTAAACCCATCTACGGCGGTGATGTATGAGGATATACCGCTGCCGTTGCGTGAGGCTGTGGAGGATGTTATCCTCTGCCGTCGAGAGGATGCGACAGAACGCCTTACTACTATAGCTTCATCTATGCAACCTGCACAGCAGCAGTCTGTTAGCACGGTTGATCGTACAACTATATCACTTGAGCAGAGACTTATTACAGCCCTGCAGCGGGGTGATGAGAATTACCTTGAACAAGATCTAACCGAGGCACTTACGGTATATCCGTCTGCTGCGGCAATTATCGAGCAACCATTGATGCGTGGTATGACAGCTGTGGGTGAGCTTTTTGGTGTTGGAAAGATGTTTTTGCCGCAGGTGGTTAAGAGCGCGCGAACAATGAAGCGTGCGGTTAATATCCTGCAACCATATATCGAGAGCAATAGCGGTGTTGGTACAGTGGGTAAGTATCTGGTGGCCACTGTCAAGGGCGATGTACACGATATTGGCAAAAATATAGCAGCTGTGATTCTGCGCTGTAATGGCTTCGAGGTTATCGACCTCGGCGTTATGGTCTCGGCACAAAATATTGTGGCTGCTGCAGTTGAACATAAGGTTGACTTTATAGGCCTGAGCGGACTTATCACCCCATCGCTTGAGCATATGTGTACTACGGCAACGATGCTCCGCGAGGCGGGTGTCTCTGTTCCGTTGTTTATCAGTGGTGCTACAACCTCGGCTCTGCATACGGCAGTAAAGATTGCTCCGCTGTACGATGGAGCGGTGTTCCATATTAAGGATGCATCGCAAAATCCACTTCTTGCATTGCGCCTGCTGGGTGAGGAGAGAGAGTCTGTAATTTCAACTCTTAAGGCAGAGCAGAACCAGATGCGATTGGAGTTCGAGAGCCATCAGAGTGCTGATAGTCAGTCACTTCCGCGTATAAGTATAGATTGGAATACGGCACTTAAGGGCTGGAGTTGCCCTAAGAGTTTAATGCGCTGGCAGATAGATAATTGCACAGTTGCTACTATTAGCAAATATATAAATTGGCGTAGTTTCCACCACTTCTGGCGTACCTCTCCACATACAAAGGAGGGTCGAGCTCTGCGTGCTGAGGCGGAGAAGATTATCGGGGAATATGCAGCTG
This sequence comes from Alistipes sp., assembly GCA_045654345.1. Classification (GTDB taxonomy): domain Bacteria; phylum Bacteroidota; class Bacteroidia; order Bacteroidales; family Rikenellaceae; genus Alistipes. The sequence continues at coordinate 79,675 of JAZOND010000008.1, read as the reverse complement.
AAAAACTTCGTGGTGTTGTTAGCAAGTTCAAGGCTTGGCAGAGTGGAGATAGCATAGTTGTTGATGGTGGTGCAAGGGGAATAGTAACAATTCCTACCCCGCGCCAGCGTAAGGTTGGGGCTGATGGTGTGGCATTGTCGCTTGCTGATTTTGTAGCTCCACAGGGCTTTGATGATGTTATAGGCCTCTTTGCAATCACCGTTCCTAAGGCTCTTGTGACTACTATTGAGCAGTTCAAGGAGCAGGGCGACGACTATAATGCGCTGCTGTATCAGAGTGTCTCGGATAGAATTGTCGAGGCGGCAAGCGAGTATATACACCGCGAGACAAGGTACGCTACATTTGCCAATTTTGACAATGCTGCTGAGCTAATTTCGGCCGAAAATAGACTTACCATACCGCAACTTTTTGCGGCAAAATATCGAGGTATACGACCTGCTGTGGGCTACTCCTGCCTGCCAGATCAGAGTATTATCTTCGATATTGACCGCCTGATTGACCTCAAAGATGTGGGAATTGTTTTGACCGAATCGGGGGCAATGTATCCGCAATCTTCGGTCTGCGGAGTCTATATAAACTCGGCAGAGTCTAAATACTTCATAATCGAATAATATGCAATTTTGAGAATGGCGTCTATTAGGCGTCATTCTCTGTTTTTAGCTATATACTAACACTTTTTGCTCTATTTATTTTGGATTTTGATAAAAAAAACTCTAAATTTGTTCGTCTTTTTCAAAAAGTTGGGGGAATAGAATAAAATTTACATATAATGAATAAAAATTCAATAGAGATACTCTTTGCAGAGGAGAAACATATTGAATATGCTGAGCGTATTTGTCAGCTTATTTACGAGTCGGCTCTACAGCGTGGAACAGGTATTGCTCGCCGTTCGCCGGACTATATTGCCTCGAAGATTAAGGGTAGCAAGGCTGTAGTGGCACTTGATGGCGACCGTTTGGTTGGCTTTAGCTATATCGAGTGCTGGGGTCACGGCGACTATGTGGCAACATCGGGTCTTATTGTTGACCCTGAGTATCGCCACTTAGGTCTTGCGGCGCAGATTAAGGCTCGCACATTTGAGTTGGCGCGTCTTAAGTTTCCGTATGCAAAAATTTTTAGTATCACCACATCATTGCCTGTAATGAAGCTCAATACCCGTATGGGTTACAAGCCTGTGACATTCTCGGAGCTTACCGATGACGAGCAGTTCTGGAAGGGTTGCGAGGGTTGTTGCAACTACGACATTTTGCAGCGCAATAATCGCCGTATGTGCCTCTGTACAGGTATGCTCTACGACCCTAAGACTCCGCTGCCGGGAAATTCGAGTTTCCAGCCATATTGGATGGTACTGAAGAATAAGATTAAGAAGCTGTTTCACTTGAAATAAATTAAAAACGAAAATATTATGAAGAAGAAGGTTGTTCTTGCATTTAGTGGAGGTCTTGATACCTCTTTTTGTGTAAAGTATCTGAGCCAGGAGCTTGGCTATGATGTATACACTGCTATTGCCAATACAGGTGGTTTCTCTGACGAGGAGCTTGCAGCTATCGAGAAGCGCGCATATGATCTGGGCGCAGTAGAGCACGCAACACTCGACATTACTCAGCAGTATTATGAGCAGAGCATTAAGTATATGGTTTACGGCAATATTCTGCGTAATGGTACATATCCTATCTCAGTATCTTCTGAGCGTACTTTCCAGGCTATCGCCATTATCGAGTACGCAAAGAGCGTAGGTGCAGACTGTGTTGCTCACGGCTCAACAGGTGCTGGTAATGATCAGGTGCGTTTTGACCTTACCTTCCAGATTTTGGCTCCGGAGATTGAGATTATTACCCCTACACGCGATATGACTCTTACCCGTGAGTACGAGATTAACTACCTTAAGGAGCACGGCTACGAGGCTGACTTTGTTAAGATGGAGTACTCGATTAACAAGGGACTTTGGGGTACAAGTATCGGTGGTAAGGAGACTCTTAAGTCTGAGCAGACATTACCAGAGAGCGCATACCCAAGTCAGGTGACAGCTCAGGGCGAGCAGAGCCTTAAGCTGACCTTTGCTAAGGGAGAGATTGCTGCTGTAAATGGTGTTGAGTATGCAGACAAGGTAGAGGCTATCCGCGCGGTGGAGGCTATCGGTGCAGCATATGGTATTGGTCGCGATATGCACATCGGTGATACTATTATCGGTATTAAGGGTCGCGTAGGCTTTGAGGCTGCAGGACCTATGCTTATTATCGCAGCGCACAAGATGCTCGAGAAGCATACTCTGACTAAGTGGCAGCAGTATTGGAAGGATCAGATTGGTACTTGGTACGGTATGTTCCTCCACGAGGCTCAGTATCTTGATCCTGTGATGCGCGATATGGAGGCATTCCTTGAGAGCACACAGCAGAATGTTGACGGTACTGTAGAGGTTACTCTGCGCCCATATAGCTATACACTTGTAGGTGTTGAGTCTAACTTTGACCTTATGAAGACCGACTTTGGTGAGTATGGCGAGGTAAATAAGGCTTGGAGCGCTGACGATGTTAAGGGCTTTACCAAGATTATGTCCAACTCAATGAAGATTTACTATAACAAGAAGAAGAACAATGGTTAAGGTCGGTATTATCGGTGGCGCAGGCTATACTGCGGGCGAACTGATCAGATTGCTTATCAACCACCCCGCTGTAGAGATTGCCTTTGTACACTCGACAAGCAATGCGGGCAATGCGATAAGTGATGTCCACGGAGGTCTTGTTGGCGAGACTTCCTTGCGCTTCTCGGATCAGTACGACCTGACTGCAATAGATGTGCTCTTCCTCTGTTCGGCACACGGTCAGAGTCGTAAGTTCTGGGAGGAGAATCCAGCACCGGTGACCCTCAAGATTATCGACCTTGCGCAGGACTTTAGAGATGAGAGCTGCGGCTATGTGTATGGTCTGCCGGAGATTAACCGCCAGCGCATCGCCTTGACCACACGCCTTGCAAATCCTGGCTGCTTTGCAACTGCTATACAGCTGGCTCTGCTGCCACTTGCAGCTAATGGACTGCTGAAGGACGAGGTGCATATCACAGCTATCACAGGCTCTACAGGCGCAGGCGTAAAGCCAGGTGCGACAACACACTTCAGTTGGCGAAATGATAATATTTCTGTCTACAAGGCCTTTGAGCATCAGCATCTTATAGAGATTGGCCGTACACTCAAGATATTACAGCCATCGTTCGATAGCGCAGTTAACTTTGTGCCTATGCGAGGTGACTTTGCTCGCGGAATCTTTGCTTCGGTTTATACCAAGTGTGACCTTACAGCCGAGCAGGCCGTTGAACTGTATAACGACTTTTATCGTGATGCGGCATTTACCTTTGTTGCTGAGCGCGAGGTAGATCTCAAGCAGGTGGTAAATACAAATAAGGCTATTATTCGCGTAGCTAAGTATGGCGATAAGCTGCATATTGTCTCTGTTATCGACAACCTGCTTAAGGGTGCGTCTGGTCAGGCGGTGCAGAATATGAATATTATGCTTGGACTCGACGAGAAGTTGGGTCTAAAGCTTAAACCAAGTGCATTTTAGGGAGATTTTATGAAACTTTTTGATGTATATCCTCTATATGACATCGAGCCTGTTAGGGGATGCGGAAACTATGTATACGACGCTGAGGGCACAGAGTACCTCGACCTCTATGGTGGTCACGCGGTAATCAGCATTGGTCACTGCAATCCTCATTATGTGGAGGCGATCTCTAAGCAGGTTGCAACCCTTGGCTTCTACTCAAACTCGGTGCAGAACTCTCTGCAGGTGCAGCTTGCCGAGAAGTTGGGTCGCGTGAGTGGCTATACAGACTACTCACTCTTCCTCTGTAACTCGGGTGCCGAGGCTAATGAGAATGCTATTAAGTTGGCTTCGTTCCATACGGGCAAGCGCAAGCTTCTCGCCTTCAAGTCGGCATTCCACGGTCGTACTTCTGGAGCAGTGGCTGCTACTGATAATCCGAAGATTGTCTCTCCGTTTAACCAGACAGAGAATGTCGAGTTTGTAGCTCTTGGCGATATTGAGGCTGTGGAGGCGAAGCTCTCTACGGGTCAGTTCTGTGCAGTAATTATCGAGGGTATTCAGGGTGTTGCAGGCATCTATTGCCCTACAGAACAGTTCTTTGTGGCTCTGCGCGAGGTTACTGCTAAGTATGGCGTGGCACTTATTGCTGACGAGATTCAGTCAGGTTATGGAAGAAGTGGTGACTTCTTCGCACATCAGCATTCGGGCATTAAGGCCGATATTATCACCGTCGCTAAGGGTATTGCCAATGGCTTCCCAATGGGTGGCGTGCTTATAGCTCCGCACTTCGAGGCTAAGTATGGTATGCTGGGCACTACATTTGGTGGTAACCACCTTGCTTGTGCTGCGGCAATAGCTGTGCTTGATGTTATTGAGAACCAAAATCTTGTTCAGAATGCGCGTGAGGTAGGTGACTACTTGCTTTCTGAGCTCAAGAAGATAGATGGTATCAAGGATGTGCGCGGTCGAGGCCTTATGATTGGTATCGAGATCGACGGCTCGGCATCAGAGATGCGTAAGCGTCTGCTCTTCGAGCGTCATATCTTTACAGGTGGTGCGGGTGCTACCACAGTGCGTCTGCTCCCTGCGCTGACACTTACGCGTGAGCAGGCAGATATTTTCCTTAAGAATTTCAAAGAGATATTATAGAACTTTCCTATAAGATGAAAAAGTTTACAAATGTAGCAGATATCGGTGACCTTAAGGCTGCGGTTGCCGAGGCTTTACAGATAAAAAAAGATCGCTTTGCATACACCGAGCTGGGTAAGAATAAGACCCTGCTTATGATATTCTTTAACTCATCGCTCCGTACTCGCCTCTCTACCCAGAAGGCGGCTATGAACTTGGGTATGAATGTGATGGTGCTCGATGTAAATCAGGGTGCTTGGAAGCTTGAGACCGAGCGTGGAGTGGTTATGGATGGCGATAAGGCTGAGCACCTGCTCGAGGCTATTCCTGTTATGGGTAGCTACTGCGATATTATCGGTGTACGCTCATTTGCAGGCCTGAAGAATAAGGCTGAGGACTATGAGGAGCGCGTTATCGAGCAGTTTATTCGCTACTCGGGTCGTCCTGTATTCTCTATGGAGGCTGCTACGGGCCATCCACTGCAGAGTTTTGCCGATCTTATTACTATCGAGGAGCATAAGACAGTAGCTCGCCCGAAGGTTGTCCTTACTTGGGCTCCACATCCAAAGGCTCTGCCACAGGCAGTACCAAACTCATTTGCCGAGTGGATGAATGCTGCTGATTATGAGCTTGTTGTAACCCATCCAAAGGGCTACGAGCTTGATCCGCGCTTTGTTCGTCCTGAGCAGATTGAGTACGACCAGCGCAAGGCCTTTGAGGGTGCAGACTTTATCTATGCAAAGAATTGGTCTGCCTTTGAGGACGAGAACTACGGTGCAGTGCTCTCTACTGATCGCGATTGGACAGTAGACAGCCAAAAGATGGCACTTACAAATAACGCCTACTTTATGCACTGCCTGCCTGTGCGCCGCAATATGATTGTTACTGACGATGTTATCGAGTCAGAGCGTAGCCTTGTGATTCCTGAGGCTGCTAATCGTGAGATATCTGCGCAGGTGGTAATTAAGCGTCTTTTGGAGAATTTGTAGAAAGCAACAGACAAACAACAGATGATAAAGGTTGTAAAGATAGGTGGCAATGTGATTGACAATGAGGCTGCGCTGGCGCAGTTTGTTGTTGACTTTGCGGCACTTGAGGGTCCGAAGATTTTAGTACACGGAGGTGGCAAGCTCGCCACTCGCCTTGCCGAGAAACTCGAGATTCCAACGACGATGATTGATGGTCGCAGAGTGACCGATGCTCAGACGCTCGATGTGGTGACTATGGTCTATGCGGGCCTGGTCAATAAGGGTGTTGTAGCAAAGCTTCAGGCTGCGGGCTGTAATGCTATAGGTCTGTCGGGTGCTGATGGTGGCGTTATTCGAGCTACTCGTCGCCCTGCCAAGCCTATCGACTTCGGCTTTGTGGGTGATATTGCTGTCGAGGGTGTAGATGCCGACTTTATACTGAACCTAACAGAGCGTGGCGTGGTGCCTGTATTCTGTTCGATTATGCACGACGGGGCAGGGGTGTTGCTTAACTGCAATGCCGACTCTGTAGCCTCTGCTGTGGCTGTTGCTCTGGCGCAAAAGGCTGATACAGAGCTTGTTTTCTGCTTTGAGAAGCAGGGCGTTATGGCAGATATAGATGATCCAAATAGCGTGATTGCTCAGATTCGCCCAGATAGTTATAAGACACTTCTTGCTGATGGTGTGGTCAATAAGGGTATGATTCCAAAGATTGACGGCGCCTTTAAGGCTCTTGAGAGCGGTGTTAAGGTTGTTACAATCAAACACTCAGAGGCACTGACCAGCCCCGAGAGTGGAACTAAGATAATGTTGTAGTATGCAAACGGTTTCGGCAAGTCAGTGCGTAGAGTTATTGTGCCGCCTTGTGGCTACCCCGTCTCTGTCGGGAAGTGAGCAGGGTACGGCAGATATACTTTGTGCCTTCCTTGCTGAGCACGGGGCAGAGGTCTGCCGATTACATAATAATGTTTGGACGGTTGCTGATGGCTTTGATGCTTCAAAGCCTACTCTGCTGCTCAACTCGCATCACGATACGGTAAAGCCTGCAGGTGGTTATACCTTTGATCCATACTGCGGAAAGATTGAGGATGGTAAGATTCTCGGACTTGGTAGTAACGACGCTGGAGGTTCTGTGGTGAGCCTTATCGCGCTCTTTTCACACTTTAGCGATACTACGGCCTTGCCATTTAACCTTATCCTTGCCATTACAGCCGAGGAGGAGACTATGGGCGAAACAGGTATGCGAGCAATGCTTGCCCATTTTGCAGATCAGGGCATCAAGATAGATATGGCCATTGTCGGCGAGCCTACAGATATGCAGGCAGCTATTGGCGAGCGAGGCTTGGTGGTTCTCGATTGTGTTGCTACGGGCAAGAGTGGCCACGCAGCACGCGCGGAGGGCGATAATGCACTCTATAAGGCTGTGGAGGATATTGCTCTGTTGCGTAATTATAGCTTTGAGAATGTGAGTGAAGTGCTGGGTGATATAAAGGTCTCTGTAACCCAGATTTCGGCTGGTACGCAGCACAATATTGTGCCGGATTGCTGCCGATTTGTGGTCGATGTGCGTACTACGGACGCATATACAAATGAGCAGACTGCGGCTCTACTGCAGGGTGCTGTTAAGCACTCTACGCTCACGCCACGCTCTACTCGTGTGCGTGCTTCGGCAATCTCGACTACCCATCCACTTGTGCGTGCGGCTGTTGCTGTTGGCAGGGAGTGTTTTATCTCGCCAACAACTTCGGATCGAGCCCTTATGTCGGGCATAGCTGCACTCAAGATTGGCGTGGGTCAGAGCAGTCGCTCACATACAGCAGATGAATTTGTTAAAATATCAGAGATAGAGCAGGGTATAGCAATCTATTGCTCTATTTTAGAAGAGATGTCAAAATATGAAACTTTGGAATAAGGGTTTTGAACCCGATAAACTTATTGAGGATTTTACAGTTGGTGCAGATCGTGAACTCGACCTGCGCCTTGCTCGTTATGATGTACAGGGCTCAATGGCTCATATCCGTATGCTCGAGAGTATCGGACTGCTTGAGAGTAGTGAGCTTCCCGTGCTCCTTGAGGCACTTGGTCGCATAGCACAGAGCATTGAGCGTGGCGAGTTTATTATCGAGGAGGGTGTTGAGGATGTACACTCGCAGGTTGAGCTTATGCTTACCCGTGAGCTTGGTGATTTGGGTAAGAAGATTCACTCGGGCCGCTCTCGAAATGATCAGGTGCTTGTTGATCTGAAACTATTTATGCGCGATCAGATGCGCACTGTGGCAAAGGCTGTTAAGCGTGTTTTTGACCGTCTGCAGAGTCTTAGCAATGAGCATAAAGATACGCTTATGCCTGGCTATACACACCTTCAGGTGGCTATGCCGTCGTCATTCGGCCTTTGGTTTGGCGCATATGCCGAGTCGCTTGTTGACGATATGGAGATGGTTGCTGCGGCGTATAATATCGCAAATCAAAACCCACTCGGCTCGGCTGCAGGCTATGGCTCTTCGTTCCCACTCAATAGAACTATGACTACCGAGCTGCTCGAGTTCGCAGACCTTCACTATAATGTGGTGGCGGCGCAGATGAGCCGTGGTAAGACCGAGCGCGCAGCGGCATATGCAGTAGCATCGGTAGCCTCTACACTCGGCAAGTTTGCAATGGATGTGTGCCTGTTTATGTGCCAGAACTACGGCTTTGTTTCGTTCCCTGATAACCTTACAACAGGCTCAAGCATTATGCCTCATAAGAAGAATCCTGATGTGTTCGAGATTATGCGTGGTAAGTGCAACCGTCTGCAGGCTGTGCCAAATGAAATTTCACTGCTTACGGCAAATCTCCCGTTGGGCTATCATCGTGATTTGCAGCTGCTTAAGGATATTATCTTCCCTGCAACCACAACCCTGTGTCAGTGCCTTGAGATGTGCGACTTTATGCTTGAGCACATTATCGTAAAGCAGAATATTCTTGATGATGAGCGTTATAATTACCTCTTTACCGTTGAGGATGTAAATCGTTTAGCTCTGTCCGGTATCCCATTCCGCGATGCATATAAGCAGGTTGGTATGGCAGTTCAGCGTGGCGAGTATACCCCAACACGCACCGTAGAGCACACTCACGAGGGTAGTATCGGCAATTTGTGCAATGATAAAATTGCAGCAAAGATGGATAAAATTTTAGAAAAGTTTGGATTTTAAAAAATTTTAACTAACTTTGTAATAACAAAACAATAAGATATGAACAGCTCACGATTTTTTGGTTATTGCTATTTTTACTTCTTTACCAGCAAGGATTAAGGAGCGGTAACCCGTGTGCATACAATATGTATAGAGCCGTTCCAAATTGGGACGGCTCTTTAATTTGAGTGTTATGAAAAAAGTTGCAATACAAGGCTACGCAGGCTCGTTTCACCATATCGCGGCACAGCAGTACGAAGGGGCGGCTGTAGAGATTCTGCCCTGCGATACATTTCGTGCTGTGGCGCGTGCAGTAGAGAACGGTGAGGTTGACTATGGCGTTATGGCTATTGAGAACTCTATTGCGGGGTCTATACTTCCTAATTATAAGATTCTGCAGCAGTGTAACCTGCACATCTGCGGTGAGATATATCTGCAGATTCGTCAGAACCTGATGGTTAATCGCGGCGTTAAGTTAGAGGAAATTATTGAGGTTGAGTCGCACCAGATGGCACTTTTGCAGTGTGCCGAGTATTTGGATGCGCACCCTTGGCGACTTGTCGAGAGTGCCGATACAGCACTTAGTGCAGCGCAGCTCCAGCAGAGTGGTTCGCGTACTACGGCAGCTGTGGCAGGCGCGTTGGCAGCCGAGCTGTTCGATCTCGATATTATCGCTGCCGATATCCATACCAACCGTAATAACTACACTCGCTTCCTTATCCTTGAGCGTTGCGATAGAACAGTTTTTGAGCCTGAGGCTGAAAGGGCAGAGGGCAATAAGGCTTCGCTCTACTTCAAGGTGCCTGATACTACAGGTTCGCTCTACGATACATTGGGTGCAATGGAGGGTCTGAGCATCAATATGACCAAACTGCAGTCGTATCCTATTGCCGATCAGCCGTTCCACTATATGTTCCACGCCGATATGGAGTTTGATAAAGTGGACTCGTTTAGAGAGGCCGTTTCTCGTATGAGGGCGAAGGGCGTAGAAGTGCATATTTATGGAGTTTATAATAAGAATACAGAGTTTGAACTATGATAACCGAATTTAACCCTACACTCTCACATCGCCTCGATGGTGTTGGAGAGTACTACTTCTCTCGTAAGCTACGCGAGATAGAGTCTCTTCGCAAGCAGGGTAAGAGCATTATTTCACTTGGCATCGGCAGCCCCGATATGCCACCGCATCCGAGTGTTATCGAGTGCCTTGCAACTCAGAGCGCAAAGCCTAATGTCCACGGCTACCAGTCATATAAAGGTGCAGAGCAGCTCAGAGAGGCCTTTGCCGCTTGGTATGGCCGTAAGTTCGGTGTAGAGCTTAACCCGCAGAGTCAGATTATGCCACTTATTGGTAGCAAGGAGGGCATTATGCACATCGCAATGACATACCTCAATCAGGGAGATAAGGTGCTTGTACCTAACCCCGGCTATCCGACCTATACCTCGGCAATCACCCTTGCCGGTGGTGTTGTGACTCCGTATAATCTCTCGGCAGAGAGTGGCTGGTTGCCTGATTTTGATAGTATTGATACTTCTGATGTTAAGCTGATGATTATCAACTATCCTCATATGCCTACGGGTGCTGTGGCAACTCTTGAGAACTTGCAGACGATTGTCGATTTCTGCCGTGCACACTCTATATTTCTGCTCAACGACAATCCATATGGTTTTATCCGTAACTCTAACCCTGTCAGTCTATTGCAGGTTGAGGGCGCGATGGATATAGCTATGGAGCTTAACTCGCTGAGTAAGAGTCATAATATGGCTGGCTGGCGAGTAGGTATGCTTGCCGCTTCGGAGCAGCGTATTACAGAGATTCTGCGCTTTAAGAGTAATATGGATTCGGGAATGTTTCTACCTCTGCAGCTTGCTGCCGCAACGGCTCTGGGTCTTGGAGATGAGTGGTACCAAAACCTTAATAATGAGTACTATAGCCGCGAGAAGATTGGCAAGGCTATATTTGATGTTTTGGGCTTGGAGTATGCAGAAAATCAGGCGGGACTATTCCTCTGGGGAAGATTGCCAGAGGGCGAGAACGGCTACGATTTTTGCGATAAACTGCTCTACGATAAAGGTATCTTTCTCACCCCTGGAGGCATCTTCGGCAGCGAGGGTGAGCGTTATATGCGCCTTAGCCTATGCGCTCCGCAGTCAACATTAGAGGTCGTTCTTAATATTTTGAAACAATGATAGTTGCAGTTATAGGTTTAGGTCTTATTGGTGGCTCGTTAGCCCTTGCAATGAAGGCAAAGGGTATTGCTACTACAGTTGTGGGCGTTGAGGCTAATGCTGCCAATGCCGCCAAGGCTCTTGAGCTGGGTATAGTAAGTGAGGTTGTTTCGCTTGCTCAGGCAGTAGAGAAGGCAGAGCTTATTGTTATTGCTGTGCCCGTAGATGCTATTCCGCAGCTTGCTATAAAAGTACTCAATAAGGTCACAGACCGCCAGATAGTAATAGATGTGGGCTCAACTAAGGATGAACTGTGCGAGATTATCAGCCAGCACCCTTCTCGTCATCGTTTTGTCGCTACTCACCCGATGTGGGGTACCGAGTATAGCGGTCCTGAGGCTGCTACTGCCGACTCATTTGCTGGTCGTAATGTGGTTATCTGCCAGAAGGAGTTATCAGATGCAGCTGCTGTGGCAACGATTGAGGATATCTATCGCCGCCTTGGTATGGATATTCTGGAGATGAATGCCGAGCAGCACGACCTTCACGCCGCCTATGTGAGCCACATCTCGCACATTACCTCGTTCATACTATCAACAACAGTGCTTGAAAAGGAGCGTGAGGAGGATACTATCTTCAACCTTGCAGGTGGTGGTTTTGATAGTACCGTGCGTCTGGCAAAGAGTAGTGCCGACACTTGGCTGCCTATCTTTAAGCAGAATAAGTATAATGTGCTCGATGTACTTCGTGAGTATATCCATCAGCTCAACCTCTTTCGTAAGGCACTTGAGAAGGATGACTATAAGGCTCTTGAGCAGATTATTACCCGCGCAAATCAGATTAGAAGAGTATTACATAAATAGATACAACAATGATAGATATTACAACCAAAAAACCGTTGATTATAGCAGGTCCCTGCTCTGCAGAGACTCCAGAGCAGACTATAGAGACCGCCAAAGCCCTTGCCGCATCGGGTAAGGTAGATATCTTCCGTGCAGGAATATGGAAGCCACGCACCAAGCCGGGAGGCTTTGAGGGCGTAGGTATCCCAGGTTTGCCTTGGCTCGTTGAGGTGAAGAAGCAGACCGGTCTGCCAACAGCTATCGAGGTGGCAAATGCAAAGCATGTTGAGAGCGCACTTGCCTTTGGTATCGATATGTTCTGGATTGGTGCGCGCACAACTTCAAACCCATTCAGCGTGCAGGAGATTGCAGAGGCTCTGCGTGGAACGGATGTACCTGTGCTTGTTAAAAATCCGATGAATGCCGATGTAGAGCTGTGGAACGGAGCTGTTGAGCGACTTGCTAAGTGCGGCGTAAAGCAGCTGGGACTTATCCATCGCGGATTTTCGGGCTATGGAGCCAGCCAGTATCGCAATACACCTATGTGGCACCTTGCTCTTGAGATTAAGAAGCGTCTGCCTGAGCTGCCTATCTTCTGCGATCCATCGCATATCTGCGGAAACCGTGACTATCTGCTTGAGGTGTCACAGCAGGCTGCCGACCTTAACTTCAACGGTATTATGATCGAGAGCCACATCACCCCTCAGAGTGCTTGGTCAGATGCTAAGCAGCAGGTGACTCCGGCTGCGCTTGTAGAGCTGCTTAATGCCCTTATTTGGCGTGCTGAGGGCTCTGACTCTATCGCATATCAGAACTCGCTCGACGAGCTGCGTGGTGTTATTGACCGCCTTGATAATGAGATTTTCGACCTGCTGGCACGCCGTATGGAGGCCGCTGAGGGTATCGGTCGCATCAAGCGTGAGAATAATGTGATTATCCTCCAGTCTAACCGCTGGAATCAGGTTGTCGAGCGCATCCTTGCCCGCTCATCTGAGTTGGGTCTTAGTGAGAACTTCCTCGCTGCCGTCCTCGAGGCTATACATATCGAGAGTATCGAGCGTCAGAAGTTAATTATGATGAATGAGGCAGAGAAGAGATAGTTAAGACTCTTTTTCCTGCGAAAATATAGTGTCAAACGCCTCGCGGAGTTGCTCGGGTTTAGCAATTATAGCGCGTAGTTTGGCAAGTTCAATTCCATTGGCGGAGTGGGGTATCCATAGTTTAAGGTAACCCCCTTCGCCATATTTCTCTTGTAGGTGGGCATAGCAACGCTCATAGTGCTGCTCGGTGCTTAGAGTAGGGTAGTTAGCAAGGCCATACTGAATTGTGCGGCGAATGACCGTCATCGAGTCTATGCATCTATCAGCCTCGGCAACAATACGACCATAGATGCTTCTCGGAGCCTCCTTAGACGAGGCGCGGTGGTCTTCGACGGCTTGACGCATAGTCTCAATCTGCTCGGCAGTAAAGTGGCTTAGGATAAAGGCATCAGCAGCAAGAATATCGCCTGAGTGTATATGGTGCAGCTCGCGACCGAACTTCAGTCCCGTATCGTGAAAGGCGGCAATGGCGTAGACCATATCTATATCGACATCGTAGATAGCTGCTAACTCCAAACTACGCGAGATAACAGCCTCGGCGTGGTCTTTGTTGTGCGCCTTGTCAAATGATAAATAGAGCGGAAGAATCTCCCGCTCTATATACTCTTTCAACTCGCGATTTATGCTACTCATAATCGAAGACAAGCTCAAAGTCATCTAACCACATAATACTCTGGCTACTGCCGACAAAGTAGTCTCCGTAGCTTGAGCCTGAGGCAACGATGATAATATGAGTAGGTATGCGCTCAAAGTCGCGATATACCAGTGGAATCTCAAACTGATACCAATCTTGTGACTCGTGGTAGAGAATCTCTCCGTAGGCGATAATTCCCTCATTTGACGAGTTGAAGAATGTTGCCTCATTGGCTGTATCAACTGCCACAGGCGAGGTTGCTGTACCGCCATACTTGGTGTAGTCCCAATCGCCAAGAGCAATATATATACTACCGCGGTCAGGGGAACCCTTACCAGGAACCTTAGGGTTTGCATTGCTTGGCACGCAGTCAATCTCTCCACAGTTGTACTTCATCCAACCTCTAAGTGCTGTAGGACGCAGAGTAAATGGACGACCGAAGTGTACAACACCATTTGTGCCCGAGATGCCTGCAAATGAACCTGTAAAGTAGTTTCCGGCTGCAAACTTCTTGATTCCAAGCACATTAGCCTGCTGTGACCACAGCTGTGCGCAGGTGCCGCTCATTCCTGAGGCGAGATTTTCGGTGTGAGGGGTGGTCAGGTTGATGCCTGCAATTGCAGAACCTGGGTTTCCTGTGCCCCACCAAGCACTATCCTTGCTCAGGTATGGGAAGTATGAGCCTCCATCAATGCTCCAGTCGTTAAACTGCGCATTTGGTAACTCGAAGGTCTCTGTGGTGGTGACTGCTATAACATTTGACAGCTGCTCGCCCTTATCAGATACGGCATAGCCGATAATCTCATACTCTGTCATAGGTGTTAAGTGGCGCACTGTCGCCTCAATCACACCGCCACGAGAGCTGTACCAACCATCTTCTACTTCGAGCCACTGCTCATTGCCTTTTACTCGATAGCGGAAGCCTGTAGTGGCACCGTCAATGCCTATGGCCTTGAGCCATACAACCTTAGCACCCGGTACTGCACGGGTGATATCTACCTGTACCTCCTTCGGCTCGACGATAAGTCGCCAAATCTCGCGACGACCGAATGCCTCGACAGTAGCTGTCTGCGTATGCTCTGCATTGCTAAAGTCACGCAGTGCTGAGGCTGCAGGATAGTCATACTCAGGCTGTGGACCAAAGCGCAGAGAGGTTACCGTAACGGTATCAAGACCGAAGTCTGAACGACGGTATGCCTTTGCAATGTTGCGCGACAAGTCCCATTCGGTCTGACCAATCTGGCCAATGACGCTAAATTGTCTGTCGATAGTTTGCTGTGCAACAATCACCCACTCGTAGTCCTGATAGAGTGAGAGGGTAACATACTGCGGATAGCGCATATCAAATACGCCAACCATATTGCGTGACAGGGTAGCATTTTCGCTGACAACAAGCTCGGTAATCTTTACATTGCGAATATCCGTATTCTCGGCAAGGGTGAGTGTCACCTTGCGGTTTGCTCGGTCAATCTCCGGCTCAGCTGTACAACCCTCGGCAGAGATAGATATAATATCCATCTCAATTACCGGATAGGGTATATCGTTCTTGATACACGAGCCGAGAGTTAAAACTGCTGCTATAAGTGTAAGAAACTTTTTCATAGATTATCAGTTTAGTAGAGTCTACTTGTTCTTCTTGCTCCAGAGGTGTACATTAACGCCGATATTAATCTGTGCCAGATTAAGACCGAACTTCAACTTAGAGAAGTCGCGCTTGCCGACAAAATTGCCCTCAGCATCATACTGGCTGATGTGGTTGTACTGCAAGCCTCCCAAGCCGAACGACACACCTGCACACACATTCGGGAAGATATATACCGCGAAGCCTGGTGCAAAGTTTAGGCTCAGTCGATAGCTCTTCGAAATGTTGCTTGTCATCGCTCCATTGCTCATATAGTCAAAGCTGCTGCGACCCATTTGGCCAGCCAGTTCCCACTCGGCAAACAAACCAAAGCGACCCTTCTTGTCAAGTGCCATATATGAACGGTGGTAGAGTGCCATAGAGTAAGCAGTGTTGTTATATCCCAAGTTGCCAAGAGAGAGGTTGATGTCATTTGCCTGGCCTAAGTTAAGACCTAAATTGCCCAGCGAGCCGTTAGCGTAAGAGTAGCCAAGGCGCACACCTACAGCGTTGTTATCTCTGTAGAAGTAGCCATAGTGAGGCTTGATGCTGAACATAGAGCCCTTAAGGTCGATATTGTCAAGGATAAGGCCAATATCGCTATCCTGACTCTCGATAGTGCCATATGAGACGGTAAGACCCAGCATAGACTCACCCTTGAAGACAAACTTATTGCTGTTTATCTGGCGGTCGATACGAGGAGTTTTCTTACCCTTTGTAGTCTGACTCTGAGTCTCTAAGCTCTCAGATACGGGAATCTCTTGCGCATAAATTGTATTTACGGCGCAAAGGAGTAATAGTGTTGTAAGTAACTTCTTCATTTGTGCCGATTTTTAGAGGTAAAACGCAACTCCCATACCTATAGAGAGTATATTGACTTTGAAATTCATCGCACTTGATGAGCTCTTGCCGGTGGTTACCTGATTGTGTACCTGCTTGTTGTGCGAGTATCCTAAACCAAGCATACCTACATTAAGCTCAAGAGCCATATTGTTTGTAATAAAGGCTACTACACCCGGATTTGCACCAATCGAGATGTCTAAACCCTTAGAGTATGTTCCACGAATAGGTGAGCCCTCGGCAAATTTAGACTCAGAGCCACCCATAGCTACCTGGAACTCTGCAAACAGGGCAATGCGCCTATTGCGACCCAGAGGGATGTACTGACGCCAAATTGCTGCCACATCGTATGAGTGCTTGAGCATATAGTAGTAGTCCACGCCGAAGTTCAGCGCAGCATCGCCCTCACCGAGGTTGAGTGATGCCGAGTCCAAAGTGAGGTGTGAACGACTATATCCGCCTCTAACTCCGATAATAGAGTTCTTAACAAGCGAGTAACCAATCATCGGGCTGACCTTAAACGAGTAGCCGTTTGATGATATATCGTTGATGATAAGCAGACTGTAGTCCGAGTTAGTGTGTGTTGAGTATGTCAGACTACCACCGAACACCCACTGTCCCTTAGGTACGATGTGGGTCTTCATATCTGACAGACCTCGATTCTCGCGCTGATAACTGATAGACAGCGCCGCCTCCTGACTGCTGTCAGGAGTGGCTGTCTGTGCTGCTGCGCCAAAGAATATCAATGCTGTTGCGGTAAGTACCGCTAATCTTTTGGTTAAAAACATTAGTAGTTGCTTTATTAGTATACCAATTCTACATCATCAACATACATATAGCTGTTTGTTGAGCCGGTGAAGTAGTCACCATATCCTGAACAGGTAAATGTAAGAATGAATATTGTTGGCTTTGTTGTAACACCCTGCTTGTACTCGATAGGAATCTCTACTAAAGTCCACTCGCTGTGGCTCTCCTCGCTCTGCCAATTTGCAGCTGCAAGGATACCATCGGTAGTAATGTCAGGAGTAAAGAATGTCTCCTCCTTATTTGTGTTTACAGTAAACTTACGGTCTGTAAAGCAGCAGTATATCTTAGCAAGGTCGGTACCAGACTTGTGGCTTCCCTCGTTGATTGTTCCCTGATTGTTCTTAATCCACGCGCGAATAGCCTTTGGACGAGCTGTGAAGTCGAATGTTCGACCAAACTCTACAATACCACCCATACCGGATGTGTTGACAAATCGACCTACAAATAGGTTACCAGCTGCAAACTTACCGATACCCATAACCTCAGCCTTCTTAGACTTCATATAAGCACTATAGCTACCTGTAGCACCACTGCGAACGTCTGTTGAGCTGGTAGTAAGCTCGCCCATATTGAATGAAGCCAGGGCGTGGTTACCTGTATCCCAGAAGAGGTTTTCATAGTTTGCTGTAGGGCAAAGTGCACCGTGAGGACCACCGTAAGACCAATCCTCGAAGCCTGCCTCTGGAATCTGAGCACCCTGCGGAGTGGTAATGCTAAGTGAAAGACCTACCTGCACGCCATCAGCAAACAGAGCATACTCGTAACTATTGCCGGCAGCAAAGTCGGTAGCTGTTGCGTTGTATGTATTGGCTACTGATGCTGCAGAAACTGGCAGATAGCTCCACTGACCACCATTAGCACGATAACCGATAGTAATATTGCTATCGAAGGCCATTGCGCTAAAGTCGGCCACGCCAAACCACAAATCGTAGCTGCTCAGAGGCAGAACACCTGCAATGTTGTATGCGCACTCCTGATAGCCTACACCACCACTTGCATCCTTAATGTGGAAGGCAAAGCTCTGAGTACCACCATACATCTGTGCAAAGAACTGCTCGTTAACCTCTACTGTATAATCCTTTGCCGAAAGTTTGGTTACTGTAAAGTCATCGTAAGTAGAGCCGATAAGGTCGTAAGTCTGACCGCCAAAGTTAATCTCAATCTGCGAGATGGTGTCGAGAGCTGTGATGTTATATGTACGGCTGCCACCGGTATAGTTGTGTGTCGCCTTAGCATCAAAGCCTGCGCCCTTGACAGTCGGATCCGGGCTGAATGGCACATTGTCCTGACGATAGTCCGGCTCAAGGTCTACGGTTGCGGTGATGGTAAGACCACCAGGGGCATCCTTAGAGTACTTGAACTTGAGGGTATAGAGCTTGCGAGGCTCTGCATTCTCAATAACGCCACTCATTGTGATTATCTCGCTGCCGTTGTTGCCACAGAAGTACCAGCTGAGGTTTGTAACACCATTAGGCAGGATGAAGTAGCCCTCAGCAGAGTCAGTATACTTGAGTGTAGGAACCTTGCTGCTTACTGCATCGTCAAGGTTAAAGCTGTCTGCAGCCGATACATAGGTATAAAAGCCCTCGGTGAAGTGAGCCGCTACGGTTGGATCGTAAGTAACAGCTACGGGGATATTCTCCATAAAGCACTCAACCTCTACATTGGCAATGTTGCCTGCAGTGATGGCAAAATCGCTACTGCCGGTGAAGTACTTGTCTGTAAAAGAGGCAAGCTCCTTATTGCCAACCTTGGCCTGTGCTGAATAGTTATCAGAGATAAGCCATATATACTGCGGGATATCTGCAAGAGCGGTATACTTACGCACAAGCTCCTTGCTGTTATCAGCGGCATAACGGTAAATCTTGAGTTCAAATGGGGTTGAGGCATCAATATCGGCTCTGCTGCCAAAGTCAAGGTTTAACGCCAAGACTCCCTCACCCTCTGCCATCTCCAAGTTCTGTGCAGGGTTGTTGTTACAAGCTGCGAGCAACAGAGTAAAAGTGGCACAAATTATAGTTTTCAATATATGTTTCATAGTTGGCTACCTGTTTATTTGACAGTCTCAATCATAAGGGTCTTTACGGTTACATTACCCTCGTTGTCAGTAACGGTCATAATAAAGTCGTGCTTGCCTGTACCTGTCAGAGCGAGCAGATCAAGGAATTGGGTGATAGAGAACTCTACTGAAGTCTGACCCTTAACAGCATCTGCGATAGGGAAACCAAGGCCGGTGAGAGACTGAGCGATGTTTGATGTATCGAAGTTCTCGTTTACAGTAGAGTAAGAGTCTGTTGGAACTGCGAGGTTGAGCACATCGCAAAGACCTACATTACCCAACTCTGATGGTGTGAGTACCTCAGATACAATCTGCACAGAGAAGTCCTTGATTGCAGCTGCAGCTGTTACGACGATATCTACGGTCATACCTGATACAACAGTGTAACGCTTGTCAATATCGTAGCCCTTCCATACGATAGCAGGGCCGCTCTGCTTACCCTCGATTGTAATAGCAAGTGTAGCGGTAGTAACGCCACCCTTCTCGTCGGTAACGGTTGCTGTAAAGCTGTGTGTGCCGGCAAACTCCTTCAGAAGCTTCATCTGTGCTGTGATGTCGTAGACTACAGACTGCTGACCTGCAACCTGATTGTTTACAGGCAGACCCATCAGCTTGAGTGCAGCTGTTGCACCACCTGCGTTGCACATATCAATAGTGTTGCTAAGACCATACTCAGCAAGTGATGATACAAGAGTAGGGTTTGTCGAAGTAATATCTACAACAAGTGAAGAGATTGTAGACTTGGTTGCCACCTCGACAATAATATCCTTTGTACAGTTGCCCTTGTTGTCAAAGTCGGTAGGGTAGAGCGATACAGCCTCGGCAATATTGCCATCAACAAGGGTGATTGTAGGCAGGTCGTTGTCATCTACAAGGATATCCTCAGAGATGTTGCCTGCAAGGTTATAAACAATAGCCTGATCTACTACCCAGCCGTCGATAGTTACGCTGATAGAGATATTACCCTGGCTTGAGTACTCGATGTAGAGCTGAATGTCGCTATACTGACCAGCCTTTACATCCTTGATGGTTGTAGTAAACTCAAATGCAGCTGGCTCTTTGCCCTCCTGAGTGTACATACCCTTTACAAGCACATCAATGTCGTTGAGTGCCTTCTCTGCCTTGAAGAATCCCGAGCGAGTCTCGTCAACGCCGAATACAAGCGATGAGCTGCCCACGGTAAGGGTTGCTGTAGTATCGTCGCTCAGTGACTGACGAAGGTCTACAGAGTAAGATACAGAGGCCTGAATGTTCTGCATAGTACAAACGAGGTCTGTAAGCTCTGTGGTCTGCTTGATGTTGATTGTAAATGGCTCGGTAAGACCATATACAGGGCTGTCAAATGCAGCTGCAGGAACCTCGCCTGAGCTCATAGTAAAGATATAGTTGCCTGCCTCCAGCTCGATAGCCTCACTTGGACGCTGACCATACTTGAATGACTTAATAAGATTGCTGCCGCTCTGGTCGTAGATGGCGCAGTCAAAGGTGTTGATATCCACAGCGGTGCGCGTTGTAGCCTCACTGCGACTTACATTGTCGGTGGTAGGCTTGTAGTCAGACAACAACTCAACGCTCAGAGATGAGAGTGAGAGATAACCTACATTACCGCTCTGGTTCTGGTTGCTCTCAATACGCAATCCATCGTTACAGCTTACTGCCATAATGACAGCTAAAGCCAATAATAAAGTACTTTTAATCAGTTTCATATCTTATATCGTTTTATGCGTTAGGATTTAGCTCGTTGTCAATCTCGATGGTGTCGATAGTAGTGTCGTTGAGCTTTACAGTTATGTTTACACCACCCGCTGTTGACAGATCGTAGGTCAATACATAGCGTGTTGTGGCAGCGGTTGATGGAATTGTCTGGGTAGCGAGCTTCTCGCTTGTGCCTGCGGTGAGATTTGACTGACGAATGCAGGTGCAGTCAATAGCAACAGCCTGACCTGCTGCTACAAACAGATGGTCAGTTGCCTGCTTGTCAAACTCAAATACATTTGAGGCGGTGGTGATTGTAAAGTTACTTACAGGGAAGTAGTTATCAAATGCCTCGGTGGTCTGTACTGTCACAATTGCATTGGCGAGCTTGGCAGTCATTGCCACCTTGGTGGTGCGGTTGCGGTCGAGAACCTCTACCTCCTTAGAGTCATTAAAGCAAGGGAGGTTATAACCCTCGGCACTACTATTGCCGTAAGTGATAGTTACGGTATAGTTGCCTGCAGCGAAAAACTCCTCCTCATATTTGTAGTCGGCAATGCTGCTCCACGACTTGTTGGTCTGAACGCCTGAAATCTCAAGTGAGAAGTCTGACACTTGCGGGGTCTGCAACATAATACCCTCGCCTCGGGTAGTGACAACACCTGAGGTGGTAGCAGTAATGGCAATTTTGCCCTTGCCTGCATTAATCTGCTCGCTGCTATCACTCTGACAGCTTGCAGCCATAAGCGCAATGATTGCGCAGATAAATATATTTCTCATAGCTCTATTATTTGTCTTATTTTGCTATCGACACCTTGATGTTGTCAATATAAATATAGTATACGCAGTTTGCACCAATAACACTTGACGACTGTGAGGTCTGCGGGAACCAGGTGATACGGGTCTTGTTTGTACAACCCGAGAGATTTACACTCTCCTGCCAATAGTTGCAGTCAAATGAATTCTCTGTCATATTGCTTACAAATGTAGGCGAAGAGTATACGCCGCTAACATTATTCTGGTTACTACCATTTATGGCTGAAGACTCGCTATTTGTGTGAGTTGCAATCTTGAATGATGTTACAGATGCTGTTGTGTCATCAATAGACGAGCCAAGGTTGTATGCTGGTGGTACATAGCAGGCCAAGTCAAACTCTAACTTGATATTTACATTAGCGTTGCTCTTAAGAGCCTTAAGTGCAGGGGTATCAAGTCGTCCGCAGTAGCGACCAACCACCCAAGCTCCAGACTCATAACGAACATTGATTCGAATAGCCTTGCCTGCCTCAAGTCGATAACGAGCTGCATTCCAACCATTTGTGGTCATATAGTCATCAAGCAGGTAACCTGTCATAGTTCTGTCTGTGTCTGAAGTAGATTTGTAGCTGTCCTGATGCTCGGACTGCAGTGCGCCGGAGAAGTCCTCAAAGAGCAGGTATGGTACTACTGACGATACACTATTTGGACGATATGCCGCAATTGTAGGCATTGTAATATTGTCCTCAACAATGGCATTTGCACTCTCGTATCGTACGCGATACTGCTTGCCCGAAACTGTTGCAGGGTCAAACAGACCCTCGATAACAATATCGTACTTGTGGCTGCTATTTGCCGCAAATGCAGCCACTGTGCTGCCCGCCTCGTCAAATACGGTCAGGTTGGTGTAATCCTCACCGAGGTTGTTGCCGCTGACATCAATTGTAATTGTTGTAGTCAGGTCGGCCTCAGGAATAGCAAAACTCATAGGGGTGATGTGCGACTGCTGAGCCTCCTTGTTGAGCGAAATGGTGCTGAACTTAGAGACATACTCGCCAGCATATACGCGATACTTGATATCCTCAGTGATTGCAGTTGGGAATATCAGTCCCCATACATAGCTACCAGCTACATAACCCTCAGGAATGGTTACGGTCAACTTCTTCGAGCCGTTTGTTAGTGTTGCAGGGGCTGTTGGGTTTGTCGCATCGACAGTAACATTACCTACAATCTCTGTCGGGAACTCAAACTCGATGGCATCAATAGCATTACCCATAAGAGTACCCTGCTCTGGGAGTACTATTCTTAGGGCGTGCATCTTGTGCGCGAAGTTGAGGTTGAGATTGTTGACCTTGCCCTCTGTCAGAGCCTCGGCAGTTACAGGTGTAGCCACCATAATGTCGCAGCTGCCTACAAATTGGCTACCATCCTGCACGCCGGCAAGTGTGTATGTGGCAAGTGTGCCAGATACAGACTCCGGAATAGGGTAGGTTGCGTAGTAGGTGTAGCTGTCGCTCTGCATAGGGTTGATAAATGCAGTGAAGATAGCACGCGAATACTGATTTGCGAAGTGATAGAGCGAAAAGCTCTCTGCTTGCAATGCAAACTCTCCTGTGCTACTCTCTGCCCATACGGCAATCTTGTCACCATCGCTCCAAACGGCAGAGTGACCATCGTCGCCGATAGATGTACGGCTCTTGATAGTCGAAGACTGGCCGATACTTACCTGAATCTTGCCATCATTGCCACCAAGTGGAGCCTGCTCATCAGTAGAGCAAGCCAAAAGTGCGAACGATAACAAAATTGATGTTAAAACTTTCTTCATATTTATAGTAATTGCGCTGCAAAAATAGGATTTATGTAGCTATGTTGAAAATAAATTCAACGAAAACGCTATTTTATTCAATGAAAAAGAGACATTATCACCCCTCTACGAGGGGAATGCACCTTTTATGCTATCTTTTTGGCTGTTTTATCGGTCAAATTGGAGATTTGAGCGAGAGATTTTCTTGCGAACAATGGCAGTTTTTTTGCTGATTTTCCCGTCGAGTGTTATTGTAGTAATTAAACCGAATTTGTTGGTTTATAGTTTTTCGTATATCTTTGCGCAGGTTTGAAAGGTTGATTTTATATAAAATTATTGTTTTATGACTATGGGAGGCAGTGGTTTGCCGTTGGTGTCGATAATAATGCCTGCATACAATATTGCGGGCTATATCAGACAATCTATAGAGTCGGTGCTGGCATCAGACTATCCTAACTTTGAGTTGATAGTGGTTGATGACGGCTCTAAGGATAATACGCTATCTGTGGCTCGGGAGTATGAGCAGGCCGATGCGAGGGTCAAGGTATTAACCAAGGCAAATGGCGGTCAGGGTATTGCCCGCAACTTTGGCGTTGAGGTGTGCAACGGAAAATATATCCTTTTTGTCGACTCTGACGACCTTATTGGAAGTTCATATGTAAGCAAGGCTGTGGCAGAACTTGAGGCCGATGAGAAGGTGAAGGTTGTCACCTGTCGTGGTGAGTTTTTCGATGGTCGTACGGGCGCGTGGAAACTGAAGGAGTATGCCCCAAAGACATTGGCTAAGCGTAATGTGTTTACAATTAGCTCGATGTTGCGCCGTGATGACTTTGTGCGCGTGGGCGGTTTCGATACATCTATGCACAACTACTGTGAGGATTGGGCACTTTGGATTAACATCCTCAAGGATGGCGGTAAGGTGGTAACTCTGCCTACAGTTGAGTTCTACTATCGTGTACGCCAAGGTTCGTCGCGCTTTACGGGCAGAAAGTATTGGCACGAGCTTATTAGGACTCTCAATCGCAAGTTCCCCGACTTCTTTGAGCGCGAGCTGGGCGGTCGACTGCACTCGCAGCGTTCGATGTCCAAGTGGCTCAATCGTCTGTCTCGTATGCTCTCGCCACGCAAGGCTGTGTTGACAGATAGTTATCAGCGATACAAGTACTTTATGCTTGCCCTGCCGCGAATACTTAACTGCTCTACAGATGAGGGAGTTAGCTTCGGTAGTACAAAGGTTGAGGTTAAGCCTGTATCCAACGCCAAGAAGGAGTTTCGCAGGGCTGTTGAGAGTGGTGATAGTGATGTTGTGGGCTACTATACCGAGCGTCGCTACAGACTCTTTAAGCGTAGCTGGTTGGTCAAATTAAAACATTAGTAGAGACTGTTATTAATAAAAAAGGTACTCATCAGCGATGAGTACCTTTCTGTTTATAGATAGCTTATTAGAGCATCTTGTTGAGGTCTACGATGTTGAATGCGTAGAAGTACTTATCCATATCGTGCTCAATGCGATCGAGGACGATATTCTCAGGATCCATACCTACACGCTTGAGGTTCTCGTAGAGGGAAGTACGAGCAACAAGAGCCTCAGGCTTCTGCCAGATGTAACGGCAGCCGGTCTTAACCAACCAAGCACGACGCTCAGGGTCGATCTGGTAGAAGTCAACACCCTTCTCGCTCTCGAGCAACCACTTCTTCCAACGGTTAGACTCGTAAACAAGGCGAGTAAGTACCTCGGTGATATTTGAGAGCATAGCTACGCGACCTGCGTTGTAGTACTCAACCTCCTTAGCCTCGAGCTCCTCGAGTGCCTCGTACTCGCTGATAGTAAACTCTGGACCAACATTAGCACCACCCATACCGCAGAGAGGGTAGTCCTGTGGGTTGCTTACACCGTCAGTGTAGTGACCCTTGATGTAGCTGCCCAGTGGGCGAACCTTTGCAGTGAGTTTCTTAGCAACCTCACCGTCGAAAAGGGTAGTGTGAAGGTCAGTACCAACCTTACCTACGATAAAGCAAGGCCATACATCATTTAGACCTACGGCTGCAAGACCCTCCTTAAGCTCAACGAGGAATGTGTCAAATACGCTGTCATCAGCAAGACCACCGTGAACCTCCTCAGTACCTACCTCATAAGATACCTCTGGATAGTTGTTAGCGCGACGGAACTTCTCGCAGTGCTCGATAAGCTCTACAGTACGACGAACTACAAGATGAATGTCGATAACCTCACCCTTAGGAACATTGATATCAACAGTTGGGTCAACGTGGATAAGGTCAAAACCAGCAGCGATAGCAGCCTCGAAAGACTCCTTAACAGCGTTCATTGCACGCTCAGTCTCCCAACGCTCAGTGTTCTGCTTATCCTTAAGCCAAGGACCACCGTGGTCAACTGCGATGATGCAGTCACCTGTAAAGTTAATAGCCTCGCACTCCATACGACATACCTTAACGAAGTCTGCAGGGGTCATACCTGTGTAACCACCGTCGGTGTCAATCTGGTTGAGGGTTGCTGCAAAGTAGATAGGTGCATTGTTACGCTTTGCTGAGCGGATAGATGCACGAATAACTGCAGATGAGTTTGGACAGGCAGCAAAAATGGTGCGCTTTACACCGGTCTGCTCCTCAAGCTCTGCCATACGCTTCAAGAGTCTCTCTGTTTTAGCCATTGTTTAAATTTTATTATGGTATATTTATAAATAGTCAAGTTATATTACAAACACGCGACAATAATTAATCCCTAATACCTATAAGTATATAGGCTACACACCGCACAAAGGTATGAAATATTTCGGTTAATTTGTAAGATTAGCAAAAAAATTGTTATCTTTGCAAAGTATATTGCACATAGAGTGGGTTGTTGATGCCGTCAAACAGTCAACAATCGGCTCAAAAGAAAAATTTAGATAATGGAAAATACTCAATCATTTTTTGATGACATTCGTGCCTATCGCGATGAGGAGATTCCTGCTGTGGTCGAGAAGATTGCCTCTGACCCGCTGTTGATTCCTGCGGCACAGTTTGTATTCCCTAACTTGGATATTGAGCAGGTTAGAAACCTGATTAGCTCTTGTCGTACCACTGATGATATCCAGCGCAAGGTTATGTATCCCGCTATCGGTGGTATTATCCATCGTACTATGCGTAAGTTTACCACCGAGGGTTGTCAGTATCTGCACAATGACAATAGTTGGCTCTTTATCTCAAATCACCGCGACATTACCCTTGATGCTATGCTTATGCAGTATGCGTTGTGTGACAATAATCTGCCGACAACAGACATCTCGTTGGGTGATAATCTGCTTCGCACCCCTCTGGTATTTGAGCTTTGCAAGGCAAATTATATGATCAAGGTTATCCGTAAGGATGATGTTACAATGCGAGAGTTCCTCGAGAACTCAAAGCACCTTTCAGAGTACATTCGCCACAGAATCAACGAGGCACGTCGCTCTGTTTGGATTGCGCAGCGTAATGGCCGAACTAAGGATGGAAATGATATGACCGAGCCTGGTATTATCAAGATGTTCGGTCTTAGTGGCTCAAACGACTTTGTCGAGAACTTCAGCCAGCTGCACATTGCTCCTGTGGCTATCAGCTATCAGTACGAGCCTTGTGATGTATTTAAGGCTGTGGAGCTTTGTCGTCGCAAGAATGGTACTCCGTACCAGAAGGCTGAGAATGAGGACTTCCTCAGCATCCTAACAGGTATTAGAGCATACAAGGGCGATGCAACCCTCTCATTCTGTAAGCCTATTACTACAGAGGAGCTTGAGACTGTAGCTCAGTTGCCTCGTGCAGAGCAGTGCAAGGCTCTTGCTGAGGTTATTGACCGTCGCATTGTCTCAAACTACAAGCTTTACGATACCAACTATATTGCATACGACATCAAGCACGGTACTCGTCGCTTTGCTAAGTACTACACTACCGTGGCAGAGCAGCAGTTTGATATCTACCTTGTTCGCTCAAATGCTCAGTTTGAGGTTATGGGTGTAGATAAGGATGTGGCGCGCGATATTCTGCTCGGTATATATGCAAACCCTGTTGAGGCAAAGTTAAACTTGGGCATTGAGCTCTAAAAGGCGGTGCCGGCAGTTGTGGCACGGCTTATCGAAGTAGAAGATTATGGAGAAATACGAATCAAAACAGAGCCGAATCTTTAAGTCGGCAGCGCAGATATATCCGTTTATCTCAAACTTTGCGCTACTCACCCCTGCGGTCTCTGACAAGGTAGAGGAGTGGCAGGCGACAGAGGATACCTGTTCGTTCAAGGTTAAGGGTATGCTGGTTAAGTTGCGTATGATAGATAAGGAGCCTGGCAAGTATGTAAAGATTGTCGGTGATCAGGGCGGTGTCCCTATCGACTTTACCTTCTGGATTCAGCTGCACGAGGTTACGCCTACGGATACTCGTATGCGTATGGTGTTGCACGCTGAGCTGAATATGATGATGCGAATGCTTGTAGGTAGTAAGATTCAGAAGGGCCTTGATCAGGCTGTTGAGTCCTTTGCAGATGCATTTAATCGTGTATAGCCCCCTATGGCATATCGAATTTTGGGCTTAGATCCCGGAACAAATTATATGGGTTACGGAGTGTTGGAGATTGATGGTCGAACACTCCGACCTATTGTATTGGGGGATATAGATCTGCATAAGATTACAGATCCCTATGACAAGCTGCGTTATATCTTTGAGCGTGTGCGTGAACTTATTGCCGACTACTCACCCGAGCAGGTGGCCTTAGAGTCTCCATTCTTTGGTAAGAATGTGCAGAGTATGCTCAAGTTAGGTCGTGCGCAGGGCGTGGCTATGGCTGCAGCATTGAGTTGTAATAAGCCCGTGGCCGAGTATGCACCTACGCGCATCAAGCAGGCCATTACGGGTGCAGGTATGGCATCCAAGGAGCAGGTAGCATCTATAGTTATGCGACTGCTCAAGATAGATAATGCTCCGCGTCGTATGGATGCTACAGATGGAATGGCCGTGGCACTGGCGCACTACTATGCAACCTCGAGTCCGATAAATGCGGCACTTGGTAGTAGTCGTATCAAGGGGCTTGGTGGCGATAAGACAGCCCGCAAGCGCGGTACCACTTCGTGGGAGCAGTTTGTCAGTCAGAACCCGAAGAGGGTTAAGGAGTAGGGTGGTGATTGTGTAGCAGGTGTAGCCGTATAGTAAAAAAGTCCGCAATTTTGCGGACTTTTGTGTTGTATGTAGGCAATGATTTAGTTCGGCTGACTCTTGCGATCCTGAGGCGTAGCCTGCTCGGCCATAGAGCTCTGTAGCTCTACCATCTTGATAGCAGCGTCGCAGTTGAGTGCAGGTGCTGTGGTGTAGTCGATAGGCATATTCCACTGTATCTGCAGGTTGAGCAGCGCAGTGGCGATAGCATCGTTATACTCACGGGTGATTACCACGGTGCAGTCCACATCTGTATACTCGGCAAAAAAGAGTGCGCCCAGAGCTACCTGAAATGGCGGAACATACTTGACAATAATATTCTCGTCTGTGCATCCGCTCTGCTTCAGGCAGGTGATGGCTGCCCATATGTCAAGTCCCTGCTCGGCAACTATGCCGACCTTAATCTCTGATGGTGAAATCATTTTAAGATATGTTACCTATTTATAAACAGAGAGTTGAGAGCGTGCTCCCAACTCTCGAAATGTTTACCTGATATAGACTACAATGCGCCTACAACCTTCTCAGCCTCGTTGGTCTCAGAAGCAGTTGGGTAGTTAGCCTTGAGAGTCTTGTAAGCATTCTCAGCCTCAGCCTTCTTACCGAGTGCAGCGAAAACGAGAATCTGCTTGTAAGTGTAGAGTGGAGCGGTGTAGAGGTTGTCAGAAGCCTTAACAGCCTTGCCATAGAGGTTAGCTGCAGCCTCATAGTCACCCTTCTCAACAGCGATGTCGCCACGAAGACCGAGGTTTTGTGCGTTGATAACCTCAGCAGCCAGGTCGTTTACTGCGCTGTACATAGACAGATACTTCTCAGCATTCTCAAGATCACCAAGACGGAGGTAGCAGATACCTGCGTAGTGCTTAGCGATGTTGCCGGTAGCTGTAGAGCCATACTGCTCAACAACCTCGAGGAAACCTGCGCCATTCTCGTCGCCATTGAGTGCCAGTGCGAAGTCCGGATTCTCACCTGCGAAACGATCCTGAGCGTCAACGATCATTGCAGCAGCCTTCTCAGCGTTGCTGTCAATAACAAGGTTCTTGTAAAGGTAACCACCTACAACGAGGAGTACGATAACGGTCAGTGCGATAACTGCCTTCTTGCCGTTCTGCTGAAAGAACTGCTCTGTCTTGCTCACAGCCTCAACAACTGCAGCATCCTGTGGGTTCTGATTCTTTGCCATAATGTTTTTACTATTTATTGTTATTATTTGCTATATAAGGACATAATCTGCCGATAATTCGGTATAATTTTGCCTTCAAACTGCAAAAGTAAGATTTTTTAATCAATAAACCACTATTTGCAGACTTTTTTTTTCAAAAATTTCTATTGTTCGTCACTTTTTAGTAACTTTGACTCGTAAAAAGTAGCATTATGCATATAAAGGAACTCTCATTAATCAATTTTAAGAACCTGTCACAGCAACAGATCTCCTTCGAGCGCGGTATAAATTGTATTGTCGGTGATAATGGAACCTGCAAGACCAATATCATTGATGCGATCTACTATCTGTCTATGTGTAAGTCGGCAATAGGTATGAGCGACAGTCAGTGCGTCAGACACGGCGAGAGCTTCTTTGTTATTGATGGCAGCTACTATAGCGATGACAATCGCCATGAGCAAATTGTCTGCTCTTATAATCGTGGTAGTCAGAAGATTATCAAGCGTAATGGCAAGGCTGTCGAACGCTTTTCTGACCATATAGGTTTTGTGCCCGTGGTTATCGTTTCACCTGCCGACTCGATGCTTATTAGCGATAGTGCCGAGGAGCGTCGTAAGTATATCAACTCGTTTATCTCGCAGTTTGATCAGCAGTACCTATCTGCAATGATTCGCTATAATACGGCACTTGCCGAGCGCAATAAGTACCTTAAGATTGGCTCTGATGAGCAGATGTTGCAGATATACGATATGCAGCTTGTCTCAGCCTCAAAACTTATTTTTGAACGCCGTCAGGAGATGATCGACAGACTGCAGCCGATAGTTGCTCAGTACTACAAAATTCTCTCGGGAGATAAGGAGAGTGTGGCCCTTGAGTATCGCTCAGAGCTGCTCGAAACTCCTCTGTCAACACTGCTGGTTGAGGCGCGTGCCAAGGATTGTATTTTGGGCTATACGACAGTGGGCCTGCAGCGCGATGATATACACTTTACCATAGGCGATGTGCCACTGCGAAAGTATGGCTCGCAGGGTCAGCAGAAGTCGTTTATTGTGGCTCTTAAACTTGCTCAGTATCAGATAATTGCAGAGCAGACGGGTAAGCGTCCGATACTGCTTCTTGACGATGTGTTTGACAAACTTGATGAGAGTCGTGTAGCAGAGCTTATCTCCCTTGTGGCAAGCGATAGTTTTGGTCAGATTTTGATTACCGATTGCAGCCACGAGCGTATGGAACGCCTGCTCTCAAATAGTGGTGCAGAGTATAAACTTTTTGATGTAACCTACGGCAAGGTGTTGGAGTAAAATTGAGCTATGAAGCGTACAGAACCAAAGTGTATAGGCGAGCTGTTCGATCAGCTTTTTAAGAGCCCTTATATCGCAGCAAAGATCGCGGAGGGGGCCCTCCCCAATACCTGGCGACAGGTGGTAGGACCTGTTGTTGCCGAGCAGACTCGACAGGTGCGACTTGTCAATGGGGTGCTATATGTACACATCACTTCGGCTGTTATGCGCACCGAGCTGATGATGCAACGCCAGGCATTGGCTCGGGCAATAAACGCACAATCAGGTATCGAATTGGTTAAGCAGGTTGTAATTCAATAAATAGTATGTAACGCACTGATTTTCAGTGCGTTATTTTGTATATGCCAAATGGGATATAAATTTTTGTCAACTTTATCCCGAAAATGTGAATTTTTTGTTGTATCTTTCGCCGATTAAGTGCATTAACTATATTAATAAATAACCAAAACGCATTTTTATGAAAAAAATCAATCTAATTTTGTCTCGCTTGGCACTCGTCTTTGCGATGGCATTTATGGTTGCTTGTGGTGGCGATCCTATAAAGGAGGATCCAACCCCAACTCCAGACCCAACTCCAGACCCAAAACCAGAACCAGAGCCAACTCCTGAGTTGGTTGTTGAGCTCTCTGCTGAGCTTATCTCTGCAGGTTCATCTTCAGCTGAGGTTAAGCTTACAACCAAGAATCTTAAGGAGTATGCCTACATCGTAGGTGAGAAGGACGCAGACATCTCTGCAGACATTATCTTCGCAACAGGTATTGGAGGCACTTGTGTTGATGGTGAGAACATCGTAACTATCGAGAACCTCGAGCCGGCAAAGAACTACATTGTTATCTTCGCAGGTGCAACTATCGAGGATGAGTTGGCTGACAAGTATGCAAAGGTAAATATTGCTACCGAGGCATTTGTTGACGAGCTTACAATCTACAATGTGGATTACTCATCATTCTCAGCACACTTCAATTTCCCAACTGAAAAGGTGCAGCCGGGTAATGTTGTAAAGTGGGGTCTTACAGAGTTCCCAATGTACTACGAGAACCGTCTTAGCCTCTTCAGCGATGCTGAGATGCTCAACCTCAACGATGACGAGTGGCATAACTACATCACCGAGAGCACAACCTTCAAATTTAGTGAGGAGGATAGCTATGTAGGTGATTATGCACTCTATAGCCCAATCGTTCCTGGTCAGCCTATGTACCTGATGTTTGGTGAGTATGCTTACTCAAGCGAGCAGGAGGATCATTGGGGCTGGGGTGCCGGTTACTACAATGCTATGTTCGATATGAACAACTTCATTGCAGACTACTATGCAACCGGTAAGTTCCCGGCAGATGATTCTAAGTATTGGACAGGTTACTATCGCAAGGAGTTTGTTATGTCTAAGGAGCCTGAAAAGATGAGCGGCAAGCCTGAGGTTAAGATGAATCTTACTCCACTTGGTGGTAAGATTACCATTACCCCTCCTGCAGGTTCTTATGGTGTATGTTTCACAATCCTTGACTCTTCTGCATTTGTAGGTGATATCCTTCCACGACTCAACAATAAGAAGGAATATATGCAGTGGTTTGTATCTTCTTTCTACGCATTCGGTATTGGTCTTGCTTACAATATTGTTCAAGAGACAACTATCCAGATTGAGGATTTGTACTATATGCATCAGGGTAAGAACTATACTCTCTATATGACCACTCTGGGTGATGAGTACGGTTCTCGTCAGAGCTATAAGACTGTTGACTTTAAACTTCCTGTTCCTACAAAGCCAGCTCCAACAGCAGCTGTTAAGGGTATTGACGATCCAACAGGCGCGGCACCGCAGCACGACCTTGTATGGTTCAACCTCAAGTGTACCAGCGGCAATGCAATTGCAGCTAAGTATATTGCAAACTATGAGCGTGAGTGGGCATCAATGGTTAGCGCATTCAAGAAGAACTACAACATCTCTGATGAGGAGGCTGTTCAGGCTATGCTCGACCAGTATGGTGCATCCCTTACTGCTGAGGAGGTTGCTCAGATTAATACTGCTGAGGGTTGGAATATCAACTTCACCTCTCGCGCTGATGCAACAACAGTTTGCGCACTTGCAGTAATGAACGACGAGGGTACTTGGGGCTACGCTCTGGATCAGAAGCGTACAATTAAGGAGCCATACGCAACTCCTGTTAACTCTTCACTCTTCGACGAGCTTCAGGGCGAGTGGACTGCTACTACAACTATCCAGAATACTCACTATCACTATTGTAAGGATCCTAATCATAGAGATAATCACGATTGTGCTCATCCGGGTAATGATGATGATAACAACTACCTCCTTACTACTCAGTACACAGTTTCAAGCAAGGTTACTATCGGTAATGTAGGTTATGAGACTACACTTCCTGATGAGGTGTATCAGCTGTTCTTCAACTCTTCTAACCTCAAGACTAAGGAGCAGGTAGATGCTGTTTACGCACAGTTTACAACTGCTGTTGATGACTTTAACGCAAATGTACGCGGTCAGAACCGTATCCTCTGCCAGGGCTTCGACCTTGAGTACGATGCTGATAGAACTCCTTGTCCAAAACCAGAGTGTAGCGATAGAGTGGACGGCATTCTTTCGACTACATATGCTCACCCTTACGAGCTCTTTATCGCTGATGAGACTAAGTACTCTGCATACAACTACGAGTCACCTATCTTCGACTTCGGTCCTAAGTGGTATCTTGAGGTTGCTGCTGATGGTACAGTAACAGCTCCGTTTAATGTTAACTATTTCGCTCCTATGGCACAGTGGTATAAGAATGTTTACCAGTTTATGGGTGCAAGCAATAACGCAACTCTGCCATATGTACGCAATGCTGAGGGTGAGATTTCAACTGGTCACTTCCCTGTAACAATTTCTGCAGATAAGAACACCATTACCATTAACCCACTCAGCTATACTTATAGCACTACAGATGATAACGGCGTAACAATTACTCGTACAGAGGACTTCTATCCACAGATTGTTCGCGATGGTAGCAACTCATCAACTGTCTCTTATTCGCTATATAGCCGCATCATTGCACCTATCGTGCTTACTCGTAACGGTGCAGTTCCTCCTGCAAATAGCGTAGTTGCTCCAGCTGCAGCTAAGGTTGACTTCAAGCCTGTATATGAGGTTAACTCAGTTCGTCAGGCACCTTGTAGCCGTACAGCACTGCCACTTACTGAGATGAAGGCTCCTGCAGTTATTAAGTATAAGGTTATGGATGCAGAGGAGGTACGCGCTGCAAGTAAGGCACTTGCTACATCAAAGCTTCCTCGTAAGTAATACCCATTAATTTGTTCGGAAACTCTCCTGTTGGGGAGTTTCCGGCTATTTTAAAGAGATGAAGAGATTATTTTGTTTTTTTGCAGCCGCAGCAGTTGTTCTGAGCGCATCAGCACAGATCAATTTGGGCGAGAAGGGCGGAGTGATTGCAGGTAGTATTGAGAGTAACAATATTGTATACTTTAACGACCCTGCGCTCTCGACTCCTGCACCCGATACTCACTTTGGCTCTAATGACTATATAAAGGTCGACTACACTCGAAACCGCTTCTCTGCAGGTATTCAGGTGGAGACCTATCTGCCGGCACTGCAGGGCTACGATATCGGCAATTATGGCAATCAGTTTAAGGTTCTTGTGCCGATGATCTATGCGCAGTGGCAGGATAAGAGCTACTCTATTACTGCGGGAAATATGTATGATCAGTTCGGTAACGGACTTGTCTTCCGTAGCTTCGAGGATCGTCAGCTGGGCTTTAATAACTCGCTGCTCGGTCTGCGTGCTACCTATAACTTGGGCGATTACTTTAGTGTCAAGGCTCTCTTTGGTCGTCCACGACTCTATCAGAACTACCAGACCGCTTGGGTTGGTGGTGCAGACTTAAGCCTCTCGTTGGGCGAGATGTTCGGTATGCAGAAGGGTGCGCTCTTCCTTGAGGGTAGCTATGTAAATCGCTATCAGAAGGTTGATGCTGTGGCTGAGAATAATATGCTCAACCTCTACTCTGCGCGTCTGAACTTCGATATGTCGGGCTTTAACCTGCGCGGTGAGTATGTTGTTAAGGGTAATGACTACTTCAACCAGAACCGCAATGGCTGGGCAGGCTATGGCGAGATTGGATATGCAGGTGGCGGCTTTAGTTTTACAGCTACAGGTCGTGCGCTCAGCTATATGGGCACAGCACTTAGTATTGACGGCAACGGCACAGGCAATACCCTTAACTTCCTGCCAGCAATGACTCGTCAGTATACCTATATGCTTGCCAACCTTAACCCTTATCAGGTAAATGTTGAGGGTGAGGTAGGTGGTCAGATTGACCTCTACTATACCTATCGTAGCAAGAGCAACCGCTATCGCTATTGGAACTTCCACGCTAACTACTCTACATACTATACACTGCGTAAGGAGCAGGCAAAGAGTGGTAACCACGAGCGTCTGTGGCAGGATATTAATGTGGATGTTACTCGCCAGTGGTCACGCAAGCTCAAGACTACACTGCTCTACTCATTCCAGGAGTGGAACCCTTCTCACGGCTATCACCACCGCACATATGTGTCAAATATCTTTGTGGCAGATGTGCAGTATAAGTTTGATCGCAAAAATTCACTTCGCGTAGAGGCTCAGTACCTGCTCTCTGGTGAGTATGAGGGTGACTGGGTAGCAGGTCTGGTTGAGTATAACTTTGCACCAAAGTGGAGCTTCTTTGTTAGCGATATGTACAACCTCGGTCGCACAGATAAGAATGGTGTGTTCAAGGGTACAGAGAAGAATTACTACTCTGTAGGCGGTAGCTACACTATCAAGCGTACCCGCATTCAGCTTAGCTATGGCCGCAACCGTGCAGGCTATATCTGCTCAGGCGGTGTATGTCGCTTCTCTCCAGAGTATAACGGAATTAACATTGCAGTAACCGCTTCATTCTAAAGAAATATGAGAAAGTTTTTATATAGCGCGGTTGCAATTATGGCAACCCTTCTTACAACCTCTTGTCTCTATGGTATTGGAACAGATGAGGCAGGCGAGAATATTGAGAATAACTCGGGATTTACCACTGAGGTATCTGCAAATATTATCTCAGCCAATGGAGAGGATACTGTAAACTTCTTTGCATACTTCAATGGTGAAGATGTCACTTCTGAAGCTACACTGTATGATAATGCTACAAATCAGCCATTTGAGACTATGAGCTTCTCGACATATGCGGCTGGTAAGTATCAGTTCTACATCACCTACGGCCAGCATCAGAGCGAGGTTATCGAGATTACTGCTATTCAGGATATCGACCTTGCAGATAAAAATGAGCAGGGACTTTCAGTAAGCCTCTCTACAAACCTTGTTCAGGTGGGCAAGAACCACGCTACGTTGATTATCCGCTACGATGGTAAGGTGCTTTCATCTGATGAGCTTCTTAAGGTCTCTATCTACGATGCATCTAATGATACCAAGGTCTTTGATAAGTCAATTTATGAGAGCAATACAGTAGGCCAGGAGTTCTCGTTTACTATTGCCGAGGATAAGAATGGTGTAGCCCATACTCTTCTTGCATACTCTCCAAATGAGGTGGGTACAAAGAGCTTCTGGGTAAGTTATAAGACTAAGAATACCCGCGAGACTCCGATTGCTATTACCGCTGTAAATACAATGATTCCTTCACGACCAGCGGATTCACAGCCTGCAAATACAAACTTCTTGCACCGTACACTCTTTACCCAGTTTACCGGTACTTGGTGCGGATATTGTCCTTATATGATTGCTGCGTTCCACGATATGTTGGACAATGCTGAGTATAACAATAAGTTTGTACACACTGCAGTTCACGGTGGCGATAAGTTTGCAACTACTCTGCCTGATGGCCGAGATATGGCAAGCCTTCTAAATAAGTCAGGTGGCTATCCATATGTGCTTGTAAATCTGGCTAATGGTATTCAAAATAGCAATGTGGAGACCAATATGGCATACTTGCAGGCAGCTATTGACGAAACTCTTAAGACTAAGCCTCGCGCAGGTATTGCTGTTCGTACAGAACTTAAGGGCAATATGTTGCTTGTTCGTCCATCTGTTAAGGTTGCAGAAACAGGCGAGTACTTTATCGGTGCTTGGGTAGTTGAGAGCGGTATGTATGCTCAGCAGAGTAACTATACTACAATCAAGGAGGATTACCTTGACTATCACGAGAATGTAGTTCGTATTGCAGATAGTAATACAACTAACTTTATGGGTCACTCTATGGGTATTATCAACAAGGGCGAGCGCGCAGACCACCTCTTCGTTATGCAGCTTGATCCAAGCTGGAAGACAGAGAACTGCCACTTGGTACTCTTCGTGTCGACTTATAATGAGTATGGTGATCATATTATCACCAACGCAACTCAGACAGCATCTCTAACTTCAGGTGTTGAGTTTGAGTACGAGAATTAGTCGATTAGTATCCTATAACAAAGCCAACGCTTTTACGGCGTTGGCTTTTTGTTTGGTAGTATATACCTAAAACATTTACGATGGGTGACTACTGCTTTTTTTAGTCTCAGCCAATAGCTAATGGCCAATAGCCAAAGGCACAAAAAAACTCTCCGATGATTTCTCTATCATCGGAGAGTCCTTTTTTGCAGTAATATCTTACAGCAGCTCTGCGAGCTTTGCCTCAACAGCCTCGCCGCGCAGGTTCTTAGCGATAATCTCGCCTGTTGCGCAGTCGATAAGGAAGTTAGTAGGGATGCTCTCAACAACATAATCCTCAGCAGCGGTGTTGTTGAAGCTCTGGAGCAGGCTTACATTAACCCACTTCATCTCCTGCTGCTTGATAGCTGCCTTCCAAGCTGCATCCTTGCTGTCGAAAGATACGCCGTAGATCTCAAAGCCCTTCTTGTGATACTTTGCATATGCTGCACGCAGATATGGCATCTCGCCCATACAAGGGCCACACCAAGATGCCCAGAAGTCGAGCAGTACATACTTGTTACCAGCCTTCTCAACTACGCTCTGCAGAGATACGGTGTTGCCATCTACATTTGGCTGCTCGATGTTGATATATACAGGTACAAACTCGCTACCCTCAGCTCGTGGCTCGGTCTTCATCTTGCGAGCTGCCTTATCAAGAGCCTCGACTACTACAGGCAGAGCCTTAAGGTTCTCTGGAAGAGCATTGAGGTGCTCGGTCATAGCAGCTGCAGAGAGTTCATAGCCCTTGTTCTGAATAAACATAATAATACCGAAGATGTTCTCCTTGTTAGCCTCGATAGTTGAGTCAATAAATGCGTAGTACTCCTCGATAAGTGCCTCACGCTGCTCGTCGCTCTCAGCCTGAGCATAACGCTGGTTGAATGCTGTCATATCAGCGTTGTAGGTGTTGAACGCCTCGTTTGCAGGTGTGCCTGTTGCAACTACAGAGTCGTCAGCAGCATTACCTGATACAGCGATATTACCATCCTCGGTAAATACAACTGCCAAACCCTGCTCTGATGTGCGGAGTACATACTGGTTTGCAACCTGGTCGTTGAGCTTGAACACAAACTTACCGGCCTTAATCTCTGTTGAGTCTACAAGTGCGCCATTGCGACCAGCCTCAGCCAGGTAGATAACACCATCCTCTACACCGAGAACATCACCACTGATAACTACTCGGTTGTTGTTGCAGCCTACAGCCATAGCTGCTACTGCCAAAATTGCTAAAATCTTCTTCATAGTTGTTTTTTATTAATTGTTTGTCTCTATTTCTTCGCGTAACATCTCTGCTGCTGTTGTGCGCTTCATTGCTGGTGAGAGTCGGTCAAGAAACTCGGCCTTCTGACTATCAGTAAAGCGGTCACCGCTGGCAGTGAGCAGGAATAGACTTGCAAAGTTGTCCAAGTTTTTGCTAATTGTCTTGGTGACAAGCTCGTTATACTCCTCGGCTAAAGCCTCCCTCTGATCAATACTAAATACAAACTCGCCACGCTGCTGTATATCCCAGCCCTTGATGGCAAAGTTGCGAATGGCATTATTGCCCTTTGTGCCGCTAACAACAAGTCCGCCCGTAATGCTCTTATCATCCTCAGCTACGCGGATAGTTCCCGCCTCAAGTATCACTTGCGTAAAACGCGTTGTCTCCCAGCGGTCACTAAGGTTTGTGCTGCCGATGTTGCGAGTAGGAATTAAAGAGTCAATCTCTCCCTCAAAGCGATACTTGCCATCGGTGATAAGTGCCGAGTCTACTAACTCGTAGCCCTTAAAGAGGTAGTAGTGCTCTCCGTCGGCCTTTGCAGTTGTGCCCTCGATAATATATCGGGTGCTTGGTGTGCAAGAGCAGAACAGGGCAATCAGACCCAAGATAGAGGTGTATACGGCTCTCATTACTCCTTATTTTTAAGCTCAGATACAGCCTGCTCAAGGTTTCTAACCTTGCGAGCCATCTCTGGAAGTTCCTTGAAAACAGCAAAGCTGCGGTAGTAACCCATACCCTTGAGTGCTGGCGAACCAAAGCGTACCTCACCATCCGGTACATCGCGGTCAATACCACTCTGCGAGCCAATCTTTACATAGTTGCCTACGGTAATGTGGTCTGCAATACCTACCTGACCTGCAAGGAAGCAGTTGCGACCAACCTTTGAGGTGCCTGC
Source organism: Alistipes sp. (assembly GCA_045654345.1). Lineage (GTDB taxonomy): Bacteria > Bacteroidota > Bacteroidia > Bacteroidales > Rikenellaceae > Alistipes. Next base: position 40,303 of record JAZOND010000008.1, on the reverse strand, counting down.
AATGCCTGTCTGTGCAGAGGATACGGTATTCTCACCAATCTGTACATTGTGACCAACCTGAATAAGGTTGTCAAGCTTAACGCCGCGGTGAATAATAGTAGAGTCGGTCTTTGCGCGGTCGATACAGGTGTTTGCACCAATCTCAACATCGTCCTCGATAATCACATTGCCCAGCTGTGGAATCTTGTCAAAGCCACCTGCTGCATTTGGAGCAAAACCAAAGCCATCGGCACCGATAACAGCTCCTGCGTGGAGAATACAACGGTTACCTATAGAGCAACCCTCGTAGATGGTCACGCGAGGGTAGAGCGTTGTACCCTCACCTACCTTAACATTGTCGCCTACATAGCAGTGAGGGTAGATCTTGGCACCATTGCCAATAACTGCACCCGCCTCGATAACTGCAAAGTCGCCAATGTAGCAATTCTCGCCAATTGTCGCCTTCTCTGAGATAGATGCGCGAGCAGATATACCACTCTTTTGAGGTTTCATAGCCTGATACATCTGCAGAAGCTGCAGAACACAAGCTCCCACATTCTCGACCTTGATAAGTGTGGCCGATACCTCCTGCTTAGGCTCAAAGTCCTTGTCTACCAGCACGATTGAGCACTGGGTAGTATATAGAAACTGCTCATACTTAGGGTTTGAAAGATAAGCAAGACCACCAGCCTTGCCATCCTCAATAGAAGATACTGTGTGTACAGCGGCATTCTTGTCGCCTACCACCTGGCCAGAAATAAGACTGGCTATCATTTCAGCTGTAAATTGCATAATCGTATTTATAAATAGTTCTTAATATCAATTCCTTCGGGCATAAACTCCGACACATCGTGGTTAAAGCTGAGCAGCTCGCGCACGATGCTTGACGAAATATGGGCATACTCGTCAGGAGTTACAAGCATAATTGTTGTAATCTCAGGAAACAGACGGCGGTTTGTAGCCTCGATAGAGCGTTCAAAGTTAAAGTCGGTAGTATTTCTAATACCGCGAATCATAGCCACAGCACCCACTTGACGAGCAAAGTCGCCCGTAAGGCAGCTGTACGATGCAACCTCAATTCTACTATCGCCAGCATATCTGTCGGCAATAAGTCGCATACGCTGCTCAACTGTCAGCAGTCCGCGTTTTGAAATATTATCTCCAACGGCAATAACAACCTTGTCAAAGAGCCTTAATGCCCCCTCGACAAGAGCCTCGTGACCACGAGTAAATGGGTCAAATGACCCCGGGAAAAGTGCAATTCTATCCATATAGACTACAAAGATACGGAATGCTATTCAAAAATCAAAATTATACCTATTTAATATATAGGCTAAAGAACTTCCATATCTGGCTCGAGGTGTCCATATCGCCATCTGCCCACGAGTGTTTGCCGCCAATGACTCTGTAAAACCACACTTGATTGCCATTAATACCATCAACATATCGGTGCGCAATTACCTGATTGCGAATAAGTGGCAGCTCCTCCCTGATTTCGTGAGTGCATCGGTTCTCGGTAATCCATACAGCAACGGCACACGGAATGGCGATGTCGGCACCCCAACTATCGTTGTTGTATGGGTCGCCATTGTAGCGAGAGAGCGGATCGTCTGTACCGTGAACCTCCATCAGTGGCACAGGCTTCTTGGGCTTGAGCGATGTGTACATTACGCGCATCACGTGTCCCGACACGGGAGCAACGGCGGCAAAGGTCTCAGGTGCCTGATATGCAAGCATATAGCTCATAGCTCCGCCATTTGAGTGACCCGTTGCAAATACATTGTGCTTGGAGAATCCATACTGTCTCTGTAGGTGCTTTACAAGCCTTACGGCCATACCTACATCGTCTCGCATTTCGTTATTTACGATGTGAAACTCATAGCCTACAGACCAATATCGCTTGCCCTTATGGTCGGCAGGGCCATAGGGGTAGCAGACGGCAAAACCCTCACGATCTGCCACGGTGTTAAAACCGTACTTGAGAGATGGAATATCCTTTGAACCATAGCCGTGAAAGACCATTACAAGTGGAGCTTCTGTCTTGAGGTTTTTGGGGATGTATAAATAATAGTTGTATTCAATCCCCTTGTGCTTAAATGTGTGGGTTGTCATCTCTCCGCTGCCTCTTTTGTCTGTGGCAAAACTACTGATGGTGACACAAAGAAGTAGCATTAGTAGCAGTGTAACTCTTTTCATAATATTATTGTGCATAAAATTTACCTGTTGCGCTAATAAAGTGGCGATAATCAATACAAAATTAAGAAAAAATCACTATCTTTCGCAAAATTTGCAATATCTATGAAAAAGATTCTTATCGTCGGTGCCGGTGGACAGATTGGTTCAGAGTTGGTGCCATACCTTCGCTCGGTTTATGGTGCGCACAATGTGGTAGCTACTGATGTGCGTGAGTGCAAAAATCTCTCAGAGGATGGCCCTTTCGAGGTGCTCGATGCGCTCAATCCTACAAATATGGCATCTGTTGTGGCTCGCCACAATATCGATACTATCTTTAACCTTGTGGCTCTGCTCTCAGCTGTTGGTGAGCGTAACCCACAGATGGCGTGGGGTGTGAATATGGGCGCACTGCTCAATGCTCTTGAGGTTGCCCGTCAGCACAACTGCGCAGTATTTACTCCGTCATCTATCGGTGCTTTTGGCCCTACATCTCCAAAGGATGGTACTCCGCAGGATACTATTATGCAGCCGACAACCATCTACGGTATCTGTAAGGTGACAGGTGAGTTGCTGAGCAACTACTATACTCAGAAGTACGGCATTGACACCCGCTCACTCCGTTTCCCTGGCATTATCTCGAATAAGACCCTGCCGGGTGGTGGTACTACCGACTACGCAGTAGAGATCTTCTACGAGGCTATCCGCAGCGGTAAGTATACTTGCGCTGTTCCTGGTGATGTATATATGGATATGATCTATATGCCTGATGCTCTGCGTGCTATCGTTGAACTTATGGAGGCTGATCCTGCAAAGCTCGTTCACCGCAATAGCTTCAATGTGGCATCAATGAGCTTCACCCCTGAGATTATCGCAGCTGAGATTCGCAAGCACATTCCTGAGTTTACTATGGACTACGATATTGACCCTATTAAGGATCAGATCTCTCGTAGCTGGCCAAACTATCTTGATGATAGTTGCGCACGCGAGGAGTGGGGCTGGAAGCCGAAGTGGGATCTTGAGCTGACAGTTGCAGATATGCTCGATGCTATCCGCTACAAGCTCGGTCATAAGTAGGAATTAGACAAAAAAATAGAAAAAACACCCGATTATGGGTGTTTTTTTTGCTTTTTAGAGAACAACGAGACACTTTTGGCGTTACCTTTGCGCGGTTTTTTAGGTTAAGGTTAATGTTATGGAGACCGTGTCTGCGTGGTTGTTAATACCATTTGTCATTATGTTGCTCTCAATCGCCATTGCTCCTCTTGCTATGGGCGAGTGGTGGGAGAAGAATAGCAATAAACTGATTTTTACCTTGGGACTATCTATCCCTACGGCAATAATACTTATTTGTTGTGGCTTGGGCCATAATCTTGTCGAGCAGCTGCTGTTCGATTATCTGCCATTTATAGTGCTGCTCTGCGCGCTGTTTGTGGTTACAGGCGGTATACGCCTTAAGTGTAGCTCTGTGGCAACACCTGCGGTAAATACAACAATGCTCTTTGTTGGCTACGCTTTGGCTTCGTTTGTGGGTACTACGGGTGCGGCAATGTTGCTTATCCGTCCGCTGTTGGAGATGAATAACGATAGAACACACAAGGTGCACATTGTCATTACCTTTATAGCCCTTGTGGCAAACTGCGGCGGTATTCTTACTCCGCTCGGTGATCCGCCACTCTTTTTGCTCTACCTGCGTGGTGCTCCGTTTAGCTGGTTTATGGAGATGTATCCCCAGTGGATTGCCGTTGGTGCTATTATCCTCACGGGATTTTACCTCTACGATAGCTGGCGATATCACCGCTGCGAGCCTATTGGTGTGCGTCCGCACCATCACTATGACGATGAGCAGGGCTTTACGGTCAATATCCGTGGTGCCAAGAACTTTGTGTGGTTAGGAGCTATTGTGCTTAGCGTGGCACTGCTCAATCCGTCGACTATCCCCGCTATGGGTGCCGAGGATGCACCTATCTATATGAAGTTTCTGCGCGAGATAGTGCTTATCGTAATCATTCTGCTCTCACTGCGTATGACCAAGCCTAAGGTGCGCCAGGATAACCACTTTAGCTGGGAGCCAATTGGTGAAGTGGCCATTATATTTATCGGTATATTTGTCACAATGACCCCTGCGCTGATATATCTGAATCAGAATGCGGCGATGTTTGGCATTACCACTCCGCGAGAGTTCTTCTACTTCTCGGGTATGTTATCGTCGTTTCTGGATAATGCTCCTACGGCTGTTGCCTTCCATACCGTGGCAAGCGGACTTGAGATAGGTGGAGCAACTGTTGCGGGCATAGAGCCTACGATACTACGCTCTATAGCGCTGGGTGCGGTATATTTTGGTGCGATGACCTATATCGGTAACGGCCCGAACTTTATGGTTAAGTCTATTGCTGAACACGAGGGCGTAAAGATGCCGTCGTTCTTCAAATATACAGCAATCACGCTGCTATTCCTGCTGCCCGTATACGCTATTGTCGAGTACTTTGTAAGATAGTTTGTTTTTTGATAAAAAATCACTACCTTTGTAGAGGTAAGAAATTTTTTTGATAGATATGACTGTAAAACCTCTACGAGAGAAGATTCTCGGAACAATTATCGAAAAGTCAATGCTCAAGCAGCGAGTATTTGACAATACTTTTGCCGTCTTTAATCTGCTCAAAGATACCCTCTTTGAGATGGCTTCAGAGATGGAGGATGCCCTTGAGGGTAAGGTAGACCGCCGTGTAAGGCTCGAGTATCGTGACCGTGGTAAGCACGAGGCTCAGTTGCAGATTGCCTCTGACCTGCTGATCTTCAAGATGCATACCGATATTTTCCAGTTTGACTCAAACCATATTATCTGGCAGAATGGCTATGTTCAGGAGGATAAGGCAAACTGCTACTGCGGTATGATTGAGATCTACGACTTCCTCTCTGACTCGTTTAAGGATAAGCGTTCTGCAGATGAAGGATACCTTATCGGTCGCGTATTTATCAATCGTGAGCGACAGTTCTTTGTTGAGGGTAAGCGTCAGAATACAATGCGTGCGATGAACTTTGGCAAGGCCGAGATTGATCGCGAGCAGCTTATATCTATCCTCGAGTCGGCTATCTATTATGCTATCAACTTCGATCTGCTCACCCCTCCATATGAGCAGTGTAAGAGGGTTACTGTAGATCAGTTTAATAATAAGTTTGACAGCTCTACCTTCACTACAGGAAAACGACTTAACTACGAATTTAATGTCGATGATATATAATAAAGCTATGCTTTCTAAAATAAAATCTGCAGCGGTGGTTATAGTAGCCATCGCTGCTACACTTAGTGCCGAGGCAAAGTATACAGATATTGTCAAAATTGCTCGTGCCAATAGCGGTATTGCAGCCCTGCGTACGATGAATGATGGTGAACACTATACTACCCTTGAGCAAAATGCTGTTGTGAGTACAGCCTATGCCGATAAGGCTGCGCGTACAACGCTCTTTACTGCTCCTTGCGCTGTTGCGGACTATACTCTGTCAAATGCTGAGGATATGGTGCTGTTCCCTGAGGCTCAGAGCGTTACGCCTATCTATCGCCACTCATATACAGCTAACTATCTGCTGCAAAATGCATCATCAACCATTGCTACATTTGACTCTGTGCGCGATATAAACTTCTCGCCAGACGATAAGTATCTTGCTTACTGCAAGGATAATAATCTCTACCTATATAATATTGCCCAGGCAACTACAACAGCTGTTACCGATGATGGTCAGTGGAACAATATTATCAACGGCACATCGGATTGGGTATATGAGGAGGAGTACGGCTTTACTTGTGCCTATGCATTTATTGCCAATGGTAGCCAGATTGCATACTTGCGATTTGATGAGAGTAAAGTGCCAACATTTGAGATGATGCGATTTGATGGTAAGCTCTACAACCACGCCTACTCGTTTAAGTATCCAAAGGCGGGCGATACAAACTCAGTTGTCGAGCTGTGGATTTACGATATTGCAACTGGAAGCAAGCGTAGGGTAGATACGGGTGAAAATAGCGACCAATATATCTTTAATCTCAAGACCACTCCAAAAGGAGAGCTCTACTTCTATCGCGTCAACCGCCTGCAGAATAATTTCGAGGTTATATTGCTGGGTAAGAACGATACACAGAAGGTTATCTATACCGAGACATCGCCTCGCTATGTAGAGCGTCCGAGCGAGTCGACCATCACCTTTATTGATGGCGATAGATTTATCGTGCGCGAGGAGACCACTGCGGGCTGGATGCACCTCTATCTGCACTCTGTTAAGCGTGGTAGACTAAATGCTATTACCTCGGGTCGTTGGGAGGTTTGTTCACTTGATGGCTTTGATGGAAAGCATATCTACTACACCTCTACTGAGCGTTCACCGCTCTGTCGTGACCTCTATTGCGTGGGTGTTAATGGCAAGGGCAAGCGACTGCTTACCGCTGAGCAGGGATTTAATACTATCGCTCCATCGGCAGGTATGAAGTACTATATCCGAACACATAGCTCTGCATCTACAGCCAATGTGATTACCGTTAATAATAACAAGGGTGTGGTTATAGATACTCTTGCAGATCGTCGTAGTGCAGTGTCTGCTGCGGGAAAGCTCGCTCAGAAAAAGTTTAGACAGTTTGTTACCGAGCGTGGTGATACACTTAACTACTACATCCAGTTGCCTGAGGATTATAGTCCTGAGAAGGTATATCCCGTGCTGCTTACTCAGTACTCGGGTCCCGGCTCGCAGTCGGTGCGTGACCGCTGGGGTGCCGATTGGGAGGATGCTCTGACCAAGAGAGGTTATATTGTGGCTTGCTGTGATGGTCGCGGTACGGGCTTCCGAGGTGAGGAGTTTAAGAAGTGTACCTATGCCGACCTTGGTCGCAGAGAGTATGAGGATCAGATCTCGTTTGCCCGATACTTGGCAACACTTCCATATGTGGATCGTAACCGCATAGGTATCTACGGCTGGTCATATGGTGGCTTTATGGCACTCAACTGCGCCCTGCACGGCAATGGACTCTTTAAGGTGGCTATAGCTGTTGCCCCTGTCACTTCGTGGAGATACTACGATACAATCTATACGGAGATTTATAACGGCCTGCCACAAGATAATCCAAAGGGCTATGACGATAACTCTCCACTCAACCACGCCGAGAAGCTCTCGCCTCGCACGCGACTGCTTATTATCCACGGCACGGCAGACGATAATGTCCATTTCCAAAACTCTATGGAGATGTGCCACCGCCTCAATGCCGCCGGCAAGCAGTACGATATGATGGTCTATCCCGACCAGAACCACTCTATGCGCCCAAGTGCTACGGTGCTTGTTCGCCAAAAGATGGTCGACTATATAGCCGCAGAGTTGTAATAAAATAGGCTGTAACAATATCTGTTACAGCCTATTTTTTTGTTTATCACTCTTTTAACACTCGATTCCTAAAGCACGTACGCGGGCTGCTATCTGCTCGAGCTCATCGCTGCTTACAGCCTGCAGGGTCTTGCACGGTGTGTCGCGGGCAATGGTGTAGACCATAACCTGCTTGGGTGCAATATGCTCAATAGCCCTGAGCCACGCCTCGAGATGCTCTTCGGTGGTGTTGTCAAAATTCTCGCCATTATGCTCTCCACGCAGGAACATAGTCTGTATAATCACCTGACCCTCAAATTGTGCCAACTGATTGATAATCTCGGTTGTAGAGTAGTGGCAACACGGCTTGTTCATCGTCTTTGCCAACTGCTCATCTACTGCGTCAAGCTTGAGAATATTGTTGTCAACACGCTTGAGTGCGCGCGCAACATCGGCACGATGGAGCTGGGTAGCGTTACTGAGCACCGATATCTTCGCCTGTGGGGCATACTTGTCTCTAAGGGCGATAGTGTCCTCTATAATAGCCTCAAAGTCGGGGTGGAGCGTAGGCTCGCCATTGCCCGCAAAGGTTATGACATCTAACTGCTCTCCATCGTCGGCCATCTCTATGAGCTTGCTCTTAAGAGCCTTGGCAACAGCCTCGCGAGGATTAAAACCATCCGCGCCGCGATTGTCGTCATTCCAACCACACTCGCAGTAGATGCAGTCAAAGGTACATAGCTTTGAGTGTAGCGGTAGCAGATTTACGCCCAGCGAGATTCCGAGTCGGCGAGAGCGGACAGGGCCGTAGACTATCTGTGGATATAGTGCAGTCATAGTATGCAGTTTATTTTTTTTGTTGTTTAAATTTATTGACAAATGTAACTATTTTTTTCGGAGAAAACACTATCTTTGTGGACAAACCAAACTCTAAAATTATGAAAAGAATATTTTTTGCTATTCTGTTGCTCTGCAACCTTACTTTTGTAGCTAATCAGGCAATAGCTAAGGAGCCTATAAAGATAATCTTCGATACCGATATGGGTAACGATGTGGACGATGTAGTGGCTCTTGATATGTTGTATAAGTATCTGGATGAGGGCGCAATAGACCTGCTCGGTATTATATCGAGCAAGCGCGAGGGTGGTAGTGTTAAACTTATTGATGCGATGAATACCCTCTATGGCTATCCAAATATCCCCGTAGGTATCGTAAAGACATACCCTGAGGAGGGCTATGTGTGTGAGGATAAGACTCTTAACTATGCGGACTATACCGTTAATGCTCATAACTATAAGCACACTATAACAGATTGGGATGCCGTTGAGGATGGTTATAAGCTTATTCGCAAGCTACTTGCTGCTCAGCCTGATAAGAGTGTGACCTTTGTGACTGTAGGCTTCTCTACTAATATGGCACGCCTGCTTCAGTCAGAGGGTGACGAGTACTCGCCGCTGGATGGTAAGAGTTTGATGGCGCAGAAGGCAGAGAAGGTTGTTATTATGGCCGGTAACTTCCACGAGCGTAAGAAGGAGTATAATATATATAAGGATCACTACGCAGCTGTTCGCTTTGTTGCAGAGTGTCCTGTGCCTATGTACTTCACAGATTTTGCCCTCGGTAAGAGTGTGCTCTACCCATACCAGACTGTAGAGAATGGCTTTAAGTATGTTGAGAATCACCCACTTGTAGTTGCGTTTAACTACTACGCCCAGATGCCGTACAACCGTCCGCTGTGGGATCCAACCGCTGTGCTGTTTGCGGTTGAAGGTCATAAGGGTTATGCAAGTCTGTCAAAGAGTGGATATGTAACTGTAGATCAGGCAAGTATTACAGATTTTACTGAGGATAAACACTCAAATCGCTATTATTATAAGTTTAATGACAAGCAGCGAGCAGCTATTGTTCGTCGTATTGTAGAGCTAACTCTGCGTACCCCGAAAAAAATAAACAACTAAAATCTCGGCTGTAGATATATAGGGGCGCGATTTTTGGCGAGTGTTAATAACTTGTCAAAAAGTATATGCGGAAATATTTGGAAAATTACCCTATTTGTGCCTACTTTTGTAGTAGAAATATCAGAATTAATTAGTCTCTTTCGGGAGACTATTTTTGCCTAAATGTGGTAACAACAAAATAAATTTGATATATTATGAATAAAACACCTAAAAAGGTAGAGTATGCCGCTGCCGTAGCTGCTGCAAAGGAGTATTTTGCAGGTGATGAGCTGGCTGCTACAGTCTGGGTGAGCAAGTATGCACTCAAGGACTCGTTTGGCAACATCTACGAATCGACCCCTGCTCAGATGCACGAGCGTATTGCATCGGAGTTAGAGCGTATTGAGAACAAGTATCCAAATCCTCTTACCAAGGAGCAGATATTTGAGCTTCTCGACCACTTCCGTTATGTTATCCCTCAGGGAGGCCCTATGACCGGTATCGGTAACAACTTCCAGGTAGCTTCGCTCTCGAACTGCTTTGTTATCGGTCATAAGAATCCTGCAGACTCTTATGGCGGTATCTTCCGTATGGATGAGGAGCAGGTTCAGCTTATGAAGCGTCGTGGTGGTGTAGGTCACGACCTGTCACACATCCGTCCTGCAGGTAGTCCGGTGCTTAACTCGGCACTCACCTCTACCGGTATTGTTCCATTTATGGAGCGTTACTCAAACTCTACTCGTGAGGTTGCTCAGGATGGTCGTCGCGGTGCCCTTATGCTCTCGCTCTCTATCAAGCATCCAGATGCAGAGAATTTTATCGACGCTAAGCTCGATACAAATAAGGTTACAGGTGCCAATGTATCAATCAAGATTGATGACGAGTTTATGCGCGCAGTAATTGATGGTCGCAGCTATACACAGCAGTTCCCAATCAATGCCGCAAAGCCTAAGTATGTACAGCATATTGACGCTCGTAAGCTCTGGAGCAAGATTATCCACAACGCTTGGAAGTCTGCAGAGCCGGGAGTGCTCTTCTGGGATACTATTATCCGCGAGTCAGTGCCTGATTGCTATGCTGATCAGGGCTTTACTACGGTATCTACAAACCCTTGTGGAGAGATTCCGCTCTGTCCTTATGACAGTTGCCGTCTGCTGGCTATCAACCTGTTTAGCTATGTAGAGAATCCGTTTACTAAGGAGGCTTCATTCAACTTTGACCTCTTTAAGCAGCACGTTCACAAGGCTATGCACCTGATGGATGATATTATCGACCTCGAGCTTGAGAAGGTAGACCTTATTATCGAGAAGATTGAGTCAGATCCAGAGGATCTTGATGTTCGTCAGGTAGAGATCAGCCTTTGGAAGAAGATTAAGGATATGGCTCTCAAGGGTCGTCGTACAGGCCTTGGTATTACCGCTGAGGGCGATATGCTCGCTGCTCTGGGTCTTCGCTATGGTTCAGATAAGGCTCTTAAGTTTGCAGTAGAGGTTCACAAGACCCTTGCTGTTGAGGCTTACCGCGCATCAGTAATGATGGCTCGTGATCGTGGTGCATTCGGCGTGTTCGATGCAGAGAAGGAGCGTGAGAATCCGATGATTCAGCGTCTGCGCAATGCAGATAGCAGCCTCTATGAGGATATGCTTAAGTATGGTCGTCGTAACATTGCTATGCTTACAATCGCGCCTACAGGTACCACATCGCTTATGTCACAGACTACATCAGGTATCGAGCCTGTGTTCCGTCCTGTTTACAAGCGTCGTCGTAAGATTAACCCATCTGACCACAATGTTGTTGCAACATTTGTTGACGAGCAGGGTAACTCTTTCGAGGAGTACAATGTATACCACCACAAGTTTATTGATTGGTTGACAATCAACGGCTATGACACATCACGTCTCCAGACTATCTCTGACGAGGAGTTGGAGAAGTGGGTAGCAGCATCTCCTTACCACCGCGCAACTGCAAACGATATCGACTGGGTTGCAAAGGTGCGTATGCAGGGTGCTATTCAGAAGTGGGTTGACCATTCAATCTCGGTTACTGTAAACCTTCCAAACAATGTCTCTGAGGAGCTTGTTGCCGATGTATATCGTGCAGCGTGGGAGAGTGGCTGTAAGGGTATTACCGTATATCGTGATGGTTGCCGTGCAGGTGTGCTTGTAGATAAGAAGTCTAAGAAGGAGGCTCCTAAGTGCGAGACCCCAACACAGTCTAACCGCCGTCCTAAGTCTATCCCTGCAGAGGTTGTTCGCTTCAAGAACGGTAAGGAGGATTGGATTGCATTCGTGGGTATTCTCGAGGGTCATCCATACGAGATCTTCACAGGTAAGATTGAGGACGATGCGATGTACATCCCACCAAAGATTACTAAGGGAAATATCCTCAAGGTTCGTGAGGAGGATGGTACTAAGCGTTACGACTTCCAGTATACCGACCGTTATGGCTATACAAACACTATCGGTGGTATCTCACGACTCTTTGATGAGAGCTTCTGGAACTACGCAAAGCTTATCTCAGGCGTTCTTCGCTACAATATGCCTATCGACAAGGTTGTATCACTTATCGACGGTCTGCACCTCGATGATGAGAATATCAACACTTGGAAGAATGGTGTTAAGCGTGCGCTGAAGCAGTATATCGAGGATGGTACCCGTTCAAAGGGTAAGTGTCCACAGTGCGTTCAGGAGAATATGGCATACCAGAATGGCTGCCTTACCTGTATGAGCTGCGGCTACTCAAAGTGCGGTTAGTAGATAACGCTATATAGAGTGGGGCAAGGATTCCTTGCCCCATATTTTTTTGTCCATCGCAAAAAAATAATCCCGAGAATACTCTCGGGATTAAATGTTTATCATTGTTGCAATTACTTGCCCAGCAGCTTCATAACCTCGTTGTAAACGGTCTCGCCATTGTAGCCAAACTGCTTGTCCAGAACCTTATAAGGCGCAGAGTGACCGAAGTGGTTCAAACCGTGGATGTTCTCCATAGAGCCTACCAGGCTGAGCAGTGTTACAGGCAGACCAGAGGTCATACCGTAGCGAATAGTATCTGCAGGAATAACAGCCTCCTGATAGCTCTTAGGCTGGTCACGGAACAGACCCTCGCTCGGAACATCTACCACGCGCACGCTGATACCCTCCTTCTTGAGCAGCTCGGCACCCTCAACAAGTGTTGATACCTCAGAACCTGACGCAATCATAACAACCTTAGGCTTAGCAGAGTCCATAACGATATATGCACCCTTTTGTGACTGCATAGCCTCCTCGCGGCGTGATGCGCTAAGAGTAGGGAGGTTCTTAATATTCTGACGAGAGAGGATAAGTGCTACAGGACGCTGCTCCTCAAGGGCAATCTTCCAAGCTGCGATAGTATCCTCGCCATCAGCAGGACGCAGAACAACCATAGAACGCTCACCGTGGTGGTTGTGCAGGTGCTCCATAAGACGAATCTGAGCCTCCTGCTCCACAGGCTGGTGGGTAGGGCCGTCCTCACCCACGCGGAATGAGTCGTGTGTCCAAATATAGATTACGTGCAGGCGCATCAGAGCAGAGAGGCGCACTACAGGCTTCATATAGTCAGAGAATACAAAGAATGTTCCGCAAGCAGGGATAACACCACCGTGGAGTGCCATACCGTTCATAATACAAGCCATAGTAAACTCTGAAACGCCAGCCTGGAAGAACTTACCGCTGAAGTCGCCCTTTTTGAATGCGGTGGTCTTCTTAAGGAAGCCGTCGGTCTTATCAGAGTTAGAGAGGTCTGCCGATGCTACAATCATATTCTCAACCTTCTCGGCATATACACCAAGAACGGTAGCAGATGCTGCACGAGTAGCCACATCCGGCTTCATCTCGATAGAGCGGTAGTCAATCTGTGGGAGCTTGCCACCAAGGAACATATCGAGTTTGTGAGCAAGAGCTGGGTTTGCTGCACGCCACTCAGCCTCTACAGCCTTGCGAGTAACCATCTCAGCACGCAGAGCCTCAGCACGCTCAGTATATACCTCAGCACTCTGCTCAAAGATTGCAAATGGGTTCTCAGCATCACCACCAAGGCTTGTTACAGTAGCTGCAAAGTCTGCACCAGCAGCAGATAGTGGCTGACCGTGGGTAGATACCATATCCTCAAAGCTGCCACCATCGGCAGTAACTGCGCCCTTACCCATAACGGTCTTACCGATGATAAGTGTTGGCTTGTCACTTGGCTCGTTAGCCTTCTGCAGTGCCTCGCGAATCTGAGGGATGCTCTGGCCGTCAATCTCGAGTACATTCCAACCCCACGCGCGATACTTCATCGCAACATCCTCAGTATCAACATCGTCTACCTTTGTAGAGAGCTGTACATTGTTAGAGTCGTAGTACATAATGATGTTTGACAGACCCAGGTTGCCGGCAATACGACCAACGCCCTGAGATACCTCCTCCTGAACAGCACCGTCAGAGATGTAGATATATGTCTTATGAGCCATCCACTCACCAAAGCGAGCAACCATAAATCGCTCAGCAATAGCAGCACCAAGACCCATAGCGTGACCCTGACCGAGTGGGCCTGAGGTATTCTCTACACCACGCAGAAAATCGACCTCTGGGTGACCAGGAGTTACGCTGCCCCACTGACGGAACTGCTGCAGGTCCTCCATAGAGTAGTGACCTGCAAGGGCAAGAACTGAGTATAGCATTGGCGACATATGTCCCGGATCGAGGAAGAAACGATCTCTGTAAGGGTAGAGCATATTATCCGGATCATAGCGCAGGAACTCTGCGAAGAGAACATTTACAAAATCAGCACCGCCCATAGCTCCACCTGGGTGACCTGACTTAGCTTTCTCTACCATTGATGCAGCAAGTATACGAATATTATCCGCAGCCTTTGCAAGTTTAATGTCGTTAGCCATATATCTTAATGTTTTAATTGTCTATACAAATGTAGTTATTTTTTTTGTTATTGCAATCGTATTGGCTATTTTTTTATTCGCCCTGCATTACGATTGCCTGCTTTGAACCCTCGAATTTCTCGGCTGCATACTCCTTAGTTACGACAAACGACTTAATGTCAGACGATGGTGCGTCGAACATCAGATCCTTCATAATCGCCTCACAGATAGAGCGTAAGCCTCGCGCACCAAGCTCAAACTCGACAGCCTTGTCGACAATATACTCTAAAGCCTGATCCTCAAAGCTAAGCTCAATGCCATCCATATTGAATAGATGGATATATTGTCTGATAATAGCATTCTTAGGCTCGGTGAGAATATTGCGCAGTACCTGACGATCCAGTGGCTCGAGATGGCTGATGACAGGCAGTCGACCCACGAGCTCAGGGATAAGACCGAAGGCGCGAACATCCTGCGGCTGGATATACTTGAGCATATTGTCGTGGTCAAGTGTCTGACCATTTGCCTTGCCATAACCTATGGCGTGGGTGCCAAGACGCTGAGAGATTCGCTTCTCAATACCTACAAACGCACCGCCGCAGATAAATAGAATGTTGCGAGTATTTATCTGCACAAACTTCTGCTCAGGATGCTTACGACCACCCTCTGGGGCAACATTTACGATAGTACCCTCCAAAATCTTGAGCAGTGCTTGCTGTACACCCTCACCTGACACATCTCGGGTGATGCTTGGGTTGCTGCTTGTGCGGGCAATCTTGTCAATCTCGTCAATAAAAATAATACCGCGCTCGGTAGCCTCAAGGTTGTAACCCGAAGCCTGATAGAGGCGTGAGAGTATGCTCTCAACATCCTCACCCACATAGCCGGCCTGTGTAAGCACAGTAGCGTCAACAATTGTAAATGGAACCTCGAGCATACGGGCAATAGAGCGGGCAATAAGGGTCTTGCCCGTACCTGTAGGGCCTACGAGGATAATATTCGACTTGTCAACCTCGACCTGCTCTGCCTTGTCACTATTCTGACCAAGCAGACGCTTGTAGTGGTTGTATACCGCAACGGCAATGGTGCGCTTCGCGCTGTCCTGACCAATTACATAGCTGTCAAGGAACTCTTTAATCTGTTGAGGTTTAACAAGCTTGGGTTGGTTAAATCCTGAGTTGTTCTGCTTCTTGTCAGCTGCGGCTGTTGAGAGTAGGTTGTTGTTCTTTAGTGAGTTATAACCTATTTCGATGCACTCGTTGCAGATGTTGGCACCACCTGCGCCCTGGAAAAATAGGGCTACCTCGTCTCTTCCACGGCCACAGAATGAGCAGTACTGTAGCTCAGAATTGTGTTTGCTATTCTTCTTAGCCATAATTATCGTTTAGATACAACATTATCAATCAAGCCGTACTGCTGTGCCTCGGCAGCGGTGAGCCAATAGTCGCGGTCTGCGTCGTGCTCGATTGTTGCATAATCTTTACCTGTGTGGTAGCTCAGAATATCGTACAGTTCCTTCTTGAGCTTGAGAATCTCGCGAGCGGTAATCTCAATATCTGATGCCTGACCTTGTACACCACCAAGTGGCTGGTGAATCATCACGCGTGAGTGAGGCAACGCGCTACGCTTGCCCGATGCGCCTGCAGCAAGCAGCACAGCACCCATAGAGGCTGCCATACCGGTACAGATTGTCGATACATCGCACTGCGCAAGCTGCATAGTGTCA
Source organism: Alistipes sp. (assembly GCA_045654345.1). GTDB lineage: Bacteria > Bacteroidota > Bacteroidia > Bacteroidales > Rikenellaceae > Alistipes. Next base: position 24,270 of record JAZOND010000008.1, on the reverse strand, counting down.
TATATTCCAAGACCTGCATATACGCCACCGCCCGGAGAGTTTATGTAAATCTGAATATCCTTAGTCGGATCGGTAGACTCTAAGAACAGAATCTGAGCCTGAATAATATTTGCAATGTCGCTGTCGATAGCTGTACCTAAGAAGAGAATGCGCTCCATCATCAGACGGCTGAATACATCCATCTGTGTAACATTGAGCTGTCGCTCCTCGAGAATGGTTGGGTTGATATAGTTACGATAGTCGTGCAGAGTTGTAGATGTGATACCACAACCTTTAACGGCGAACTTTTCAAATTCTTTCATAGCAGTAGCCTCCTTTTTGTTGGTAATCGATTATGTTGTGTGGCCTGTAGTAGGTTGTTTCCCTAACTATAGGCATACCTTATTTATAAAAAGACCCTGCAAGGATGATGCCTCCTCGCAGAGCCTTTTAATATATAGTTATATACTATAAGCTGCGAGCAATCTCAGAGAACTCCTCTGCAGATACAGCCTTCTCGGTAACCTTAACCTTAGAGCGAACAGACTCAACTACCTTCTGCTCATAGAGCTTCTCGTAGATGTGCTGCTTCTGCTCCTTGTTCTCGAGGATGTTCTTTGCAAAGTTTGCAATCATATCCTCTGGAGCGTTAGGCATACCGTACTGTGCAAACTGCATAGCTGCAAGTGACTTAGCCTCTGCTGTAGCCTCCTCATCAGATACTGAGATGTTCTCAGCAGTGATAATCTGGCGCTGGATATAGTTCCAAGTGAACATCTTGATAAAGCCCTCGAAGTCCTTCTCGATATCCTCCATAGTGAACTTACCCTCGTTGATAGTGTAGAGCCAACGCTTGAGGAACTCGGTAGGCATAGCCAGAGCAGCCTTCTCGATCATAAAGTTGCGAACGTGAGCAGCGAACATATAGTCGCACTCGCGAGCCATCTCGCCCTCGATCTGAGCGTCGATGTATGCATCGAGAGCCTTCTTGTCTGCTACATTACCCTCTGGGAATGCGGTCTTGAAGAACTCCTCGTTGATCTCTGGGTTGGCGAACTTGCGAATCATAGTGATCTCAAGCTCGAACTCTGGGTTCAGACCCTCGAGCTCAGCCTCCTTGATGTGGAGCATAGCTGCACGCTGTGCAGGGTTTGCATACATCTCGTTGATGTTGATAGTGGTCTTGTAACCAACCTTCTTACCCAACCAAGGCTTGCGCTCCTCCTCGTTCATAGAGATAAGACCTACATAAGCGTCCTCAACGCGGAGCTCGCCGTTGTCAAGTGTAACGGTCAGTGCCTCGTCGTTCTCAACAGTCTCAACCTCTACCAGCTTGCCGAAGCGACGCAGGAAGTTGTCGAGGAAGTTGTCGTGCATCTCCTTGCTGATCTTAATCTTGTGATATGTGAGCTTATCCTTGGTAGAGAGAGCTACATCGTACTTTGGAGCCTCACCAATCTCGAACATAAACTCGAACTCGGTAGAGTTGTCAAAGTCGAAAGCACCCTGCTCCTCAGCAGGAATTACATCGCCGATATAGTCGATATTCTCCTTCTGGAGGTACTCGAATACTGCATTTGAAGCAGTGCGGTATGACTGCTCAGCAACAATACCCTTGCCATACATCTTGCGAACAATACCCATAGGTACCATACCCGGACGGAAGCCCGGAACATTAGCCTTACGCTTGTAGTCACGCAGCATCTTCTCTACTGCCTCCTTGTAGTCAGCCTCGCCAACTACAACCTTGAGCAGTGATGTGCCCTGCTCCTTCTGTACTCTTGTAATTTCCATAATTTTATATTGTTATAATCTCAAATTTGCGTAAATCAGCTTGCAAAGGTATAAATTTTTTTCGGATATTACATAACTTCGCCCAATATTTCGTACCTTTGCACTATATGAAACAGATATTTTATGCACTTATATGCTCCGCGATGGTAGTTTCGTGTGGCAATATGCGACAGAAGAAGAGTAAAACACAGAGCGTAACCTATGCTCAACAGGCACAAGTTGAGGTGGTTAAGAGCTATGCTCACCAGACAGATGCCTACACTCAGGGTCTGCAGTTTGTCGATGGACTGATGTGGGAGGGTACGGGTGAGTATGGCAGCTCGCGACTGCAGTATACCGACCTTGCTACGGGGCAGACCACCGTTGTGGCAAAGTTGCCCGATGATCACTTTGGCGAGGGTATAACCCTGCTGGGTGACAAAATATATCAGCTCACTTGGCTCAATGGAGTGATGCATATCTACGACCGTGCAACACTACAGAAGGTTGCCGAGAAAAGTTATAAGGGAGAGGGCTGGGGTCTTACTACTGACGGACAGTGGCTTTATATGAGCGATGGTACATCGGATATTAGGGTGCTGGATCCTCAAACACTGGAGGTTAAGAGGCGAATATCTGTGCTCTGTAATGGAGTCTCGCTCAACTATCTCAATGAGCTGGAGTGGATAGATGGTAAAATTTGGGCAAATGTATATACGCTCAACCAGATTGTGGTCATCAACCCCGAGAGTGGAGCTGTGGAGCATATTGTAGACCTCGAGGGCCTGCTACCTGATAGCGAGAAGACGCCTACTACCGATGTGCTGAACGGTATTGCTTATGATAGCAAGTCGGGTCGCATCTTTGTTACAGGTAAGAATTGGAGTAAAATGTTTGAAATCAAATTGTTATGAATCCAATAGAGTTTCGTAGATATATTCATAGCCACCCAGAGCTCTCATTTAAGGAGCATAGGACGGCTGAGTTTATTGAGCAGGCACTTGCTGCTGAGGGTATCCCTTTCCGTCGTGTGGCGGGTACGGGTGTGCTGGCTGTTATTGTAGGTCACGGCGATTTGACACGCGCCGTAGTGCTTCGTGCTGATATTGATGCGCTGCCAATTACTGAGGCTACGGGATTAGAGTATGCGTCTGAGAATGAGTGTGTTATGCACGCCTGCGGACACGATATGCACGCTGCAATACTCTTTGGTGCGCTGCAGAAACTAAACCGTGAACGCAACTTCGAGGGTACTATTTTCGGACTCTTCCAGCCTGGCGAGGAGTGCACTCCTGGAGGAGCGTCGATGGTGCTTGCCGAGCATCCGTTTGAGGGTTATAATGTGGTTGCCGTTATCGGAAATCATACAGACAGTACCCTTGAGGTAGGGCAGATAGGTATTTGCGAGGGGCCGTTTATGGCGTCGAATGACGAACTTAGATTCTATGTGCGTGGTCGTGGTGGTCACGGAGCTATGCGCGATAAGATTGACGATACTGTGGCTGCTGCCGCAAATATTGTAACGCGAGTTAACTGCCTTAATGATAACGATTTAGTACTCTCTATCGGCAAGATACAGGCCGATGGTGCGACCAATATAATTCCTGATGTTGTGTATATGGAGGGAACGATGCGCACCTTCGACCAGCAGTTGCGCGAGAGTATTTGGTCAGAGGTTGAGGCTGTGGCAGCAGATGTAGATTCTCTCTTTGGAACCACTACCGAGGTGGTTGTCGGTCACGGCTATCCGTCGGTGGTCAATGATGGTGTGCTTGCCGATGTGGCACGCGGCTTGGCGGCTGAGATGTACGAGGCAGTGGAGCTTACAAGACGCTATACGGCAGAGGATTTTGGATTCTACACACAGTGCTATCCGTCAATATTCTATCGTTTAGGTGTAGGTGCTGCTGCAGGTGGTAGCCATACATCTACATTTGCACCTGATGAGCGTGCAATAGAGGTGGGCGTCGACTTTATGACTGCCTTTGCCTTGAAGGTTAAATAGGTTGATTATGGGAAGAAAAAAGAGTAGACGCGAGTCGTTTAGCGACCGCGCAAGTTTTATAGTAGGAATGTTTCGCGAGCAGCCGGAGCGCAAGTTTACCCTCAAGGGTCTTGCTGCAGCATCAGGAGGTGCCGATAAGGTTGGCCGCGATATGACAAAGAGTATTATTGATACGCTGCTCGAGCAGGGATATATCGAGTGCGAGGGTCGTGGCAACTACCATCTGTCACGCAGTAAACTTCCTCGCTATCAGGGTGTTGCTGATATGAGCAATAACGGCAACCTGTATGTCTCTTGTCCTGAATTGCAGTCAGATGTATTTATCCACTCTCGCAACTCCAAGCACGCCCTTAATGGCGATAAGGTGGAGTTTGTGGTAACCCATACTGCCCGTACGGGTGCCCTTGAGGGTGAGATTGTAAAGATTATTGAGCGCAGCGACCGCTGCTATGCAGGTGTTGCCGAGGTGGTGTCAAAGAGTGCGATTATCGTGGCTCCTGATTCGCGCCGAATGCCTGTAGATATATACCTCTCGCGCAAGAAATATCCTAAGGTGCAGACGGGCGATAAGGTGGCTGTGCGTATTGCTCAGTGGTATGACGGTGACCAGATGCCGATTGGTGAACTCGTAGATATTTTAGGTGCTACGGGTGATAATGATGCCGAGATGCACGCTATTTTGCTCGAGTATGACCTGCCTTATAAGTTTGAGGAGCATATCGAGCAGGCTGCTGCAGAGATTGATGGCACTATAACGGCTAAGGACTATGCCGAGCGTCGCGATATGCGCGATGTGCCAACCCTTACTATCGACCCTGCTGATGCCAAGGACTTTGACGATGCGCTCTCTATCCGCAGTGTGGGTGAGGGACTCTGGGAGGTAGGTGTGCATATTGCCGATGTAACTCACTATGTCCGTCCAGGTAGCGTTATTGACGATGAGGCATTAGAACGCGGTACATCGGTGTATCTTGTTGATAGAACTATACCTATGTTGCCCGAGCGACTCTCAAATGAGCTATGCTCGCTGCGTCCGCACGAGGAGAAACTATGTTTCTCGGCAGTTTTTGTTATTGACGAGAAACTCAAGATTACGAGCGAGTGGTTTGGCCGTACGGTGATATACTCTGATCGCCGATTTACATACGAGGAGGCTCAAGCGGTTATCGAGAGCGGTCAGGGTGATATGAAGGAGGAGATACTTACTCTTCATCGCCTTGCTCAGGCTATGCGTAAGGAACGTTATCGTAAGGGTGCTATTGCATTTAACCGTCGTGAGGCCAAGTTCCATCTGGATGAGAAGGGTCACCCTACAGGTGTATACTTCAAGGTGCAGAAGGAGGCAAATCAGCTTATAGAGGAGTTTATGCTCTTGGCAAACCGTCGCGTAGCTACATTCTGTGCTAAGCGCAATGGCAAGCCGAGAACTATGGTCTTCCGAGTGCACGACGAGCCAAATAGCGAGAAGTTCGAGCGTTTCCGCACATTTATCCTCCGCTTTGGTCACCTCTTCAAGGCGCAGAAGGGTCTTGCTGTGGCAAAGGAGCTTAACCAGCTGATGACCGATGTGCGCGGTAAGGCAGAGGAGAATGTTGTAAGTATGCTGGCTATCCGTTCGATGGCAAAGGCGGTATATACCACGGCAAATATTGGCCACTATGGTCTTGCCTTCCCGTATTACACACACTTTACCTCGCCAATTCGTCGCTACCCGGATATGATGGTACACAGGCTGCTACAGCGATACCTCGATGGAGGCAAGAGTGCCGACCGGGATGCCCTGGAGTCACTCTGTGAGCACTCATCAGAGCGCGAGGTTGTGGCTGCCGAGGCTGAGCGCGCATCTATTAAATATAAGATGGTAGAGTTTATGGCCGATAAGGTCGGTCAGGAGTTTGATGGCCACATTTCGGGAATGTCGGAGTGGGGAATCTTTGTCGAGCTTGAGGACTCTATTGTCGAGGGTATGGTTGCTCTGCGCGATATTGTGGGCGACTACTATCGCTTTGACGAGGCTCGCTATGAGGTCTACGGAAATGCTACGGGCAATGTATTTACCCTTGGTGACAAGGTGCGCGTAAGGGTTAAGAGTGCCGATTTGCGCCGTCGTATGCTCGACTTTACCTTTGCCGACTACGATGAACCTGAGTTTATAATTCACGATACCGTAAAGAAAAAACGCAGAAAGTAGTATGCTCTCACTCAAGGATATATACGCAAAGTCGCACGATGGTCAGGCTCTAAGCCAAGAGGAGGCGTGGCTGCTCTATAGCACCGCTCCACTTGAGGAACTTGCCGAGCAGGCAGATATTTTGAGGCGCAATAGTGTGCCCGATCCTGATGTTGTTACTTGGCAGATAGATCGTAATGTCAACACAACTAATGTCTGCACCTCGGGCTGCCTGTTCTGTAACTTCCACTGCAAGCCTCACCAGACTGATAAGCACTTTATAACCACCATAGACCAGTACTGCGCAAAGATTGACCGCCTCTATGAGCTTGGAGGAAACCAGCTGCTGTTGCAGGGTGGAATGCATCCCAAGTTGGGCATTGAGTTCTATGAGGAGCTCTTCCGCGAGCTTAAACATCGCTATCCGACTCTGCGTCTCCACGCCCTTGGTGCTCCTGAGGTGGCACATATAGCTAAGATTAGTGGCCTTGATACTAAGACAACCTTCGAGAGACTTGTCGCTGCAGGCCTTGACTCTCTCCCGGGTGCTGGTGCCGAGATTCTTGTGCCACGCGTGCGTAAGATTATCTCGCCGGCCAAGCCGAGTGTAGAGCAGTGGTTGGAGGTTATGCATCAGGCACATATGATGAATCTGCCAACCTCGGCAACGATGATGTATGGCCATATCGAGACTCCACAAGAGAGAGTCGAGCACCTTATCCGCATCCGTGACCTGCAGGCGGCAGTGCCTGAGGGTAATTATGGTTTTATAGCCTTTATTCCGTGGATATTCTGCTCTACGGGTACACGCCTTGAGGCGCAGGGTGTGGTGTCGCACTTCTCGCCGCTGGAGTATATACGCATCATTGCTACCGCGCGCCTTGTGCTAAATAATATCCGTAATATTCAGGCCTCGTGGCTCACCGTCGGTAAGCAGACTGCGCAGGTCGCCCTACATAGTGGAGCCAATGACTTCGGCTCTATAATGATTGAGGAGAATGTTGTAAGCTCTGCAGGCGCATCAAACCACTTTGATGCTGAGGGTATTCAGAGAGCTATTAGAGAGGCTGGTTTTGAGCCTAAGTTAAGGGATCAACTCTATAATTTGTTGTAATAGCGGGATGTTTAGTCTTGTTGATAAAAGTCTCCATCCCCACCCTTAAAAAACGGACGCAAAAATTTGTTCGCTTGCAAATAATTTGTAATTTTGTAGAAATAAACAGCTATTTTATGGGAAATAAGATTAACGATCCTATTGCGCGACTGATGGGCTTGCGATATAAGTCGCATCCGTGGCACGGTTTGGAGGTGGGCGAGAATGCTCCTGAGATTATCACCGCCTTTATTGAGATGGTGCCAACCGATACTGTTAAGTACGAGTTGGACAAGGTGAGCGGCTACCTGAAGATTGACCGCCCGCAGAAGTACTCTAATGTGGTGCCTGCCCTCTATGGCTTTGTCCCGCAGAGCTTCTGTGGCGATAGCGTTGCCCGTTATTGTATGCAGCAGAGTGGCAGAGAGAATATTGTCGGTGACGGCGACCCACTCGATATTTGCGTACTTACTGAGCGCGACATTGTTCACGGTGATATTATCTGCGAGGTTAGACCTATCGGTGGCTTCCGTATGCTCGACGGTAATGAGGCAGACGATAAGATTATTGCCGTTCTGCGTCACGATGTTACATATAGCAGCTATAACGATATCTCAGAGCTTCCAAAGGGTGTTGTCAATCGTCTGAAGCACTACTTCCTTACTTATAAGGATATGCCTGATAGCGATACTGCAAAGAAGAAGGTCGAGATTGTTGATGTCTACGGTGCTGCCGAGGCTCAGGAGATTATCAACCGCTCACTCGAGGATTACAAGTGCCACTTCGATGGCCTTGACGAGATTCTTCGTCACGTATAGTGGCTTTGCGCTCTAATAATAAAGCAGCATCATTATTTGGTGCTGCTTTTTAATTTGCAGATGTCAATAGTTTGTGCTATATTTGTATGGATTGTATTACTATAAAAAACAGACCTTTATGGCAGAGCAGATTTTAGTGACGGCAGATAAGCGCGTAGAAGAACTGATGAAGCAGTTCAATCAGACATTTGAGTACTTGAGATTGCGTCTTTATACCTCAGAGGCGAGATTGTATATTGGTGTCGATAACTTGACGCCATATAGGGTAGATATCGACAGTACCGTCGAGCAGGTGCGCGTTAATAAAGGCAAAGAGGGTGAGATATCTATTGATGCCTCTAAGACTATTGGTGCGTTGGAAGATGAGTTCTACGAAACTTTCGGTCTTGTTGTGCAGGTGTGCTATACTACTGCCGATGGTCACAATACCTATACCTATCAGAAGGAGCAGGATATGATGACCCTTGGAGAGTTTAATGCTGCTTGTGCTGCCGATGGCTGTATTGCTGGCGAGTGGAAGTAGTATACCTTATATATATAATAAAGCAGGCAGGTTAGTCAACCTGCCTGCTTGCTTTTTGCAGAGGACTACTTGCGCTGCAGAGCCTCCGAGATGTTGATGATATAGTCGCCCATACGCTCAATCTCAGAGATTGTGTCGAGGTAGTAGACACTACTCTGATACTCGGTGGTGTTACTCTCAATCTTGAGAATCTCAGCCTCGCGCAGGGTGTTGCGCATATCGTTAATCTCCATCTCGCAGTCAAGGGCACGACGAAGCTCCTCGGCTCCATTGTTCTCAGATGAGAGATTTGCAATCATAATCTTGTAGCTGTTATCCACAAGGTCGAGCAGGGTTGAAATCTTCTCGATGTGCTGTGCCGTAAAGCTCTTGTTGTGGATGTTGCGACGAGAGAGTATGCGGCTGATGCTCTCGCCTGAGTCACCTAAACTCTCAAGCTCGCCGATAATCTTGTACATAGCCTTAACCTGACGGCGTGTATCCTCGCTCAAATCCTCCTGAGGCAGGGCGTTGAGGAATGTCGCAATCTCGTACTCAATGCGGTCGGCAATCTCTTCGTACTTAACCAACTTCTTGCGGTATGTCTCAAACTCATCCTCCTTAGTTGCATTTACCGCCGAGCGGATATATCCCAAACCATTGCGACAGATCTGCGCAAAGTGGATAATCTCGTTCTTAGCTTCGCTGAGTGCCAGCTCTGCGGTGCCGATAGGGCCTGCGTTGATAAACTTAAGGCGTATAGTCTGCTCCTCATCCTCAGGCTTGTTCTTGATAACCAAAGTCACAAAGCGTACAATTAGAGGAATGAACCATATCAGTATGCAGGTGTTAATCAGATTAAAGAGGGTGTGGAGCATAGATACACCATAGAGTGCTGCTGTAGAGAGGTCAGAGCCAGCCTCGATACCTGCCGAATAGTCGATAAGGGTAGGGTTAGGGTAGCCCAGCCAGGTGATAATAACGCCGATAAGTCTGAGGAATGGGCGGAAGAGAATCAAGGCCCATATAACGCCAAATACATTGAAGAATGTATGAGCAAGGGCGGCGCGACGGGCATTAGGGTTACCTACTGCTGCGGCAATGTTGGCCGTAATGGTTGTTCCGATATTCTCACCAAGCACCATAGCTGCAGCCATCTCAAACGGAATCCATCCCAAGCTCATCATAATGAGCGTAAGTGCCATAGTAGCACTTGATGACTGAAGCACAAGGGTCAAAAGTGTACCGAATACAAGGAAGATAAGCACAGAGCCAAAGCCATAGCCTGTCCACTGCTGGATAAATGAGAGTACCTCAGGGGTCTGGCGCAGGTCAGGTACTGAACTCTTCATAAGAGACAGACCGAGGAAGAGTAGTGCGAAACCGATGATAAACTCGCTGATGTTCTTGTACTTCTCCTTCTTTGCAAGGCTCATTACAAAGCCGATAGCCATAAGTGGAACAGCGATGATAGAGATGTCGGTCTTAAAGCCGAGCAGCGAGATGAGCCAAGCTGTAACGGTAGTACCAATGTTGGCACCCATAATTACACCTATAGCCTGATTGAGTGTCAGCAGTGCAGCATTTACAAAGCCGACAACCATAACTGTAGTAGCACTTGACGACTGGATAATAGAGGTAATACCCAAACCTGTCATTACACCCTTAACGGGGCTTGAGGTCATTGCAGCAAGGAAGTTGCGAAGACGATTTCCTGCCGCTTTCTGAAGTCCGGAACTCATCATATTCATTCCATAGAGGAACATTCCGAGAGCTCCCAGAAGTGTTAAAATTTGTAAAATCATATGTTTAATTATATAGTTAGTATCTAAATTATGAATGTCTTAAAGATCCATAAAATGCTATATGCGAATATTGTGCAGCAGAAATACAAGGCTAATGCGTAATGCCGTAGAGCCAATGTGGAGATACTTTACTATAGACAGAGACTGCGGAATATAGCTGTCAGATATTGTAAATAGCTTGCTATGCTTACTGTGATGTGTGCGACGAGTTGTTGAGTTACCACCTCTGGTAGCTGTTGCAGAGGTGAGCAGTGGAGAGTAGTATTGCTCGGCAATCTCTGTGGTAGGATTTTTCTCTGTTGTAATATTGCTGCTGTCAGGGGCAGATGATGGCTCGCAGAGCATAGATAATGCCCCAATAAACGATGCAATCAATATCAAAACAGTTCTCATATCTGATGCAAAGATATAATTTTTTGCTAAAAAATACCACTATTTACTATATTAAATACAAATAAATGTGGATTATATAAAAAAAATGTTGTTTAATGCAAGAAAAAATTTGTTATTTCAATAAATGTTGTTATCTTTGCAGTAGAAAATTGATATAGATAAAAATAATTTGTATAAAACTGGTATTATGAGACAATCTTGCCCAGCATCGTGTCCCTCTTCAAAGGAGCCCTTCTCTGGTTTTTATCAGCGAAAATATAACGCCGGAGACTCTTTTGTTATTGAACCGGGAGATACCAACCATCTTGTGTTTGTCATCTCGGGTACAGTTGTTATAGATTCTGAGGAGTGTGATAATTATGAGGTGTCAGAGGGTAACTTCTTCTTCTGCTACCATAGCGGTCACTATAATATAAAGGTAGTAAGTGAGCAGCTGCATATTATTGTTGCCTACTTCAACCGCCCGGGTGCCGCTTGTGATATCGCAGGTCTGTTGCAGTTTGCTAAGACTCAGGAGGATTTTAACTACTCATTTGAGGCAGTGCCTATCAATAGCGAGTTGAAGCAGACTCTGGGGCTACTCCTCCGATTTATGGATGACCAGATTCCGTGCGCACATATGCACGAGTCGATGATCGAGGTTCTTTTCGTAGTTTTCCGCTTCTACTACGATGTAGAGGTACTTGCAAAGCTGCTCTTTAACCTCTTTGATCACGCAGTGTCATTCAGAACAATGGTCGAGGGTAATCGCATTAAGGCTCGTAATCTTAACCACCTTGCAGAGTTGTGCGGATACGATATTAATACATTTAATGTAGTGTTCCGCCGCCACTATCCGGGTTATACCCCTGGCGTATGGATGCAGATCCAGCGTAAAGATGAGATTCTTGATGATCTTGTAAATACAGACGCACCTATATACTTTATTTCAGAGAAGTACGGCTTCTCAAGCTCAAGCCACTTGGGTGAGTATTGTAAGAAGTACTTGGGTGACACACCTACTAAGGTTCGTATGAGATATCGCAAGAAAAAGAAATAACCAACCAAATCCAAAGGTTATAATATAGTTGATTAGTTAATAAAAGTTGTTGGGGTGCCTGTGTATCGCTTTTTTGATACACAGGCACATTTTTTTTATGCTGAAAATCAGTGATATAAAAATTATTTTGATGTGTAACAGTATTTTTCTACTCGATTTATTTGGATATCAAAATTATTTAATATACTTTTGTATCAGAAAGATGGAAAGTGATACAAGAATACATATTTATATATAAACATTTTACCTATTTTTGAACATATGAAGCTTAAATTTTACATTCCACTAATTTTAGGTCTGCTTACATCGCTTGGAGCGAGTGCGCAGAACGATGTGGCCATCAAGACCAATGTCTTGTATGACCTGACAGCTACGGTGAATGCGGGTGTAGAGGTTGGTTTGGCACCACGATGGACCATCGACCTATCTGGTAACTTCAACGCGTGGAATCTCTCTGAGGAGAAGAGGTGGAAGCACTACCTTGTACAGCCTGAGGCTCGTTATTGGTTTTGTGACCGTTTTATGGGACACTTCCTCGGTATTCACGCCCACGGAGGTCAGTATAATGTAGGAGGTCTTAAGAATAATATCAACTTTTTGGGCACTGATCTCTCGAAGCTTACCGATAGCAGATATCAAGGTTGGTTTGCCGGTGCAGGTATTGCCTACGGTTACGCCTTTGTTCTGGGGCGTCACTGGAACCTCGAGCTTGAGCTGGGTGTTGGATATGCCTACACAAAGTATGACTCGTTTGAGTGCGCTGGCTGTGGTCGCAAGGTTGAGACAGGTCTTACACACCACTATGTAGGTCCTACCAAGTTGGCTCTTAATTTAGTCTATTTGTTCTAACTGTTAAAACGAAATAAAGATGAAACGAATTATATTTTCATTGGTAGCACTTTCGGCATTCACCCTCTCGGCATATGCAGAGGTTGAGGGTGTAAAGACCCACAATGTGCGTCTTGAGCGCAATGGAGACTATATGGTAGTCGATATGGATGTCGATATTTCTGATCTTAAGGTTAAGTCTAACCGTGCAGTGCTTGTAACCCCGGCTATTGTTAATGGCCAAGACTCGCTCAACTTCTCATCAATTGGCGTATATGGTCGTCGTCGTTACTACTACTATATCCGCGACGGTAGAAGTTCGCTGTCAGGCATTGGTGAGCGCAGCTATCGCAAGGCAAAGCGTCCTGATACAGTAGATTATCACGCTATTGTCCCATATCAGCCGTGGATGGAGGGTTCGCACCTTGTTCTGAATCGTTCTGTATATGGCTGTTGTAACCAGAAGGTGGGTGAGCAGAGCACATCGTTGGTGAGCAACTACACAACCCCTTCGACAGAGAAGGTGTACTATATGCCGACATTTGTATATATGAAGCCTTATGCGGAGGCAGAGAAGGTTCGTGAGATTAGTGGCTCGGCATATATCGACTTTCCTGTAAATAAGACAGAGATTTACACTGATTATCGTAACAATACAGCAGAGCTCAATAAGATTCTTGCAACTATCAACTCGGTTCGCCAGGATGGTGATGTTACAATCGTATCGCTCAAGATTAAGGGTTATGCATCTCCTGAGGGCTCTTATGCTCATAACGAGTATCTGGCAAAGGAGCGTACCGCAGCCCTGAAGGCTTATGTGAATAACCTCTACCACTTTGATCAGGCTATTGTTCACACCTCATTTGAGGCTGAGGATTGGGCTGGATTTAGCAGCCACATAGCAGAGTCAAATCTGGCACATAAGGCTGCGATTCTTGATATTATCAACTCAGATCGCGATCCGGATCGTAAAGAGCGTATGATTCGCGAGGGTTATCCAGAGCAGTATGCGCATATCCTTAAGCATATCTATCCTGCACTGCGCCACTCAGACTACGCTGTAGAGTATACCGTTCGCCACTATAGCGACATTGAGGAGATTAAGAATATTATGGCAACTGCTCCGCAGAAGCTCAGCCTTGAGGAGCTCTACCTGCTATCAAATGAGTATGAGCAGGGTAGCGATGCTCACCACGAGGTATTTGAGGTGGCGGTAAGAATGTTCCCTAACGATGAGATTGCAAACCTCAATGCTGCAAACTCAGCGATGCAGAAGCGAGATATGGATGCAGCAAAGCGTTACCTCAAGCGTGCAGGAACATCGGCAGAGGCTACTTATGCTCGCGCAGCATATGCGGCAATGGTTGAGGATTATGATACTGCCCGAGAGCTCTTTAAGCAGGCAGAGGCGGCAGGCATAGCTCAGGCAACAACAACTCTTGCAGAGATGGATACATTTATCAACAAGAAATAAATTCGAGAATAATAATTAACTAACTACAAAAAAATTATGACTATGAAAACTTCAAAAATTTTGTTGGGTATATTTGCCCTGGCAGCTGTTGTAGGTTGCGCAAAGAGTGAGGATGACATTCAGGCGACTAACCCAGTAGTGGGTGCAGAGAAGTCTTATCTGGCACTTAATCTTAAGTCTGCAAACGACGGAACGCGTGCAGAGGGTGCAAATTATGAGGATGGCACTGTAGCAGAGCAGACTGTAACCTCGGCAGCATTCTTCTTCTTTGATGCTGCGGGTAATATCTTCAATATCAACGCTGATGGCAACTACTACAATGTAGCTGTTAGCGATAATGGCGGCACTGAGGCTCCAAATATTGAGTCTATGACCGATCCTGTATTGGTTGTTGAGAAGTATAAGGGTGAGTTCCCTGCACAGATTGTAGCAGTTGTAAACTACACTGCAAATTCAAGCCTTTCGCTCACTCAACTTAAGGATCAGATGCAGGCAGCAGGTCACACTTCAGGTGCTAACTTTATTATGACCAACTCGGCATATGTAAACGCTGCTGGCGAGGCTGTATATGCAACACCTCTGACTATCGACCACTTCCAGACCTCTGCAGATAAGGCTCTTGCAAATCCTGTGACTATCTATGTTGAGCGTATGACTGCAAAGTTGAGCGTAGAGACAACTGCTGAGAAGTTCGATACCGGCGTGACTTTGGATGATAAGACTGTATATGCAAAGATTCAGAGCTGGGATGTAGTGTCAAATCAGACAGAGTCTTACTATATCAAGAGCATTGATCCAACTTGGACTGACTCTGCAATTGGCTTTGTTTGGAACGATGCACCTTACTTCCGCTCATATTGGTCAGCAAAGAGTGTTTCTAATCCAGTTGATAATGACTTTAACTATTCACAGCTTACAAATTCATTAGCTACTATAGAGTATATTGGCGAGCATATTGGCGCACGCACAAAGTGTATCGTGGCTGCAGTACTTCAGGATGAGGCTGGTAACGCACTCGAGATCGCACAGTGGTATGGTACAAACTATGTTGGCGAGCAGGCTCTGCTTGCAGCGGTTGCTCCGACACTGAAGAATAAGCTGATGCATTTCGACGGAGTTAGCACCTACACATCTATTGACGACGCAGAGCTTAAGTTGGTTGCAGGTCTGTCAACTGCTGAGAGCTACGAGGTATCTTTCCAGCTTGCTGATGGTGTTGATGCTAACAATTGGTTCTCATTCGACGGTACAATTTACACTCCGATTGCAGATGTAAATGCAGAGCTTGCAAAGGTTGAGCCTGCAAAGGTTTGGAAGAGTGGTATGACTTACTACTATGTAGATATCAAGCACTTGGGTAGCGCAGGTAGCGCAGGCGAGTATGGCGTTGTTCGTAACCACAGCTATAAGGTAAACATCTCAGGCGTTCAGGGTTGGGGAACTCCGGTTTACGATCCAAATCAGAATGTAGAGCCTGTTAAGCCTACCGATAAGGAGACCTATATCTCTGCAGAGATTAATGTTCTTGCTTGGAGATTGGTATCTAACGATGTGATTCTTCAGTAATATAAATTAACACAATCAAAACCCTAAAGCAGTGGGGGTGGGATATCTCCCACTGCTTTCAAAACAGAGAATAGCTCAATGTAAAAGCACTCCTGCATCGGTGCAAAGAGAGGTGCAGAGACTTGGAGATTACTCTCCCACCAAAGATGAAAACAACTACCGGAAACGGGACTACATAAAACTAAATATTGACAAACTTAAAACTTATAATGGTTATGAACATAACTGCTCATATCTCGAAGATTAAGATGCTCGCAGCGGCTTTTGCATTGGCATCTACGCTTATCTCTTGTAATAGCGTTATCTATGAAGGAGAGGGTGACTGCTCGGTTAAGTACAGAATCGAGTTTAAGTACGACAGAAATATGGAGTACGCCGACGCCTTTGCTTCAAAGGTATCGTCTGTAAATCTCTATGTGTTTGATGACTCGGGAGTCCTTGTTCATCAGGCCTCAGAGAGTGGAGCAGCACTTGCATCAGAGGAGTATGCAATGATGCTTGAACTTACTCCTGGACAGTATGACCTGCTGGCGTGGTGCGGCGTAGATGGTACAAGCTTTACAGTACCTACAGCCGTTGTTGGCCAGACTACACTTGCGCAGATGCAGTGTGTTATGGCTCGTAAGAGCAGCGATGCGGGTGCATATGTTGATAGCGACCTTACTCCGCTCTTCCACGGCCTTAAGCGTATAAACTATACAGAAGAGGCGGGCGTGCATACAGAGGTGCTTTCGTTGACAAAGAATACAAATAATTTCCGTATTATCTTGCAGCAGACTTGGGATGCAGGCTCTACACCGAGCGATACAGATATTGATAACTTTGAGTTTGCCATTGTTGATAATAACGGCAAGATGGACTATGATAACACGGTGTTGGCTGATGATACAATCACTTACCGCCCGTGGGATATTACTACCGGCTATGTAGACATTGATGCAGATATCGCTGCTACACGCGCAAATAGTGTTGCCGTAGCTGTTGCAGAGCTTACCACTGCGCGCCTTATGACTGACCACCGTCCGCTGCTTGTGGTTAGAAATAAGCAGACCTCTGAGACAGTTCTCTCGGTGCCTGTTGTAGACTATGCGCTGCTTGTAAAGGGCAATTACAATCGCCAGATGGAGGATCAGGAGTATCTTGACCGTCAGGATGAGTACAATATGACTTTCTTTATCCACAACGGACAGTGGCTTTCAAGCTCTATTATCATCAACTCGTGGAGAGTAGTTCTTAATAACGAAATTTTATAAATAATTAGCTATGCACAACAGATTATCATACTTGCTTTTAGGGCTATGGGCAACTATGGCAGTTGCGTGTGGCTCGATATACGACTCTGGTCAGTGTATAGAATCAACTCAGAAGATTACCTTCCGTCTCTCTGTGGCCGATAGCGGCACAAGAACCACTTGGGGCGACGAGTATACAAACTCTATCGGAACATCGTTTGACAATATGATTCGCCTTGACGATATGCGCGTAGCTATATACAATGCAGCCGATAATACCCTTGTGGGTGAGGTCTCTTCGCTTATCCATTGGCAGGTGGCAGAGAATCAGTATCAGTTTGTCGGCGATATGTCGCACCTGAGCCTGACTGCAGGAGCAGAGTATAAGATTATGGTATATGCAGCTTGCCCGCAGAGCGCAACGGCTGATGCTATGACCTTCGAGTTTACAGATCTTGAGTACCAGAGTGGTGCAATACCAATGTGGGGTGTAAAGCAGATCGCGCTGAATTTGTCAGATAATCAGGATATTGGTGTAATCTCACTGCTGCGCGCTGCGGCAAAGGTTGAGGTTAACCTTGGTGCTGCACTTGCAGACTATACTATCCAGAGCGTTACAATCAACAGTCTCAATCGCTACGGCTACTGCCTGCCATCAGTATGGCAGAGCGCAGCACAGACCACAGACATTGTTCGTAGTGAGTCAATGAACGAGTACCGATCTATCTACACCCCGACAGGTGGCGTAGAGTTCGCAGCCGTTACACCAAGCAGCCGCGTGCTCTATATTCCTGAGTACAGCAATACTGATGCCCTTACACCGAGCGCAAAGCTGAGCATAACTCTTAGCGATAGCAGCAATAACACCATCACCTTCAATGATGCAATCAGCTTTGCAACATATACAGATGGAAAGGTGAATGAGGGTACAGCATACGACATTGTCCGCAATAACTACTACCGCTTTAATATTACGGGCATTGCGGGTGGTCTTACTATCGACTACAAGGTTGCCGATTGGGACGAGGGTGAGGATATTAACTATGGCGAGTTCGCATATCCGACCTACCACAACCCTGTAATTCCAGACTCACACTACCTTAGTGGTAATATCAACGACCCAATCAGTGTTGAGCCAACAATGAGCTACAATGTGGCAGACGATGAGGCAGGTGCCTTCTCAGTATGGTTCAATATGTCGGCTCCATTAGGCCAGACTTGGGTGCCAACATTCACTCAGTCGCAGTCAGACTACCAGATTCGCGTCTATAAGAATGGAAATTTGGTTACCGATCCTAAGGAGTTTACGGCAGGTGCCGATTGGTACAATATCAAGATTATTCCACTCAATGCTGACCTTGCAGGCAATATTGTCGAGTTTGGTATATCATATACCGCCTCGTGGATGAGCGCAAGTACATCTATGTATCTGTTTATCAATGGTAAGGCAGATGCGATTGCGTGGAAAAATAGCGGAAACGACCCTAAAATTATTAAGATTAAGCAGATATAACTATGAAAAAGCTACGATATATAACATATGCACTTGCGCTGCTGCTTGCAGTAGGCTGCTCGAGCGATATTGATATGCCTATGGCAGATGTTGCAGCTGGTCGTATAGGTATTGCAGTTGATAGCCAGGCGTTAGTCTCTTCGCGTGTTGTGGCTTCAAATGACGCTGAGGCGGCACTCTCTCATATAGATGTGCTATTCTTTGCCGAGGATAACAGTTTCTACTACCACGAGCGCATATCTGCTTCGGCGGCATATGAGGGAACTATATACCTTACCAAGGCTCGCAAGGACTTCCCTGCAATGGCAAAGTATAATGTATACCTTATTGCAAACAGCACTTTGTCGGCAGAGGTATATGCGACACTTGAGAATACAGATCAGCTCTTTAATCTAAAGCAGAGCGATGAGCGCATACATATGACAGGTCTGAAGAATGTGTCAGAGGCTCCGCAGTACTTTTTGATGGATGGTCAGGCATACCTCTCGGTCGTTGGCTCAGAGCCTGCTGTAAAGGAGGCTGTGGTGATAAACAATGGCGTTCAGTCGGATGATACTACTCTTAGCTGTACTCTGCGCCGTGCTGCGGTAAAGGTTATCGTCACTCTGTCAAAGGGTAGCAATGTGCTCTTTACCCCTAACTATCACGCGGGCTACTACTTCCGCAATATGCCGTACAATACACTTGTGGTTGATCAGTATACCCACCGTGCAGAGCTGCGTACACCGGATAAGTCTACAAGCGCACAGTTCTTCCATTGGAGTGAGAATAATGAGCAGGTGATTGTTGTCGGCTACTTCTATAGCCACGATCGCAATGGCGAGAGCTTCTTTGAGCGCGGCACTTCGCTTATTGTAAATATTCCGCTTGAGTATACAGTTGTAGATTCTGTTGCCGGTACAACCATCGTAGAGAAGTACGAGAACAACTACTACCAGCTGCAGTTGAGCAAGACGGGTAGGTTTGAGCGTAACCACATCTATAAGGTGGCAGCTACTATCAACGCCCCTGGTGCTGAGGAGATTTCGACTCCTGTAGAGCTTGACGATACCACATACTCGGTAATTAATTGGACATCTCAGAATGTAGATGTAGGTGGCCAGAGTGGCCCTAAGTATCTGAAGGTTAATCGCGAGCAGATTGAGATGCACAATATTCCTGTAGATTCAGAGACACTGCAGTTTGCTTCTTCAGACCCTATAAAGATTTCTATTAATAAGGTTAGCTATATTGACAAGTTTGGTCAGGAGCAGAATATTACTAACAGAGCTGCTAACTACAATATTAGCGCAACACCTTTGGCAGAGCTTTCGGGCAATATCGAGGTGAGAAGTGATGTGCCGACAAACAATACCATTCGTTATATCGAGATGCGTGTCTATCAGGACGATAATAACAATGGCCGTCACGACTCTGGCGAGCTGTATGAGGATGTAATGGTGCTGCAGTATCCTGTAATATACATTACCAACCAGCGAGGCTACTACTCATATCGTGAGGACTTTGGTTGCCACTATCAATACAAGGGTAGCCGTAGAGTGGCAGTTGGTCTTGAGATGTCAAACAACCGCTGGACAGGTCGATATAGATATGGCACTGACAGCTATAGCGGTAATAGTGCTAATGATGACTATTTCTGGGCATCTAAGTATGTTTCGGGCGATGGTAATACAGCAGGTATGTCTGTCCGTTCGTACTATAATTGGCCTTCAAACTCTACAGCAGCTACTGCGCAGAGAGATGGTAATGCAAACAACAACGATAATGCCCGTATGTATCACGTTCGAGTTACAGCAACCTCTGCCGATTATGTTGTTGCACGCCCACGCATCACAGATGGCCATACTGATAGCGGAACAGATAATGCAAAGATCGTCTCGCCATCGTTTATGATTGCCTCTCGCCTTGGTGCGATGTTTACAGACTACGGAGGTCTAAACTATGTCGATAATGATGATGATGATAATGGCAACGGCAAGAGTGACCGCCTTGAGATATTCAGTGAGCACTGTAAGAACTATGCCGAGACATATATTGACAATAGCGGTAATGTTATTCATTTTACCGATTGGCGACTGCCTACTGCCGCTGAGTTGAATATTATCATTTCGCTACAGGGTACTTCGGGTGTTCAGGCAGATGCTATAGACTACCTGCTCAATGGTGCATACTATATGTCGGCAAGTGGCCCTGTGCATAACAGTAAGAAGAATACTAACGACGATATACACAGTTCTGCAATTCGTTGTATCAGAGACGCTTATTAATCGTAAAAACGACTAAAATTATGAGAAAGTTTATATATATTGCAACTGCTTTTATCGCCGCAATGGCACTTACAGCCTGCACAGAGGAGTGGCAGAGCGTAGAGAGCATACCTGCGGCAAAAGATGGTTATGTAGATATTACATTCAAGGCTGCACCGGAGGGCTTTGATACTGTGAGCGTGAGAGCGGTTGATCCTGATGGACTGGATATTCAGAATATAATCCTCTTCTGCTTTAGCAACTACGGACTATTTATCACAACCGTAAATGCCGAGATTGACACCACAACCTCGACCAGCGGTGTCTTTAAGGCAACTATTCCTGAGGAGACACACTCTATTCACTTTATTGCCAACCAGAACTCAAACCTCTATAATGAGGAGGACTTCCACGGTAAGAGCGAGGCTGAGGTTATTGCAGCTATGGAGGGTGCATCGGGTATGATGATCTATTGGGCACGCTTTGAGAAGGATCATAGCCTTACCACATCTATCAATGAGCAGATTGCAGCTCTACCAAATGGTATTGAGTTACTGCGCAATCAGGCAAAGGTTTCTATTGCTAATTGGCAGAGTCCGTACCTCAATGTTACAGGTTTTACCACTACAAATCGTCAGGCATTTGGTACTATCGCGCCATTCCACCCTGTAGAGGGCTTTGTATGGCCGGGCTCAGAGCCATTTGTGACAATGCCTCGCGATAAGAGTCTGATGTCTGATATTACAGATGTTGACAACCGTACTGAGGACTATATCTTCGAGAGCGAGAATGACGACTCACACCCTGTATCGGTAATTATCAAGGGTAGTGTTCCTGGTTCTACAGAGCAGCTCTACTACCGCGTGGTGCTGATTGATGAGCAGGGTAACCGTATTCCTATTCGCCGAAACTACTCATATATTATCAATATCGTGGGTAAGCTGACCTATGGCCAGCCAACCTTTGAGCAGGCACTTTCTGCCCCTGCATCGAACAATGTGTGGGTGTCTGTTGCCTCTTGGGTAAATGAGATTGAGGATGAGCACTATGTACTCTCGGTTGATAAGACCTATGTGGTGCTTAACGAGGCGGATGCCGGCAAGAAACTGACCCTTGGCTATAAGGTTACAGCTAAGAATGGTTCTGAGTTTAGCGATGCTGAGATTTCTTGGTCGGGCGTAAATAATGTTGCAGCACATAACTTTGACAGCCGAACTTTTGACTCTCAGGGCAATGGAACCATTACCGTTCAGTTGCTGCCGATGACCGATGCTACTCGTCAGAGCGGTACTCTGCTTGTAAAGAAGGGCAAGCTGCAGCGTACAATAGACATTATCGTTATCAAGACCCAGAAATTTACCCCTTCGTGGGTGGGTACACAGATCTTCGGTGGTACTACGGGCGAGTTTGTGACCCTTAAGTTCACCGTTCCGCAGACCTGTCCGGAGGAGTTGTATCCATTCGATGTGCTGGTATCTGTAAACAGCCTTGATGTGCGTTCGTCATCGGGTATGCACTTACCTGTAGTGCGTCAGGGCGAAGAGGGCTATGGTAAGGAGGAGAATGGCTTGGGATATAAGTATGTATATACCGTAACCGAGCCTGGCGTGCAGCGACTCTACTTCCACACTATCCTTAAGCACGACAAGGATGAAAATCAGAGCATAATGGTTGAGGCTGACTACTTTGAGACGCTTATCAAGCAGTTTACATTTACAGATCATCAGTATGCCATAACTATCGAGGATTTGAATGAGTATAACAGCGACCTTGTTGAGAATCCTAATGCAGATGTGCCTGACGATGAGGTTATTCTCTACCGCCTTGTGCCGCAGAAGCGTAATGCTCCGATTACATTCGATATGCAGATGATCAATAAGGCTGATGGTAGTGCTATCAACGCAACAGCTGCCGATGAGTTCTTTGTATACTCAAAGACTTTAGATTACTACACCGAGGGTCACGATGATCACGATGCGGTGTTCTATCCTGTCAGCGAGGAGTATTGGTCGCAGTCGACAAATGGTCGTGTGTTTATGTTTATGCTCAAGGAGCCTAATAAGCAGACCGATAGAGGTCATTATACTATCCACCTTAAGACCAACACACCTGTCAGCAAGGATGTTGTCCGCGTGGCGTCAAATAATGCTCAGTCAAATTCGGCTCTGCCTATTTCGCCGGGCCAGAGCGCACAGCCTTATGCAGGTCAGAGCTATCGCTCAGTAATCTTTGAGCTTGCAAACTACTATCCGTTCCACTTTGCGGCGCAGGTTAATGGTCAGGGCGACTATTCGCGCTACCAGACAGAGGAGAGCGTGAGCAATATTGAGTGGAGCTACGAGCCAAATCAAAGTGTAGATATATCGTTTGAGATTACCTCGTTCCGCGGCTCGGATAATAAGAGCGTAGATCCATTTGGTGAGTCGTTCGATGTCTATATCTCAGCACCTATGCTCGAGCTTGACCCTTCACGATTCGCAGAGTTTAATATCACAGCCGATAAGGTGCGTAAGGTATCTGATGGCCTATTTGCCTACACTGTTGATGCAGACCGCCAGGCTGAGCGAGCTTATGGCTACGGAACGGTTCTCAATGCTGATGAGGCTGGTGCAAGTCAGGTGGGCGAGCGCAAGACTATCCCATTCAAGACCAATACAGTGACCACTGCAGGTACAATTACTATTAGCTCGGATAAGGAGAAGGTGGTGTTCTTTGATAAGCAGTTTAAGGTTACCAATAAGCTGATTTCGGGTAGACTTACATTTAACGATAACGGCACAATTACATCAGTGCCAGAGTACGGATTTGTTGCCTTTGCTCGCACAACTGATGGTGTTAGAATCGGTAGCGTTAATGTCGGCAAAAATGGAGTCTATACTCTCAACCTGCGTAAGGAGTACTCGTTTAATTGGTATACAGATGCTGTAGAGTTTGACTACATCGTAGGTGATAAGGTCTACGAGGCTCAGCTGTCAAGTCTGAATGCTCTTTACAACAATCCTAATGTCGAGCTACACTTAGCACAATAAAAAAAGAGGGACCGCAGAGGACTATGCTTTTTGTTTTTAACTGACTGATTTTCAGTGTTAGTTTTTACGAAAATTGCGAAATCCTACATATAAGACTACATAGAGGCGTAATTAAGCCGAAACATTGCGCGTAATAAGTGTATAGCGATTTTGAGAGTAAAGCACTGAAATCAAGCATCTTCCAAAGATGCATTGTAAATAAACAATGGTGGCGTATTAAGAAACCACATAGTTTCCTACATACGCCCCCGTT
This sequence comes from Alistipes sp., assembly GCA_045654345.1. Taxonomy (GTDB): domain Bacteria; phylum Bacteroidota; class Bacteroidia; order Bacteroidales; family Rikenellaceae; genus Alistipes. The sequence goes on along the minus strand of JAZOND010000008.1, from coordinate 552 downwards.
GTTTTTTATTAGTTATGCTACTTGAAAATATAGTAATTAAATAGCAACCGTTCGTATTTCTGAGTTCTTCATTGTTATGCTACAATGTGATAACTTTTGATGCTACAAAGATATAAAAATAATGCTAACGAAAAGAGAATTTGCAACATTTTCTTTTTTCGCCAGTTTCTTTTATGTTGCAAGAGTAAAAACAAGTTTAGTCCGTTTTGAGTATATAGCAAAGTGGATAAACTAAACCTCATAGCCACATAGTCATCTGATTCCACTACATTGGAGCAGAACTCCATAGAAACAAGTCACATTAACACTTGCACATACTTGAATATAATAAGAGTCTCCGTTATTGCATACGAAGACTCTTACGGTATTGATTAATATTTTAAGGCTTAAATATCCTTGATAGGGAGAAACTCCTCTCCGGAAACAAAGACTGTTGTTCCTGTATATTTATCAACAATTGGCAGCATTACTTCCTTCTGACTCTTTCTTAGCAATCCTCTGCCAATCCAGTTTTCTCCGACCCAGAATCTTGAACCATTGTCATAGCCCCAT
>JAZOND010000007.1:0-134318 GCA_045654345.1 Alistipes sp. | reverse complement strand
AAATACAGAAAGCCCCACGGGGCGAGGATGATTTTTCCACGACACCCGCAGGGCTTGACCTTGCTTGGACGAAAAGAACACGAGTTACCTTTGCCTGTGGTTTGGTGAACTCGGCTACGAATCTGTTATGTCATTTTCTTTATCGCATAGATAGTTTTTAGGGTACGGATTCTTATAATTGGAGAAAAAATCGTATCTTTGCACTTAGAAAAGAGTTGTTTGAAAAGCATGAGGAATATAGTGTAACAAAACAAGTTGGCAATTTCTTATCCATTGCCCATTCTCATGCAAGTTCTTCTTAATGGTTTGATACTCAAAGAATCTTAATCAAACTACATCAAATATACAAAAAAATCGGGAGAAAGTTCTCCCGATTTATCAATAGATGTTGCCAATACTACAATTTCTCCAACTTAACGGTGAAGTGGCGCATAAGCTCGGTCTCCCAAACGATCTTCACACCACGAGTAATCTCGTTACGGCGGTCGAATACATTCTTAAGAGCTACAGCGATAACATCCATATGGTTGTTTGTATATACACGACGAGCAACGCAGAGGCGGAGCAGGTCGAGGCCACCGAAGCGGTTCTCGCGAGTAACAGGGTCGCGGTCAGCAAGGATGTAACCAATCTCGCAACCACGAACACCAGCCTCCAGGTAGAGCTCGATAGCAAGGGTCTGTGCAGGGAACTCCTCCTTAGGAACAGAGGTGAGCACCTTAGATGCGTCTACGAAGATAGCGTGACCACCGGCAGGGCGCTGGTAAGGGATGCCGAACTCATCGAGCTTAGCAGCGAGGTACTGAACCTGGCGGATACGGGTATCGAGGTTATCGAACTCGGTATTCTCGTCAAGACCAACTGCCAAAGCCTCCATATCGCGGCCGTTCATACCACCATAAGTGAGGTAACCCTCGAATGGGATACAGAAACGCTTAGCACCCTCGTACCAATCCTCGTGGCGAGTAGCGATAAAACCACCCATATTTACGATACCGTCCTTCTTTGCAGACATTGTCATACCATCAGCAAGAGAGTAGATCTCAGCAACGATCTCCTTGATGCTCTTATCTGCATAGCCCTCCTCGCGGGTCTTGATGAAGTATGCGTTCTCAGCAAAACGAGCAGAGTCGAATACTACGCGCTTGCCATACTTGTCAGCAATAGCGCGAACAGCACGCAGGTTCTCCATAGATACAGGCTGGCCACCAGCGGTGTTGTTTGTAATGGTAACGATGATGAAAGGAACCTTCTCGTGATGCTCAGCAAGTGCAGCCTCGAGCTTTGCAGGGTCTACATTACCCTTGAAAGGAATCTCGAGCTGAGTATCCTTAGCCTCGTCGATAGTGCAGTCAAGAGCTGTAGCCTTACGAGACTCGATATGACCCTTAGTAGTGTCAAAGTGTGAGTTGCCCGGAACGATGTCACCAGCCTTAACAAGGTGGCTGAACAGTACATTCTCAGCGGCACGACCCTGGTGAGTAGGGATGACATACTCAAAACCAGTCAGGCGAGTGATAGTCTCCTTGAGGTGGAAGAATGAGAGTGAACCAGCGTAGCTCTCGTCACCCATCATCATAGCTGCCCACTGACGATCTGACATTGCACCTGTACCTGAGTCGGTAAGGCAGTCGATATATACCTGGTCAGCACGGAGCTGGAAGAGGTTGTAGTGTGCATTTTTCATCCACTGCTCACGCTCCTCGCGTGTGCTCTTACGGATTGGCTCCACCATCTTGATGCGCCACGATTCTGCAAAAGGTAATTCCATAGTGTTTAATATTTTTTAAAGTTTGTTATATAGTTTCAAAGATAATAAATTTTTTAATAACTTACAACCATTTCTTGTATTTAAAGAAGCCCATTGTAAGCACTGATGCCAAAATCATAAGACCAAGGGCGAAGATATAGCCCATCGGGATGGTAAGTCCGCTCTCGAGAACCCAAACCCAATCAAGCTCAGGCATAAACTTGAAGTTCATACCATAGATACTTGCCACAAGGGTTGCCGGCAGGAAGACCACAGCCGCCACAGAGAAGATCTTTACAACCTCATTCTGCTCGATGTTGATAAGACCCAGAGCTGCATCCTGGATATAGTCCAGACGCTGGAAGGTGAAGTCTGTATGGCTGATAAGTGAGCTTACATCCTTAATCATCAGCTGCAGGCGCGGGTAGATATCGTTAGGGAAGCGTTCAGAGCGGTGGATACCTGAAAGTACGCGCTGGCGGTCAAAGATATTCTCGCGCAGCACCATTGTACGCTCCTGAAGGGTGTTGATGCGGTGGATCACATCCTTGTCGATGCTATCCTCGTGGTTGATATCCTTACTGAGGGCCGATACCTGACGGCCGACCATCTCGACCAGGTCGGCATCGAAGTCGATACGCACCTCGAGCAGTGAGATGAGGATATGGTAGCCTGTAGAGTAGTTGCGGTAGTTCATCTGCAGACGCTTCTCAGCCTCGCGGAAGGTCCGCATATCTGCCTGACGCACAGAGACAAGCACACCCTCGTTAGAAAGTGTGAACGACACCGGCTCGACCTTGAACGAGTCACCACCAATAGGCACGAAGAAGTTACTATTTGAGATGATGGCGTTCTCGGACTCGGAGTACTTTGAGGTTGACTCGATCTCCTCGACCTGCTGGCGGGTCTGGAGGTTAATCTCCATAAAGTTCTCTACAGCCTTCTGCTCCTTGATTGTGGGTTGCATCATATCAATCCACAGGATATCGTCGTATCCCAAATCGTCAAACAACTCTGTGTCTGCGTTTCGGATAATCTTGTTGTATTGCTTAAGGTAAATGGTAATCATTGATTCTCCTCTCTGTTTTTTGATAAAACTTCATATTCCAGATTGGTTTGCGGTACATAGTACCTACCTCCTTCAGCCGGGATTGACCTTAGGCTCAACCTTAAGCCCAAAGTCCCAGAACTTTTTAAGTGCTTTATGTTTCTGTGTATCGAATAGATAGTCAATATTGCGAGTCAGGTAGTCGTAGGCGTAGTCTTTACCTGCGTACGGACTCTCAAGAATAGCCTCGTAGGTATGCTCTACACCGAAGGTGAGAGCAGACTGTAGAGCGTCGTGCAGACGGTAAGACAGACCCTTGCGAGCAACCCATACAGCAAAGACGAATGGGAGCTTAGTCTGAGCAATCCACTCCTCGGCAAGGTCGTAGGTGTAGCTGAAGCGACCCTCGTAGTCGAAACACTTATCGCCGATGATAAGGTATGCATCGCCTGACTGCGGAGAGTCCATAACCGAGTAGTCGGTCATATCAAACCACTGCGGGTCAATCTTCCAACGATACTTGGCAAGGTAGCCGCAGAGCTGGACAGAGGTGCGAGAGTGAGAGTCGAGCCAAATGCGCTCAACCTTGTCGATAGGGGTGTTGCTGACAACCACAACTGTGCGCACAGCCCCTACAGCACCAATGCAGTAGTCGGTAATTACCTCTGCATCCTTAAGTGTAGGAACGACGGCAGCAGGAACAAGAGCAAGGTCTACCTTGCCCTCGATAAAGTGCTTTACATTTTGAGAAGGGGGTGCGAGCAGTAGTTCGGCGCAAAGGTTACCTTCGTGCCGAATGCCATAGATGAACGGTATCGTATTGAGATACGATATAGCAGCTATTTTTGCGTTGATACCCATCACCATCCATAGTTATTCGCCGTTAATGAAACAAAAGTGCATATTCTGCATTGCAAAGTTAACATTTTTTTTGCACAGAGTATGCCCATCAGAACTTTTTTTTCAAAAAAAGAGAAAAAATATGGTCGACTAACCGCTTTTATTGCAGCATCTTGTGTGATAGCGGGGCATAGAAAGTGGTCGAAAGTAGGCTTTGTCCTCTTGGCAAGGGGCGTTTTGGAGTTATATATTTGCACTGTCATTCGACGGTTATCAACAATTTTCAATGGGTGTTGGTAACTTTATTAACAGCATAAATATTCTGATAATCACTGCTATTTAGTCTGTTATTGTGCTGTTATTAACAAAATTATAAACAATCTAAAACATACTATTATGGACCGCGTAAAATTAATTTCGGCGGTGCAGCAGTGTTGTGGCAAGTCTGGTTACAGCTTCAGGGCTCTTGGAACGGGTTACATATCTGCGCAAGCACCAAAAATGGCTGCGGCTCTGTTAGAGGAGCCTGTATTTCTATCAATAGAGGGTCGTAATCACGGGCGAATAACCTACTCGGTGGTGTTACATCTGCTTGATAAGGGTATGCGAAACTCGCCAGAGCAGTTGAGCCAGCAGATATCGAGGATGGAGAGCGATATGCTCGATATAATGCTTCAACTCTCTAAGTGTGAGGATATTGCGCTGGTAAGCAACCTCAATATTACACCTGCGGCGCACTCGGTATTGGGTCGTGGTGAGGTTGGTGTAACGGCTCGAGCAGAGGTGGAGGTTATATTTTGATAAACAAGGCAGTGTCGTAGTATTATAAAAGGTAAAAAAGGAATTATGGTAACTATTGTGGAGAATCCAAAAGATTTTACCCCGATAAGTGAGGGGGTTGTATTTGTGGTTCAGAGTGATGTTCAGACCGATTTTATGGTTGACATCGTTGATGCACAAACAGAAGAGGTGGTGGGTAGTAAGTTTATTAGCGGGGCGCAGACGGCGATGGTGGATATTGCACCATATATTGAGAATCAGTGGGTTACAGAGCCTGCTGAGTTGAGAAGTTGGTCGCTGATAAGTTTGCCGACAAGAGTCTATTACATCTCGGTGGAGACGACCGAAGGGGTTGTGGTCTCTCCGAGTGTGAGGGTAAGCAGCAACTTAAAGTTGCCAATCGTAAACACGCTGCAGACGATAATGCCGCATATGCGACCAATCGGCTATGGTGAGGATGACGATCTGAGGGTGGCAGTGCTGCCTGGTGCGCCGTTAAAGGTGGAGGCGCGAACAAATCTTGGTGAGCGTCGCACCTTGGAACTTCGTGCGTGTGATGGTTTTGCGCAGCTGCATCTTACAACATCAGATTTAGACGAGCGCACGCAGACAATTATTGTAGAGTTTTCTGTTGGTAATCAGCAGATTGCGCAGGCAGAGTATCGTATAGTGCCGCGCTATGGCGGGGCGGTGAGAGTTGGTTGGATTGGCTCGACGGGTGCTACGGAGCACTATACATTTCCCATAACCATATCGAAGAGCGTGGTGTCTGAGCGCACGAAGGTATTTATGCATCGTATGGAGGGTGATATTATCAGCAACAAGAGTTTTGAGAGGATGACTCTGCGTTCGCAGGCGGTGCCAGAGTCTATAGCCGAGGTGTTGGCGACAATACTTACCGCTTCGAAGGTGTGGATAGAGGGTGATGCTGTCGTAGAGGTGCAACTGTCAGACAGTCAGGTGGTAACATCATCGTTGAACGAAGCCTCGATAGTGGAGATTACCGTTGAATATGGCGGAAAGGAGGTGGTATTATGAGGCTATATGTAGATGGTAGAAGTTGTCCGATACCCAAGGCAACGATGGTGCCGATAGGTTTTGAGATAGCCAAGATGCAGAATCCGCAGAGGGTGATAGAGGGTCAGCAGGTGGAGATAACAATACCATCGACGGCAGAGTCGAACGCTATATTTGGGGTGTCCAGGGATATATATGCTCTGGAGCGTTTTAACTCGCGTCATCACCAGGCAAGGGTAGAGTGTGGCGGGATAGAGATGTTCTCGGGCACGATATACATACTCTCGGCATCAATGAATGACAGGCTGGTGGGTCACTACAAGGTCAGAATAGTTATTGGTGGCTGCAAGTGGGCCAAGGATGCCTCCAGGACGCTGTTGCAGAGTAGTGGTCTGAGGGTGGATATGGCGTTGACACCTGAGGCTATAATGGAGAGCTGGCAGGGCGAGCGGGCGGTGCGTTTTCTGCCGGTGTTGAGAAACAGATATCCGTCGTTATATTCGGGTGTATCGGCTGCACCATTGGAGCATATTATGACGGTTGATGATTTTCACCCATTTATCTCTGTAGCGGCAGTATTTGACAAGGTGTTTAAGGGGTATGCTGTTAAGGGCGATTTTATAGCAAGTGATACCTTTAAGCAGCTATACTTCAGTGGGCAGTATGACTCTCCAAACACTGTCAAGCAACAGGCGTTGCTCGACTTTAAGGCGCGTCGCAAGGATCGAGCCTCAGCCACGGCAGACGACGACGGAATGGTCTATGCCACAGCGAGTTTTTCTGGCAGCAGCTCGCTGGGAAATATTGTAGATACGGCAAATCCGACAGTGGTAGACTGTGATGGGCAATTGATGCAGGATACCTTTTCGACGGGTAATGTATTTACAATTAATGAGACGGGTTACTGTCAATTTCAGAGTAATATTGCTGCCAATGTGGGATTTATGCTCCATCTGGAGTACATCACTGACTATCACATTGAGAGTCGTCGTAAGTTAACCTGTTTTGATCGCATTATAGCAGATCCCGGAGTGGATGCGCAGTTTGTGGTGGCGAATGGTTTTGCCGACCAGCGCGAGACGATGTTACCTGGGCTGATATACAATCTATGCATATTTGATTACACCCCTTCAGCGACATATCTGTTTGAGATTAAGGATCGTGACAGCGGTGCGCTAATAGATAGTCGTGTTATCAATAGCAGATTTACGGCGATAGATGTGCCTAAGGGTTGCAATCCTGAGTGTTCGTTATCGGTAGTATCAGATCAGGCGGAGGCGGAGAATACTGATTGGGCGTTATACTTTGGATATGTCCAGGAGTATGGGCAGACTGAGGTTAATGTAGATGTACGAATACCTCCACAGCAGTTTTCGGCGGGAGAGAAGATGCAGTTTAACCGTATCAAGTTTGCAGGAGCAGAGGAGGGTATGGAGATAACTCTCTCGACAGCCTGCTCGCTGAGCCCCTACTTCTCCTCGGTGCCCGGATATGGCTCACAAATAGGAATTGCCGATATTGCACATCACGACATCTGGCTCATCGAGGTGGTAGAAGCGGTATGTAAGATGTTTAACCTTGCGATATTTACCGACGAGCAGAGCAAGGTGGTTGTTATAGAGCCACTCGAGGAGCTATACTCTGACAAGGTGTGGGAGTGGAGTGATAAGGTTGACTTTAGCTCTCCGATAACTATAGGTGATATGGGTGTAGATCAGCCACATTGGTTTGAGTGGCGATACAAGAGTGGTGACTATGCTACAGAGCAGTACAACGAACAGAGAGCGACAACATTGGGCTGTTGGAAGGTGGAGAATCCAACATATGGTGCGAAGGATAGCACCAAGAGGGTGTACAACCCACTATTTACCACGGGCGTGAACAAGTGCGGCCAGTATGCTATTGCTCCGTCGGCGTCGATACATCAGGTGGGAGATAGTGCTGCCGAGGGTGCTATGGATGCACCATTTACGCCTCATATTGTGCAATATGTAGGTCTGCGACCCCTGCCAAAGGGTGAGCAGTGGGGCTATCCGATTAACGACAGCTACTATCCGCTTGCAGCATTCTTCTTTGAGGGAGATAGTTTTACAGAGGGCTTCTCGCTATGCTATGAGGATCGTGATGGAGTGTTAGGACTTCACCGCTACTTTGACAAGGCGGCAGAGCGTATGGCAAGTAGGCAGCGACTGACTCTGACGCTGCGCTTAACGCCGGCAGAGATGTGTCGACTTTTGGAGGCGGAGGGTAGTTTTGCCAGCATCAGGGATACCTTTAGACTTGATATTCTGGGAGAGAGTTCGCTCTATCGCCTTGAGAGCCTTAAGAGCTATGACTATAGCCGTCAATGTGCCGAGTGTACATTTATCAGACTTACAAATGACTAATTTAGAACTTATCTTGTTATGAATCAGACTATTAAAATTTCAGCGTCGGCCGCTGTCGCAACTATCGACATCGAGGGAACGATAGGCTCTTTGCAGAGTGGAGATACTGTGGCTACCTATCAGGAGCTCAAAGAGAGGCTTGAACAGATTGAGGCTATTGAGGCTCCGATGGTAGTTGTAAATATCCGTTCTGTGGGTGGCGATGTAGCTGATGCGCTGCTGATCTACGAGGCATTGCGCTCGCTCGATGCCCATATTACTACTCGCTGTTATGGCTATACAGCCTCGGCAGCAACCATTATTGCCCAAGCGGCCAATGAGGGGTGTCGTGAGATTGCCGGCTCGGCACTCTATCTTATCCACAACTCTTCGTGTGTGGCGGAGGGAAATGCTGCCGACCTACAGCTACACGCAGAGTTACTGAGCAAGACCGACGAGCGCATAGCCGCCATATATGCCGCTTCGTCGGGCAGAGATGCCGCCTTCTATGCCGAGCTGATGGCTCGCAATGGTGGTAATGGAGTATGGTTGTCGCCCGAGCAGGCTTTAGAGGCTGGGCTGGTTGATGTGGTGGTTGCGCCCGACACCGCACCTTCAGCCTCACTCTTAGAGCGTATTGCCTCGTGGTTGGGGTTGAAGCGTAAGGCTGAGACCACTGCCCAGGTTACCCCGCCGGTGGATGATATAAACTTCCGCCATCGAGATTTTGGCTACTCTACCATAGCCCTGACTGAGGGTCAGAATGGTGTGCGAGCCACAACAATCTCAGCCGTTGAGGATCCCGACATTGAGGGTATGGCCATAACGGCAAATGCCGCAGCATATAATAGAGATGTGGCATCTTTCTTATAATCAACATTTTAAACCTTTAAAACTTTACAACTATGCTTATTGAAAATCCAAAGACCTACAAAGGAACTGACGCAGAGAACATCTTTTTCCGTCCGCTGTTTAGCGGTCAGAATGCCAAAGATCTTGGTATTCGTGTAATCTACAATATGCCTATGCCTACTACCGTGCAGGTGTGGACTCAGCAGAACAATGTGTTGCAGTCGTTTGAGTGTGGCTGGAATGGTGGAACAAATGCCCTCAAGCAGCAGAAGACTATCGATATGCACAAGGTCAAGGCGGAGTGTAACTTTGCCGCAGAGGACTACTTCTCGCTCATCTTTGAGAAGATTGTAACAGATGGTTCTGTGAATATGGGCGACCTTACCGGCACAGAGCTTGAGAAGGCCGAGACAGAGTTGTTCCGTCAGGCTATTGCCGAGGGCGTGCGTAGCACGATGTGGATTGGCGATGTTGATGGTGAGCTCTCGGAGTTGAAGACATTCAACGGCTTTCTGCGCAATATCCTCGATGTGATTGATAATGTGTCATATGGTCGAATCACCTCGGAGGATGACATTCCGTTGGCCAGCGACATCTTTAAGGATTGCTGGAACAATGCCAGCGCGGAGCTTAAGGCTCTTCGTTCTGGTGGTGAGCTGGTATATTTTGTTAGCTCGGATATATACAACAACTTCATTGAGGAGCTGGCGGCTAACTGCAACGACATTAGCGTATTCAATACAAGCGATGTGTACCACAATCTTAACTTCCGCGGTATCCCGATTGTTGAGGTGCCACTTAAGGGTTATCAGATGCATACCTGCTCGACATTCTGTCTGCTGACAGATCGTCGCAACCTTGTGCTGGCACTCAATACGGCAGATATGCCAGAGAATGAGGTGCGTATGTGGTACAACCCAGATGAGATGCAGAATCGTCAGCGTGCCGTATTCCTTGCTGGTGCGGATGTTATTGACGAGAAGCTGGTATCTATCTGCTATTCAACATTCTAACCGTAATTAGGTTATGATTCACAAACCGATTGGCGGCGTTAAGGGCGTAAAGTTCTACGCCGCCGCTACGGGAATTGTCGAGGCGTTGAGTGTTGAGGTGCCGCTGATAGATGACCGCTCTGTATACACGCAGCAGCTGCAGGTTGATGGCGGGGTGGTTGTGGTAGAGCATACTCTGCGTCTGGTGGCGCGTCGCAATGATGCGCAGGCGTGGATAGATAGCTTTTTTGTTGAACGAGCGGTATTGCAGGGCTTGAAGGCGACAGTTGTGCTTAATGATGGCCGAGAGTTTGAGGTAGGTGTTTGTGAGGCATTGCAATACTCTACGCCGTTACGACTTGTGGAGCTTACAGCTGACTCGGCCACCTCGGTCAGCCAGGAGCCTACGGTGACATTGACGCTTCGCAGTCACAATACAATTATAAATTAGAGACTTATGAGTAAAATTGTTAAAATATGCGGTGAGGTAAACAGCCTGTCTGACCCTTACAGCCATCGTGCGGGCAGGGTTGATAACAAGCTCTTTTGGCGATGGGGCAGTGACAATCGTCTGCCGCAGTTGCTCTCGGCAGTGTCGCGTTGCTCGACAACGCATCGTCGAATAATCAACGACAAGGCGGACTATATCTCAGGCAAGGGTTTTGTCTTTGATACCTCTGTGCCTATGCTCGGTGAGTTTGTCGGGAGAGTGAATGGTAGCGGTGAGTCGCTCCGACAGTTGATAAATAAGGTGGCGTTTGATAAGTCGCTCTTTGGAAATGCCTTTGTTGAGGTGGTGACCAATGCCGACCATACATTTCTCTCGCTTTACCATCAGGATGCGATAAGATGTCGTGTGGCAAAGGAGTCGGCTCATATAATTATGCACCACGATTGGGACAACTTCTCGCCTAAGCAGGCGCAGATGCTGCCTATATATCCGCACTTTGAGGAACAGGAAGACGGGACACTGCGTTCGATAATCCACTACAAAGATTACGAGCCAGGTTTTGAGCACTACGGTGTGCCGCCATATATTGCGGGTCTGGGAGTAAGCGCAATTGCCTATAAGACAGATCGTTGGAATATATCGCGACTTGATAAGTCGTTCCAGCCTTCGGGTGTGATGATTCTTGACGATACGGTGGACAACGAGCGCGATGCTGAGCGTATTATGCGCAGCGCGGAGGAGCGTTTTGCCGGTAAGCCCGGTCAGGTGATGTTTATTGTCAAAGATGGTAGCGATAGCGATAACTCTCGCTTTGTGCCAATCTCTTCGGATAATGATGGCGACTGGCAGGCGTTGCATAATCAGGCGACAAACGACATTGTGGTGGCTCACTCGTGGTTCCGTTCGCTCAGTGGTTTGGACTACTCTACGGGATTTAATTCAGAGCGAATTTTGCACGAGTACGAGATTGCTCTAAACACAGTAATTCTGGGTGAGCAGGCGGAGCTGTTAGAGCCTTTGCGTGAGGTGGTCGAGCGCATTTTGGGTATTGACACCTCGTCGCTCGAGTTTGTCAACCGTCCGCCGACACGCTCAAAGCCTATATATATGAAGGTGTGGGAGGCTCGCAAGGCTGATGGTCTTGATTATGATCCGGACGATGAGTCTCAGCAGTGTTTCCTCTCCGAGATTTCAAAGTATAATGTAACAAAGATTGGATGATGAACAGACTTATAACACCTGAACAGGTTATTCAGTCAGCCTTTGGCGAGGCTGAGTACCTCTCTGCGCAGGCGGTGTCAGATGCAGATATTGTTGCCGCAACATCGCGCTATATAGCTCCTATTTTGGGGGATGAGTTGGTTCAGAGGATTGCTGATGGTCACTATGCGGAGCTGCTCGAGGAGTATGTAACTCCGGCCCTTGCCGCTGCGGTAAGGTATATGGTTCAGCCGCTGATAAATCTACGCACGGGCGATAGTGGCCTTGTGGCTCCGAAGGGTGAGTATTTCGCTGCACCGTCGAAACAGGCCACAGCTGAGTTGCAGCAGCGTCTGAAGTGCCGTATGCGAGAGCTGCTCAGGCGACTTTCTGACCACCTGAATGGCAATAGCAAGAGCTATGCCGAGTATAATTATGAGTGTAATATTTTAAACCGTTGTTCGACAGATGGAGGAGTTGTACAGATTTTTTAGTTCGGTGGCACTCTCGCTGCTGGCTCTCTTTGCACCCATGCAGCCGATAGTATGTTGTGCGCTTTGCTTTATAGTTATAGACTTTATTAGTGGCGTAGCAGCCTCGCGAGCCACAGCAAAGCGTGAAGGCAGGAAGTGGTATTTTGAGAGTGGCGAGGCGTGGAGGACACTATACAAGATTGGATTTGTGGTGATTGCCATCGGTATGATGTGGATTTTAGAGAGCTGCGTGCTCGACTTTGTCAATCTTAATATGACAAAGCTCTTTACCGGATTTATATGCTCGGTAGAGATGTGGTCGTTCCTTGAGAATGCAGCTCAACTCTCTGATAATCCGCTATTTGAGTGGATGCGTAAATATTTACATCGTAGAATTGATAAACAGGTAGACAATGTCAAGTAGAGGACTTAGAAATTGTAATCCGGGTAATATCCGTCGCTCGATGGTCAGCTATGTGGGCGAGAAGTCATACTCGACAGATCGCGCCTTTAAACAATTTGAGAGCCTTGAGGCGGGCTATCGTGCGATGTTTGTGTTGTTGCACACATATAGGCTCAGGGGCTATGGGTCTACTATTGAGCAGATGATTTCGCGCTATGCTCCGCCCTCGGAGAACAATACAAACGGGTATATCGCCCGCGTATCTGCAAGCTCGGGCATAGCCAAAGATTGTCTGCTCGACACCCTATCGGCTGAGCAGATGATACCTATTGTCTGTGCAATGTCGGCAGTTGAAAATGGAGTTGCCGCCGATAAGGCAACAGTAGAGCGGGGCTGGCAGTGGTTTGTGCGCGACTACGATAAGTAGATAGTTATCATTTTGTTTACAGATTGTCCAAAAAAAATTGTGATATTAGTACTTTGCGTTCAAAAATATTGTAATTTTGTGGCAGAAATAATCTAATATCAAACATATGGAAGCAATTGTAAAGACAAACTTCAACTTTAAGGGTCAGAACAACCACTATGTAGGTAAGGTACGCGATGTATATAGCATCGACGGCGACTATCTGGTTATGGTTGTGTCAGATCGTATCTCAGCTTTTGATGTGGTATTGCCAAAGGGCATTCCGTTTAAGGGCCAGGTGCTTAACCAGATTGCAGCATCTTTCCTCGATGCTACTGCAGACATTCTGCCTAACTGGAAGATCGCAGTGCCGGATCCAATGGTTACCGTAGGTCACAAGTGCGAGCCTTTCAAGGTGGAGATGGTTATTCGCGGCTACCTCTCTGGTCACGCGTGGAGAGAGTATAAGGCTGGCAAGCGTACCATCTGCGGTGTGACTATGCCTGATGGTATGGTTGAGAACCAGAAGTTCCCAGAGCCAATCATCACCCCTACAACTAAGGCTGATGAGGGTCACGATGAGGATATCTCTAAGGAGGAGATTATCGCTCGCGGTATCGTTAGCCGTGAGGACTACGAGCAGCTCGAGGCTTACACCCGCGCAATCTTTGCTCGCGGTACTGAGATTGCTGCCAAGATGGGTCTTATCCTTGTTGATACCAAGTATGAGTTTGGTAAGAAGAATGGCGTAATCTACCTGATGGACGAGATTCACACCCCAGACTCTTCACGCTACTTCTACGCTGAGGGCTACCAGGAGCGTCTTGCAGCTGGCCAGAAGCAGAAGCAGCTCAGTAAGGAGTTTGTTCGTGAGTGGCTTATGGCAAACGGCTTCCAGGGTCAGGATGGCCAGCAGGTGCCAGAGATGACTCCGGAGATTGTTTCTTCAATCACCGAGCGTTACATCGAGCTCTACGAGAACATCACCGGCGAGAAGTTCGTTAAGGCTGAGTGCGAGGATGTTGCTGCTCGTATCGAGAGCAATGTAGGCAAGTTCCTTGAGACTTTGTAGTGAAACTACAATATAGGAAAAGGAGTTATGGGCAACCATAACTCCTTTTGTTTTAGGCGTTTATGCTATCGCAATCTTGAGGAAATGAGCGACATAAACTCCTCGCGGGTGCGAGGGTCAGAGAGGAAGATGCCCGTAAATGCCGAGGTCGTTGTAGCCGAATCCTGCTTCTCAACGCCGCGCATCTGCATACAGGTGTGCGAAGCCTCGATAACCACAGCCACGCCCAGCGGATTGAGAGCCTCCTGAATAGAGTCACGAATCTGCACGGTCAGTCGCTCCTGCACCTGCAGTCGGCGAGCAAAGCACTCAACTACGCGAGCAATCTTAGATAGCCCCGTAATCTTGCCATTTGGGATGTAGGCCACATGCGCCTTGCCGATAAATGGCAACATATGGTGCTCACATACCGAAAAAATCTCAATATCCTTGACAAGCACCATCTGGCGGTACTCCTCATTAAACATTGCCGAGCGAATAATCTCAATAGGATCCTCGTTGTATCCCTTGGTAAGGAAAGACCACGCCTTAGCTACGCGCATAGGTGTCTTTATAAGTCCCTCACGCTCTGGGTCTTCGCCAAGAAGTCTGAGAACCTCCTTGTAGTGATAGGCGAGCTGCTCGAGTGTCTGCTCGTCGTATTTGTCTTCACGCTTATAGTTTTCCATCCTTTAAAAATTTTACAAGTTCAGCTACGGCACGACCGCGATGCGAGATTGCATTTTTAGCCTCTGCCGACATCTGCGCAAAGGTAATAATTTCTCCCGAAGGTACAAAAAGTGGATCGTATCCAAATCCCTCACATCCACTCTCGGCCTGGGCAATAGTACCCTCAACACGACCCTCAAAGAGATACTCTTTGCCGTCAAGAATCAGCGCGATGACGGTTCTGAAGTGTGCTGAGCGGTCAGTTACCCCCTCCATATTCTTGAGCAACAGGCGGTTATTTGCTGCAAAGTCGTGACCATCTGTAGCATAGCGTGCCGAGCGTACGCCAGGTGCACCATTAAGAGCATCTACCTCCAGGCCTGTATCGTCGGCAAAGCAGTCGGCACCGAGCTTTTCGTATATATATCGTGCCTTCTGCAACGCATTGCCCTCAAGGGTGTCGGCAGTCTCAGCAATGTCCTCTGTAATACCGCACTCGCGCAGCGTAACAAGGGTAAAGGCGTCGCCAAGCACCGCCTGCACCTCGCTTAACTTGTGGGCATTGTTAGTGGCAAAAATCAGTTTATTCATAGAAAAATATGTTGTTATAATCGTAGTAATCAGCAGCATTCGCCTCTATATCATAAATAGCGTGGCGGGTTGTCAGAGTCTTATGGTTTGTGTATGTCATATCTAAAACACCACTCTTAGGGTAATATCCAGTGAGGTGGAATAGTAGAGGAGCATCCTGCTGAACCTTAAAAACAAGCTCAGAATCCTCTGTGCGAATTGTACCCTGACCGCTGATGTAATGGCTGGCGTTGTACTCTGAAACCGCAGGTGTGGCGACGAAATTGATAGTAGTATTGCCTCTGACGATATTGTACTTAAAGGCGTGGTTGCCACCCTCAATGCCCTTGTAGTTGTAGGTAAACGACCTCTGGGTCTGAGATGTGTAGTCCAACTGCCACTCTCCGCCCTCGGCAAGGCTCTTGCCGTCGGTTGTAACCTTGTACGAGAACTTGTTGTCGCTGCCATTAAATATCACTACACCTGGTTCGATGCTAATAATCAGCTGACTCAGTACGCTCTTCTTAATTGCCTCAGCCTCAGTAAGATAACCACCCATAACTGCTTCGGTATATATTATGTATTTGTAGCATCCAACAATATCATCTATTGATGTTATCACCTGCTCGTACATCAGTCTATCAGATCTACGCGCGTCGGGTGATGTTCCCTGCTCAAGTTTACAAGAGCTGAGACAAAGTAGCGCTAAAATTGCAATTATATATCTTCTCATAGCTTCTCCTCCTACTTCTTATTTCTCTTTTTAGCATCAAAACGGTAGCCGATACCTATGCGAGCCGCTCCGCCTACGCCTGTGCCAACCTCTGCAAAACCGAAGAGGTTGCGGCCAACAGAACAGCCTAATAGTGTTACATCGCCATAAGGGGCTGTCTGATTGGCTGTTAGAACAACTCCTAAGGAGACAGCCGAGTATAGCTGAACAAGTTCACGATTCATATATATAAATCGCATAGTCGGCATAATACTTACAGCATATCGGTTATATGTTTCGACCTTAGCCTTTGTTATTCTGTCATAGCGCGACTGCGTAGTGGCAGCAATGGCAACGGTACCACCAAACTGGAACCATCGGCGCGGATGATAGGTGTAGCTGAGTGCATATGCACCGAGGAACCATCTGTTGCCGTTGTATGTGTCGGATAGCTCCATCAGTTTCTCAAACTGATGAGGATAGTAGCTCCAATAGTGACCGTCATAGAATGTCTCCATAGCCTCAGAAGGGGTACCTATGCTGAAGCGGAAGTCGTGCTGAGGACTCCACTTAGGGATAATTTTGGTGATGCGCACGCTGTCACCTATCTCCTCTCGCTGGATAGTAACCCTCTGCGCCGAGAGCGTACCCACAAAGAGGAGCATTGAAATTAACACTAATAACTTTCTCATAATCAGATAATTATCTGTTCTTAAACTCCATATTATTTAGCTTGGCAGTAGCAGATACAGAGAGCTTCTTGCCGCTATTGTTGTCCTGGTAGTCTATATACATAGTACCGAAAATAGGGCGGTAGAGATTTTTGTGCCTAAAGATAATCGGGTCCTCTTCCTTAATGTTGAAGCGTAGCGTGTAGTCCTTCATATCCCTCAAACCCTCGCCGACCAAGGTAATGAATATGTTTTTATCCTCGGTAACTCGGTAGCTAACGGTCATATTTACACTATCGTTCTCGTTTGAACTTATCACAGTAAAGCTACGCTGCTGACCAGCTATGCCCGTGCAGGTATACGATGCATAGTCGTTGTCGTAGAAGAACAGCTGCCAGACGCCACCCTCCTCGAGTCTCTTGCCACCAGTCTTGACCTTGGTAGAGCCATTTACATGGGCGAGTCTTACCCCATCCTCCAAAATCTCGGCGGTGAACTGGCTAAACTCCTCGGCCTTGAGTATCTCCACCGCCTCAGCATCCTCACGGAGCAGGGCATCGGCGTAGATCATATACGGAGCATATGCTATAGCGTGCATAAAGAGCATATCGTTGGCTCTGTTATATAGCGTCCTTGCCGCTGCATCCTCTTTTGGTGTATAACCAGACTCTATAACGCAAGATGTAAGGCCAAGTAGAGCCACAAGGGCTACTAATATATATTTTTTCATAGCTTCTCCTCCTACTTTTTCTTTGTGTTAAAACGATAACCTATTCCCACGCGACCCCAGCCGCCAATACCTGCTCCAAGCTCGGCAAAGCCAAAGACCTTCTTGCCAAAGGAGCAGCCAAACAGTGTGGCATCTAACCACGGAAAGGTAAAACCAGAGCCGATGACCACGCCACCAGATATTGCCGAGTAGAGCTGCACCTTCTCGCGATTCAGATACGAAAAGCGACAAGTGGGCATAATGCTTACTGCGTGGCGATTCATACTCTGAACTATCTTGTTAGTCTCAAGGTCGCGTCTATGCTGTGAAGCTACGCAGTAGGTTACAGTACCACCAAACTCAAACCAGCGGCGAAAGCGGTATGCATAACTAACCGAGTAGCCACCCCAGTAGCGCTGTGGCGTGCGATGAGTTGTGTCATAAATAATTTGATCAGGTAGACTACTCATACCATGATCAATACAGCAACTAAAGCCGTCAAGGAAGAGTCCTGCGGCCAGCGAATAGCTACCCACACCTACGCGGAAGCTGTGTCTATCCTCGATTTTAGGGAAGGTGCGGACTACCTTTACAACCCTTCCCTCTTCGTCTCTCTCGACTACCCTTTGTTGAGCCGAGAGAGATCCTGCTACAAATAGCAGAACAAGCAGCAAATACAGTTTTTTCATAATTCTAACCTAATTTAAAGGTTTCTACCTAAATATTTTTTGCTTGGAATGCCATTACTTGGCAATCTCAAGCAACTCTACATTGTAGTCGGCAATACACTTGTCGATAACAGCCTTGACAACCATATCTATCTCCGAGCCCTCGCTGTAGTCGGCAGGGCAGACGTGGTTTACGCGGTTGTCGCGGATAAGGGTGTTCATCTCAGCGCGCTTAGCCTTGTCTTTAGGGTTGTATACGGCTACAGAGTGGCCACCGAAGTTTTTGACAAGACGCATACACGGGATGTCGGTAGTTCCGTCGCCCACATATATCATACGCGAGAATGGCACTGGGCGCGACTTCTCCTCCATATACTTATTCACCTGCTTGGTGTCGTATACACTTTCAACACCCTTGTTAATCTTGAAGATAAATTGGGTCTTATTGGTGTAGTTAACCGCTACGGCAGGCCAATAGGCAATGCCATCAACATTGTAGAGGAATGAGCAGGCGTATATCTTCTGGAACTTGTCGGCAATAGCTGTTCCCTCGATAATCTCCTTGAGGCCAGATGAGTTTATGTAGTGCAGAATCTTTATTCCGCGCTGCTGGCCATAGCTATTTATGCGGTCAAACCACTCCAGCACACCGGGATAGAGCACAACATCTCTTCCACACTCCTGAAAAGCCTCACGGCGCAGCGAGATACCCTTGGCCTGAGCCTCGTGAATCATAAGCGCCATATAGGTCAGAATCTGGTCGGCATCCTGCGCCTCGGCAAGGTCATTTGCCTGGCTCCAGAACTCCTTGTTGCTCTTTCCGATAGCCGGAATAAAGTTATACTCCTGCATATTGCCGGCAGAGAGCGTGCCGTCAAAATCGTAAATTAGGGCGATTGTAAATTTATAATTCTTATCCATAGTACTACAAAGTTAGTAATTTTCACTATTTTTGCATAGTGACTAATCAAATTTTTTATATATGGACTTTAAAAATATTTTAACAGCTCGTCGCTCTGTGCGTCGATTCTCTCCGACAGAGGTTTCGCGAGAGGTTTTGCTTGAGATTGTAAATCAGGCACTTACGGCTCCATCATCGAGAAATATGCGTACTTCTCGCTTTATAATTGTTGACGACAAGCCAACATTGGAGAAACTCTCTAAGATGAGAGACTACGGCTCTGAGTTTATGAAAGATGCCGCAGCTGCCATTATTGTTGCTGCCGACACCACTAAAACTGACTTGTGGCGCGAGAACTGCGCTATTAGCGCAACGGTGCTACAGCTGGCAGTTGTAGATGCGGGCCTTGCTTCTTGCTGGGTGCATATCGGTGGTCGTCCACGCCTGAAGGATGTGCCAGAGGGTGAGCAGGCCGAGGAGTATATCCGTACATTTATCGACATCCCGCAGGAGTGGTCGTTGGAGTGCGCCATTGCTCTGGGATACTCAGACTATACACCAAAGCCACTACCTGAGCACGACGATAGTGGCTCTATCATTTGGCATACTCGCCAGTAATAAAAACCGTCACAAATGTTGAGGCTGCTACCGTTGTAGTGGCCTCTATTTGTGCCACTTAGGGCGGATGGATAGGAATATCTCGAAGTTAATACCCGGCATAGGTCGTGAGAGAACGGAGAGGTACTCCTCGTTGAAGAGGTTGTTGACCGTGCCCTTGATAGATATCTCTGACCACGAGAAGTTGAGGCTCTTCTCGAGCGAGATGTTGCTCATAAAGTATGGCGGCAGTTTGCCTGTAAGGGTAAAGTCGTTTGATGACATTGTGTATCGCTCAGAGTAGTAGCACCATTTGTAGAGGAATGCCCAACTGCGCCACGAGAGCCTACCCGTAACGGTTGATGATAGTAGTGGTACATATGGCAGCTGCTTGCCCACAGATTGGTCGGCAGGTGTGCGTGGCTCGCCCTGATTGATAGATGGGGTCCACGAGAAGGTGCCATCAAGACCCAACTGCCACTCCTTGGCAAGAATCACATTGAGGTTCGACTTGAGCTCTACACCATAGGCGTGTACATCCTTGATATTATCGGGCGAGAAGAATCCCTTTGTTGTCGGCAGCCAGATGATCCAATCCTTGATAAACGACTCAAACCAGGTTGCCGAGCCGCTGAGCGAGTATACGCCAGCCTTTGCGAGTGCAAATGAGAGTCCTGCATCGTATGTCCAGCCCCTCTCCTTGCGCAGGTCAGGGTTTCCACCAGGCAGGAAGTATAGGTCGTTGAGCGTCGGGAAGCGGTAGTTGCGCGAGACGGATGCCTTGACCATTATATTTCCTCTCTCGGAGAGTACTCCATCAATAAAAAATGCCGGGATTATAGGTGTCCACTCCTTGCCGAACATCTCCTCGCGGATAACTATAGACATACCGAGGCGGTCAATAGGGCGATACTTGGCTGATAGTGAGCCTGATAGCTCTGGGCGAGCCTTGCGATATCCGACAATAGCCTTATTGCCATCTTGGCGGACAATATTCTTATCTTCACTCTCGACAAAGTGCTGGTGGAGCGAGAGGTTGGCACTAAAGAGCCACTTATTGCCGATGTAGTAGTCGGCATCGGCCTGACCATAAACAGTATTTATTCTACTGCGTGAGCGGGTCATATGAGCCATATTGCCATTGCCCACATCGCGCTTGTAGTCGTACGCCATCCAGGTGTATATATAGCCTGCCTTAGCACCGAGCTTCCAGCTTTTGCGAATATGATCCCACGAAACTACACCTCTGAAAGTCTGCTCGCGCTGGCGGTTATCAAAGGCGGTCTCATCGCCATAGTCCACGGTAAGCATCGGCAGCTCGCGGTTTGAGTTTATGTACCACGCATTGAGTCCTAACCTATCGCCCTTGCCCGTGTTGTAGTAGACCTCTTGCAGAATATGCAAATCCTTAAAAGAGCCGCTGCGGTTACGCTCCACGGGATAGTACTGGTCGATGATGTTCATATCATCGTCGTAGATATTCTCCTTCTTGTCGTGGTTGCGATATTTGTAATCGTTTGGAGATGAGGAGTATACGGCGCGAGTAGATACCTGCCAGTGGTTGTCGCCATAGGTGATGCGCAAAAACTCGTCGAAGGTCTTGAATGAGCCTATGCCCTGAGTATATTGCAGACCGAAGCCGTTAGCATTTGCGGGTTTTGTAGCGAGCTTTATTGCTCCGCCAAGGCCTCCGCCCGTCTCGTTTACGGATGAGGTGCCGTGCAGCAGCGAGGCGTCGTCGATAAAGTATGACGGAATCATCGAGAAGTCGGTCATTCCCAGCATCGGGTTGTTAATCTTCATTCCGTTCCACGACACCTGCGTGTGTGAAGGCGAAGTACCTCGGAATGAGACTGTTGAGAGTGTGGCGCGACCGTAGCTCTTGACAAAAATAGAGCTGTTGAATGTTAGCACATCAGCCATAGAGAGCGATATGTTCTCCTTGAGGTCGAGCGAGTCTAATTTGGTCTGCTGGGTGCCAATCTCCTTCATTGGTCGCTGTCCGAGAACGGTAATCTCACGAATGGCTATAGTGCGCTGCTCGGCAGCGGCTGACGCAACCCAGAACAGAACAATAAGTATGGTGATTATCTTTCTCATTTCCAACAAAATGCTCCTGGGATAATTCCCACATAAAACTCATCAAGTAGCTCACCCTCAGAGGAGTAGCGGTAGACCATACCCTGCTGGACATAGTCAATAGCGTCTGCAATATATACATCTCCCGTGCGAGGACAGACGGTAAGTCCGTAGTAAATAGTGCCGTTGTATGGCAAGAATGGGCGTACAGGCACACGCTCGGCAGTAACATCCATCTGCCACACATCGTCATTGAGCCAGTAGAGTTTGTCCCTTGTGCCATTTATCTGCACCTCCGACGGCCAGTCGCCAAACTCAAACTTAAACTGCTTCTCGACGGTGAATGTCTCGGCATCAATGCGGTATAGTGATGGTGCCTCGTGACCATATGGAGAGCCCTCGTATCCGCCATCAGTTACGGTCCACAACTTGTTGTTGCAGTCCATAACAAGCGATGTAGGCTGAATGCCTACGGTAATCTCGTCTACTACCTTATCTGTCTGAGTATCAATCTTTAAGATTCTATTCTGATATGACCAGCAGTTGACAAAAAGGTATTTTCCATACTGCACCATCTGCTCTGTAGAGCCGCTCTCCATGGTCATATTCGGAATCTCTATGTAGCCCGTAATCTCGTAGCGTTTGGGGTTGACAATAAAGATGCGGTTATCCCAAATCTGGGTGATATATGCCTTCTCATCAGAGATGAAGTGTATGTATCGCGGAGAGGTAAGGTTTGTAATTCGGCCCACCTCCTTGAATGTCTTTATGTCGATGGCAAAGACCACATGCGAGTTATTTACCACCACCCAGCCTATACCGTCGCGGATGACCATACTCTGGGCCACATCGCCCAGCTTCATAGCGTTTGCGCGATAGAAGACCTCGTTCTGCACGCTCTTAGTTGCGGGGTCGTAGTAAGATAGGGTAGCATTTCCGTACTGGAAGTTACCCTCATTACAGATAAAAAGACCCTCTCCAGAGGCCGAGGTGTCAAACGACTCCTCAAGGCCATACTCCCACCTCATACACGATGGGCAGAGCAGCAGGGCGAGAACAATTATACGCAACACTCTTGTCATACTATTTTGTCATACTATAGTCAAAGAATCCGAACACCTCGGTAGATACCTCGCCGAGCCATCCGCTCTTGGTATTTACACCCACCTGAACCTTTACAAAGTCGATATAGTCGAGCTTTATAGGCTGGCACTCGAAGTCTATGGCATTTGAGATCTTGAAGTAGTTGGCAGCAGCCTCAGCCTCAGAGTTGCCACCACCCGTAAGGCGGTCAATAGGGCTGAAGTTGTCTACATAACCCCAGTCGTACTCAGCATTAACCCAGTAGCTACCATTGCCTGAAACATCGTAGTTGCGAGGTACTAAGCAGGTGCCAGTAAGGGTGTAACTATCGGCCTCAATCCACAGCGGATAGTAGTAATCCTGACGGTGGAACTGCTTGAGGTAGTCAATCTGGCCACTATTGCCGAGGTTGTCTGTCCACTGTACCGGCATACCAGCACCAGATGGGCGGTAGTATGTGACGGCATAGTTCTGAATAGTCTCAGCCTTGCCTGTCTCTGAGCCTGCAAGCTCGTACCAAGTGTCGTCTGGCAGACCATTGCCATTCTCATCCTGCATAACCCATACAATACCAGGTTCAGATGAGCCGCTGAACGAGTTGCCGTAAATGCCGAGATCATAGTCGCCCGTGTTGTCGATGCTGTGGTCAAAACCTACGATTATATAACCGCCAAAGCTGCCGAGTGATACCCAGATAGGGTTCGGATTACCATTGCTGTCGGTCTCCGACATTCGTGCCTCAGCATAGGCTATAGCCGCCTCGGGGGTTGTCTGTGTGCCGTCAAAGCCGCCAGTCTTGGTCTCGTTAATAAACTGACCTGGCGCAGGGGTGTATTCGTAGACCTTGTTCCAGTCGGCAGTAGATGTGCTACTCTTTGCGCGGTAGTAAACGCCTGATTGATATACTGTTACACAAAACTCGTGAGAGATTGTAATCTGGCTGTTCTCTCTTGTGGCTGTTGCTGTAGCGGTGATTTTGTATTCACCCGCAGCCTCGGCGTTAAATACAAAATATGACTTGTCGTTAGTCTGAGTCGGCTTGCCATCTACCAGCCAGAGGTATGTAACCCCATCATCCGAGCCCTTAGATGTCGGCTCGATAAGCAGCCTACGCCCCTCGATGGTGTGGTAGCTCTCGCGGCCAAACTCCCAGAGGAACGGCATGCTGTCAGCCGTAAGAACCTCTACGGTAATTGCGTCGCTGTGCGTGCCATCTTCGTTTGTGGCGGTGGCTGTGATGGTGTATGTGCCGACGCTCTCTGCAGTAAAGGTGTAGCTGTTACCCTCAGCCGCGGTGTTGCCGTTAAGAGTCCAAACAAGGGTTGTTGGCAGCGATGTATCGCGCACGGTGGCTGTAAAGTCGATAGTAGTTCCAACGGCCACGGTCTGCTGCTTAGCACCAGCAACAGTGACGGTCGGAATCTCCAGCTCGATAACATCTACACGAATCTCCTCGCTATCTGTGCCGCCATCGGTGGTTACAGATATGGTGATAAAGTATTTGCCAATCTCCTGGCCAGTAAACGACAGGGAGGCCGAGGTAGATATCACCTTGCCATCCATAGTCCAGCGATAGACAGCACTATCAGCATTGGAGTACGATGGGGCAATGACAATCTCGCGGCCCTGCTTTACAGTATAGACGCCCGTCTGGCTATCAAGATTAATCTCTGGGGGTAATGTTGTTGTAATCTCCTCGTCTATATTGCAAGACGAGAAGAGAACAACAATCACACCTAAACAAACAAATTCTAAAAATCGTCTCATATATTATTTATCAAATCGCACTGCTATATCGTCGTAGGCGAAGTATCCTGGAATGGTAAATCCATAGCGACCTCCCATCTGGTCAGAGTAGAGGAAGTTGAATCTTACCTTCGCTACCTTGCCCAGCACGCTCAAGTCCCACTTCTGCCAGCTCTCAACCACATTGAGTCCATTTACAAGATAGAACTCTGCTGTGCTTGTAGGCTCGTCATATGCTGGGTCTGCATCTGCTGAGTCGTAACCATAAGCCACAATCTTGAGCCAAGCATCCTCCTGCAGGCCAGTCCAGTTGCCACCAAAGCTATTACCCTCCTCGCTCTTTACACCATTGTAGAGCTGGTTGAGTGTATAGTTTGTATTTGTCACATACATATGGTCAATTACTCGTGGCTCGCAGTCCATAAACGAAATCTCTGGCAGATTCTCTATGAACGAGTAGTGGTCTTTGTAGCCATAGTGTACGCAGAAGTTATCGCCCGAGTGTGGTGCAATAGGAACCATAAGCTGCAGCAAGAACCAGCCGAGAGCAGCATCTGCACCAGGCTTGCCACTCCACTGGTTGAGATAGTCCTGACCATAATATTTGGCAATGTAGGTGTTTCTATCCTCATTGGTATATCCCGCACCCCAGTAGTTAGATATGGCGTGACCACCACCCCAGAAGCAGTAGGCGTAGTTGTCAGGGAAGATATGGTAGAGCTCAGTATTGCCCTCGTCGTACCAGTAGTACATAGCATCCATCTGATCATTTCCATACATCAGCGGGCCGTTGTACTGCGGGCTGTCGATAAGGTCGCTCCAGGTGTAAATCTCGCGGCCAGCCCAACCGTCGGCATAGTCTAAGTACATCGGCGAGAACTTGGCATCGCTATCCTCAAAGGTTAGTACACGGAGCTCGTAGTCAAGGGCGGCTGTAAGGTCTGAGGCCTTGATAGTTGTGGCAATGCGCTGTGTGCCACCCGCAGTTAGGTCGCGCTTAGGGGTTTTGACCTCAGTAAAGCTGCGACCATCGACAAAGGTGTACTCAACGCTAATCTCTGTGCCGGCAATGGCTGCTGGGAGTGTTACGGCTGCGGCAAATAGACCTTGATTTGCCTTGCTCAGCGCCACGCCACTATCGCCAAAGTTAAGGGTTATACTATTCGAGCCGTTGATAACCTTGCCCTGCCAACTGTCTGACTTATAGTCAAATACCTGCTCACCCGCAAGGTTGATACCACTCGGTGCGCTGATGGTTATTGTCCTCAGATTTGGCAGCTCATCTGCCGCTGTGGTGTCAAACCAGATAAACGAACACTTGTGCTCCAAGACAAAGATGCCAAACTCATCTGCCAACGCATAGCCAAAGTCGCCGTCGTTGCCAAGGTTGCCATCTGCGCTCTGGGTAGAGAGTACCTTGGCGTTGTTGGCAACACCCGTCATATTATAAAATAGGTGGTAGCCGTCGATGGTTGATGGTGGGTTGTCCCAGCGGAAGGTGGCCGATATGCAGTCACTCTCTATAGGGTTACTTTTAATGGTACCCAGCTGAATATAGTCGCCTGCGCTCCAGAGGAACGGAATGTTCTGCTGGTTTGGCTGGCCAAACTGTGTGCGGGTGTTCTGGCATGCTGTGCCCTTGAGCTCCAAGTAGTTAGGAGTAAGCTGATCCTCTGCGCTGTTGCAGGCAGAGAGCATTGCTAATGCTGAAAAAATTGCAAAAATCCTCTTCATAGTACTGATAGTTTAAAATACTACATATCCTCCCATTCAGAGGGTTGCTGTTGTGAATAGGCAAAGCCTTGCTCTGCCTCGGCTGTGACCATCTCGATGGTCGGAACAAAATAGTTCTTCTTCATAACCTGTAAAGAATTAAAAAAACGCTGTTACCACTCAGGATTACAGCGTTGTTTCAAAACTCTACTCTACAGACTACGATTTGTGCACCAACCCAGCCGCGAGTCGTTTTGATTCCTACCCCGTTCTCCTGCAAGGTTTTAAAATCTATGTTGCAGAGGCAGGTCTTCTGACTTGTTCCGTTCGGAGCGCCTTCTCGGTTTCCCAATGGCTCAATGCCCGAACATATTATCCTAAGGGATAGGAACTTACAGCAGCAGGTACTGTTTCGGATTCTCACCGAATTTCCTTTTCATCTAATAGCCTTTATAGCAATTAGACACCTTCTACACCGCAAATATACGACTTTTTCGGTTAAGTGGTACTCTTTACTCGATATTTTTTTTGTTGTCAGAGATGGTATATGCATAAAAACAGCACAACCAACCCTGTGTCGGATTGGTTGTATGCTTGTGCTAAAGTAATCTTTAGTTGTACTTGAATGTAGCCTCGTCAGATACAGTCAACTTCTTGCGACCCTTTGCGCGACGTGCTGCCAAAACCTTGCGGCCGTTAGCAGTTGCCATTCTCGCACGGAATCCGTGCTTGTTGATTCTCTTGCGACGAGAAGGCTGATAAGTTCTCTTCATTGCCATAATCGTATCGTTTTTATTGTTTTTGTTCTAATTATACCCCTTGCGAGGTGCAAAGGTACAACTAAATTTGAAAAGAACAAATATTTTTGTAAAAAAACTTGATAATGTGTTGGTTCTACCGCTGTTATTGGGCTGTTTAGTCGCTCTTTTTTACTTTCTGAGCAGGAAGTTGCCGATAGTAAGAGTGGTAGAGTCGCGCAGTGCCGGTGTTGTGGCGATAATGGTGTTAAAGCCACTGAGGCTCAGCGAGTCTGTGACAAATACGCCCTGGCTACGGTTGTGCATAGGTACATCTTCGCCGTTGACGGTCAGCATAGGCACGCCCTGCGAGCTATATACCTTGATTACCTGGCGATTATTTGCATTAATCTCGCTATTCTTGCCGACAATGTGTAGGGTTGGAGACTGCTTGTTCCACAGTGTACGATAGAGGTAGAAGGCATCCTTCTTCTCTTTATGGTCAAAGCATACAATACCTGTATTGCGGAAGTTGCCGCTATGGCGCACAGCTCCGAAGTCGAACATCGAATTGATCCACACGCCCCAGAAAAGAGTGTTGTCGATATGTGCGGTATATCCCTCGTGGAAGCGGGTCTGCCAGCTTTCAGGTATTCGGTGCTGACTGCTGGCGTAGCTTACAAGCTCCTCGTTGTATAGGCCGCGGGTACCGCCCTCGCCGTAGCATACGCCCTGACGCAGGTGGCTCCAGCTGCTACGCAGAGCACTCTGCCATAGATCCAGATCCTCAATAGCACCCTTATCCCAGCCCACAGACTGCTGCCATACGATAAGGTCGGTAATGAAGTTTATATCTCCATCCTGATTGCTGCAGGCAACGGTTGGGCGAGATGGATCGGTCTTCTTGGCAAGTGCGTTGAGCTCCTTAATATACTTCATCAGCTCGGCCGAGCGACCACGGAGCTGTGAGAATATACCCCACATAGCCACCGATGGGTGGTGGATATTCTGGAGGATAATCTCCTTGAGCTGCTCCTTGCCGTTATTCTCAAAGGCGGCAGATGAGTAGTAGGCTATATCGCTAAGGAATGGCGACTGACAGAGTGGAGTATCTATCCAAACCATCATACCCTCTTTGTCGCAGATGTCGTAGAGTGTCTGTGAGTGCGGACCCTCGACAGAGCGGATGGCGTTTGCGCCAAGCTCACGAATAATCTGTATGTCGTGGCGATAGTCAGCCTCGGTAAGGGCATTGGCGTGGGCTGTGTTGTCGTGATAGAGGTTAACACCGCGCACCGATTGCTGCTTGCCATTTACGGTTACAAGGTGCTCGGGGGTAATCTTTATATCTCTGAAACCTGTAGAGATGGCTACGGTATCCACGCCGACAACAACCTCTACGCGATAGAGTGACGGGCGGGCTGAGGACCATAGCTCAGGGTTGCCGATGGTAAATGGAATGTTGAGCAGCTTGCCGTCGATTTTAGCCTTGTGGTTCTTAGTCACAGCGACATATCCATCTGGCGATACAATGTCGAGGGAAACATCGCACGACTGATCCTTCTTGCCGAGCAGGGCGATAGATATATTACCCTCCACAGCCTCTGTAGAGACCTTTGTCGGGGTGACGATAATACCTTCGGTGCCATAGTAGAGAGGCGAGACGGTGGTGCGCTCGGTGACGATAAGCTCGACATTGCGATAGATACCGCCGTAGTGGTTCTGCTCTGTCGATGTGGGCAGCATATCGCTACGGTAGGCGTTGCTCACCTCGACAAGCAGGGTGTTATTTGTGCCATAGAGTACCTTGTCGGTAATCTCAAATGTGAAGGCTGTTCTGCCACCGATGTGGTTACCTATGTGGCTACCATTTACAAATAGGTCGGCAACGCTCATAACACCATCAAAGCGGACAAAGAGTCGCTTGCCCTGCCACTTTGACGGCACAAAGAGTGTACGGCGGTAGTATGCTGTGGTTTGGCGCAGTGAGCCTCCCTCGGTTAGCGCATCGGTGTTCCAGGTGTGTGGCAGGCTGATAAAACGGGCATTGTCGCTCGAGTTCTCATCCTTGAAAAAGAGTCGCCACGAGTTATTTAACAGGTATACTTCGCGTGCAGAAATGGTTGAATATGTTGCTAAAAAGGCTATTAAAACAAGTAAAAATCTCTTCATAATGGTTCTAATTTGCTACAAAGGTAGGAAATTGTCAAAAAAAATACTAACTTCGTGCTGTTAAAATAACGAAGAGATGAACATTTTTGACATTATTACACTTATAATTGTAGTTGTTGCTATATTTAACGGTTGGCGTAAGGGTTTTATTTCACAGCTCTGCTCGCTGGGTGGAATTATTGGAGGCATTGCGTTGTCCATAGCTTTTGGCGGAACAGTAGGTGCGCTGATAGGTCTTGAGGGAACATCTGCAAAGGTTATGGGCTTTATTATCACCTTTGTGGTTGTAGGAATAGTTATGATGCTGCTTGCCAAGGCTGTCAGCCGACTATTTAAGGCTGTGGGGCTGGAGAAGGTAGACACTTTGCTGGGCATAGTTCTGTCGACATTTAAGTATGCGCTGATACTCAGTGTGTTGTATGTATCTTTTGAGAGACTCAATAATGAGTTTAACCTTGTTGAGCCTCGTCGCTATAACGAGTCTATAACATTTAAGCCAGTCTCTGCACTTTCGGGAACTGTGTTGGATTGGTTTGACACCTTCAAGAAGGAGGTAGGGCAATGATAACCGAGGGTCTTGTAATTCGCGCTACGGGCAGCTGGTATCAGGTGCTCTGTGGTCAGGAGCTGCGAGAGTGTCGTATTCGTGGCAAGTTGCGCCTCAAGGGTGTCCGCTCGACAAATCCCGTTGTTGTGGGCGATATTGTCCGCTGCAGCTGTGATGCTGCGGGGGAGTGGGTGATTGAGGATATTGTGCCTCGTCGCAACTATATTATCCGCCGAGCATCTAATCTATCAAAGGAGTCGCATATTATCGCTGCAAATATAGATAGGGCATTGATTGTGGTGACCCTTATCGAGCCGGTTACGGCATTGGAGTTTGTGGATCGATTCCTTATCACTTGTGAGGCATATAAGGTACCTGCGACAATATTGCTTGCCAAGGTTGACCTGCTTGCAGGCTCACCAGAGGCTGTGGCTGAGTTTCATAGTATATATGAGGGTGCAGGATATGAGGTTATCGACATCTCGGCAACCGAGGGCATAGGTGTAGATCGCGTAAGGGAGCTGCTTGATGGCAAGGTGACACTTGTTTCGGGTAACTCGGGCGTGGGTAAGTCGACGCTGATAGGCAAGATAGATCCTCAACTCGATATTCGTACGGGCGAGATCTCTGAGAGTTTCCATAAGGGTAAGCACACCACCACATTCTCGACAATGTATCCTATAGGAGAGGGTGGTTATATAATTGATACTCCAGGCATTAAAGGCTTTGGTCTGATAGAGATTGACGACAAGGAGCTATGGCACTACTTCCCCGAGATGATTGCCAAGTCGGGTAGCTGCCGCTTTTATAACTGTACCCATACACACGAGCCGGGGTGTGCCGTTATTGAGGCGGTAAAAGATGGGGAGATATCATACTCTCGCTATGAGAGTTATCTCAAAATACTTGATGATGATGACAAATACAGAAAATAGTTTGACCGTAGAGCAGTGTAAGGCGCAGATAGAGTATCTGGCGCAGTTTATGTTGCCTGAGAGGTTTGCAACGCTCCGCCGAGCAGTCGAAAATCGTACGATGTATATGACATTGCTTGCCGAGAATATGTTCCATCCGCAGAATGCCAGCGCGTTGGTGCGCCACTGCGAGGCTTTCGGTGTGCAGTCGATGCATACTGTACAGACAATATGTAAGTTTAACCCCAATGTAGATATTGTTCGCGGAACAGATAAGTGGATAGATATTGTCCACCACGCCTCGACGGCTGAGGCGTTGAGCCATCTGAAGTCTCAGGGTTATAGGATTGTTGCCACCTCGCCACACCGCCAGAGTTGTACTCCCGAGAGTTTTGATGTGACAAAGGGCAAGTTTGCCATAGTTATGGGTACAGAGAAGACGGGAATTTCAGACGAGGTGATTGCTGCGGCAGATGAGTTCCTGAAGATTCCGATGTGCGGTATGGTTGAGAGTCTGAATGTCTCGGCGTGTGCCGCGATTATTGTATATATGCTCTCCGAGCGTATGCGCACAGAGGTTGAGTGCTGGCAGATGAGCAGCGAGGAGCAGATACGAACAATGCACAAGTGGCTTGTCGAGACGGTTAAGGATGCTCGACCGCTGCTTGAGAGAGGAGGATTTTAACTCTTGGAGTTATGAGAAGGTTAAAGAAGGGTGAGGTTACTGCACTTGTAGCGGCAGGCAATAGCGCAGAGAATTGGCAGGATATACTTGTTGCCGATAGCTTTAGCGTAGAGAATATTCGCGGTTGCCGCTTTGAGGGGCGTGTAGAGATTGAGCAGGGCGTGTACCTGACCAATTCTACTATACGTAATTATCATATATGCGCAGGCGCGCGTGTGGAGTCTGTTTTACGTCTTGAGTGTCAAGGTCAGAGTAGTTTTGGCAATGGCGTGAAGGTGGCAACGGTAAATGAGAATGGTGGCCGCAGTGTTGTGATATACGATAAGCTTACGGCGCAGACGGCTTATGTTGCGGCGATGTATCGTCATCGTGCAGCGGTTGTTGAGGCTATAAGTGCCGAGGCACTTGCCTATGCAGAGGGCAAGAGTAGCGATATGGGACTTGTTGGTCAGCGTGCCGTTATTGTCGGGGCTAAGTTCGTTCGCCAGACCAATGTGGGCAAGGGCGCAACTATCGAGGGAGCTTCGCTTGTCAGCAATGCAACGCTACTTGATGGAGCATATGTGGGTGTGGATGTAAAGGCCACCGACTTTATTGCTGCGCAGGGTTCAAAGATAGATTGTGGTGCTGTGGTTGAACGCTGCTTTGTGGGTGAGAATGTCGTTGTTTCTAAGGGATTTACAGCTGTGGACTCGCTCATTTTTTGTTGTTCGCACCTTGAGAATGGTGAGGCTTGCTCAATCTTCGCAGGCCCATATACAGTTTCGCACCACAAGTCGTCGCTACTGATTGCTGGTATATTTTCCTTCTTCAATGCGGGTAGTGGCACAAATCAGAGCAACCACCTCTTTAAGAGTGGAGCTATCCATCAGGCGGTGCATCGTCGAGGCTGCCGTTTCGGTAGTAACGGATATGTTATGGCACCATCAGCTGAGGGAGAGTTCACTACGGTGCTGGGTCGCCATACAAGACATCACGACACATCGGCTATGCCATTTAGCTATCTTGTAGAGCAGGGTGGAGTATCGGTACTTCTTCCAGCATTTGCGTTGCGCAGTTATGGTACTGTGCGCGATATCGAGAAGTGGCAGGCACGCGATAACCGAAGATATTGCCGCGATATAATCTCGTATCAGGAGTATAATCCGCTGCTTACGGGCAAGGTTATGGAGGCCGTTGAGACTCTTAGAGTACTGATTGCCAAGGGTGGTGCCGAGCAGGCAGAGTATCACCATAATAATGTGGTTATCAAGCGCAGTGCGGCTCTATATGGAATAACAATGTATGAGCACTATATCGCTGCAGCTATTGGAGCTATGCTGAGCAGTGGTTGTGATGCCGATAGTGCGATGAATCGCTGGGTAGACCTTGCGGGTCAGTATGTCGATGGCTCACTTGTAGAGTCGCTGTTAGATAGATTTACAACAATAGCTAATTTTGAGCAGTCGCTAAGACAGTTTGCCTCACAGTATGATAATGCAGCCCATAGCTGGGCGCTGACGGCACTCTCACAGCAGCTGGGACATACCGCTACTGTAGAAGAGATTGCTGCAGCAATAGCTGCAGGTGAGCAGTCGCACACCTTCTTGCGCACAAAGACCACAGCCGATCGCGATGCCGATTGTGGCCAGACAATGAGTATTGGCTATGGTATTGATGGCGACGCAGATACCTGCCTTGCCGACTTTAGTGCCGTGCAGGGCGTGTAATTATACCTTCAAATATACACCTTTGCGGTCGAGGAGGTAGAGCAACAGCCAGCAGACGGCAATGTAGCCGATAGATATAAGTACGGCTCCGTAACCCTCTGGCAGATATGATGCAATACCGCCAAAGAAGTAGCGCGAGATATCTCCAAATCTGATAAATCGTTGGGCGAGATATATGGTTATCGAGTTGACACCGACAACTTTGAAGAAGTAGCACCAGCGACTATATCCGCGCACATCAATGATATAGTAAAATAGTGCCAGCATTCCGAGTGAGTATGCTCCTGCTGTAAGCACAAAGGCACTTGACCACAGCGTTTTATTTATTGGCTGAATAGTGTTCCAGATAAGGGCTATAGCCAGCATAACTACAGCGCAAATAGCCATAGTAGCGGCTTTGCGAGAGCCTGAATGAGAACTCTTTAATAGATATTCTCCCGTAAATATACCGAGCATAGCCGTAACAACAGCAGAGATGTTACTTACCAAACCCTCGGGGTCTAATAATCCACGCCTAAGAATGTGGTTTGGCATCAGAACTCGGTCAACATATCCTGCAATATTACCATCCTCTGACCACGCATTGGCTCCCATAGCATCAGGTGCAGGAATGGTTAACAGTAGTGAGTAGCCGATAAGTATGACAACACAGATAATAGCTCGTACTTTTGGCTTAAGATAGAGTGTCATTAGTGCTGCAATAGCCCACGCTGTACCTATGCGACCAAGCACACTCGGGAATCGTAGCGTGTCAAATTGCATCTTGAAGAATCCGTTATATAGTACGCCGAGCAGAATCAGAATGGCTGCACGCTTGAGAATCTTTACCACAATCTGCTTAGTGCCCATTCCGGCCTCTTGTTGCTTTTGCAACGAGAATGGGAAACTTACGCCGGCGATAAAGAGGAATAGCGGAAAGATGGTGTCGTGATGCGCAAAACCATCCCACGGGGCGTGGCGCATCTGCTGGGCAAACCAGGTAGCTATGGCGCAATCGGGCATTAGGGCTGCAATGTTTATAATAAGCCCCGCAAGCCCCATAATAAAGAGCATATCAAATCCTCGCAGTGCATCGAGCGAGAGTAGTCGTTGGGTTTTGTTATCTTTGTTCATAGAGCAAAGTTAGTAATTTTTATAAGAAATCAACAACTATTATATCTCTAAAAAATGCACGGCGAGTATTTAGCTCACCGTGCATTGTCGACTATTTGTGCTCTTGATTAGAAGTTGTATGGTTCAATGTACGACTTATATCCATACCAGTTTGTTTGAGCGATTGGCAATTGTGAAGATAAAGAGGTGTACTGCGTATAAGCATTATACGAGTTGTGTGGTACATAAATTCTCATTCCGGCATTGAATGGGAATGAACCAGAAGACTCTGAACAACGTATTGCAGGAGGTATAGTTGCTTTGCAGTAGATACTCTTTAGTGCATTGCAATCGCCAAAGCAGGAACCACCAATTTCCAAAATACCGCTGCCAATAGTCACACTCTCCAACTTCGTACAGCCATAAAATACAGCGTTATTTATCACCGCTACACTTGATGGAATAGTAATGGTGCCGATCGCGCTGCGGGCAAAGGCCTCCTGTCCGATAGAGGAGACTTTATTTCCAATGACTATACTTGCTAATGAACCGCAATCTGCAAAAGCAAAATCACTCAGCTGAATTACACTATCGGGAATTCTTAAACTCTGAATACCGCTGCAAGTAAAGCACTCTTCACCAATAGATGTGACAGTATTGGGAATTGTTACATTCTGCAAATTGCCCTTGCTGTAAAATACATAATCACCAATAGCTGTTACACTGCTTGGGATATTATACTTTGTTAGATCTGCTGGGGCAAAAGCAACTAACAAGCCATCAATAACAAGACAACGATTGTCGGCAGAAGCGAATCTACTATAGAAGGCTCTTAATTTATTACAACCGTCAAAAGATAGAATTGAAATCGAATTAACACTATCTGGAATGGTGATAGTTGTCAAATTGCTGCAAAAACTAAAAGCACCCCTCTTGATTGTTGTAACTGGGTCCTCAAATTGAATGACACCCTTGCCATTTTTGTAGGTGTTAGAGACGATATTTGCATCAAAAGCATTATTACTGTTCAGATATATAGCCTGCCCATCTGATGTAGTGTAGTATATCTTTGTATTGGCGTCAGAATTTGACTTAGGTACAGTAATGACCGAGCCGTCAGTAAGGGTAAAGTAGACATTGTCGTCATCTTGAGTTACACTCTTAAAGAAACTGTCGCCATCTTTGCCATTCTCTCCGTCAACGCCATTAGTTCCATTCAATCCATCCTGGCCGTCTTTACCATCCTGGCCGTCTTCGCCAGTAGCCTTGCCGAGCATAGTCCAAGTTTTGCCATTGTCATACGAGACATACCAATAACCATTCTCAATCTTTAGGCGTGGAGTAATGCCATCGGCGCCATCTTTGCCGTTTTGACCATCTTGGCCATCTTTGCCATCTTTGCCGTTTTGACCATCATCGCCAGTAGCCTTGCCGAGCATAGTCCAAGTTTTGCCATTGTCATACGAGACATACCAATAGCCATTTACTATCTTTAGGTGCGGAGTAATGCCATCCTGACCATCTTGGCCATCCTGACCACCTACGCTATCGCCAGTGGCTTTGCCGAGTTTGGTCCAACTCTTGCCGTTGTCATATGAGACATACCAATAATCGTTCTCAATCTTGAGTAATGGAGTTATGCCATCGATGCCATCGATGCCATCGATGCCATTTGTGCCATCATTGCCATCCTGACCATCTTTTCCATTTTCACCAGTAGCCTTGCACAGCTGCTGCCAAGAGGTTCCGTTGTTATAAGAGACATACCAATATCCATCCTCTATCTTTAGAATTGGAGCAACGCCATCTTTGCCATCGACGCCATCTTTGCCATCTTTGCCATCGACGCCATCTTTGCCATCGACGCCATCTTTGCCGTTTGTTCCATCTTTGCCGTCAGTGCCTACAGCCTTGATTTTGTTACCTTTACCATCAAGTAACCACTCGCCATCAAGTGTCCAGTAGTAGATGCCGTCTGTATCTTTCATCACTCCAATATTGGGAGTGTAGCCATCTTTTCCGTTTTTGCCATTCTCTCCGTGATATATAGTAATTGTGTCACCATATGCGAAAGATATTGTATAACCAATCTCTGCGCCATCTTTACGGATAGGAGATACATTTGTAATGTAGTCGCGTGTTTCAAGAGCATTGATAATAGTCTGCACAGCTGAGATGTTGGTATTTAACTGTTTGCACAGCTCCTCAAGCTTGGCAATGCGGTTCTCGTGGTCGTTGAGTTTGTTCCAGATGTCGGAATCATCGAACGTACACGATGTTAGTGTTAAACTTGTTAATAGAACAAGCGAAAAAAAGAATCTCTTCATAATTGGGGTTTATTTAGTTATATTTTGTCTGCAGGTTGTAGATTTATGACAAAGATACAACATATCCTCCGTTTTTTCAATTTATTCAAACGAATATAATGATATAAATAAAAATAGGCTGCCCAATTGGACAGCCTATGGTTAGAATATGTTGCACAGCTACTACTCGAGGACAATCTCTGCAAGTATAAAGTAGTGGTCTGATGGGTACATATCGCCCTGATGGTCGGTAAGAATCTCGCAGCTCAGAGCCTTAGCTGGACCTTTAGTGAGGATGTAGTCGATACGGCGACCAGGCTTCTCGTGGTTCTTGCCCTTGAAGCCGTGGCCGGAGCGACCATACTCTACACCATCGTGCAGAACATCGTACCAATCGGTCCAACCATTCTCGGTAAAGTGAACAACCTGCTCGGTAGTCTTGCCTGAGTTGAAGTCACCACAGATAATCTGAGGGAAGTCCTGCTGATACTGAGCCGCCTCACGAACGATGAGCTTTGCCTGATTAACCTTAGCATCGGTAGACTTGTGGTCCAGATGGGTGTCAAGCAGACGCAGCTGCTTGCCGGTCTTGCGGTCAATAACTCTTACCCAATTGGCGTGGCGAGCGCGGTTAGTCTCCCAGCTGATGCTACCTGCAATAACAGGATCCTCAGAGAGCCAATAGCAGCCTGCTGAGACAATCTCGTAGCGGTCACGACGCAAGAAGATTACATTCTTGCCAATGAAGTGGTAGCCCTCGGTATAAGGATCCATCTCCGGACCCTCAAAGCCGAATGCAAAGTAGTCGCTAAGCTGCTGCTTGCAGTACTCATATGAGTCGTAGATAACCTCCTGCATCATAATTACATCAGGATTGTAGCTGCGGATAACCTCGATCATATACTCCTTGCGGTTGTTCCACTCGTTTACAGTTCCGGCATCCTGCTCAAGGCCTGTGATGCGGATATTTGCACTCATTACGCGGTGGGTAGTGTCCTGCTCCTTTGCGCTCTGGCAAGAGACAACCATCGCAAGTGCGGTGATAATCAAAAATAACTTTTTCATAACATTTTAGCCTAAGTATCCTCCATTTTCGATAAGTGCAGCCTGCACCTTTGCCACATCGACAGTGCTTGGGAGTGTGCCATCCTCAATAGCTATGCGGGCAGCAGTACCTGCAGCCTCGCCCATAGCCATAACGGTTGACATTACGCGGGTAGCAGCCATAGCTCCGTGGTCCATTGATGAGCAGCGTCCTGCGACAAGCAAACCCTCAATCTTCTCAGGGACAAGTGTACGATATGGAATGTCGTACGAGCCCTTGCCATAGATAAGGGTGCAGTCGCCGCCCTCCTCGTGATGCAGGTCGATTGGGTAGCTGGCAACGGCAATAACATCTTCCGCCTTGCGTGCCTCGAGCAGATCCTCGCTGGTGAGGATGTACTTACCAACGATTACGCGAGTCTCGCGGATACCTGTAAATGGAGGTACGGTCTGAATCCAGGCATTTTCAAAGCCTGGAATGTACTCCTTAAGGTAGCGCGCCACATCGTACATCTGACGACGACACTCGTGCTCAACTGCGGTATAGCTTGC
The DNA here is from genome assembly GCA_045654345.1 of Alistipes sp. Classification (GTDB taxonomy): domain Bacteria; phylum Bacteroidota; class Bacteroidia; order Bacteroidales; family Rikenellaceae; genus Alistipes. Next base: position 96,813 of record JAZOND010000007.1, on the reverse strand, counting down.
CGGATCAGTAGCATCACCACCTGACACGCGGGTCATATTTACCCACAGCTCATCATCCTTAAGACCTGTCATAAAGATGGTGCGAGCAACGGTAATATTAAAGCCCTTAGAGATGGCGTCGCTAAGCTGATTGCGATAGCCCACCATAGTGAAGTTGCCCTCACGGAACTGCTCTGGCGGCATAATGTCCATACCGTAAACATCTGAGTGGTTGACAACATTGTCGCGCACCTGGTCGATATTCACACCACGCATAGAGAACATAAGTGTCGGTGGCTGCATACGGCCCTTCTCATCGCCCTTGTTGCACTCAACACCTGCGCGGAAGGCAACATCACCATCGCCTGAGCAGTCGATAATTGTCTTCGCAAGGATAGCCTCACGACCCGCCTTACTCTCGATAATTACGCCTGTAACCTTACCATTCTCAACAAGTGTATCGACAACATTGACATACATAAGTACCTCAACGCCATTCTCATCCATAATCTCCCACGCCAGAGTCTTAACGGCCTCAGGATCGACCATAGTAAGCGAAATGTGGAGCTTACAGCGTTTGTGGCCAGTAGCCTTGCCACGCTGCTGCAGTCGCTCGACAAACTTACCTGTCGCGCCCTTGATAATCTGGTTGCCGTCCTTATCGAGCATTGAGAGGATAGGCAGGCCTAAAATCAGGTTACCGCCCAAAAAGCCACGCTGCTCGAGTAGCATAACCTTAGTCTTGCCGCCCTTAGCGGCAGCCTCTGCCGCCATAATGCCGGCAGGACCACCACCTACAACAAGTATATCTACCTCGGCACGAACGTTAATATCTCGCGCCGGCTCAAAGATCGTTTTCATAGCTGTTTTTTATTAAAGTGCCAAGTACGCATCATTCTCAAGCAGTGCCTGCTGTACCTTAGCTACATCTACTGCGCTAACCTCAACGCCATCAGCAATAGCGATGCGAGCAGCAGTACCTGCAGCCTCACCGAGTGCCATACAAGTAGACATTACGCGGGTTGCAGCCATAGCCTCGTGATCCATAGCCGAGCATCGACCAGCAACAAGCAGACCCTCGATAGTCGGAGGTACAAGAACGCCATAAGGAATCTGGTATGCATCCTCGCAGAAGAGCATTGTACAGTCGCCACCCTTTGCGTGGTGAATATCTACAGGGTAACCTGCAACAGCAATAGCGTCATCAAAACGCTTCTGCTCGAGGATATCCTTTGCAGTCATAACATACTTACCAACAATTACGCGGGTCTCGCGGATACCCATAAATGGAGCAGAGTACTCGAGCCAAGAGTTCTTGAATCCAGGCACAAAGTCCTTGAGGTATGCGATAACCTCGTACATCTGTGTGCGTGCGTCGTGCTCACCCTGAGTGTAGCTTACAGGGTTTGTTGCATCTACGCCAGATACGCGGGTCATATTTACCCAAATCTCATCCTCAGCAAGGCCTGTAATAAGGATTGTGCGGGCAACAGGAACCTTATAGCCCTTCTCCTGAGCCTCGAGGATTCGACCACGAAGACCTACGGTAATAAACTTATCCTTCTGGAACTGCGATGTAGGCATAACATCCATATCGTACTTCTCAGGCTCGTTGCAGATAGCATCGCGCAGCTTCTGAGTCTCTACGCCACGCATACAGAACATAAGGGTTGGTGGCTGCATACCGCCATTCTCATCACCCTTGTTGCACTCAACTCCTGCACGGAAAGCAACATCGCCGTCACCTGTACAGTCGATAACTGTCTTAGCCAGGATTGCCTCACGACCCGCCTTGCTCTCGATAATTACACCCTTCATCTTGCCATTCTCAACAATAGTGTCGGCAACAAATACATAGAGGAGTACCTCTACGCCGGCATCGTCCATCATCTCCCAAGCAACAGTCTTAGTCTGATCTGGGTCGATAATGGTGAACGACATATGGTTCTTACAAGGGTAGTGAGCACTTGCAGCACCCTTAGCCCACATACGGTCGATGAACTTCTGTGCAGCACCCTTAACAACCTGATCACCCTTAGGGCCGAGGAATGAGAGGATAGGCAGACCGATAGTAAGGTTACCACCCATAAAACCACGCTGCTCGATGAGCATAACCTTCAGGTTCTTGTCCTTAGCTGCAGCCTCAGCGGCGATAATACCTGCAGGACCTGCACCGACAACCAAAACATCTACTTCTGCACGCACATTAATCTCGCGTGCTGGTTGAAAAATAGTTTTCATAATGTATTATGCTTTAAAAAATTAGATAAGTTTCTCTGTAAATTTACCCGCTGCACGGTATAGCTCGTGACGCTTTTGCAGCAACTCGCGACGCTCGGCATTAGGGCTGTATGTGCGAATAATAGGGCGACAGAGTGCTGCCTGAGCCGCCTCGATAGTTGGATAGATACCTGCCACAACAGATGCGCAGATAGCAGAGCCAAGGGCACAAGACTGCTTGCACTCAGATACATTGATATCCTTGCCGATAGCATCGGCAAGCATTTGCATTACAAATGGAGACTTCTGCGAGATACCGCCCACGCCGATAAATGAGTCAAACTCGATATCGCGCTCAGCAAGGTGGTCAACAATAGTCTTCATAGCCAGCGCAGTAGCCTCAACAATGGCGTAGTAGAGCTCTGGAGCTGTTGTAGAGAGACGCAGACCCATAAGTGAACCCCACAGCAACTGGTTTGGCTCTGGTGAGCGACGACCATTGAACCAATCGGTTGCAAATGGAGCATCGAGGCGCGGAGTGATCTTGGCAGCATCCTCGCCAAGCTTTACAAGGATATTATCAAGTACCTCATCTACAAGTGCCTGACGGGTTGCAGGGTCTACCTTCTCGCTCTTTGCAAGAATCTCAACAGTCGGATAGGCAAGTGTGCGACGCAGCCAAGCGTATGCATCGCCAAATGCTGACAGACCAACCTCAAAGCCTACAAGACCAGGGATAATACAGCTCTCGGCCTGACCAAAGACGCCGTCTATAATTCTGCCACCAAGCACCTCGTTTGGAATGACAAACATACAGCAGCCGGATGTGCCGAGGTTAATCATTGCGCGCTTATAAGCTACACCGGCACCGATAGCACCCTGATGTGAGTCTACATTGCCGCAGCCGATAACAACATCGTTATTAAGACCTAACTCTGCTGCCCACTCTGCGCTAATGGTGCCGTAAGGCTTGTCGCAGGTGTACTTCTTAGCGTTGAGCGTACGGAGAATTGGAACAAGTGCAGGGTCGAGAGACTCGAAGAAGCTCTCTGGTGGAAAGCCTCCCCAATCCTCACTCCAGAACATTTTCTGAGCTGCGTTGCAGTGACCCATACGAGAAACTGCAGGGTCAGTTACACCGGCAAGAGTTGCGCAGATAAAGTCGCTACACTCGATAACCGAGCGTGCGTCGCGACGCATATCGGCATTGGTGCCCAGCAGGTGCATAACCTTTGACCAGAAGCACTCTGCCGAGTAGTGGTAGCCCGACACCTGAGTGTAGTCAACCTCGCTCTTGTGGCACGCCTCCTCAATAGCTGCAGCCTCAGCAACGCCGGTGTGGTCCTTCCAGAGGACAAACATAGCATCTGGATTATCTTTATACTGCTCCTTAAGTGAGAGTGGTTGCAGATTCTCATCAGTAAGACAAGGGGTACTTGCAGTAGTGTCGACAGATATTGCACGCACATATGGCGCAACATCCTGATTGTTGTCAAGTACGCCGTGCAGCACACTCTTAAGTGCCTCGATATAGTCGAGAGGGTGCTGGCGGAAACGGCTCTCAAGGGCATTGCAATACTCGCCGCGTGACCAACGAGCATAGTTGTGAACAGCCTCGGCAAGTTGCTCGCCTGTGTGAGCATTTACGAGTACGGCACGAGCCGAGTCGGTACCGTAGTCCAAACCAATAACGAAGTCTTTCATAATTATTTTAGGTGTTTAGTAAATTCCTTAGGTCGAATCATTGTCTCAGAGAATGTGTTGCCAAACGAGTCGCTAACAGTAATCTCGAGGGTTGTATCAGGGGCAGAGGCTACAACGTGGAACATATGTGCTGTAGGGTCAGCAGTAAAGGCGTTGTAGTTTAGGGCACGACGCCAAACGCTCTTAGGGATGCAGTAGGCAACGGTATACTGCGGTTGCTCCATAGGCTCGTGTAGAACCTTAAGGGGCTTGCCGTTCTCAGTAACTGATATCTTCCAATCAGGTGCCCAATCCCAAATGTGGATGGCTACGCGGTTATCCTCGATAGTGGCAAAGTCTGTACGCTCAGGGTTAACCTCCAAAAATACGCGCATCTCGCCATTTGTTTTGTAGTAGTCGCGCACGGTGTTGAGGTCAAAGGTGCGGAACTGCTTGTCTGCTCCGCAGTCGATAGATGTGTAGTACCACTCTATCTTCTTGCCATCAACAGGAAAGACCTTAAAGCCTGCAGGAGCACCATCTGGTGCAAGGTGTGGACCTCCGTGGGCGGCTGTAAACCACCACGCACCACATATTGCACCTACATTATGGTCGATGATATTGGCAACCTCAGGGTGGTCTGTAGCCTCTTTGCAGTGGGTCGTAATAAGCTTATGAGAGTGTCCTGTCAGGAAGTGTACCTGCTTGAAATCAGCAAAGGTAGATGCAAAGTAGAGCGCAGGTGGCAATGTGCGATTGCCTTCACTGTCGTGGAAATAGCTGTATAGCTCTTTTGAGTTGTGCTCCGACATCATACGGAACACAGGGGAGTGCATACCTACGACAATAGGGGTACTCTTATCCTCAATCATTGCCAAATCCTTGCGTAGCCACTCTAACTGCTCCTCGACAACGATATGGTCGTAGTTGCGAGCACCAGCCATATTCTTACCCTTCTTCATCTTTGGTGTTTTGTCATTGCGGTAACGAATATTGTCGAGCATAATGTAGTGTACATCGCCAATGTTGAACGAGTAGTATGTCGGACCAAAGACCTTGCGATATGGCTCTGTGGCGTTAAAGTCGGTATTGCTGTCAGGGGTTGTGGCACCGTCATTGTCGTGGTTACCCATAGCGTGGAAGATCGGTGTTGGATAGCCTATCTGCTTGACTGTATTTCTAAAGTCTTTAATATCAAACATATAGTCGTACCAGAACAGATCAAAGCTGCTATCACCCATACACATAGTATATACAGGTATGCCCTGACTGCGATATTTCTCAACCTCGGCACGAAGGCGTGGCATAACATTGTTCTTGAACTGCGCAATGTCGTCAAGCTGGTGTGAGAGGTGAATATCGGTAATGGCAAGCATTATATGCTTACTATTGTCAACCTTTGTAAGGTTAAAGTCGTGACGCTCGGCAGTGCTTTTGTCGGCGGTCAGTGCTGCCCAGTACTGCGGCTGAACATCGCCTGGAGCAATAGTAGCCTGGTAACCACTTGGTATAGTGATAAATACATTACCATTGCGCTTCTCTGACACAAGGTTATATACGCCACGCTTATCGGTCTTTACGATGTTATAGCCGTCAGAGACAGCTACGCCAGCCATCGGAATGCCGTTACACTCGACAGTACCGTAGATGTTCGCCCCCTTGGCAGGTTTAGCCTTGAGGGTTGAGGTGAAGGTGCTCTGTGCTGTGGCTGAAAGTGCCACGATAAGAGCAAGCAGGGATAGTAGTACTCGTTTCATAATTCAGTCTATTTCATATGGAGTGAGAATGGCTTTGGACGCACCATAGTCTGGCGGTATACATTGCCAAAGCAGTCGGTAACGGTAACCTCAAGGGTTGTGTCAGGGGCAGATGCCACAGCGTGGAACATATGCGGGTGGTGTTTGCACTTATTGTTCTTCGGATCAAACTTCTGCAGCCAGAGGGTGTTTGGAATGTCGAGACCTACAATCATCTGCGGGCTTTCGGTCTTGCGGCGGACAACCTTGAGTGGAGTTCCGTTCTCGGTAATCTCTATCTTCCAGCCCTCGCACCAATCCCAAATGTGAATCATAACGCTATTGTCACTCTCCCACTGCGCAAAGTCTGTACGAGCAGGGAAGTGGTCATAAAATACGCGAGCCTCGCCACTGCCTGCAAAGTAGTCGCGCACAGCGTTCATATCGAAGCAGCGGAACTGCTCGGTAGCAGGGAACTGAGTAGCCTTGAAGTACCACTCGAAATTCTTATCGTTGATATTGAATATCTTACAGCCCGCAGGTTCGCCCAGCGAGCCGAGCATAGGACCACCGAAGCCTGATGAGTACCAGAGGGAGCCGGCTACAGAGACGATATTGTGCTCTGTGATATTTGCAATCTCAGGTTGTGCACTGTCGCTACGACCAAAGGTCACGCGGTTGCGGTGTGAGTGGCCAGAGAGCACCTGTACATTGGAGAATGGGCTGAGCAGCTCGACAAACTCCTTGCTATTCTGCTCTGGCAGGGCGATATTGACAACGCCATCTCTGCCATTCTTGTAGCGGAAGATAGGGGCGTGAACGCCAATAACAATAGGTGTAGACTTATCGGTCACCAGCGCAAGATCCTGCTTGAGCCACGCCATCTGCTCTGCAGAGATGTCGTAGGTGTAGTTGCGTGAGCCGGCAATGCCCTTAGCAATTTTACCACCTGGAGCGTTGATGTAGTGGATGTCATCGAGCATAATGTAGTGTACCTTACCGATGTTAAACGAGTAGTATGTCGGGCCGAAAGCCTTGCGATACTTCTCTGTGGCATCGAAATCGACAGTTGGACACTGCGCTACAGCACCGTCGTTGTCGTGGTTACCCATAGTGTTGAACAGCTGGGTAGGGTACTTAACCTCGGCAAGAGTCTTGCGGAAGTTGCCAATATCGTAGAGATAGTCGTACCAATAGATCTCGTGTGTGCTATCACCCAAGCAAAGAGTGTAGATAGGAATGCCGGCACTGCGATATTGCTCTAACTCGGCTCTGAGCGACGGCAGGAAGATGTCACGGAAGTTTGGTAGGTCGTTGTGGTGGTTGGCAATGTGGATGTCGGCAACGGCCACGATAATATGGTGGTCGTTATTAACAGCCTTAAGGGCAAAGTCGTGACGCTCAACAGCTGCCACATCGCTGCTAAGGCTTGCCCAGAACTGCGGCACTACATCATCGCCCTCGGTAAGAGCTTCGTAACCGCTTGGGATGGTGATAAAGATGTTGCCATTGCGCTTCTCTGAGGCAAATGAGTACTGGCCTTTCTTATTTGTCAGTACTACCTTGTAGCCATCAGATACAGCTACGCCCTCAACAGGTACTCCACCACACTCTACAACACCGTAAATGTTTGTGCCCTTCTCGGCCTTAGCCTTGAGTGCTGACGAGAAGTTGCTCTGTGCCGATACTGTTGCGGCAACAAGGAGCATAAGGATTAAGTTTAAGGTCTTTTTCATTATGTTTAGGTTTTAATTTGCTGTTAGTTGTTTACTCTGACGGCACGCTGCACCCCCTTGATGCGCATAATGGCGTGCAAAAGCATATCTACCACCGAGGTAGATGGCACCTCGACGCTTATAGTTCCCACGCCTGTGCCATCGCCACGCGATGAGAGGTTTATGGTTCGGATATTGAGCTTCAAATCGCGGCTGACAACCTCTGTAATCTGGTTTACCACTCCCGCTGTGTCGTTTATAGTTATGGCTATAGTCACGCGGAAGGAGCCTTGCGCCTGCTCACGCCACTTTGCCTCCATAATGCGGTATGGATAGTTCTTGCGAATGTGCTTGGCATTAGGACAGTCACAACGGTGGATGGTAATACCGGTGTTGATGGTCACAAAGCCGAAGATGTCATCACCCTTAATAGGGTTGCAGCACTTGGCAAGCTTATATACTATATTATTAATATCCTCGTCAATGACAAGTGCATCAGAGGCAGTCTGCTTTGTTGGCTGGTGTGACTCTCGACGGGCACGCTCAGCTGCCGCCTCGGCAGCACGACGCTCCTCGTCAGCCTCGCCCGAGAGCCAGCGGCTGATAATCTCCTTGACTGTCGAGAGATCTATCTTCTCGGTGGCGATAAGCTCGTAGAGAGCCGTACCTGTGCGCTGCTTATAATATTTACAAAGGTATGCCACAACCTCATCGATGCTCTTGGCGGTAAGTTTCCAATTCTTTAGCTTGCGCTCTAACTCCTCGCGACCCAACTTGGCATTCTTAGCCTGCTCCTCGCGGATAAAGGCCTTGATACGCTGGCGCGCCTTGGTGGTGACCACAAAGTTGAGCCAGTCTGCCTTAGGCTGCTGGTTCTTCTGGGTCATAATCTCTACAATATCGCCATTCTTGAGCTGCTCGCGGATAGGAACGGCGCGACCATTGACCTTACCGCCCGAGCAGGTAGAGCCGAGGTTGGTATGGATGTCAAAGGCAAAGTCGAGCACCGTAGCCCCCTCAGGCAACTTGCGAATATCTCCATTTGGGGTAAAGACAAATATCTCACCCGATGCAGGCTTGGCGTCAAAACGCTCGGCGATATCCTCCTTAGTCTCGTCCATCAGCTCGCGCAGACGCTGCAGCCACTGCTCCGATGTCTGTGCACCCTGATTTACACCCTTATATCGCCAATGGGCAGCGATACCCAGCTCGGCAACATCATCCATACGCTCAGTGCGAATCTGAATCTCGACCCACTTACCATCTCCTGCAGAGACTGTTGTATGCAGACTCTCGTAGCCGTTGGACTTAGGAATGGTAATCCAGTCGCGCATACGGTCAGTATTTGGTGTGTAGAAGTCGCTGACAATAGAGTATACAAGCCAACACTGCGCCTTCTCCTGCTCCTTAGGACAGTCGATGATAATGCGCAGGGCAAAGATATCGTATACACCCTCAAATGGCACCTGCTGCTTGCGCATCTTGTTCCAGATAGAGTATACCGACTTGGTACGGCTCTTGATGTGGTAGTTGATGCCCGCGTTGTCCATAGCCTTGCGTATTGGCTCGAGGAACTGCTCGATAAATGCCATTCGCTCCTGCTCGCTCTCGGCAAGCTTATCGACAATGTGGGTATAAGCCTCAGGCTCGAGCTGGCTGAGGGCAAGATCCTCAAGCTCACTCTTTATATTATATAGTCCCAGCTTGTGGGCAATCTGAGCATAGAGATTAAGGCTCTCCCAACTCTTCTTTTTACGCTTAGCCTCAGGGAAGATAGCAATTGAGCGCATAACCTCAAGTCGATCGGCAAGCTTGATAAGAATCACGCGCGGATCCTCAGAGTAGGCCACAATCATATCGCGGAATGACGACGCCTGCTCCTTATGGGTGTTGAACTGAAGCTCCGAGATATTGGCAAGGCCGCTGACAATACCCACAACCTCCTCGCCAAAGAGCTCCTTGCACTCGGTGAGCAGCTGCTCGAGGCGTTGGTTGTCGCCACTCTTTGCTGCAAGGCGGATAACATCGTGGATGATTGCTGATACGGTAGAGTTGCGACCAAGACCTACCTCAGTGGCAACAATATATGCTACACCTATAGCGTGGTCGAGCATCGGGGTGTTGTCGTAGCGTGTAAGCTCGCTCAGGTGGCTGTCAGCATAGATGATAGCCTTGTCGACCATCTGCTGTGTGACTTGCGAGAACATCTGGGCAACCTTTGTTCGTAGCTTGCTGTATCTATCTAAAATATTTGCCATAGTTCTAAACCTTTCTGACTATATATAACTTGTCGCATCCAAAGCTATAGAGGGTGCGATCATAATCTGAGAATGTTGCTGCATAATCAATCTCTTCAGCCTCAAAGCCCGCAGCCGATAGGCGTTTGAGGTAATCTTTTCCATATATGCGACGATGGTCGTACTGTCCAAAGATCTCTGCGCGCTGCTTAGGATCGGTAATTGTATCATCCTCGAAGGTCACCTCGCGCGAGTAGTCTATAGGCACGAGCATAATACCCATACCGCCTGGTCGCATTATACGATACATTTCACATAGAGCCTTGTGGTCGCTCTCTACGTGTTCTAAAATATGGTTGCAGATAATAATATCTACGCTGTTGTCCGCAATCGGAATCTGCTGTACATCAAAGTGCATATCGGCCAGCGGACTCTCCAGGTCGGCAGTGATGTAGTTCTGCGGTTTTGCAGAGTATATCTGCTTAAACTGCTTCATCAGACAGACCTCGGGGGCAATGTGTAGTATTGTAGGCAGGCTCTTAAACCTCTCTGCGTTATTGTTCATAAGGTAAAACCACAGCAGTCGGTGACGCTCTAACGACAGACAAGTAGGACAGAGGGCATCTTCGCGCACCTTTCCATACCCATACGGTAGGAAGCGACGACGCTCCGCCCCGCAGATAGGACATTTGCGACCCTTGCCTAAGTATAGTATGCCCATCATTGGCACAGCCCATCCCGCCACGCGCTGAAGTATAGGGCGTGGGATGGTATTGAGCACCAAGCGGATAGATTTACCTACAAAACTCATTGCTTAAATGATTTATTTACTCAAACAGTTTATCTACCTCGCCCTCAGCCTTGTGGAGCTTAGTGCGACATAACTCTATAAGTTCCGATGCGCGTTTTACCTGCTTTGCAAGCTGCTCAACATCGCAGTCGGAGCGTTGTAGCGAGGTAAGTATGGCCTCAATCTCAGCCATAGCCTCGCTGTATGAAATATTACTTTTCTTAGCCATCTTTTTCAACTATTTTGGCCTTCAGGCTGCCATCGGCAACCTCTATGGTTATAGTTTGTCCTACTGTCACATCTGCAGTGCTGCGGATAACGCCCTCACTACTGCGAGCGACAGAAAATCCCAACCTGAGCAGGCGTGTAGGGGCAAAGTTATCGGTCATCATCTTATATGACGACAGTTTGTCGCGCTGGCGCGTAAGTGCCGTCTCAACACCCGTGCGCAGTCGCTGCTGGTACTGCTCGAGTCGTAGCAGAGCTCCTTGTGTGAACTTTTTACAACTTTCGCGTAACATTATGGCTACATATTCCAGTTCGCCGTCAAATCGTGCTGCGCGGTCACATATCCACGCCGCTACGGCTGTAGGTGTCTTAAGGGGTACAGCTGCCACCATATCAACAATGCTTATATCCTTATCGTGACCAATGCCCGAGAGAATCGGCAACGGGAACTGAGCCACGCAGCTGGCCGCAAGGTAGCTATTGAAGCACTCGAGGTCCGAAACCGAGCCTCCGCCACGGATAATAGCCACAGCATCGAACTGCTCCTCACGCTCGGCAATGGCCATAAGTGCAGCCACAATGCTCTGCTCACTCTGCTCTCCCTGCATTGATGCCTCAAAGAGGGTCACGGAGATGTTGTATGCACTTGCTGCTATCTCCTGCATAAAGTCGCGATAGCCTGCCGCAGTTGCGCTCGAGATGACCGCCACGCGCTGCACTACGCGCGGAATAGGTTGCTGGCGATTTATATCCCACACCCCGTCTGCCTTGAGTTGCGCGATGGTTGCTTGTCGCTGTCGCTCTGCCTCGCCAAGGGTGTAGAAAGGGTCTATATCTATAATCTGCAGGCTGATGCCATAAAGTGGATGGTGGGTTACACTGACCTGCACCAGCACCTTCATAGCTGCTGACAAAGCACGTCCTGTAGCTGCCTCAAACTTACCAGCAAGCTGCGGAAAGCGACCCTTCCAGATAACCGCCCTGGCCTGAGCCTTCGCCACCCTGCCCGAACCACTCTGCTCATCGCGCTCGACAAGTTCGATGTAGCAGTGCCCCGAGGAGTTGCTCTTCAGCTCCGAAATCTCGGCACTCACCCAGACGGGCTGGGGTAGGAACTGCTCAACGGCAGCACCGACAATTCGCTGAAGTTCGTATAGTGTGAAAACCCCATCCATAGTAGGTTACAGCATAATGATATATGGTTCCTTAGGCAATTTCTTACCCTTAGGCAGTTGTACGATAAGCAGATGCTCGCTCTCGACGGCCACGCCACGCTTAGTTGCTGGCTGCCACGCAGGTGCTGCCTCAAAGGCTGCAAGCACGCGACGGGCAAAACTCTTATCGGTCGACTGCAGTATATTGCCACGCGAAACGGTTCCGTCGGCATTGACAATAAAGCGCATAACAAAGCGGGCAGCGGGGTTGGTCTCCTTCCAATTCACATTCGAGGCTACATACTCCGAGAAGTTGTCGGCATAAGTAAACTGCGCAGGTACATCGTAGCAGAGGGTGATGATTATCACTCCGTTATTGGCCTGCTCGCCATACTTGGCAATGGTACTATCGTTTGCCGGCAGGGTCTCGATATGTTCGATATTCTTCTCGGGAATATCGGATACGCTTGCCCTAACCTCGCCATTGACGATATATATAGGCTTACGACTATCCTCTGCTGCAGCACAGAGCCACAGCAGAGAGAGTAGTAGTATGGTCAGCCCTCGTCGCATATGCTATCCAAGTTCCTGCTCCTTGAGACGCTCGGCATTCTCGGCAACGATAAGGTGGTCGATGCAGTCCTGAATATCGCCGTCCATAAAGGCGCTGAGGTTATAGATGGTATAGTTAATGCGGTGGTCGGTAATTCGGCCCTGCGGATAGTTGTAGGTACGAATCTTAGCCGAGCGGTCACCAGTAGATACCAGAGTCTTACGCTTTGAGGCAATCTCGTCGAGGTACTTCTGGTACTCGAGGTTGAAGATACGGGTACGAAGCTCCTCAAAAGCCTTCTCGGTATTCTTAATCTGCGACTTCTGATCCTGACACTGCACCACGATACCTGTAGGGATGTGGGTCAGACGGATTGCCGAGTAGGTGGTATTTACACTCTGGCCACCAGGACCTGATGCACAGAAGATATCCTTGCGAATATCGTTCCAAGATACCTCTACATCGAACTCATCAGCCTCAGGAAGCACCGCTACAGAGGCTGCAGAGGTGTGTACACGACCCTGAGTCTCGGTCTGTGGCACACGCTGCACGCGGTGTACACCAGACTCGTACTTGAGTGTTCCGTAGACATTGTTACCGGTAACCTTCATAATTACCTCCTTGTAACCACCTACAGCACCGTCAGAGAATGAGGTAATCTCGTACTTCCAACCCTTACCCTCGATATACTTGGTGTACATACGCATAAGGTCGCCGGCAAACAGAGCTGCCTCGTCACCGCCGGTACCACCACGAATCTCGAGAACGGCATTCTTAGCATCTTGAGGATCCTTAGGGATAAGCAGCAACTTAATCTCCTCCTCCATCTGCACGATTGCAGGCTCAAGCTCTGAAATCTCCATACGCGCCATCTCACGGAACTCCTCATCCTTCTCTGTTGCAAGGATATCCTTAGCATTAGAGAGGTCTGAGAGTGCCTTGCGATAGCGGTCAGAGGTCTCGATAATAGGCTCTAACTCGCGATACTCTTTATTGTACTGTACAAACGCCTTGACATCTGCAATCACCTCGGGGTCGGTCAGCTTCTGACCCAGCTCCTCGTATTTGATCTTCAGACCATCGAGGCGCATCAAAATTGAACTTTCTGCCATTAAGTATGTTCTTTTAGTTATAAATTATCTCTTATTTCTTTGCGTTCTTGCTCTGGATGTTCAACCAGTCAGCGAGCGCATCCTTATACTGATTTGCGTATTTGAACTCGTCGTGACCGCACCAGCCGTGACCGCCAGAAGGGTAGATGTGCATTGTTGCAGGCACGCCATTTGCCTTCAGAGCCTCGTAGTAGAGGATTGAGCTGATTGGCGGAACGGTAAGGTCGTCATCAGAGAGAAGAAGAATTGTTGGAGGGGTAGTTGGGGTTACACGGTTCTCGAGTGAGTAGTACTCCTGCTCGTTGTGAGTACGGTTCTTGCCGAGCAGATACTCAAATGTGTTCTGGTGTGTAGCCCAAGTAGTACCTGTGATTACAGGGTAGAAGAGAATAGAGAATGCAGGCTTCTCCTCGTCTGCAGTAAAGTTTGAGGTATAAGCAGCCAAGTGACCACCTGCAGAGCTACCGCAGATACCTACCTGTTTAGGATCTACGCCCCACTTCTGACCCTCTGTGCGCATATACTTGAGAGCTGCCTGAGCATCCTCGAGAGGCACGATCTTATTGCCGTGGTTTGGAAGACGGTACTTAACAACTACGCAAGAGATACCGAGGCTCTGGTAGAACTTAGCAATCTCAAAGCCCTCGTGAGCGATACAAACCTTGCTATAGCCACCGCCAGGCAGTACTACAATACCCTGACCGTTTGCCTTTGCAGGGTCAGCCTTGTAGATGTAGAAGTCGGTCTGTGAGGTCTGTGAGAAGTGGAGACGATCGTTGATCTTCTCGTCACGAGTCTCATTGTTCGAGTGTGGAGCATTTGTGTTGTTCCAGAAGTTCTCGATAATCTCGGTAGCACCGCTCTGCTTAAGTGAGAGGGTGATGGTCTTCTGTGCAGATGCACTGATTGCTACTGCTGCAGCTGCAATCATAACGATAATTTTCTTCATAATTATATGGTTTTTAATTGTTTGCAAAATTTAGAATGCGAGTATCCACTCCTTAGTAGCCTCGAGCCACTGCTGACGATATTCAAAGCTCTCGCGGCCTCTCCAGCCGTGACCGCCTGAAGGGTAGAGGTGAATAGATGACTTTACACCGTGGTACTTGAGAGCCTTGTAGTAGATTGTTGAGTTCTGTGTTGGAACCAGATCGTCATCGTCGCTGAGCAGAATCATTGTTGGTGGGGTCTGCGGAGTAACAAGCAGATCTACAGAGTGAGCATCCATCTCTGCAGGGGTGCGAAGGTGGCCAAGAAGCTCGTCAAAGGTGCTCCACTGAGCCTTTGGAGACCAAATCTGTGCGCTGATAACAGGATAGAGAAGCACTGCGAAGTTAGGCTTCTGGTTGCCTTGGAGTACTGTTGATGACCACGCAGCTAAGTGACCACCAGCCGAGCTGCCGCTAACGCCAATCTTCTGTGGGTCAAGGCCGAGTCGCTCTGCGTTGTTGCGCATATACTCGATGGCCGCTGCAGCATCCTCAAGAGGTACCTCCTTATGGCCATTTGGCAGACGATACTTAACAACCATAGCGGTAATGCCGTTATCACGCAGCCACTCTGCCATACCGAAAGAGAGGCTTACAACGCTATAGCCGCCACCAGGGAAGATAATAAGGCTCTGACCTGTAGGATTCTTAGCCTTAAAAAGGTAGAATACGGTCTCTGTGGTGTGCGCCACCTTATAGCCCTTACCACTTGGGGTGATACTCTCCGACTTGGTGTCGCAGTTTGAATGTGGTGCGGTGTCGTTGTTCCAATGAACAATAACCTCATCTGCCGAACTTGCGATTTTCGGCCCTTTAGCCGTTGCGGTAGCAGCTACAGCTACAGCAGCGATGAAAAGAAGAAGCTTTTTCATAATTTTAAGGTATTTAGTTAGTTTTATTTCCTATTTGTGAAACTCTCAAGGTTTAGTATCCAATCCTTTACTGCGCCTAACCACTGCTGGCGATACTCCCACTTGAGCCTGCCTGACCAGCCGTGACCACCCGATGGGTAGATGTGCATAGAGGCGGGGATGCCGTAGTATTTAAGGGCCTTATAGTATGCTGTCGAACTATATGGCTTAACGGTTAGATCATCATCAGAGAGCAGTAACAGCGCAGGTGGGGTTGTCGAGCCGACAAGGTTGGGCGTTGATATTCTCTCTGCATCTGCTGGTGTTACCTGATTGCCACAGATAATCTGGTTGGCACTATAGCTATTATGGAAGCTGTCGCGCACCATCGCTCCGTAGACAAGGATGCTGAAGTGCGGCTTTTTGCCATCCTCCATAATGTTAGATACCCACGCAGCCAGGTGACCACCTGCCGAGTTGCCACAGACACCAATCTTCTGCGGATCGAGATTGTACTTCTCAGCATTGGCACGCATATACTCAACAGCTCCGACAGCATCCTCGAGCATTGCATCGGCGTGGCCATAGTTTGGCAGTCGGTACTTGACCACCACAGCGGTAATGCCGTTGTCGCGCAACCACTCGGGGAATGTGAGCGGGAAACTCAGGTAACGGTAACCTCCTCCAGGGTATATAACCACGGAGTAGCCCGTAGCCTTCTCCTTAGGAGCAGTAAAGATGTACAACTCTGTAGAAGAGGTGTTGTAGACCTTGAATTTACTCTTGATAGACTCATCCTCCGTAATCTGGTTAGAATACTTGGCGGTGGAGTTATCCCAGAGGTGGACAATCTCATCTGCAGAGGTCTCTACGGTCACCCTCTTCTGTGCTGAAGTGGCCAGAAGTGATAGCAACGCGATAGAAAGTATCAATGCTCGTTTCATAATGCAGTTCTATTTTTTGTTGTTCTGCTGTATCTTCAGCCAGTCAGCTATAGCCTCCTTTGCAGGGTGAGCGTACTTGTAGTCGTCGCGACCTGCCCAGCCGTGACCGCCTGACGGGAAGGTGTGCATAGCTGCAGCAACACCGTGGTACTTGAGTGCCTTGTAGTAGCGGGTTGAACTGATAGTAGGCACGGTAAGGTCATCATCGGCGAGCAGCAGCAGTGTTGGCGGAGTTGTCTGGGTTACACGATTCTCAAGTGAGTAGTACTCCTGCTCAGCATCTGTGCGAGCCTGACCGAGCATATTGCCAAAGGTGCCGTGGTGTGTGCTACGGGTAGTACCCGAGATAACGGGGTAGATAAGGATGGCAAAGGCCGGCTTCTCTGCATCAGAGATGGCATTAGAGGCGTGAGCGGCAAGGTAACCACCCGCCGAGCTGCCGAGAATACCTACCTGAGCAGGGTCGACGCCCCACTTGGCCCCTTGTGCGCGGACATAGCGCATAGTATGCAGTACATCCTCGAGAGGCACCTCTCTATGGCCATTTGGCAGACGGTACTTGACAACAATGGCTGTGATGCCGATGCTGCGGAGGTAGCGTGCTACGCCAAAGCCGTCATACTCGATGCATACCTTACGATATCCACCACCAGGTACAACCACCACAGCCTGACCCGTAGCTAAAGCGGGGTCTGCCTTATATATGTAGAGGTCGGTCTGTGTGGTGTCAAACAGCTCGAACTTCTCGTTGATGCTCTCGTCGGCAGTAATGCCGTTTGAGTGTGGAGCGGTAGAGTTGTTCCAGAGATTTTCGATAATCTCATCGGCACCGCTATGGTCTGCGGAGATGATGACAGGCTTTTGCGCTGTGGCTACCGATGTAACCACAGCTGCAAAGAGTATGATCAGAGACCTTTTCATTGTTTACTTAACGATGTTGATAATCTTACCAGGTACAACGATGATCTTCTTAGGTACTGCACCCTCGAGCCAACGCTGAACCTCCTCCTTAGTGACAACATCAGCCTGAAGCTCGGCAGGGGTTGCACTGAGTGGATATACCTGCTTGCAACGGAGCTTGCCGTTGATCATAATAGGGTACTCAAAGCTACTCTCGACAAGATACTTCTCCTCGCACTCAGGGTAAGAGGCGTTAAAGATGGTATCCTCGTGGCCAAGCATACTCCACAGCTGCTCGGTGATGTGCGGAGCAAATGGAGAGAGCAGAATTGCAAACGGCTCAAGGATTGCGCGCTTGTGGCACTCGCCAATCTCGTTGATGCAGATCATAAAGGCTGCAACAGAGGTGTTGAACGAGAAGTTCTCGATATCTGCGCGAATCTTCTTGATGGTCTTGTGCAGGCTCTTGAGCTCCTTGTCTGTTGGCTGCTCGTCACTTACTGCCCACTGACCATTGCGGTCGAAGAACAGACGCCAGAAACGACGCAGGAACTTGTGTACACCGTCAATGCCGTTTGTATCCCAAGGCTTAGCCTGCTCAAGTGGGCCGAGGAACATCTCGTACATACGCAGAGTGTCGGCACCATACTGGTCAACGATATAGTCAGGGTTTACCACATTGAACATAGACTTAGACATCTTCTCAATCTCCCAGCCGCAGATGTACTGGTCGTTCTCGAGGATAAACTCAGCATCGTTGAACTCTGGCAGCCAGTTGCGGAATGCATTAAGGTCAAGAACATCATTCTTGACAATATTTACATCGACATGAATCTTCTGAGTCTGGTACTGCTCGCGCAGGTTGTATGAGACGAACTTATTGGTGCCCACTACGCGGTAAACGAAGTTTGAGCGGCCCTGAATCATACCCTGGTTAACCAGCTTCTTGAACGGCTCGCTCTCGCATACATAGCCCAGATCGTAGAGGAACATATTCCAGAAGCGAGAGTACATAAGGTGACCTGTTGCGTGCTCAATACCGCCGATGTAGAGGTCTACATTTCTCCAATACTCGTTTGCCTCTTTAGAGACCAAAGCCTTGTCGTTGTGCGGATCCATATATCGGAGGAAGTAAGCTGATGAACCTGCGAAACCAGGCATTGTCGACAACTCAAACTCCCAACCCTCAACGCGTGCCAATGGAGGCTCGCCCTGCTCTGTTGGACCAAAGTTCTCGATAGGTGGAAGGGTGATAGGCAACTCCTGCTCAGCAACAGGGCGTGCAATATCTCCATCATAGCGGATAGGGAATGGCTCACCCCAGTAACGCTGGCGTGAGAAGATAGCGTCACGCAGACGGTAGTTAACAAGAC
Organism: Alistipes sp.; assembly: GCA_045654345.1. Lineage (GTDB taxonomy): Bacteria > Bacteroidota > Bacteroidia > Bacteroidales > Rikenellaceae > Alistipes. The sequence goes on along the minus strand of JAZOND010000007.1, from coordinate 78,349 downwards.
GCTTACCCAGACCACGCTTCTCAACCTCTGCGAACATAAGGTAGATAGCCTCCTTAACATCTGTGCCGTTGAGGAAGTCTGAGTTGATCATTGCACCCTCCTTAGCATCGTAAGAGGCAACAGTAAGGTCGCCACCCTCGACAACAGGGATGATATCCAGACCGAAGTGGCGAGCGAAGGCGTAGTCACGAGAGTCGTGAGCAGGAACAGCCATAATTGCGCCAGTGCCGTAGCCAGCAAGTACATAGTCAGAAGCGTAGATAGGAATCTGCTTTCCGGTGAATGGATTGGTCGCATATGCGCCAGTAAACACACCGCTTACACGTTTGGTATCTGAGATACGCTCAAGCTCTGAGCGTTTCTTGGTCTGCTCGATATACTCATCAACTGCAGCCTTCTGCTCTGGTGTGGTCATATCTGCAAGCCACTCGTGCTCAGGAGCCACAACCATAAAGGTTACGCCGAAGATAGTGTCAGGGCGGGTGGTGAAGATCTCGAGTTTGCGGGTGCTACCATCAGCCATCTGTGCGTCAAAGAACACCTGCGCACCCTCAGAGCGACCAATCCAGTTGCGCTGAATCTCCTTCAGAGAGTCGCTCCACTCCAAAGCGTCCATACCATCGAGCATACGCTGTGCATAGGCAGTAACGCGCAGCAACCACTGCTTCATCTTCTTCTGCACTACAGGGTGACCACCACGAACAGACAGACCATCCTTAACCTCGTCGTTAGCAAGCACAGTACCCAACTTAGGACACCAGTTAACCATAGTGTCAGCACGGAAGGCAAGGCGGTAGTTCTGCAGAGTCTGCTCCTTCTCAACCTCGCTCATAGCTGCCCACTGCTCAGCGGTAAAGGTCAGCTCTGTAGAGCAAGCGGCATCTACACCCTCAGTACCGTTAGCGGCAAAGTGTGCAACGAGGTTCTCGATAGGCATAGCCTTCTGCTCCTTGCGGTCGTAGTAGTGAGCAAACATCTTGAGGAAAGCCCACTGGGTCCACTTATAATAACCAGGCTCGCAGGTGCGCACCTCGCGCTCCCAATCGTAGCTAAAGCCGATCTTGTCGAGCTGCTGGCGGTAGCGAGCGATATTCTGCTCGGTGGTTACTGCTGGGTGCTGACCTGTCTGGATAGCATACTGCTCTGCAGGTAGACCGAAGGCGTCGTAGCCCATAGGGTGGAGGACATTGAATCCGCAAAGACGCTTGTAGCGTGAGTAGATATCCGATGCGATATAACCGAGCGGGTGACCTACGTGAAGACCAGCTCCCGATGGGTATGGGAACATATCGAGTACATAAAACTTGGGACGAGAAGAGTCAATATCTACGCGATAGATGCCTCTCTCTTTCCACTCTTTTTGCCATTTGGCCTCAATCTCTCTGAAATTGTAATCCATAAATTTATCTGTTTTTTGTTGTTAGTCAATGGTTTGTGGCTCTCGTGTGCGCTGCATTATGCGTTCGCGCTACGCATACGCGAGCGTTGTGACTTGCAAAGATAATTAAATTTTCCTAACTTTGTTATCAGAATACTTAAAAACTGATGTTATGAAGAGATTTATTGTTTTTATTCTTGTTCTTGGCTCTTTTGTTGCCCTTGCTGCTGTGCAGGCACAGAGTCGTCTTGAACATTTAACTGTAAAGAGTGAGATTTTGGGCAAAGAGAAGGTCTATTCTGTCTATCTGCCCGATGGCTATGACAAGGGCAATGATCGTTACCCTGTACTCTATCTGCTCCACGGTGCGTGGGGCAATCACAAATCTTGGAATCGTGATGGTGGCGGTGAGCAGCCACGAATCACTGACGAGATGATTGCTGCAGGTAAGGCTGTTAAGATGATTGTCGTTATGCCAGATGCTACAGGTATTGGCCCTCGTCGTGGTGGTAAAAATATGGGTTATTTTAATGTTCGCGACTGGGCGTATGAGGACTTCTTCTTCCAGGAGTTTATCCCTCATATCGACAAGACTTTCAGGACTATAGCTACTAAGGAGGGTCGCGCAATTGCAGGCCTGTCTATGGGTGGTGGAGGCTCTGTGGTTTATGCTCAGCGACACCCTGATATGTTCAATGCCTGCTATTCGACCAGCGGATTGCTTGATCATCGCTATCGTGCTGTGAGCAAGATATCTACAAACCCAGATGAGATTGAGTGGCTATGGTCTGTTTCTCAGACTTCACCGGTGGAGTATTTGCGTTATGCAACCCCTGAAATTCTTGAGCAGCTGCGCACCGTTCGCTGGATGCTTGACTGCGGTGATGACGATAGTCTGATACAGACAAATCTCGACTTCTTCTCGGAGATGAAGCACGGCAATGTGCCTGTTGAGTTCCGCATCAGAGATGGTGTACACGATTGGAAGTTCTGGCGTGAGGCTTTGCCGTTGATTCTCGAGTTCTCATTTAAGAAGGAGTAATTTATGAAGAGGTTTGTTGTCTCTATGCTGGCCGTATTGGTCGGCATTACGGCTGTGCAGGCGCAGAGTCGACTTGAGCATCTTACTGTGAAGAGTAAGATTTTAGGTACGAAGAAGGTCTATTCTGTCTATCTGCCCGAGGGTTACGACCAGAGTGACGAACGCTACCCTGTACTCTATCTTCTCCACGGTGCAAAGGGTACTAATCTGTCTTGGGTTGAAAATGGCTCTATGCAGAGTATTGCCGATGCGGAGATTGGCGCAGGTCGTGTACCTAAGATGATTGTCGTTATGCCCGATGCGCGTGGCGAAGGCCCTAACAAAAACGGCCCTAATATGGGCTATTTCAATATAAAAGGCTGGGCATACGAGGATTTCTTCTTTCAGGAGTTTATTCCTCATATCGACAAGACTTTCAGAACTATAGCTACAAAGGAGGGTCGCGCAATTGCAGGCCTTTCTATGGGTGGCGGAGGCTCTGTGGTCTATGCGCAGACACACCCTGAGGTGTTTAATGCCTGCTACTCAAGTAGCGGTCTGTTGGATATCCGTTACCGCCCGGGTAAGTCGTCATCAGTCTATGAGGCAAGCTATCTTTGGTCGGTTACACTCACCTCTCCTGTGGAGTTTTTGCGCCACGCAACAGCCGAGCAGATAGAGGCTCTGCGCACTGTTAGATGGATGGTAGATTGTGGCGATGATGATGCAATTATCGATACAAATCTCAACTTCGTAATCGAGATGCGACGCGAAAAAGTGCCTATGGAATTTCGCGTTCGAAACGGCGTTCATAATTGGGCTTTATGGCGCGAGTCACTGCCCCAAATTTTGAAGTTCTCGTTCGAGAAAAAGTAACTTTTTTACATATCGAAAAACGATAAAAAGTTTTACACCCCGAGATTGGTTCTCAAAGGCCGATTTCGGGGTGTTTTGACCTCGTAACTGCCTATAAAATCGGTCTTTTGAGAGGAAAAATCACTTTTTTTGAAAGTTTTTTAAAATTTTACACAATGGCTCGGTTTTGTCAAATGGTGCAATATGTAACTATCTGAAAATCAAATTGTTTGAAAATGATATATAAACAAAGCTTATTTTGTTGAGAAAAGAATAAGAAAAAAGAATAGGTGTTGAGGTTCAAAAGCCCCCAAAAGTGCCGATTTCGGGGTCGGATTTTAGCATATATATAGTGTAATTCAAAAATTTTGTTTAACTTTGCACCCGCCAAATGGCAAAAACGAAATAGAAATTGGGGGGAATGTCCCCCGCAAGTTTAACAAAATTTAAAGGTTTTTTTAGATGCCTACAATTCAGCAATTAGTAAGAAACGGCAGAGTCAAGATGGAGGACAAGTCGAAGTCTCCGGCTCTGGCAGCGTGCCCTCAGCGCCGTGGTGTTTGTACTCGTGTGTACACTACCACCCCTAAGAAGCCAAACTCGGCTATGCGTAAGGTTGCGCGTGTAAGATTGACCAATGGCAAGGAGGTCAACGCCTACATCCCAGGAGAGGGCCACAACTTGCAGGAGCACTCAATTGTGCTTGTTCGTGGAGGTCGTGTTAAGGACCTTCCAGGTGTTCGTTATCACCTCGTTCGTGGAGCCCTCGACTCTGCAGGTGTAGACGGTCGTCGTCAGCGTCGTTCTAAGTACGGTGCAAAGCGCCCTAAGGCAGGTGCTAAGAAATAAGCCTTAAACAGTTGAAAATTATTCTAAGAAAGAGAAAACAAAATGAGAAAAGCTAAGCCAAAGAAGCACACTCTACTTCCTGATCCAAAGTTCAACGACGTGGCTGTAACCCGCTTCGTGAACAACCTTATGTTGGATGGCAAGAAGAGTATTGCCTACACAATTTTCTATAACTCATTGGAGTTGGTAGGCAAGAAGATGAAGGATGCTGATAAATCTCCACTTGAGGTTTGGAAACAAGCCCTTGAGAATATCACTCCACAGGTCGAGGTAAAATCGAAGCGTATCGGTGGTGCGACATTCCAGGTACCAATGGAGGTTCGTCCGGAGCGCAAGATTTCTATTTCGATGAAAAACCTTGTACTCTATGCACGCAAGCGTTCCGGTAAGACTATGGCAGAGAAGCTTGCTGCAGAGATAGTAGATGCTTACAACTCTATGGGTGCTGCCTTCAAGCGTAAGGAGGAGATGCACCGTATGGCAGAGGCAAACAAGGCATTTGCACACTTCAGATTTTAATTTATAGGAGAGACAGACAATGGCTGCAAGAGATCTTAAATACACAAGAAATATCGGTATCATGGCTCACATCGATGCTGGTAAGACAACTACATCTGAGCGTATTCTCTTCTATACGGGTAAAACCCACAAGATCGGCGAGACCCACGAGGGTGCCGCTACAATGGACTGGATGGTTCAGGAGCAGGAGCGCGGTATCACCATCACATCTGCTGCTACCACTGCATTCTGGCACTACAAGGATCACCAGTATCAGATCAACCTTATCGACACCCCGGGACACGTTGACTTTACCGTTGAGGTAGAGCGTTCACTCCGTGTTCTCGACGGCGCAGTTGCTACTTTCTGTGCTGTAGGTGGTGTTGAGCCTCAGTCTGAGACCGTATGGCGTCAGGCTGATAAGTACAATGTACCTCGTATCGGTTATGTTAACAAGATGGACCGTACAGGTGCGGACTTCCTCGCAGTTTGCTCACAGATTAAGGAGCACTTCGGTACAACTGCTCTTCCAGTAGTTCTGCCAATTGGTGTTGAGGATAAGTTCGAGGGTCTTATTGACCTTATTTATAATAATGCAATCTACTACTACGACGACAAGACTGTTCGTGACAACTTCGAGCTCCGCGAGATTCCTGAGAACCTCAAGGCTGAGGCTGAGGAGTGGCGTAACAAGCTCATCGAGGAGGTAGCTGCTACTGACGATGCACTGATGGAGAAGTTCTTCGAGGATCCAAACTCAATCACTCCGGACGAGCTCATCGCTGCTATCCGTACTGCTACAATGAATATGTCGTTGGTTCCTATGCTCTGTGGTTCTTCTTTCCACAACAAGGGCGTACAGAAGCTGCTTGATTACATTATGGCATTCCTCCCATCTCCACTCGATGTTCCTGCTGTTGAGGGTATCAACCCTAAGACTGAGGAGAACGAGGTTCGTAACGCATCTGAGGAGGATCCATTCTGCGGTCTTGCGTTTAAGATTGCAACCGACCCATTCGTAGGTCGTCTGGCATTCGTTCGTGTTTACTCTGGTAAGCTCGATGCTGGTTCTTATGTTTACAATGCTCGTAGTGGCAAGCGTGAGCGTATCAGCCGTATTTATCAGATGCACGCTAACAAGCAGAACCCTATGGAGAGCGTAACTGCAGGTGATATCTGCGCTGCAGTAGGTTTCAAGGAGATTCACACAGGTGATACACTCTGCGCTGAGGGTGCTCCAATCGTTCTCGAGCAGATGACATTCCCTGAGCCAGTTATCGGTCTTGCTGTTGAGCCTAAGACTCAGAAGGATCTCGATAAGCTCGGTATCGCATTGGCTAAGCTCGCTGAGGAGGATCCAACCTTCACTGTTCGTACAGATGAGGAGAGCGGTCAGACTATCATCAGCGGTATGGGTGAGCTCCACCTCGATATCATCGTAGACCGTCTTCGTCGTGAGTTCGGTGTTGAGATCAACCAGGGTGCTCCACAGGTTAACTACAAGGAGGCTCTTACTCAGACCGTTCAGCACCGTGAGGTGTTCAAGAAGCAGACAGGTGGTCGTGGTAAGTTCGCAGACATCATCTTCGAGATCGGTCCTGCAGATGACGATAAGCCAGGTCTTACATTCGTTGACGAGGTTAAGGGTGGTAACGTACCACGCGAGTTTATCCCAGCAGTTCAGAAGGGCTTCGAGTCTGCTATGGCTAACGGTGCTCTCGCAGGTTACACTATCGACTCAATGAAGGTTACCCTCAAGGATGGTTCATTCCACCCAGTAGACTCAGACCAGCTCTCATTCGAGATCTGTGCTCGTAACGGTTTCCGTCAGGCTGCTCCAAAGGCAGGTTCTGTAATTATGGAGCCAATTATGTCTGTTGAGGTTGTAACTCCAGAGGAGAGTATGGGTGATATCATCGGTGACCTTAACAAGCGTCGTGGTCAGATCCAGGGTATGGAGTCTAAGGGTACCGCTCGCGTAGTTAAGGCTAAGGTGCCACTGTCAGAGATGTTCGGTTATGTAACCGTACTGCGTACAATCTCTTCAGGTCGCGCAACTTCATCAATGGAGTTCTCTCACTTCGAGGAGGTTCCTGCAGGTCTTGCAAAGGATATTATCGAGAAATCGGGTAAAAAGAAGGATTTAGAGTAAAAGTAAAGAATATGAGCCAGAAAATTAGAATTAAGCTGAAGTCTTTTGACCACAACTTGGTAGACAAGTCGGCTGAGAAGATTGTTAAGGCAGTGCGCAGCACAGAGGCAGTTGTTAGCGGTCCGGTGCCACTCCCAACTCGCAAGCAGATCTTCACTGTAAACCGTTCAACCTTCGTTAACAAGAAGGCACGTGAGCAGTTCCAGCTCTGCACATTCAAGCGCATTATTGACATCTACTCGTCAACTCCAAAGACTATCGACGCTCTGATGAAGCTTGAGTTGCCATCAGGTGTTGAGGTTGATATCAAGTGCTAAGCGTCTGTAAGACAGGGCATTAGATACTAATACCGAAGTGCAGCGGATAGTCCGCTATCGGCTGCACTAAGGGATTTACCGCGTATAAAAATTTATATAGGTATATAAAACAAAAACAATTCACTTATTTATTAACAAACCGTAATTAGACAGAAAAATGTCAGGACTTATTGGTAAAAAAATCGGAATGACTTCCGTGTACAGTGCCGAGGGAAAAAATATTCCATGCACTGTAATTGAGGCTGGTCCGTGTGTAGTTACGCAAATCAAGACTGTCGAGAAGGACACTTACGAGGCAGTTCAGATTGCCTATGACGACAAGAGTGAAAAGCACACCAGCAACAGTTTGTTAGGTCACTTCAAGAAGGCCGGCACTACCCCAAAACGCAAGATGGCTGAATTTCAGGGTATGCCAGAGGTGAACCTTGGTGATGTTCTTACAGTAGACCTCTTCACAGAGGAGGACTGGGTAGATGTAACAGGCATCTCTAAGGGTCGAGGCTTCCAGGGTGTTGTTAAGCGTCACGGCTTTGCCGGCGTGGGTGGTCAGACTCACGGTCAGCACAACCGTCAGCGTAAGCCGGGTTCACTCGGTGCATCATCTTATCCATCACGCGTCTTCAAGGGTAAGCGTTTGCCTGGTCAGATGGGTGGTGTTCAGGTTAAGGTTCTTAACTTGAAAGTATTAAAGGTAATACCTGAGAACAACCTTATTCTTGTTAAGGGTTCAATTCCAGGTGCAAAGGGTTCTTATTTAACAATTGAGAAGTAGTATGGAATTAGCAGTATTGAACGCACAGGGTCAGCAGACAGGTCGTACCGTTGTTCTTTCTGACGCAGTATTCGGCGTGGAGGCTAATGACCACGCTATCTACCTTGATGTAAAGCAGTATCTCGCAGATCAGCGTCAGGGTACTCACAAGGCAAAGCAGCGTAATGAGGTTGCAGGTTCTACTCGTAAGTTGAAGAGACAGAAGGGTACCGGTGGCGCACGTTGCGGTAGCATCAAGAGCCCACTGTTCCCAGGTGGTGGTCGTATCTTTGGTCCAGTACCACGCGACTACAGCTTCAAGCTTAACAAGAAGCTTAAGAGACTCGCTCGTCGTAGCGCTCTTACCTACAAGGCACAGGCAGGCGCAATCACCGTTGTTGAGAACATCGACCTCGATGCTCCAAAGACAAAGAGTGTAGTTGCACTTGCATCAGCTCTCAAGGTATCAGACAAGAAGGTATTGGTTGTCTTGCCGGAGACCAATGTTAACCTCCAGCTCTCTTGCCGCAATCTCCCTTATGTAAAGACTATTCTTGCGTCTAACCTTAACACTTACGAGGTAATGAACGCATCAGCAGTAGTTATGGTTGAGGGTGCAGAAAATGTATTAAATGTAATGTTAGCTTAAAAATCGGAAAGAAAATGGAAGTAATTATTAAGCCTATTTTAACCGAGAAGATGACGATTCAGGGCGAAAAGTTGAATCGCTACGGTTTTATCGTTGATGTAAGGGCTAACAAGTTGCAGATTCGTAACGCCGTTGAGCAGATGTACAATGTAGTTGTTACAGATGTAAACACTATCCGTTATATGGGTAAGCAGAAGAGCCGCTATACAAAGGCAGGTCTGCTCGAGGGTCGTGCAAACAACTTCAAGAAGGCAATTGTTACCTTGAAGGATGGAGATCAGATTGATTTTTACAGTAATATCTAACAAAGATGGCAGTAAGAAAGTTTAAGCCGGTTACTCCCGGTACAAGACATAAGATTATCGGTACCTTCGCTGAGGTAACAACTTCTAAGCCGGAGAAGTCTTTGCTCGAGGCAAAGAAGAGCACCGGTGGTCGTAATAATTCCGGTAAGATGACCGTTCGTTATATCGGTGGCGGTCACAAGCAGATGTATCGTCTGGTTGATTTCAAGCGAGTTAAGGATGGCATCGCTGCAACTGTAAAGACAATCGAGTACGATCCAAATCGTACAGCTCGTATTGCACTTGTAGTATATGCTGATGGTCAGAAGAGCTATATCCTGGCACCAAATGGTCTTCAGGTAGGTCAGACTGTAATGAGCGGTTCTGGCGTAGCTCCTGAGGTAGGTAACACCCTCCCACTCTCAGAGATTCCACTCGGTACACTTATTCACAACATTGAACTCTACCCCGGCCAGGGTGCGCAGATGGCGCGTTCAGCCGGTTCGTATGCTCAGCTGTTGGCACGTGAGGGCAAGTTTGCCATCATCAAGTTGCCTTCTGGTGAGACTCGTATGGTACTCGTAACCTGCCGTGCTACTGTAGGTGTTGTATCTAATGTAGATCACAACCTTGAGTCGTCAGGTAAGGCTGGTCGTAAGCGTTGGCTCGGTCGCCGTCCTCACAACCGTGGTGTTGTAATGAACCCAGTTGATCACCCAATGGGTGGTGGTGAAGGTCGTGCTTCAGGAGGTCACCCACGCTCACGCAAGGGTCTGTTGGCTAAGGGTAAGAAGACCCGTAACCCTAAGAAGACTTCGGCTAAGTTTATTATTTCAAAGCGCAAAAAATAATTAAATAAGAGTACATAATGAGCCGTTCATTAAAAAAAGGACCATTCATTGACCCAAAGCTTGAGGCAAAGGTTGTTGCTCAGGCAGAAGGCAATAAGAAGTCTGTAATTAAGACTTGGTCACGAGCAAGTATGATTTCGCCTGACTTCGTAGGTCAGACAATCGCTGTACACAACGGAAATAAGTTTATCCCGGTTTATGTAACCGAGAATATGGTAGGTCACAAGCTCGGCGAGTTCGCCCCTACTCGTAACTTCCGTGGTCACGCAGGTAACAAGAAAAAATAGGTAGACAATGGGATCAAGAAAAGCAATAAGAGCCGAGAAATTAAAGGCTGAGAAGAAGCAGAAGGCTATCGCCATTATGCGTGACTGCCCAACCTCTCCACGTAAGATGCGTCTGGTTGCAGACATCATCCGCGGTGTAGAGATCAATAAGGCACTGGGTATCCTTCGCTATTCTAAGAAGGAGGCATCTATCAGATTGGAGAAGCTGCTTAAGTCAGCTATCGCAAACTGGGAGGCAAAGAACGAGGGTGTTCGTCTTGAGGATGTAACTCTCTGCGTTAGCGAGATTACTGTAGATGGTGGCCGTATGCTTAAGCGTATTCAGGCAGCTCCACAGGGTCGCGCACACCGTATCCGTAAGCGCTCCAACCACGTTACAATCGTAGTTGATAAAATGGTAACCGTAGAAAATAAGTAGACAAATGGGACAGAAAGTTAATCCAATAGCAAACCGTCTCGGCATCATCCGTGGTTGGGATTCCAACTGGTTCGGTGGTAAGGATTTCTCAGAGAAATTGGTCGAGGACGCAAAGATTCGTAAGTACTTGAATGTCCGTTTGGCTAAGGCAAGTATTTCAAAGATTATCATCGAGCGTACCCTTAAGCTCGTAACAGTTACAATCTCAACAGCTCGTCCGGGCTTCATCATCGGTAAGGGTGGTGCAGAGGTTGATAAGCTGAAGGAGGAGTTGAAGAAGTTGTTCCGCAAGGAGATTCAGATCAACATCTTCGAGGTTAAGCGTCCAGACATCGATGCTACAATCGTAGGTCAGTCAATCGCTCGTCAGCTCGAGGGCCGTGTATCACACCGTCGTGCAGTTAAGACCGCTATCGGTAATGCAATGCGTAACGGTGCAGAGGGTATCAAGATCCAGATTTCTGGTCGTGTAGGTGGCGCCGAGATGGCACGCTCTGAGACCATAAAGGATGGCCGTATTCCACTTCACACATTCCGCGCAGATGTAGACTACCACTTGGCAGAGGCAATCACCAAGGTAGGTGTTCTCGGTATCAAGACTTGGATCTGCCACGGAACTGTTTACGGCAAGCGTGATCTGTTCGAGATCGCAGGCGCAGCTTCACAGCAGGGTGGTACCCAGCAGCAGGGCGGTCGTCGCGGTAACGGACCAAAGAAAAGAAGAAATAACAACAAGTAGTACCTTTTAAAAGCAAATAACAATTATGTTACAGCCAAAAAAGACCAAATTTAGAAGAATGCAGAAGGGTCGTATGAAGGGTGTTGCTCAGAGAGGTAACCAACTTGCATACGGTTCGTTCGGCATCAAGGCGCTCGAGTCATCTTGGATCACCGGTCGCCAGATCGAGGCAGCCCGTCAGGCAATCACTCGTTATATGAAGCGTGAGGGTCAGATATGGATCCGCATCTTCCCTGATAAGCCAATTACCAAGAAGCCAGCCGAGGTACGTATGGGTAAGGGTAAGGGTAATCCAGAGGGATTCGTAGCACCTGTTACCCCAGGCCGTATTCTCTTCGAGGCAGAGGGTGTACCAATGGCAGTAGCTCAGGAGGCTCTGCGTCTTGGCGCACAGAAGCTGCCTATCACAACTAAGTTTATTGTTCGCCGCGATTACGACGAGGCAACTGCATTGTAAAAAAGGAGGATTAAAGTATGAAAACTGCTGAAATTAAAGAGATGTCCGTACAGGACTTGCAGGAGCGTATTGCAGCTCAGAAGGCTTCCCTCGCTTCGATGAAGGTACAACACGCCGTATCTCCGGTAGAAAATCCTTCTAATATTAAGAAAACTCGCAGAGATATAGCTCGAATGCTGACAATTCTGCACCAAAAGTAAGATAGTTATTATGGAAAGAAATCTTAGAAAAGAGCGTATCGGCGTAGTTGTCAGCACCAAGATGGAGAAGACCATCGTAGTAGCTGTTGCTCGTAAGGTTAAGCACCCTATCTACGGTAAGTTCGTGAACAAGACTACCAAGTTCGTGGCAGAGAGCCTCGATGAGTCAGTACGCGAGGGTGATACAGTACGCATTATGGAGACCCGCCCGTTGAGCAAGACGAAGCGTTGGAGATTAGTACAAATCATTGAAAGAGCGAAGTAGTTATGATACAGCAAGAAAGCAGACTCGTAGTAGCTGATAACAGCGGTGCAAAGGAGGTTCTTTGTATTCGCGTGCTCGGCGGCACAAAGCGTCGCTATGCATCTATCGGCGATAAAATCGTAGTGGCTGTTAAGAGCGCATCACCTTCCGGCGACGTGAAGAAGGGTGCAGTTTCTAAGGCAGTCGTAGTTAGAACAAAGAAGGAGATTCGTCGTGCCAACGGTTCGTACATTCGTTTCGATGACAACGCCGTAGTACTCCTCAACAACCAGGGTGAAATGCGTGGTACTCGTATCTTTGGTCCTGTAGCTCGTGAGCTGCGTGATCAGTATATGAAGATTATCTCCCTTGCACCTGAAGTATTGTAATATTAAAAACAGTTACAGATATGTCAGTTAAATTGCATATTAAGAAAGGGGATACTGTTTGCGTTATCGCAGGTGACAACAAGGGCCAGCAGGGCAAAGTCCTGAAGGTTGAGGTGTCTAAGCAGCGTGCAATCGTTGAGGGCGTAAACCTTGTAAAGAAGGCAACTAAGCCAAACGCACAGAACCCTCAGGGTGGTATCGTTGAGCAGGAGGCTCCGATTCACATCTCTAACCTGCAGGTACTCGATCCACAGAGTGGCAAGCCATCTCGCGTAGGTCGTCGTGCAAATGCAGAAGGTAAATTAGTTCGTTTCGCTAAAAAATCTGGAGAGGAGATTAAATAATGGCATACATTCCATCACTCAAGACACAGTATAAGGAGCAGATCATCCCTGCACTTATGAAGGAGTTTGGATACAGCAGCGTTATGCAGTGTCCAAAGCTCGAGAAGATCGTGATCAACCAGGGTATGGGTCAGGCAGTTGCCGATAAGAAGCTTATCGACATCGCACAGCAGGAGCTTACCGTGATCGCAGGTCAGAAGGCAGTTCAAACCAGATCGCGTAAGGATATTTCGAACTTCAAGCTCCGTAAGGGTATGCCTATCGGTGTTCGAGTAACCCTTCGCCAGAATCGTATGTACGAGTTCCTCGAGCGTCTGATCGCAGTTGCTCTTCCTCGTATCCGCGACTTCAAGGGTATCAACGATCGTTTCGACGGCCAGGGTAACTACACCCTCGGTATCACCGAGCAGATCATCTTCCCAGAGATCGATATCGACAAGATCACTAAGATCTTCGGTATGGAGATTACTTTTGTAACATCGGCAAAGACCGACGAGGAGGCTTATTCACTTCTTCGTGAGTTCGGTCTGCCATTCAAGAACGCTAAAAAGAACCAATAGTCTATGGCAAAGGAATCAATGAAGGCTCGCGAGGTTAAGCGCGAGAAACTTGCAGCACGCTATGCACACAAGCGTGAGGAGATCGCAGCTGCACTCAAGGCAGGTGAGATCGATCACGAGGAGGCTTGGATCGCTCTTTCAAAGTTGCCACGCAACTCAAATCCGATCCGTCAGCACAACCGTTGCAAGCTTACCGGTCGTCCGAAGGGCTATATGCGTCAGTTCGGTATTAGCCGTATCCAGTTCCGTGAGATGGCTTCATCTGGTCTGATCCCCGGCGTAAAGAAGGCAAGCTGGTAGTATAAAAATCCCAACGGGGGAGACGCTTAACGGTGTCTCCCCGTGTTGGTTTTATAAGGTCCGTATAAGACAAAAACAAGCTCTCTGAGGGGGCAACTAAAGAGCGCTTTGAGTTGTATTCAAATAATTAATTATCAAAAAATTAGGAGAATTCAGAAATTATAGTTATCTTTGCGGGCTTAAAAATGTGAAAATTGCCAGTAAGACGCACCCAAATCCTGCTCAGAAGTGCCTGTAGGGCATATTTGGCAGAGGGAGGGCTTGCGCTTTTGGTGCGAATAAACAAAACTAATTTTTTAATTTTTAACTTTTAATTCTTACAATTATGACTGATCCAATCGCGGATTTTCTCACGAGAATTAGAAACGCAGTGAAAGCCAATCACAAGGTGGTTGAAGCTCCTGGCTCAAAAATTAAAGAGGCCATCACTAAAATTCTCTACGAGCAGGGTTACATCCTGGCTTACAAGTTCGACAAGGATGAGAAGGGTCATCCAGTAATCAAGATTGCGCTCAAGTGGAACGCAGCTACCAAGACTAACGCTATCAAGGATCTGAAGCGTGTATCTCGTCCTGGTCTTCGTCAGTACTCTTCAGTAGCAGAGATGCCACGAGTACAGAATGGTTTGGGTATCGCAATCGTATCAACCTCAAAGGGCATTATGACAGGTGCACAGGCTTGTCGTGAGAATGTAGGCGGCGAGGTATTGTGCTATGTTTATTAATCTCTAAAACCGAAAGAAAATGTCAAGAATTGGTAAATTACCTGTAATCTTACCTGCCGGCGTTACTGTAGAGGTAGCTGCTGACAATACGGTAAGCGTGAAAGGTCCACTTGGTACACTCAGCCAGAAGGTTGATTCGGACATTACTGTAACCGTAGGCACCACTACTACTAAGGAGGGTGCAGAGGTAGCTGCAGTAATCGTAACTCGCCCTACCAACCAGCCACGCCACCGTTCAATGCACGGTCTGTACCGCGCACTTATCAACAATATGGTTATCGGCGTATCGAAGGGCTACGAGATCAAGCAGGAGCTTGTAGGTGTAGGTTTCAAGGCTGAGGTAAAGGGCAATGTCCTCGAGATGAGCCTCGGTTATTCACACGATACATATCTTCGTTTGCCAGCAGAGGTTACCGCAACTGCAGTAACTGAGAAGAAGGGTGCCCCAATCGTAACCCTCAAGAGCTGTGACAAGCAGCTCGTAGGTCAGGTAGCAGCAAAGCTCCGCTCACTGCGTAAGCCAGAGCCATATAAGGGCAAGGGTATCAAGTTCGTAGGCGAGGTAATTCGTCGTAAGGCAGGTAAGTCTGCAAATGCTAAATAGTAAAACAGAGTAAGTTATGTCATTGAATAAGATTGAAAGAAGAGAGAGAATCAAGATGCGTATCCGCAAGATCGTAAGCGGAACATCTGAGCGTCCTCGTATGACTGTATTCCGTAGCAACAAGCAGATCTACGTACAGTTTATCGACGATCTTGCCGGCGTTACTTTAGCAACTGCTTCTTCATTGGAGATCGCAGATCAGACTGCTGGTAAGAATAAGTGTGAGGTTGCAGCTCTTGTTGGCGCACTTGCTGCCAAGAAGGCTATCGAGAAGGGTATTGCAACCGTATCTTTTGACCGTAATGGTTACCTCTACCACGGTCGAGTAAAAATGTTGGCTGACGCTGCTCGTGAGGGTGGCCTTAAATTCTAAGCGATTATGGCAAATATTAATAACAAAGTACGCACAAGCGAGACCGGTGATTTGAAGGATCGCCTGGTAGCAATCAACCGCGTTACTAAGGTAACAAAGGGTGGTCGCACATTCAGCTTCTCTGCAATTGTTGTGGTTGGTAACGAGAACGGCGTAGTAGGCTACGGTCTTGGTAAGGCTGCCGAGGTTACCTCTGCCATCGCTAAGGGTGTAGAGGATGCAAAGAAGAACCTTGTAAAGGTTCCAGTAATTAACGGAACAATTCCACACAAGCAGGAGATGCGCTTCGGTGGTTCGCTGGTAATGATTCGTCCAGCAGCTCCAGGTACCGGTATTATCGCCGGTGGTGCGATGCGTGCAGTGCTTGAGTCGGTAGGTATCAAGAATGTGTTGGCAAAGAGCAAGGGCTCTTCTAACCCACACAACCTTGTAAAGGCTACCGTAGCAGCTCTTTGCGAGTTGCGCGATGCATACACTGTAGCTCAGACCCGTGGAATCTCACTCAAACAGGTGTTTAACGGTTAATTTGTAGTGAAGTTATGGCAACATTGAAGATTACACAGATCAAGAGCCGCATCGGTGCAACAGCACAGCAGTGCAAGAATCTCGATGCTCTCGGTCTCAGAAAGATGAATCAGAGCGTAAAGCATAGCGACTCTGCAATCATTCTCGGTATGATCGAGCGCGTAAAGCACCTTGTAAAAGTTGAAGAAGTTAACGAATAAGAAGGAGGAATTTTAAATGGAACTCAATAACCTTAAACCCGCAAAGGGTTCTACACACCACGATAAGCGCGTAGGTCGCGGTGCAGGTTCGGGACACGGTGGTTACTCAACTCGTGGTAACAAGGGAGCTCAGTCTCGCTCAGGTTACTCTCGTAAGTTGGGCTTCGAGGGTGGTCAGATGCCACTCCAGCGTCGCCTTCCTAAGTTTGGTTTCACCAACCTGAAGAGAGTAGAGTTTAAGCCTATTAACCTCTCTATCCTTGAGGAGCTCGCAACAAAGAGCGAGATTGCAGAGGTAAATATCGACACATTGGTAGCTGCTGGTTTCGTATCAGGTAACGACCGTGTGAAGATTCTTGGCAACGGCACACTCACCAAGACTCTGACCGTTACTGCTCACGCATTCTCTAAGAGCGCAGAGGCAGCTATCGTTGCAGCTGGTGGTAGCGTTGTAAAATTGTAAAACAGGCTAAAACCTAACGAAAATGAAAAGTTATCTGATTGTTGGTGCGTTGCTTCTTGTAATTATCGCACTGCTCGCAACCAACAAGAAACTTGTAGAGACAGTTAAGAACATATTCAAGATTGAGGAGCTTCGCAAGCGTCTTATCTACACTTGCCTCCTTATTCTTGTATATCGTTTGGGCTGTTATGTAGTAATTCCGGGTATCGACCCTAACCTTCTCGGTGAGGGCTCTGCTTTGGCAAACCAGATGAGCAGCAATAGCCTTTTGGGCCTGCTTAACGTATTCTCTGGTGGTGCATTTGCCAACGCTGCAATCTTTGCACTCGGAGTTATGCCATACATCACCGCTTCAATTATCATCCAGCTGCTCGGAATGATGGTTCCTGCAGTTCAGAAGGTAATGAAGGAGGGCGAGAGTGGCAGAAGAAAGATGAACCAGTGGACACGCTTGCTCACCATCGGTGTGCTTGCACTTCAGGGTCCGGCTTATGTAGCCAATCTGTATCACCAGATGCCTGAGGCGTTTGTCTATGGTAACACTCTGATTTTCACTATTTATGCAACCGTAATTCTCATCGCTGGTACTATGTTTGTAGTATGGCTCGGCGAGAAGATTACCGACAAGGGTCTGGGTAACGGTGTGTCACTGATCATTATGATCGGTATCGTAGCACGCCTTCCACACGCTATGTTGGCAGAGTTGAGTGCTCGTCTGAACACTTCAACCGGTTCATTGATTATGATTATTGTTGAGTTGGTTCTCCTCTTCTTGGTGTTCCTGGCAACTATTGCTGTGGTACAGGCTGTACGCAAGGTGCCTGTACAGTACGCAAAGCGTATCGTTGGTAACAAGCAGTATGGTGGTGTTCGTCAGTACATCCCGCTCAAGATGAATGCGGCAAACGTTATGCCAATCATCTTCGCACAGGCACTGATGTTTATCCCAATGCTCTTTGCCAATGTTGCACCTAAGTTCGCCGGCGCATTCGCTGATATGACCGGTATCTGGTACAACCTTACGCTTGCGGTGTTGGTAATCCTGTTCACATTCTTCTATACAGCGATTATCATCAACCCTCAACAAATGGCTGACGATATGAAGCGTAACAACGGATTTATCCCAGGTGTTAAGCCAGGTAAGTCTACTGTTAGCTATATTGACAGCATTATTACAAGAATTACCCTCCCAGGTTCAATCTTCTTGGCAATTGTAGCGATTCTTCCTGCACTTGCAATGAAGTTCTTGGGCGTTCAGCAGGCATTTGCATACTTCTACGGAGGTACTTCACTGCTGATTATGGTAGGTGTTGTTCTTGACACTCTCCAGCAGATTGAGAGCCACCTTTTGAATCGTCACTATGACGGTCTGATGAAGACCGGACGCATTCAGGGTCGCCGATAAAAGTTTAGCACAGAGTCTAAGATGATATATCTGAAGACAGACGAAGAGATAGAGTTGCTCCGTGAGAACAACATTTTGGTGAGCAAGACGCTCGCCGAGGTTGGTCGCCACATTAAACCGGGTGTAACCGCCAAGCAATTGGATGCAATTGCTGATGAATTTATCCGTTCACACGGTGCGACTCCAGCTTTTCTCGGATATCAGGGCTACCCAGCATCAATCACTGTTTCAGTAAACGAGCAGGTAGTTCACGGAATCCCGTCAGACAAGGTCGTAATCAAGGAGGGCGATATTGTATCGGTCGATGTAGGTACATTTATGAAGGGGTTTGTTGGTGACTCGGCATATACGTTTGCCGTAGGCGATATAGCAGACAATGTTCGTCAGCTGTTGGATGTCACCAAAGAGGCTCTTTATAGAGGTACAGCACAAGCAAAGGCTGGAAATCGCGTAGGCGACATTTCCGCTGCAGTGCAAGACTACGCTGAGAGTTTCGGTTATGGCGTAGTGCGCGAACTGGAAGGACACGGAGTGGGCAGAAAAATGCACGAGTCCCCAGGTGTTCCAAATTATGGTTTGCGTGGCAGAGGCCCGGTTCTCAAAGAGGGAATGGTTATCTGCATAGAACCGATGATTACGATGGGCAGCAGAGCGGTAGTATTTGAGCGTGACGGTTGGACCGTACGCACCCGAGACCGCAAGCCGGCAGCACACTATGAGTTTGCTGTTGCCATTCGCAAAGATGGTCCCGATGTGCTGACAGACTTCAGCATCATTGAACAGTCACTTTAAAAAAGCGCAAAGCTCTATGGCAAAACAGACTGCTATTGAAAGAGACGGTACAGTAACCGAGGCATTGTCTAACGCGATGTTCCGCGTTGAGCTTGACAATGGTCATGTTATTACCGCTCATATCTCAGGAAAGATGAGACAGCACTATATCAAGATTCTTCCCGGAGATAAAGTAAAGGTGGAGATGACCCCTTACGATTTGAGCAAGGGTCGTATATCATTCCGCTACAAATAAATTTACCAAACACAAAAGATTGCTTAATTATGAAAGTAAAAGCATCAATCAAGAAGAGAAGCGAGGATTGCAAGATTGTTCGTCGCAAGGGTAAGCTCTATGTGATCTGCAAGAAAAATCCTAAGTTCAAAATGCGCCAAGGGTAAATAAAAAACGATTAAAAATTAGAAAAAAGAAAATTTATGGCACGTATAGTCGGTGTAGATTTACCAAAAAACAAGCGAGGTGAGATCGGTTTGACCTATATCTATGGTATTGGTCGTAGCACCGCTCAGAAGATCCTCGATAAGTGTGGCATTAGCTACGATATTAAGGTTGAGAACTGGACAGACGAGCAGGTCGGCGCAATTCGTGCGGCTATTGCCGAGCTCGATATCAAGGTAGAGGGCGAGTGCCGTTCCCTTGTTCAGTTGAATATTAAGCGATTGATGGATATCGGTTGCTATCGCGGTATCCGCCATCGTATTGGTCTTCCTGTTCGCGGTCAGAGCACTAAGAACAACGCTCGTACTCGTAAGGGTAAGAAGAAGACAGTAGCAAATAAGAAGAAGGCAACTAAGTAATATTGGCAGTTATGGCAAAGAAAACAGGAACAGTTAAGAAGAAGGTTGTTAAGGTTGGTCAGACCGGTATGGCATTCGTACACTCAACTTTCAATAATGTTATCGTAACCATTACCAATGAGATCGGTGAGGTAATCAGCTGGTCTTCAGCAGGTAAGATGGGTTTCCGCGGTTCTAAGAAGAACACTCCATATGCAGCTCAGACTGCCGCAGCAGATTGCGCAAAGGTTGCTTATGATATGGGTTTGCGTAAGGTAAAGGTTTATGTGAAGGGTCCGGGTCAGGGTCGTGAGAGTGCAGTTCGTACTATCCACGGCGCAGGTATTGAGGTTACCGAGATTATCGATGTAACTCCACTGCCACACAACGGTTGCCGCGCTCCTAACCGCCGTCGCGTATAATCGTCGGAGATAAACATTTTACATTACAAAA
The DNA here is from genome assembly GCA_045654345.1 of Alistipes sp. GTDB lineage: Bacteria > Bacteroidota > Bacteroidia > Bacteroidales > Rikenellaceae > Alistipes. Next base: position 58,490 of record JAZOND010000007.1, on the reverse strand, counting down.
TCAAAAATCAAAAACAATTATGGCAAGATATATAGGACCAAAGACCAAAATCGCAAGAAGATTTGGTGAGGCTATTTATGGCGCAGACAAGAGTCTTGACAAGCGTAATGTACCACCGGGACAGCACGGTCTTGCACGCAAGCGCAAGAAGGTAACCGAGTATGGTGTTCAGCTTACTGAGAAGCAGAAGGCTAAGTATACTTATGGTATCCTCGAGAAGCAGTTCTCTCGTACTTATGAGGCTGCTGCTCGTATGGGCGGTATCACCGGTGAGAACCTTCTCAAGTTGCTTGAGTGCCGTCTGGACAATGTTGTATACCGTCTTGGTATCGCTCCTACTCGCGCAGCTGCTCGTCAGCTTGTGTCACACCGTCACATCTGCGTGAACGGCAATGTTGTCAATATCCCTTCATACTCACTTCGCGAGGGCGATGTAGTATCAGTTCGTGAGAAGTCAAAGTCTCTTGAGGTTATCACCTCATCACTCCTTGGCGCAAATCACAGCCGTTACTCTTGGCTCGAGTGGGATGGCGCTACCCTTAGCGGTAAGTTCCTCCAGAAGCCTGAGCGTGAGGCGATACCTGAGAACATCAAGGAGCAGCTTATCGTCGAGCTGTACTCGAAGTAGTAACTAAAATAAACTGTAGTAAAATTATGGCAATATTAGCGTTTCAAAGACCTGATGAAGTTTGCATTCTCGAGTCAACGGCGACCTACGGCAAGTTCGAGTTCCGCCCTCTTGAGCCCGGTTATGCAATGACCATCGGCAATGCTTTGCGTCGCGTGCTGCTTTCGTCGTTGGAGGGTTATGCCATCACAACGGTTAAGGTCGCAGGTGCAGACCACGAGTTAGCCGCTGTTCCAGGCGTGATGGAGGATATGCTTGGTATTATCCTGAATCTTAAGAAGGTTCGCTTCATCCGCACTGTAGAGAATCAAGAAGCCGAAAAGGCATCCATCAACGTTGCAGGTGTTACGGAACTTACTGCAGGGTATATCTCGAACTTCCTTACATCGTTTAAGGTTCTTAATCCGGATCTGGTAATCTGCCGCTTGGCTCCAGGAACTAAGATGCAGATGACTATTACCATCGGTAAGGGTCGCGGATATGTACCATCAGAGGAGAACACTCCAGAGAACGCTGAGTTCGGCGTGCTTCCTATCGACTCTATCTTTACTCCTATCGTGAATGTAAAGTGGGCTCGTGAGGACTATCGTGTTGAGCAGCGTACTGACTACGAGAAGCTCGTACTGGAGATTACTACCGATGGCTCAATCAAACCAAACGATGCACTTAGCGAGGCTGCTAAGATCCTTATTCAGCACTTTATGCTCTTCTCGGATGATAAGATGAACTTCATCCTTGAGGACACAACTACTGATAACGATCTTAACGAGCCAGAGCTGCATATGCGCCAATTGCTCAAGACTAAGCTTGTCGATAAGGATCTGAGTGTTCGCGCACTCAACTGCCTTAAGGCTGCTGATGTCGAGACTATCGGCGACCTTGTTAAGCTCAATCGCAGCGAGCTGCTCAAATTCCGTAACTTCGGTAAGAAGTCGCTCACAGAGCTCGATGCTCTGCTTGCTTCTCTCGGCCTGAGATTCGGAATGGATGTATCTATGTACAAACTTGATAAAGACTAAATCAAATGAGACACAATAAGAATTTTAACCACCTTGGTAGACAGGCAGGCCACCGTAAGGCAATGTTGTCAAATATGGCATCATCCCTGATTCTCCACAAGCGTATCGAGACTACTGTTGCGAAGGCAAAGGCTGTTCGTCAGTTCGTTGAGCCACTCGTAACTCGCTCGAAGGAGGATACTACTCACTCTCGTCGTGTAGTTTTCTCATACCTGAAGCAGAAGGAGGCAGTAACTGAGTTGTTCCGTACTATCGCTCCAAAGATTGCTGAGCGTCCGGGCGGCTATACTCGCATCCTCAAGACCGGTTTCCGTCTTGGTGACGGTGCAGATATGTGCATCATCGAGTTCGTAGACTTCAACGAGGCATACACCACTGGCGTAGCTCCAGTAGCAGCTGCTCCTGCAGCAGAGGCTAAGCCTAAGACTCGTCGCTCTCGCAAGAAGAGCACCGAGGAGGGCGATGGTGCAAAGGTTTCACAGAAGGCTCCTAAGAACACCGCAGCAAAGGCTTCTGCAGCTAAGGGTGCAAAGCGTACTAATGTAGGTAAGAAGATGTAATTTTGGTGTGATAGTGCAGCATCTGCTGCGTCTAACACAAATAAAGCAACAAAGGGCTGTACGACAAGTACGGCCCTTCGTTGTTTTTTTGCAGAGATGACAGCTACTCTACCCGATGTGTAAATGGGTGCAGAACAAAGGGCAGTACATTGTACTGCCCTTTGGTTTTGTCTGTTATTGCTGGTACTCCTCTTTGACGGTGAGGTAGAAGTTTGTGTAGATTGTCATATAGTATGGTGTGATCCAGAACATTGGAATCATACCGAATGGGATTGAAATCAAAGTCCAGCCGATGGTAGTCAGAACAATGCGGAAGAGCTGCATCTTATGTCCCTGCATCATCTTCGCACTCAGTTTAAGGGCTTCGCGGGCTGTGATGTCAGGATTCTCGGCGACGATAAATGGTGCTAAGATATATGCGCAGGCCTTGATAATGCCTGGAACGATAAGCAGCAGCGACCACAAGAAGATGGTGATGGTATAGAGCAGTTGTACATATATTCCCGCAGCGAAATAGCGTCTATCCTTAAAAGGTGTTAGTACATCCTGCAACGACAGGGGGCTCTTCTCCTTACAGAGACGCAGAAAGGCGATGTAGAAGCCGAAGGCCAGAGGTAGCACGACAAGCAGGTAGAGACCGAAGTGGACTATGCTGCCGATGCCCTTGAAGAAGTAGTTCAGTACCAGCTCTGAGGCCCCTGCGATAGATGCGATGACAAAGTATATCAGCGTCACAGTAACGCCTATTGTCCAGTTGCCCTTCATCAGAGCGCGGGAGATATTCCTAATCTGAGGGTTGCTTTTTATCATATCTAAGGCTTGTTTAGTTGTTGAAAGCAAAAAGAGCCGACGCAATGATCGGCTCTTTGGTTATGGTTTACTTATCCTTTCTCTTTTCAAGTTGGCGTTTGATAACATCAAGAGCTTCATCTACAGCCTCCTCAAAAGTACGAGCACGCTGCTCAGTAAGTATATCTCCGCCGGGAACGTGAAGTGTAACAAGTGCAACTTTGTTTCCCTTCTCATCATCTTTTTCAAGTCGCAAAACGACATCTACGCCTGTCGGACGGTCTGCAAAACGCTCGAGTCGCGACATCTTTTTCTCCACAAATTCGATCAGCTGTGAGCTGGCGTCGAATTTCAACGATTGAATGTTGATATCCATAGTTGTAAAATTTATGGTTTAGGGGTCTTCGCTTCGTTACGAATTTACCCCGAAAATGCAATGTGGCACCTCTACCTGTGTGGGTGTGCGCTATCGTATGCCCCCTGCAGCTGCCCAATATCGGTGTGGGTGTAGTGCTGCGTAGAGGTGAGCGATGCGTGGCCCATAAGCTCCTGAATCTCGCGCATACCTGCCCCCTTGGCAAGCAACTGCGTGGCAAAGGTGTGGCGCAGTACGTGCGGACTCTTACGCCCCTGAATACCTGCAGCACTCAACTCTTGTGCCACTATGCGTTGCACGGTAATGCGTGATAGTGGTTTGCCCGTGCTGCCGATAATAAGCTTGCTGTTATTCTCCATTGTGAGGCCATTCTCGCGGCAGAGTGTGGTGTAGCGGTCAATGCGCGCTATAAGCTCCGTCTGTAGCGGAATTATGCGCTGCTTGTCACCCTTACCGTGTACCTTGAGTGCGCCGTTGGAGATGTGCTGCAGCTCAATACCCAATAGTTCGGCAAGGCGTATGCCACAGCCATAGAGTAGTGATATGATAACGGCACTCCTCTGCTCGCGAAATTCTTTAGCCCAACTTTGCTCCTCGACATCGCCAAGCAACTCGCCCAACTTAGTATCGGGGACAAATACGGGTAGAACCTTTGGCGCTTTCAAAGAACCTATTTTCTTCATTATATCTGTTTTCACCACCTCAATTTTCCTCATATAGCGAAAAAAACTGCGGAGTGTCGATATCTCTCTGTTCATTGATGCGTGCTTGAGACGGGCGGTGTCTATACGATATATAATATAGTCCCTAATGTCCTCGGCTGTTACAGCTGTCGCATCAAACTGCTCTAAAGCCCGCTGCTCCACAAACCACTCGGCAAAAAGAGTCAGGTCGCGTCGGTAGTTCTCGGCAGTGAGCTTTGAGTAACGCCTTTCGGATTCAATATATGTGATAAATCGGTCAATCATAGCCATTTACACTATTAAAAACAGATAAGCGTCTACTCTTGCTCTTAACAAAGATAAAAAATATTTTGTGAGATTACAAATTTTTTGTGGAAAAGTTGCGCTTGGCTATAATTCTATGTCAATAGCCTATAGCAAAAAAAACAACAAAGGGCTGTACTTGATGTACAGCCCTTTGTGTCTATTTGAGACAGTTGTCTGTCCCTATTACTTGCGGATTGCAGCTACACCTGGAAGCTCCTTACCCTCCATATACTCGAGAAGGGCACCACCACCGGTTGATACATAAGATACCTTGTCTGCAAGACCGAACTTGTTGATACAAGCTACAGAGTCACCACCACCGATGAGTGAGTATGCACCATTAGCAGTTGCCTCAGCGATAGCCTCAGCTACAGCGCGTGAGCCGGTAGAGAACTTGTTGATCTCGAATACGCCTACAGGACCATTCCAAAGGATAGTCTTGCTTGAGAGAATCTCCTCACGGAACAGAGCCTTACCACCCTCAGAGATGTCAACGCCCTCCCACTCAGCAGGAATCTCCTTAACAGGAGCAGTCTGAGTGTTTGCATTCTCAGAGAAGTCGTCGCAAACAAGTGCATCTGGAGACATAACGAACTTGATACCCTTAGCCTTAGCCTTCTCGAGGATCTCGAGTGCTACAGGGAACATATCAGGCTCGCAGATACTCTTACCAATCTGACCGCCGAGTGCGCCAGCGAAGGTGTAGGTCATACCACCACCGATGATAATCTTGTCAACCTTCTCCATAAGCTTCTCGATGATGGTAATCTTGGTAGAAACCTTAGAGCCACCTACGATAGCTGTGAATGGACGCTGTGGGTTCTGCATAACGCCGTCGATAGCCTTGAGCTCGTTCTCCATAACATAACCGAACATCTTGTCCTGTGGGAAGTAGTCAGCGATAAGAGCGGTAGAAGAGTGAGCACGGTGAGCAGTACCGAATGCGTCGTTGATATAGCAGTCTGCATAAGAAGCGAGCTTCTTAACGAACTCCTTCTGTGGACCCTCCTTGAGAGCCTTCTTAGCAGCCTTCTTCTCCTCGTCAGTTGCATCCTCAGCAAGACCGCGTGGCTTACCCTCCTCCTCAGCGTAGAAGCGGAGATTCTCGAGGAGCATTACCTCACCTGGCTTAAGCGCTGCAGCCATATCGGCAGCCTTCTGACCCATACAGTCGCCAGCGAACATAATCTTAACGCCAAGACGAGCCTCGATAGCAGGGATAATCTGCTCAAGAGAGAACTTTGGATCTGGATTCTTCTTTGGACGGCCGAGGTGTGACATAAGGATTACAGCACCACCCTTCTCAAGTACCTTCTTGATAGTAGGGATAGCTGCACGGATACGAGTGTCATCAGTAACCTGACCCTCACCGTTGAGAGGCACATTGAAGTCTACGCGGATAATCGCGCGCTTGCCTGAAAAATCATAGTTGTCAATTGCGAACATAGTGATTTTGAATTAAGTTTATAATAATAAAATCGTTATTTACACTTTCCGTCACAAAGTTACAAAAATAATTCTGATTTTCTATATGTTATAGAAAAAAGGGTGCCAACTTTTATAGTTGGGCACCCTGAAAGGTTTTAGAGTTCTTGGTTAGGTGTGGCATAGACGGCATATTTGTCTTTGCCCTTGTCGTAGAATGGACTATCGATAACCACACCGTCGGGCAGTAGTATCTGCTTGGCATTAGGTACACAAAGGCGTGTTACGTGCTTGCTGATAACAAGTGTGTCGCCCTTCATTTGCAGAATGTTATCCTCGTCTGCGCCATTTTCAATCCATATGACACCCATCTTTGAGTAGGCATGCTCGTGTGGTGCTAAGGCAATGTTGGCATTGCGGGCATCGATTACATTTATGTTGCAGGTTTTGACAGTGTTTATCAGATTGAGCGTATTGTGTGTGCGGTTGAGTGTTGAGAGCAGCAGTGATACGGATGGAATTAAGGCCAGCAGAATTACCGCTATTAGTATTTTATTACTCGTTTTCATAAGAGTACTATGTTATAAATTGGTAAAATCGTTATAAAGTTTTACAATCTCCTCGGCGGTCATACCGATGCTCTTCATACGGGCGAAGAGTGCCGGTAGCTGTTCGTCGATAAATCGCTGGCGAGCAATCTCGGCTGCGCGGGACTTGGCACCAGGGCTTACGAAGTAACCTATGCCACGGCGGTTGTAGATAAGGTTGTCGTCAGTCAGACGCTCGTATGCTCGCATAACGGTATTGGGGTTAACCACAAGTGTTGCACCTAACTCTCGTACAGAGGGAATGCGCTCATCCTCGACCCACTCTGTAGATGCTATACGACTGAGTATCAGCTCGTAAATCTGCATCCAAATCGGTTGATTGTTGTCGAAATTCATAGGCGTCGTTCACGAATTTTAAAGTATGAGGCAGCATAGAGTGCCAAGACAATTACAGAGTTGTAGACCAGGTGTATCCATCCTGCGATAGGCTCCATTATGTCCCAGCGATAGACTAAACATCCCTCGGCGGATTCATAGGCATTGCTCATATAGACATTGTTTCCGTTTGGTAGTATCGAGAAGTACTTATCGTAACCATAGCTAAGGAAGGTATCTAACTGCTCAAAGAGAGTTGTTTGTCCGATGACAATAACAAAGAAGATAAACACGAGCCAGCCGTAGGCCCTTTTGGAGCCGATAGAGGCAACAAAGAGCATCACCGCGTGGGCGAAAGTCATTGCCACAAGGGCAGCGGGACTATTAGCGGCTGAATTAAATGGACTCAATATAAATGTCGGAGCAAGTACTCCAAACAGATAGCTGTTGAGCCACACAAAGGTATACCTCTCAATAGAGTTTATAGGCAATGTCATATCGACAATGCTGTTCTTGCTGCTCATACCGCCGAGTGACCACTTGGCGCAGTATGTCACCATCAGCGTATATGCCATAAGGTAGGGCAAATCGCGGAATACGACATCGTCTGTCCAATTATGGAGAAGACGACCAATGACTTCAACGGCAAGGAGTGCAAGAAGTGCAAACTTGTAGTTGCGACCATACTCTGCGTAGTGCTTTATCGCAAATATCTTAAAACGGTTAAAAGAGAACGCTTTCATAACTACTTGGTTTTAGATGCAATGGCGGCAAGCACCTGCTCGCGTGCCTTTGTCGCTGCGTTAAACAATAGCTCGAGGTCAAAACGACCCTCCTCATTGTTGTCGGCTGCCCAAATGCCGACAGTACCCGCTACGCTCTGGGTTGAGTAGATGGCGTTGTGGCCACTAACAACTCCAAATCCGAAGCACTGCTGAAGGGTGTAGACGCTCTGGTTGATAATAATCTCTCCATTGTCGATAAGCATAACGCGGTCGATAAGGTTCTCGATGTCGTGTGCCTGATGGGTTGAGATAATGACGCTCTTGCCACCATCGGCATACGATGCAAGGATAGAGCGCAGTGCCGACTTGGCAGTAATGTCTAAGCCATTTGTCGGCTCGTCGAGCAATAACAACTCTACATTGCAAGCCAGCGCAAAGGAGAGATACGCCTTCTTACGCTGACCCATAGAGAGTCGATCGAAACGCTGGCGGATATCTACCTCTAACAGCTTGCAGTAGCTATCAAACTGCTCGCGGTTGAATGAAGGATAGAGTGGCGCAGTGTAGCGCACAAACTTCTCGACAGTGACCTTAGGAAGTTCAAACTCCTCTGGTACAACCATCATACGGCTATAGAGCTCTGCCCCACGAGTCCCTACATTTACGCCGTTAAATTCGATTGTGCCCTGCTGTGGATCAAGCAGCGCGGCAAGTAGCTTTATCAGCGTACTCTTTCCGGCACCATTGCGACCCAACAAGCCCACAATCTCTCCCGCCGGCAGTGTAAACGACAAAGAGTCGAATACACTGCTGACCTTGCGAGAGTAACTAAAGCTCATTGACCTAACATTAATCATAACGTTTGTAAGTTTAAGGTGTTATAATAGTGTATTAGTGCATTAATACACTGCAAAGGTAGCGATAAAATTGTTAGTTCCAAATGTTTTCAGTAAAAAATTACTATATTTGTACAAAATACCAAAACTATGAAGAGATTACCTATATTTATTATGGCGGCATCGTTTGTGTGCGGTGTTGCGATGGCTGATACTCTGAAGCTTCGAGAGGATAATATCCCTCAGATTGTCAGCGCAATGACCCTTGAGGAGAAGGCTCATCTTGTTGTAGGAGCCGATATGAAGAGTATTGCTGCAGGTGGTGAGGTCGGCGATACTGAGAAGGTGGTACCTGGTGCAGCGGGTGTTACATATCCTATTCCGCGACTTGGTATTCCGACTATTGTTATGGCAGACGGCCCTGCGGGTCTGCGCATTAAGCCTATTCGTGAGGGAGATCCTAACACATACTACTGCACAGGTTTTCCTGTGGGTACACACCTTGCGGCTACTTGGAACGATGAGATTATTTATCGCGTAGGTCAGGCTATGGGCGAGGAGGTAAAGGAGTATGGAGTAGATATTTTGCTTGCGCCAGGTATAAATATTATGCGTAATCCACTTTGTGGTCGTAACTTTGAGTATTACTCAGAGGATCCGTTGTTGGCAGGTAAGACTGCAGCAGCGATAATCAACGGTGTTGAGAGCAATGGCGTAGGTACTTCGCTCAAGCACTTCTGTGCTAATAATCAGGAGATTAACCGACTTGCAAATGATTCGCGCATCTCTCAGCGAGCACTGCGTGAGATATACTTGCGCAACTTTGAGATTGCCGTTAAGGATTCGCAGCCGTGGACTATTATGACCTCGTACAACTATCTGAATGGTCGTTATACCTCTGAGGATAAGGGTTTGCTTGAGGATGTCCTCCGTGGTGAGTTTGGTTTTGAGGGTATGATTGTAACCGATTGGGGTGGTGGTCTTGATGCTGCTGCGCAGATGGCTGCAGGTAATGATATGATTCAGCCTGGAGAGCCTCGTCACATTGATGTTATCATTAACGCGGTTAAGAACGGAACTCTTAAGGAGGCTGATCTTGATAAGTGCGTTGCTCGCATCTTAGAGCTGATTGTAAAGACTCCGCGATTTAAGGGATACAAGTTTAGCAACAAGCCTGATTTAAAGGCTCACGCAGCTGTTACTCGCGAGGTGGCAAGTGAGGGTTTTGTGTTGCTCAAGAATGACGACAAGGCACTGCCGATGGCCTCTGGTGCTACCGTTGCGCTGTTTGGTGTTGGTAGCTACGACTTTATTGCCGGTGGTCGTGGTTCGGGTGATGTGAATAAGGCCTATGTTGTTGATATGCACGAGGGTATGACATCAAATGGTATTGTGCTTGACAAGAAGCTCGATGACTACTATATGGCATATATGGAGCGTGAGCGTAAGCGCATTGCTCCGCTGGATGAGCACCGCCGTTGGACTCACTACACTCTGCGTCCGAATGAGATTAGAGATCCTCGTCAGCTTGTTGAGGGTAGCGCAGAGCGTGCCGATATGGCTGTTATCACCTTCTCGCGTAACTCTGCCGAGGGTTTCGAGCGTCACGTAAATCGTGACTTCAACCTGCGCATTGACGAGACTGCACTCCTTAATGAGGTGAGCCGTCAGTTCCGCAGTGCGGGCAAGAAGGTTGTGGTTGTGCTCAATGTCTGTGGCCCTGTCGAGGTGGCATCGTGGAGAGATAAGGTAGATGCTATCTTGGTGTGCTGGATGCCAGGTCAGGAGGGTGGTAACTCTGTTGCAGATGTGCTGTTGGGTAAGGTGTCGCCATCTGGTCACTTGCCTATGAGTTTCCCTATCCGTTATGCCGATGTGCCGTCGCAGAACTTCCCTGTTGATGTGCCGGAGACAGGTCTGAATCAGTCGTTTGAGAACTATAGTACCAAGTACAAGTACTACGACCAGCCAAATATTGACTATACAAATTATACTGAGGATATATTTATCGGCTATCGCCACTTTGCAACACGCGGTGTGGAGGTTGCCTATCCATTTGGTCACGGATTGACATACACCGACTTTGATCTCTCGGGTATGAAGGTTAAGCAGGGCAAGGATGGTAAGATTGCTGTTACCTGCAAGGTGACAAATACGGGTAGCCGCGCAGCTAAGCAGGTTGTGCAGCTCTACTCTACAGCCCTCTATCCAGATCACGAGCGTCCGCTGCTTGAGCTTCGTGGTTATAGTAAGACCCCGACTCTCCAGCCTGGTCAAAGCTGCAATGTGGATATTGCCATTACCACAGATGACCTTGCTATATTTATCGAGGAGGAGTCTGCGTGGAAGGTTGTTGCGGGCGACTACCGTCTCTCGTTAGGCTTTAGCAGTGGCGATTTGCGCGCCAATAGCGAGCTGTTTATCCCTAACACCTCGGTGCGTAAGGTTACCGATGTGCTCAAGCCTACTGATGGCAAACTATTTATTGAGTAGTTATGAGGCGTATATTAATGCTATTTGTGGCGGTTGCAGCACTCTCTGCAACCGCTCAAACATATAAGACCGAGCCGTTTAGCCTTGCACTAAACGATAAGGTTATTGTCTCTTCCCCTGCAGAGGGGTTGTGGTCTGTGGCGACAGATTGGAGAGATGATTGGATGTGCGATTGGCACCACGCATCACCCGAGCGAGTAGAGCAGTGTGGACAGTGGAGCATAGTACACGGCAAGATTGCCCTTGAGCAGGGAGATCTTGTGCTTAGAGATAGTTATCGTCAGGCTGAGAATGGACTTGTGCAGTGTATTCGCCGCTTTGAGTGGCACGGCAGTCAGCCTCTGGAGCGAGTAACGCTCTCTGTGCGCCTAAGCGTTGAGGGTCAGGGACTTATGCCTTGCCTGCCAGGTATATTGTATTACGGAAATAAGAATGGGGCAAAGGTTAATTCCGATATAATCCCCGTTTATAATGGCACGGCGGGTGAGTTCGCGATTTTTGAGGAGCATCGTTATCCGATGCCATTTGCGATGGTCGAGTCGGCAGCAGGTGGTTATGCTGTGGCGGTACATAGTGTACCGAGCCCTATCAGGGGCGCGGTGTTGAGTGATCAGTGGTGGTCTATGGGCGTTGAGGCTTATGACTCTCGTAGCGAGATAGTACTCTACTCGGGTCCGATAGGTTATAACCGTCAGCACTCGGTGGCAAAGGCTCTGCAGAAGCGTCCGATGCGCTATACAGATACCTACATAACCCTTGAGCCAGGGCAGATTGTAGAGAAGAGTTTTTATGTAGAGCTATATCCTATTGAGCGTGAGGGTACGGGATTCCAGAGACCGATATATACCTCGCTTGATCTGAATAAACCATATGATGCAGATAGATTCCCGACCTTTGAGCAGATTGTGCGCACAAAGTACGATTTTGCTGCTCGCCGCTGGATAGAGTTTGACGATACGGCTGTGGGATTTAATATGTACGACACCTCGGTGCGTAAGGATATTGTTATGGGCTGGTGCGGTCAGGCCGACTCTCCTGGATTCTCGTTGCAGGTGCTTGCTAAGATGCTGGGTGATAGCAATATAGAGAGTATGGTGCAGCGTTCGTTAGACTATCTGACAACCTTTGAGATAGATAACAGCAAAGGTATCTTTGTGGTGGGTTATAATGGCGAAAAGTTCCACGGAGGTGACCCCGTTTCGTGCGGTCAGGCGATGTATAACTTTGCTAAGGCGATAGAGGTGGCGCGCAAGGGTCGTAAGTACGACACAGCCAAGTGGGAGGAGTTCTTGCAGCGAGCCTGTGAGGCGGTTAGTAACAGAATACTAAGCCCTGATTGGAACCCTGTATCTACAGCTGAGGGATTTTATATTGCACCGCTGGCAATCAGTTCCAAGCTCTTCCGCAATAAGCGTTATCTTGAGGCGGCACGCAAAGCTTCTGATCTGTATGCGGCTCGTCACCTGACGATGAATGGCTGCTATTGGGGAGGCACACTCGATGCTACTTGCGAGGATAAAGAGGGCTCGTGGGCTGCATTTCAGGGATTTTTAGAGATGTATGAGCGCACCAAGGAGCAAAAATATCTGAGTTGGGCAAAGCACGCGATGGATGTGTGTCTGAGCTATGTTGTGGTGTGGGATATACCTCTGCCGGCAGGTCGCCTTGCCGACTTTAACTTTAAGAGTACAGGCTGGACGGTGGTCTCGGCGCAGAATCAGCATATAGATGTCTATGGAGTGCTCTTTGCTCCTGAGGTTTACAAGATGGGTAAGTATCTGAAGGATGAACGCCTATGTCGTCTTTCGGAGGTTATGTTCCGCAGTTGTGGACAGCTTATAGACCCTTATGGTTCACAGGGAGAGCAGATTCAGCAAACCAACTTTGCACAGCGTGGCGATATGAGCAATGTTCATAAACTCCGCGGCGGGTATGCCGAGCGATGGACGGTATTTTGGATTACGGCGCACTTCCTAAATGCAGCTGCAAGGATGATGCAGTATTAATTGTAAAGGGCAACGCTTGACAAGCGTTGCCCTTTATGTTAGATGCTGATTATCAGACTAAAATAGTGTGTGCTCAATCAAAATCTTGACACCGATAATTATAAGCACCGCACCACCAATAAACTCGGCCTTTGACCTATACTTACAGCCAAAAACTTTGCCGATATAGAGGCCTGCAACAGATATAATCGCGGTGGTAATGCCGATGATTGTTGCCGGCAGGAGTATGCTCTGTTTGAGGAACGCCAGCGAGATGCCGATAGCCAGCGCGTCGATGCTTGTGGCAATGGCCAGCGGGAACATCTGCTTTGCCGAAAAATTATTGTTGCTCTTCTCGCAATGGCTTGATAGCGAATCGCGAATCATATTGAAGCCTATAAAGCCCAGCAATGCAAAGGCTATCCAATGGTCAAATGCTTCGACATATTGGGCAAAACTTGTACCCAGAAAGTAGCCTATAACGGGCATAAGTGCCTGAAAACCACCGAACCACGCACCTGTGATAATGCAGTGCGGCGCACGAACCCTCTCTACGGAAAGTCCCTTGCCGACAGATACCGCAAAGGCGTCCATTGATAGGCCTACGGCTATAAAAAACATCTCAATAATAGTCATAACGGCAGCAAAGGTAGTGAAAAAATAAAAACTTTTGTTCTACCCCTTTCAACTTTCATCTTTATTTTGTAACTTTGTGTGTTTAATGTGCAAATAACTTTTTAAAATATAGAAATTATGGCTGAGTTTATCTACCAGGAGCCGCTCCCAATCGAGCGCGACAACACAGAGTATCGTCTGCTTACAAAGGACTATGTTAAGGTTGTAGAGTGTGACGGTCGTCAGATTTTGAAGGTTGATCCTAAGGGTCTGGAGCTTCTTGCTAAAGAGGCTTATACCGATGTGTCTTTCTACCTTCGTGCTTCTCACCTGCAGAAGCTTCGTAACATCCTCGAGGATCCAGAGGCAACTGATAATGACAAGTTTGTTGCATACACAATGCTTATGAACTCTGCAGTGGCTGCTGAGGGCGACCTGCCAACTTGTCAGGATACAGGTACTGCTATCTGCGTGGCTCACAAGGGTGAGGATGTATATACTGGCGTTGAGGATGCAGAGTATATCTCTCGCGGTGCTTACCAGACATACGCAGAGCGCAACCTCCGCTACTCTCAGGTGGTGCCTATCACTATGACCGACGAGCACAACTCAGGTACTAACCTGCCGGCTCAGATTGATATCTACGGTGGTCACCCGGGTATGGAGTATGAGTTCCTCTTTATCACTAAGGGCGGTGGCTCGGCTAATAAGACTTTCCTCTATCAGCAGACAAAGGCACTGCTCAATGAGGAGTCACTCGTTAAGTTCTTCAAGGAGCACATCAAGGATCTTGGTACCTCTGCGTGTCCTCCATATCACCTCGCAGTATGTATCGGTGGTACATCTGCTGAGATGTGTCTTGCAACTGTTAAGAAGGCATCTGCAGGCTACCTCGATGAGCTTCCAACATCTGGTAACGAGGGTGGTCGTTGCTTCCGTGACCTCGAGTGGGAGGAGAAGATCCTCAAGATTTGCCAGGAGATGGGTATCGGCGCACAGTTTGGTGGTAAGTATCTTGTACACGATGTTCGTGTAATTCGCGCACCTCGCCACGCAGCGTCTTGCCCTGTTGCTATCGGCGTTAGCTGCTCTGCAGACCGCAATATCAAGGCTAAGATTACTCCAGAGGGTATCTTCATCGAGCAGCTCGAGAAAAATCCTGCACGATTCTTGCCAGAGCAGGCTCCGGCAATGTCTCCTGCAGTAGATATCGACCTTGACGAGGGTATGGATAAGGTTCGTGAGATTCTCTCTCAGTATCCTATCAAGACTCGTCTCAACCTTAAGGGTACCCTTATCGTTGCTCGTGATATCGCTCACGCACGCATTAAGCAGATGCTCGACGAGGGCAAGCCTATGCCGGAGTACTTCAAGAACCACCCGGTATACTACGCAGGTCCTGCTAAGACCCCTGCAGGTATGGCGTCAGGTTCATTTGGCCCTACTACTGCTGGTCGTATGGACTCTTATGTAGACCTCTTCCAGAGCGTAGGTGGTTCAATGGTTATGGTTGCAAAGGGTAACCGTTCAAAGGCTGTTACTGACGCTTGTAAGGCTCACGGTGGCTTCTACCTCGGCTCTATCGGCGGTCCTGCAGCTATCCTTGCAAAGAACTCTATCAAGAGCGTTGAGGTCGTAGACTTCCCAGAGCTCGGTATGGAGGCAGTGCGCAAGATCTATGTTGAGAACTTCCCTGCATTCATCATCGTAGATGATAAGGGCAACGATTTCTTTGCAGACTTCGCACATTAAATCGATTTTATGCGGTTTTTACTGCCGCTAACAAAAGTTGCTCGCAAAGGGCAGTACAGCAAGTACAGCCCTTCGCGGACAATTTTGCCAAGCGTTGTAAAACCTCGCCTAAAATGCGATTTAATCGTAGGTAGGATGTCCCTGCCTGATTAAAATCGCAAGCCCCGAAATTCCGTGTCTAAAATTCAATTTAATGGCGTTTGTCAGCAGAGACGGATTTATAAATGTAATTTAAGTTTTTGGCTTTTGGCAGTAGTCATTAGCCATTAGCTTTTTATATTGCGTAGCATAATCAATAGCTAATAGCAAACAATAAAACATAGTTTTATTCGTTCTCAATATATGGGAAAGAGATTTTTGGCCACACTTGTGGCGTTGTGTACTTTTTTTGTTGCCTTTGCTGACGAGCAGGTGACTTTTGAGACTTCTGCCCCGATGATTGTATCGGCGGGGGAGGCGTTTCGTGTTGAGTTTAACCTCAATGCCAAGCCGGACGATAAGTCGTTTGAGGCTCCATCGTTTGAGGGCTTTAGTGTGCTTGCAGGACCGTCGGTGTCGCAGGGCTCTTCGATTCAGATCGTTAATGGTTCTATGTCGAGGAGTGTTAACTACACGATAACCTATGTGTTGCAGGCATTGCAAGCGGGTCAGCTGACTATTGATGCGGCAACAATCGCGGTAGATGGCAAGAGCTATTCGACTCAAAAGACCCCGATAGAGGTTCGCCAAGAGAGTAATAATCAGGATAGTGGCTCGGCATACAGCAATCAACAGCAGGATCAGCAGTCGTTAGAGCAGCGTGCTTCAAACCAGCTTGCCGAGGATGATCTTATGTTGCGTCTATCGGTCTCTCGCAATTCTGTATACAAGGGCGAGGCAGTGCGTGCGACGCTCAAACTCTACAGTCGTGTGAATGTCATCGGCTCTGAGGGTGCCAAGATGCCGACCTTTGATGGCTTCTGGAGTCAGCAGTTAGATAGTGAGCAGGGCCCATTCCGTGAGACATACAACGGCAAGGTATACGATGCTTACAACCTTGGTGAGTATATTCTCTATCCACAGCAGAGCGGTAAGCTGACCATAGATCCTGCGAAGATAACTATTGTAGCTCAGGTATTTGTGCGCAGTAATCGTCAGAGAAACTCATTCTTTGATGGGCCAGATCTCTACAACCTACGCCGAGAAGTTAAGTCTCCTGCTGTGACTATCGATGTAAGGCCATTGCCAGCCGCTGCACCAGCATCGTTCACAGGTGCGGTGGGTAAGTATACTATGGAGGCTCATCTCTCGTCAAAGCAGATATCTGCCAACTCGGCAGCCAATATCAACCTAAAGATTTCGGGTACGGGCAATATCGGCTTTGTTAAGGAGCCGCAGATTGTATTGCCGGTATCGTTCGAGCTCTATGATGTCAAGTCTACTGAGCAGGTGAACACTACAGCCTCTGGCAGTGTGGGCTTCAGACAGTTTGAGTATCCGTTTATCGCCCGTGCCGAGGGTGATTATACCATAGCACCGATAGAGTTTACATACTTCAACCCTGAGAGTGGAGAGTATGTGACCCTCTCGACCGATAGCTTTGCGGTGTCGGTAACCCCTGATAAGAGCACTCCGGCTACAGGCTCAAGCATCTCGCCAATAGTAAGCAAGCAGGATGTTCGTCTGCTGGGTAATGATATTCGCTTTATCAAGCTCTCGAAGGCAAATCTATATAGCACAACCACTCCTTTGGTACTCTCGCCATTGTATTTTGTAATTATAGCGGCGATGGTGCTGTTGGCTGTAGCACTCTACTTTATCATTGGCAAGCGCATACGCGATAGTCACAACAGCGTACTGGTAAAGGGTAAACGTGCAAATAAGATTGCTGTTCAGCGTTTCCGTGCTGCTGAGCGTTATATGAACGAGAAAAATCGTCACGCCTTCTATGAGGAGATGCTCAAGGCTATGTGGGGTTATATTTCTGATAGATTTAACATCCCTGTTGCCGACCTGACTAAGGAGAGTATGCGCGATCAGCTTACTCGTCGTGGCGCTGTAGATGAGGCAAAGCAGTTGATAGCCATAATCTCGCTGTGCGAGGAGGCTCAGTACTCGCCTGTTGAGCCTGCAACAATGAGTGATCTCTATGGTAGGGGCATAGATATAGTCTCTAAGATTGAATCGTTAGTAAAAAAATAGAGTATGAGATATTTAGTTTCGATAGCAGCACTGCTGTTAGTCACCTTCACAGCCGTTGCACAGACCGACTCTGTGGCGGTAGTTGAGCCGCAGCCGACAGTTGTTGCGCTTGATAATGATCAGCTGTGGGAGCGTGGAAATCAGGCATATATAGATGGCGACTTTGCCTCTGCGCTGAGCAACTACTCGGCCATTGAAAATAGTGGCAACTACTCAGCGAGCCTCTATTACAATATGGGCAATGCGTACTTCAAGCAGAATATGCTTGGCAAGGCAATTCTCTACTACAACCGTGCGTTGATGGTCTCTCCGTCGATGGCCGATGCGCGTTACAACCTGGAGATTGCCGAGGCTCAGACCAAAGATAAGATTGCCGTTGTTCCAGAGTTCTTCCTTGTCCGCTGGGTCCGCACTATCCGTAGTACAATGAGCTGCACAGCGTGGAGTGTAATCTCGATAGTTATGTTTGGCGTTGCGCTGGCTCTGCTGCTCCTCTTCCTGCTGGCATCGGCAATCAAAGTGCGCAAGGTTGGTTTCTATGGCACCATTGTGGCTATGCTCTTCTTTGTGGTAGCCACAGCATTTGCTATCTCTGAGCGCAATGCGATTATTAACAGACAGGGCGCGATTGTTATGGGCTCGGCTATTGCTGTCAAGAGCTCTCCGGATAGCTCGGCAACAGATATGTTTGTGCTGCACGAGGGTACCAAGGTGATGGTGTCGTCAGAGATTGACGGCTGGTCGGAGATAATCATTGCTGATGGTAAGAAGGGCTGGACAGAGAGTTCGCATTTAGAGAGAATATAGATGTCGCGATTATTAGAAAATATCGTCAGCGAGCTTAATCGTCTGCCCGGAGTGGGTCGAAGAACGGCTATGCGACTTGCTATGCATATCCTGAAGATGGATGAGCAGGATGTGGTGTCAATGACCGCGAGTATAGACGACTTTAGGAATAATATATGTCGTTGTGCCAAGTGCGGAAACCTCTCAGATACAGAGATTTGCGAGATTTGTGCCGACCCTAAGCGTGACAATGGTGTCGTCTGCGTGGTTGAGCAGGTGTCGGACCTGCTGTCGATAGAGAAGACCCGTCAATATCGCGGAGTGTACAATGTGCTGGGTGGAGTGATTTCGCCGATGCAGGGCATTGGCCCTTCAGATTTGAGAATTGATCTGTTGCTTGACCGTATAGCTATGGGGCGTGTGCAGGAGGTTATTATCGCCATCTCGGCATCGGTGGAGGGTGAGACGACGCTCTTCTATCTGATGAACTGCCTCAAGCAGTTTAAGCATCTCAAGATTACAACTATAGCCCGAGGTATAGGCTTTGGCGATGAACTTGAATATGTAGACGAACACACTATCACTCAGGCACTTATCAATCGTCGAGAGATAGATAACAACCTATAAACAATGAAAACCTCACTCAAGACACTCTCGGCATTGGCACTTGCGGCACCGCTGGCAAGTTGTGCTGATGAGCAGCAGCGTCCCAACATCGTACTATTTCTGATTGACGATATGGGTTGGGCAGATAGCTCCGTGCCCTTTGGCGAAACCATCTATCCGCGCAACCTGATATTTAACACTCCAAATCTTGACCGTATGGCTGAGCAGGGGATGGTTTTAAGCTCTGCATATGTGTCGTCAACATCGTCGCCAACCCGAAATTCGATAATGACAGGTATGAACGCGGCTCGCTCGCGCCATACCAATTATGGAGCCAAGTTTCAGGATACACCTACCGATGGTGGCGATAAGCTCGAGGTGCTTGAGAATGATAATATTGTGCGTACCGATTGGAACTATAACGGTATAGATCCTACGGGAACAACCTCACACGCGGCACATTGTACCCCTTTCCCGCAGATAATGAAGGATAATGGCTACTACACCATCCACGTGGGCAAGGCTCATTGGGCACCGATGGGTACTCCTGCTGCAAGCCCGCTTAATATGGGTTTCTGTGTAAATGTGGCGGGTCAGATTGTGGGTCGCGCAAATAGCTACTATGGTGAGGATAACTACGGAAATAAGCAGGGGATTTGGTCGCTACACGCTACGCATAATATGAGCGAGTATTACGGCACCAATGTGCATCTGTCTGATGCTCTGACGCTTGAGGCTATTAAAACCCTCGACTTCCCGATTGATAATGGCATTCCGTTTTACTTAAACTTCTGCCACCACGCCGTGCATACTCCTGTGCAGGGTGACCCTCGATTTATCGACAAGTACTTAGAGAAGGGGCTTGACTATCAGCAGGCGGCATATGCTTCGCTGGTTGAGGGTATAGATAAGAGCTTGGGTGATCTTATGGCATACCTTGAGCAGCGCGGTGTTGCCGATAATACTGTTGTGGTATTTCTATCCGACAATGGAGGCGACTGCATCAATGAGCAGAAGGGTGGAGTTAAGCATACTCACAACCTACCTTTGCGTGAGGGTAAAGGTTCGGTATATGAGGGTGGTATCCGCGTGCCGATGATGGTTCGATGGGGTGATAAGGTGGCTCACGGTTCACGAGTGTCTACTCCTGTTATGGCAGAGGATCTGTTCCCTACATTCCTCGACTTGGCGGGCATAGATAACTATGATACGGTGCAAACGGTTGATGGACAGAGCCTTGTGGGATTGATTACGGGCGTTGACGGTATGGATTATCAGCGCGAGGTGCTCTCTCACTTCCCACATCAGTGGCGACCTGAGGTGAATGACGATATTGACTATATGACAGCGTTGCGCAAGGGCGATTGGAAGCTTATCTACCGCCACCGTACGCAGACGCTTGAGCTGTATAACCTTGCCGATGATCTTGGTGAGCGCAATAACCTTGCCGCAGCGGAGCCAGAGCGTCTTGCAGAGCTTGCTGAGGTGATGACGACCCAGCTTAAGGATAAGGGTGCGCTGATGCCGACAGTTCGTGCTACGGGAGAGCCTATTCCATATCCTAACCAACTGATAAACAGATAGTAATATGAAGAAGATAGATCTAAAACCACTTGCTTCATTGGCATTGGCTGCTCCGCTGGTTGGTTGTGCGACAGAGGAGGAGAAGCCTAATATCGTATTGTTTCTGATAGACGATTTGGGATGGCTCGATACATCAGTGGCCTTTGGTGAGGAGGTATATCCGTACAATCTACGCCACGATACCCCAAATATCGCGGCACTTGCTCAGCAGGGAGCTATGATGACCTCGGCCTATGTATGTCCTGTATCTACGCCAACCCGAACATCTATTATGTCGGGTATGAATGCTGCCCATACGCGCATTACAAACTATACATCGGTAGATAAGGATTGGAATCCCGATGCTACAGATACTCCGAGCGAGCAACTTGATGATGTTGTTGAGCGCACAGATTGGAATATTAATGGCGTGACACCATCTGCCGAGCCGCTCGATAAGTCGGTGCATATCACCCCTTATCCGCAGATTCTAAAGGATAACGGCTACTATACAATTCACGTGGGTAAGGGCCATTGGGCACCTAATGGAACCCCTGCGGCAAATCCGTATAATATGGGCTTCTGTGTCAATGTGGCAGGTCAGGTAGCCGGTAAGCCGCGTAGCTATTATGGTGAGGAGAACTACGGAAATACAGAGGATAAGTGGAACTACTTCTCGGTTCAGAACTTGACAGAGTATTATGGCTCAAATACCCATCTTACAGAGGCTCTGACACTTGAGGCTATCAAAACGCTCGACTATCCGATAGATAACGGTATGCCGTTTTACTTAAACTTCTGCCATCACGCCGTGCATACGCCTATACATCGAGATCCGCGCTTCTTCCAGAAGTATGTAGATCGCGGTATGGACGAGGGTCAGGCTCGATTTGCATCTATGTGCGAGGGTATGGACAAGAGTTTAGGTGACCTTGTAGCCTATCTGAAGCAGCGAGGCGTGTTGGATAATACCATTATCGTCTTTATGTCAGACAATGGTGGCAACTCGGAGAACCTCTCAAAGGGCGGAGTGCGCCATACTCAGAATGCTCCGCTGCGCGAGGGTAAGGCTTCGTGCTATGAGGCGGGTATTCGTATACCGATGGTGGTATATTGGAAAGGTAAGGTGGCTGCAGGAACACGAATCAACACCCCTGTGGTGGCAGAGGATCTCTATCCGACAATTCTCGAGATGGCAGGTATTGACGACTATACGGCTGTGCAGAATATTGACGGTAAGAGCATTGTTAGACTACTGACAGCGGGCTCAAAGGCTGTTCGTCGTGCTATGGATAGCGGAGAGATATCTAACCAGCAGCAGGCAAGTAGGTTCGAGATTCCGCAATCTATTTCGGGCATAGATCCGCAGCGAGAGGTGTTGGCGCACTATCCGCACCAGTGGAAGCCTTATCAGCTGCGCGATATTGACTATATGAGTAGCTTGCGCAAGGGCGATTGGAAGATTGTCTATCGTCATCGTGAGCAGAAACTCGAACTTTATAACATTGGCGAGGATATTACCGAGCGCAATGACCTCTCGGCAGCTAATCCGCAGATGCTTAAGGCAATGGCTGATGCTCTGACCGCACAACTCGAGGCGTACGATGCTCTGATGCCTACATTCCGCGCTACGGGCGAGCGTGTGCCGATGCCAAATCAGTTAATTCAATAAAAATATAGAAGATTATGAAAAAGACCATTTTTGCTGCGCTTGTTTGCGCAATGTTATTGGCTATTGCAGGCTGCTGTGCTTGCCGTAGCAACCAGAAGAATGCCAAGCCACTGAAGGATACTCAGTGGCACCTTGTACAGTTTGAGGGTAAGGATGTAGATATGCCAATCAATAGCTTTAACCTTATTCTCGGTCAGAATGGCGAGGTTGCGGGCGTAGGAGCTTGCAATCGTCTGCTTGGTCACTATACAACAACTGAGAACTACGGTATCAACTTGGGTCAGGTAGGTACTACAATGATGTTATGCCCTGAGAATGGTGAGCTTGAGACTAAGTTTGTGCAGATGCTTGGTGTTATTACCCACTACGACATTGATGGCGACAAACTTATACTTATGCAGAACGGAGTGATCAAGGCTCTGTTTAAGGCCCTGCCAGCAGAGCGTAAATAGGGTATATAAAGCCCGTTTTAGAACAGATGGAGTTATGTATAATTCCATCTGTTTTTTGTATCTTTGCATAGTTAAATTATAAAACTATGAAGAAGATTATCAATCCGTGGAGCCATCTTGAGGGATATCACTGCTTTGGCTGTGATCCTAAACACCAGCACGGTCTGAAGATGGAGTTTTATGAGGACGGCGACGATATTGTCAGCTTCTGGGAGCCTACGGGCGAACATCAGAGTTGGATAAACACCCTGCACGGAGGTCTGCAGGCTACATTGCTCGATGAACTGTGTGGCTGGGTGGTCTTTCGTAAGTTTCAGACGGGTGCAGTAACATCAAAGATGGAGATTCGCTATCGTAAGCCTGTACATACTAATCAGGGTCAGCTGACCCTTAGGGCTCGCACTGCCGAGGTTAGACGCAACTTAGTCACTGTAGTAGGCGAGATTTACAATAGTCAGGGTGAGTTGTGTACAGAGTGTAGTTGCCTCTACTTCCTATTCTCGCGCGAGAAGGCAGCAACAGAGATGGGACTTACCGAGTGTCTTGTTGAGGGAGAGCAGAGTGCTCCGTTCTAAAAAACTAAGGTCTGGTGTTTGCCAGACCTTAATTTTTTTAATCCTCTACAATCTCTACGATGTCTACCTGCCAGCCAAACAGATCTGTGGCGCACTGCTGCTGTAGCTGGTTGATTGTAGCCATAGATGTGGTGTCAGCTATTACGGCATTGACAAAACTATCAACATCAGGATAGGTATTGTTTACCTTCTGTGCCAGACAGCGGTAGAAGGCGTTCTGCTGTACTCTGTCAAGACCCGAAGGAAGGATGTTTGATGCCACCAGATAGTTGTATGGGAATATGTGGCGCATATTGCGGGCGTCGGTATTCAGCTGCTCGACAATTGTAGTTACAACATATACCTGCACGGTATCATTTACCGCCGGCATCTCAATAAAGGTGGTGTAGATAGGGTAGTCCTGCTCAATATCTGCCGCCACTTGGTCGGCAAATAACATATACTCGGCATCGGTCAGATTGTTGAGATATACCATCTGTCTGTAATCCCTGAGCATCTGCCTGAGCGCCTGACGCTGCTCTCTGTTCCACTGCCTCTGCTGTGAACAGCTAATAAAACCACCCAACACAACCATTGCTACTGATAATGATAGTAAAAATCTTTTCATAGTATTGATGTTTTTGTTTACAAGGGTGGTAATATTCAATCTCTGTGCCAATTTTTAGATAATACTCTTTTCGGTCTTGATATAGAAAATAGTGCAATGAAAAGAGAGATAGCACGCCAAGTCTACTTGGACAGAGCTATCTCTCTTTATCTGTATGACGATAAAATGTCGTTTTGCAAAGGGTAGGTAGAGCTAAATCTCCTTACGCAGGCGGGCAACAGGGATGCTGAGCATTTCGCGGTACTTGGCCACGGTGCGGCGGGCGATGCGATACCCCTTTTCGTTGAGGATGTTCATCAGCTGCTCGTCGGTAAGTGGATGGCGTTTATTCTCCTCGGCAATACACTGCTCGAGGATATTTTTAATCTCGTAGCTCGATACCTCCTCGCCCGATACGGTTTGCATAGCCTCGGAGAATAGAGACTTGAGCAGTATTATGCCAAACGATGTCTGCACATACTTACTATTAGCCACGCGCGAGATGGTCGATACATCGAGACCTGTGCGGTCGGTTATATCCTTGAGAATCATTGGTTTGTGGCAGCTGCGGTCACCATCTTTGAAGTACTCTTGCTGGTAGTCGAGAATGGTCTGCATAGTGCGCATAAGGGTGTCGTGTCGTTGCTTGATGGCCGACATAAACCACTTGGCGGCATCTATCTTGCTCTTGACAAACTGAATAGCCTCGCGCTCCTGATTGTTCATCGAGCGTTCTGCGCGACCCTGCATCTGGCGGATGACATCCATATAGTGGCGGTTGATTTTCAGCTCGGGGATGTTGTATGAGTTGAGCTGAAGGTCGAACCTGCCATCGCGGTAGTCGAGGATAAAGTCAGGAATGATGTACGGTGCGCTGTCGGAGTCCTCAGAGAAGAGGTTGCCGGGCTTTGGGGAGAGGTGTTGTATCTCCTGCACAGCAGCGCGGAAGAGATCCTCGCTAACGCCGAGGCGAGCAATCATACGCTCATAGTGCTTCTTGACAAACTCCTCAAAGTGCGAGTCGAGAATCTTGTAGGCAAGGGCCTTGGCCTCGGTGTCGAGGGGGTTGTTTCCGAGCTGTAGTAGTAGTGACTCGCGCAGATCGCGTGCGCCCACGCCTACGGGCTCGAGGTGCTGGATGATAGAGAGCAGACTCTCGATCTCGGCGGTGTCAACCTCCAGACCTAAGGTGAAGGCTATATCGTCGGAGAGCGATTGTAGGTCGCGGCGGAGGTATCCGTCGCTATCTATACTGCCGACGATAAACTCAGCCACGGTGCGCTGTGTGGGTGAGAGTGTTCTATAGCCGAGCTGCTCGATAAGGTACTCTTGCAAAGAACGACCGCCCGAGACTTGGAAGTTTCGGGGCTGGTCGTCCTTAGAGTAGTGGTTGAGGCGTGACTTGTACGACGGGGTGTCGTCCTCGCGCAGATACTCATCCATAGATATCTGCTTTGGCTCCTCCTCTTCAGTCTCAGAGTGAGCCTCCTCAAGCACAATATTTTGTTCAATCTCCTGTTTGATGCGCTGCTCGAGCATAGCGGCAGGCAGCTCCAGCAGCTTGATCATCTGTATCTGCTGGGGCGAAAGTTTCTGCTGTTGCAGAAGTTGTTGTCTCTGCGAAAGTGCCATAAGCTAACAATTTTTTTCGCCTCAAACCGGAGAGGTGCCTCTTAGAACTCTGCGTTCTTAGGGGTACGAGGGAATGGAATCACATCGCGGATGTTACCCATACCTGTTACGAAGAGGAGCAGACGCTCGAAGCCCAGACCGAAGCCTGAGTGAGGAGCTGAACCCCAACGACGGGTGTCGAGGTACCACCACATATCCTTCTCCGGAATATGAAGCTCCTCGATTCTTGCACGAAGCTTGCCATAGTCAGCCTCACGCTCTGATCCGCCGATAATCTCGCCGATTTTTGGGAACAAAACATCCATAGCGCGTACAGTCTTGCCGTCCTCGTTCTGCTTCATATAGAATGCCTTGATCTCCTTCGGATAGTTAATCAGGATTACAGGACGCTTGAAGTGCTCCTCTACAAGGTAACGCTCGTGCTCTGACTGAAGGTCAGCACCCCAATGGCAAGGGAACTCGAACTTCTTGCCAGACTCCTGAAGGATGCGGATACCCTCGGTGTAGTCGAGGCGTACGAAGTCGTTATCAAGAACGAAGTTAAGACGCTCAATAAGCTCCTTGTCCCACATCTTGTTCATAAACTCAAGATCCTCGCGGCAGTTCTCAAGAGCGTAGCGGATAAGGTACTTGAGGAACTCCTCTGCAAGGTTCATATTGTCCTCAAGCTCGTAGAATGCCATCTCTGGCTCAATCATCCAGAACTCGGCAAGGTGACGCGGAGTGTTTGAGTTCTCAGCGCGGAAAGTAGGGCCGAAGGTGTAGATCTGACCCAGCGCAAGCGCACCAAGCTCACCCTCAAGCTGACCAGATACGGTCAAGCTGCAAGGCTTGCCAAAGAAGTCCTGATTATAGTCAATACCACCCTCCTCGTTCTTTGGGAGGTTGTTCAAATCCATAGTAGTCACCTGGAACATAGCACCGGCACCCTCGCAGTCAGAGGCTGTGATGAGTGGAGTGTGGAAGTAGTAAAAACCCTTGTCGTTGAAGAACTTGTGGATGGCATAAGCCATTGCGTGACGGATACGAAGAACGGCACCGAAGGTGTTGGTGCGCGGACGAAGGTATGCGATGTCGCGAAGGAACTCGAGTGAGTGACCCTTCTTCTGCAATGGATATGTATCAGGATCGGCAGTGCCGTAAACCTCGATGCTCTCGGCCTGAACCTCTACGCCCTGACCAGCACCAAGACTCTCAACAAGTGTACCCTTAACGGCTACGCAGGCACCTGTGGTTACACTCTTGAGGCTCTCCTCGGCAATCTTCTGCAGATCGACAACAATCTGAATATTGGCAACGCACGAACCATCATTGAGTGCAATGAAGGCTACATTCTTGTTGCCACGCTTTGTTCTTACCCAACCCTTAACAACAACCTCAGTGTTGTAGGCGGTTGACTTTAGTAATTCGGCTATACGCATAGTTATTTTTTGTTTATATTGTTTTCTAACCCACAAAGTTACAAAAAATAATCGTATCTTTGCAAAACAAAGGGATAAACAATGAAAAAACTTGCAATACTTCTGTTTTTTGCTGCGATAATGGGCTCGGTTTCGGCTCAGCAGGTATTTCGTAGTCAGTTTTCGCTATATGATACTCGCGACGATTCGGTAAAAAGAGACCACTCAAAGACGGTGAATCATATGCCATATGCACCTCAGTTTTTGGGTGATGCTGAGGGTGGGTTGAAACTCTACAGTATGGCGGTTGATGTGCCTGCGTCGTGGAATGATTACAACGCCTATCTGCATATTGAGAATACACATATGCCGTACGATGTGGCAGTAAATAATTCGGTGGTATACCACTCTGACGATCCCGATACACCACGCGACTTTTTTATCTCTCCATATCTAAATCAGGGTAATAATCAGGTGGTTATAGTTTTGCACTCGGCAGAGAACTCGCCTCTGAATAAGGGTGTTACACCATCAAAGAACAAGCTGTTTGACGGCAGTTATCTCTTTGCGCAACACCGTGCATCGGTCTACGACTATGATACTGCAATAGTTGAGCGCGAGGGGAAGCTACACCTTGAGCTTGATATTATTGCAGGTAACGATTTTAACTATGAGGAGACTATAAATGTCGGTTATGATATATATACACCAGAGAAGAAGTTGGTCGACTATGCTGTGCGCGAGATGACTATTGCGGGCAGAAGTCGTGATACGCTCAAGGTGCGCATTGACTTGGGTGCAGAGACTCGTTACTTGTGGAGTGCAGCCAAGCCGCAGTTGTATCGTACAACACTCTATATTAAGCGCAACGGCAAGCCGTTTGAGTATCTGCCGCTGGCCATTGGCGCAGGTCGTACCACATTTGAGGATGGTAAGATTTATAGAAATGGTAAGGCTGTGACAATCAAGGATATAGCATATAGTGCTGCAGCGACAGCTGCCGAGAGTCGTAAGCAGATAGCAGCCTTGAAGGCTAAAGGATATAACACCCTTAGAATTAGCAATCCGCAGAGTCTATGGTTTTATGATTTGTGCGATGAGTTGGGTATCTATGTTATCGAGCAGGCGTCGATAAATCCTACAGAGGGTAGTGATAGTAGGGCTGTGGGAGGTACACCATCGAATGACCCGAAGTATGTAGACAGCTACTTGGAGCGAGTGAAGAGTATGTACTACAGAACACGCAACCATCCCTGCATTATCGCCTACTCGCTGGGTGGCGACAAGGCAGGAAATGGATACTGTATGTACAAGGCCTATCAGTGGCTGAAGTCTGTTGAGACTCTTCGTCCCGTAATCTGCAGAACGGCAGACGGGGAGTGGAACACCGATATGTAGTATATAGCACTACTGCTTTGGCGTGATTGTGCGGAATGGCAACTCGAGAACGCCAAAGAACGCCTCACCAAAGATGCTGCTTGACATCTTGGATGTGCCGGCCTCGCGGTCGGTGAAGATAATCGACTCCTCGACAATCTTAAAGCCAAGTTTCCACGCGCTATACTTCATCTCGATTTGGAATCCGTAGCCAATCATCTGCACGCGGTCGAGATCTAATGTGCGCAGTACATTGGCGCGATAGCCCACAAAGCCTGCGGTAGCATCGCAGACAGGCATACCTGTAACAATCTTTACATACTTTGAGGCAAAGTATGACATAAGCAATCTGCCCAGCGGCCAATTAACCACATTCACACCTCTGACATAGCGCGAACCGATAGCAACATCGGCATCTGTCTCCAGGCGGCGAGTCAGTCGCAGCAGATCATCGGGGTTGTGCGAGAAGTCGCAGTCCATCTCAAAGATAAGGTCGAACTCCTGCTCTAAGGCCCACTTGAAGCCTGCAATATATGCCGTGCCAAGGCCGAGCTTGCCACTGCGACAGATAAGATTGATGCGCTCGGGAGCCTCCTTCTGCTTGTCGCGGATAATATCTGCGGTGCCATCGGGCGAACCGTCGTCAACAAAGAGTAGGCTGAAGTCGCCCTCCAAAGAGAGCACCTTGTCAATCATTGCTGCAACATTCTCCTTCTCGTTATAGGTCGGGATAATTACAAGTTTTTTCATAGCTTATCAAATTTTCGTCTACCAAACAGGTAGCTTAATACAATTACTCCTTTATATATATACTTTGACTCCTGCTTTGCGCTGCTACGAATGGCTTTGCGCTCCTCGCTCAGTCTGCTATGCCAGCGGATAAACTCGCCCCAGGCGGCAAAGACAGCCTTGAATGCCTCTGTGTCTCCCTTGGCAAGATAGCTCAGCGCTGCGGCAAGGTCTGTCAGTGGGCGGACAACAGCTACAACGGCTCTCTGCATAGGTGGGGCACAGCGGTAGAGCATAGCTAAGTTATTGCGGTGGTTGAGGAATACTTTGCGAGCCGATTGCGAGGCAAGCGTACCGCCACCGAGGTGGTAGACCATACTCTTTGGCTCAACAACGACCTTATACCCTGCAAGTTGCATACGCCAGCAGAGGTCAATCTCTTCCATATGCGCAAAAAAGTCGCCACACAGTCCACCAAGCGATTGGTATACACTCTTGCGGACGCAGAAGGCTGCTCCACTAACCCAAAATAGCTCGCGAGCATCGTCATACTGACCGCAGTCCTTCTCGAGGGTTGATAGTATGCGCCCACGGCAGAATGGATAGCCTAAGT
Organism: Alistipes sp.; assembly: GCA_045654345.1. Classification (GTDB taxonomy): domain Bacteria; phylum Bacteroidota; class Bacteroidia; order Bacteroidales; family Rikenellaceae; genus Alistipes. Next base: position 29,203 of record JAZOND010000007.1, on the reverse strand, counting down.
AGTCGATATGTCCACCTGCAGCACCTGCATACTCGAACATATCCTTATTCTCGACGCTTAGAATCTTAGGGGCAGTGACAGCAATGCTACTATCGGACTCAAGACGCTCAATAAGCGGCTCGAGCCACCCCTCAGGGGTCTGAACATCCGAGTTGAGAAGCACAAAGTAGTCATACTTCGAAAGCAAAGCCAAGGCGCGGTTATAGCCTTCGGCAAAGCCGTAGTTCTGCTCAAGGGCGAGGGTGCGCACTGAACTAAACTCTGTTGCAAGAACCTGCAAAGAGTTGTCGGTAGAGCCGTTATCAGCAACCACGACATCTGCACCGCGGGTGTTGCTTACAACCGAGGGCAGGAAACGGCGTAGATGCTGCTCGCCATTGTAGTTGAGTATTACTACTGCAGTCTTCATAGTTATATATTTTATATACCCTTACGGCAATATACTGCCTCGCCCGTAACGGGATCGGGGTAGTACTTCCAACGGCGGTGTGACCACATCCAGCCTTCAGGCTGATTGCGTATATCGCGCTCAAGTAACTCTACATAGCGCTCAGTAATCTCGAACTTCTCGACACTCTGCTTGCCGTCGTAGATGAGCGTCACCTCTCCGCGATATTTTCCCGCCTTAATGCGACTCATACCCAGGTATAATACAGGTAGGTGGAACTTCATAGCCAACTGCTCGCCACCCTCAAAGAAGAGCGTTGGGCGGTTGAGAAAATTATACCAATGTACCTGACCCATAGGAGGTGCATTCTGGTCGGCAACGAGTCCGAGAATTATACGCTTATCGTCAGGATTTGTGCTATTACGATGCTGTAGGAAGTAGCGTATAAGGTTGCTGCTCGGAACCGGAAGCGTGCCTGGGAAGAGGCGCAGGTGGTAGAACAGCTCATCCATCACCTTGTTTGTTAGTGGGTGGTATGCGCAGACCATCATACTATTTGGGAAGTAGAGGTTGATAAACTGGGCATACTCCCAGAAGTTGTGGTGCGAAGTGAGTACAACAAAATGGCTATCACCCACAGCCTGCTGAATATGCTCCGGAACATTAACCTCAAGAACCTCTCGACACTCTTCCTCGCTCATACCTGCAAGTGCTATCGTGCCAACAAAGAACTCAGAGAGCGAGCGGTAGTACTTATTGCAAATCTGCAAAATCTCACACTCTCTACGCTCAGGGAACGAATCTGAGAGCTGTTTTATTATCAGACCCTTGCGATAGCGGACTACATAGCGCAGTAAAAAGTATATCACCCTTGCCAAACAACCATACTGAATCCAATGTGGCAGTATGGCAACAGCTCTGCACATAATCCACAGACATCTAACGCCAAAGCTCATCTTACTACTCTTGCTCATACTCCTCTGCGTTATCCTCGTCGTTATCTTTATTGCGTTCTTTTAGATTCTTGCCCGCTACAACAATTACAAACTCTCCCTTTGGCGGGTGAGCCTTGAAGTGTGAGATGACTTCTGCGATAGTTCCACGCACAGATTGCTCAAACTTCTTGGTAATCTCGCGGACAACAGCCACGCGACGCTCACTGCCAAAGCAGAGGGCAAACTGCTCAAGGGTCTTGACAACACGGAATGGAGACTCGTAGAATATCATTGTGCGGCTCTCCTCTGTAAGCTCGGTGAGTCGTTTTTGTCGACCCTTCTTCTGTGGAAGGAACCCCTCGAAGCAGAAACGGTCACAAGGGAAACCACTCTGAACCAATGCAGGGATGCAGGCTGTAGCACCAGGCAGGGTCTCAACATCTATGCCCTCCTCGATGCAGGTGCGGACAAGTAGAAATCCAGGGTCGGAGATACCGGGTGTGCCCGCGTCGGAGATGAGCGCGACATTTCTGCCCTGCGCAATAGCCTCGGCAACGGCAGCCACGGTGGTGTGCTCGTTGAACTTGTGGTGAGAGCGCAGAGGCTTGTCTATGTTCAGATGCTTGAGCAATACTGATGAGGTGCGAGTATCCTCGGCAAGGATAAAGTCAACCTCCTGCAGTATGCGAATAGCCCTGAGGGTAATATCCTCAAGGTTGCCTATAGGTGTGGGTACTATATATAGTTTTGCCATATATCAAACGGTGTGTTGTGTGGTTTAGCCCAACTTGCGCTGCAATAGATCCATAATCAACTTGGCACCATCAGATGATGAACGCCAGCTGAAGTTTTCGGCAATGTAGATTATGCAGTCGTCAAGGTTATCCATAGCGTCGAGTGTAGAGATGGTCTTCTCGTACAGATCCTCGTTGTTATTGAATAGCTCGCGCAAAAGCATAAATCGGTCACCAACGCTGATAGAGCTGACTAAAGATGCTACACTACTTGACTCAGCAACACTCGGAGTGGCAACAATACTATCGGCAATGCTCTTTGGGGCCTCGATAGTGTCGGCAAGTATCTGCGGCGGCTCTGAAGGAGCAATGGCTGGTGTGATAGTTGAATCTGCAGGCTGATCTGGTGCCGGTGTCGTTTCGGTAACCGAAACAACCTCAGCCGGAGCAGATGCCCTCTTGCGACGAGGCTTTGGCGCAGCCTCATCATCTCCATAGAGGGAGATAATCTTGCGTCGCGATGGTGCAGGGCGACCCCAAATATCATCATCACCAAAAAGAGATGGCTCTGCCGTTGGTCGTGCAGGTGCAGGCTCTGGCGTAGGCTCTGGAGCTGGTTCTGACACAGGCTCTGGTTCAACAACTTCTGGCTCAATTACTGGCTCAGGCTCTGATTCTAACTCTACCTCTGCTACTGTTTCGACCTCAGCCTCGGTTTCTGGGGCTGTATCTTCTTCTGCCTCGGTATCGAGTGTTGGCTCGACAACTGTCTCTACTTCAGGCTCTACTTCAGGGGCCTCTTCAACCTCAGGAATAGGCTCGACCTCTACCTCGTGGATAACAACCTGATCAACCTCTGTAGGCTCTTCCTCTAAAGTTTCCATAGGGTCGGGCATAATAAACTCAACCTCTACCTCGGGAGCGCAATCCTCCACAGCGGCAGGTTCGAGCGATTCGTGATCGGTGTGGTCGTTATAGAAGCGCAAAGCCTCGTATGCACGGCGCAGCTTTACAAGCGCAGTGTCGCGCTCTATTGATAGGTGACTATGCTCAAAATCGGCAATGAGTTCTACTGCCTGCAAGAGCTCTTCTTTAATCTCCTTTAGTTCCATTTTTTGTACTTTAATATACGAATACGCGAATTTAGTTATTTTTGGTGATATAGCCAACTTTTAGGGGGATAAAATCAAAGCAGCACCTCGAATAACGAAGTGCTGCCCCTTAAACCTAACCTAAAAACCTATCTTGAAAAGAGACTTGTATCTCATTTCGCCGACAAAAGTACAATAAATATTCCAAACTACCAAACTGTAAGCAATATATTTTTAAAAAAATTTGATAATAGTTAAAAAGTGGGCCTAAAACGACTCTATTGCATATCACACTATCAAAAAAGTGTTAGATGTTTGCGGTCCATATTAGGATACGCTAACATATATTGGATATAATTGTCGTTTTGTGGCTACACCATAGTACTATTCTTTCCCTTTTTTTGTTTTTGCTTTTCGTTTAGGATGCTTTTTGTGTTTCAAATTGTTGCTTTTTGTAGTTATTCGTTGCTAAATAGTAACGAATTGTCATCTGCCGAGATGGTTATCGGATGCTCGCGGTTGACCTGACCTGCGAGTATGCGCTTTGACAGCTCGCCGACAACCTCGCGTTGGATTGTGCGCTTGACAGGGCGCGCACCATATACGGGATCGTAGCCGATGGTGGCGATAAGGTCGCGTGCCTGCTCGGTATAATTAAGCTCTATACCGTTGTGAGCGAGCAACTTGCGCAGAGATTGCAGCTGCATATCGACAATCTGATTTATGTCGTTTCGACTGAGTGGCTCGAAGAGTACTATCTCGTCAATGCGGTTCAAAAACTCTGGTTTGAGCTGCGTTTTCAATAGCTCCATAACATCGGTACGAACCTGCTCGATGGTCTGCTCCGGTACGGTGCTGTTCTTCTCCAACGCCTCGGTAAATGCCTCTTGTATAAGGTGAGAACCCATATTTGAGGTCATAATTATAATAGAATTGCGGAAGTCGGCAGTGCGTCCCTTATTATCTGTAAGGCGACCATCATCAAGTACCTGCAGCAGAATATTGAACACATCCGGATGTGCCTTTTCGATCTCATCAAGCAGAATTACAGAGTACGGCTTGCGACGTACCGCCTCGGTGAGCTGTCCACCCTCATCGTAGCCGACATATCCCGGAGGTGCTCCGACAAGGCGTGAGACACTATGCCGCTCCTGATACTCGCTCATATCAATGCGCGTCATCATATTCTCATCGTTGAAGAGGAACTCTGCCAGCGCACGCGCCAACTCGGTCTTTCCTACGCCTGTAGTGCCGAGGAAGATAAATGAACCGACGGGTTTGCGAGGGTCGTTAAGACCTGCGCGCGAGCGGCGTACAGCATCTGAAATCACAGATATAGCCTGCTGCTGACCCACTACACGATGGTGTAATTCGTCCTCCATATTGAGCAGTTTCTCGCGCTCGGAGGCGAGCATACGGGCTACGGGGATGCCTGTCCATCGAGAGATTACATCGGCAATGTCAGAGGCATCAACCTCCTCCTTTATCATCTGTCCTGCGGCATTGGCAGCATCAAGCTCTGTTTGCAATGCTTCAATGGTGCGTTGTAGCTCTACAATCTTGCCATAGCGAATCTCTGCCACGCGGCCGTAGTCGCCATTGCGCTCTGCCTGTTGTGCTTCAAGTGTCAGATTCTCAATCTGTTGCTTGTTGTGCTGTATCTTCAGCAGTATATCCTTCTCGCCCTGCCACTTAGCACGCATCTGCGACTCCTTTTCGCGTAGCTCGGCAATCTCGCGGTCGAGATTGTCAATGCGCTGATTGTCGCCCTCGCGACGGATAGCCTCGCGCTCAATCTCCATCTGGCGAATGCGGCGATCGAGGGTGTCTATCTGCTCAGGCACGGAGTTCATCTCTAAGCGTAGCTTAGAAGCTGCCTCGTCAACAAGGTCAATGGCCTTATCGGGCAGAAATCGTGATGTGATATAACGATGGCTTAGCTCTACAGCCGCAACGATGGCCTCATCCTTGATGCGCACGCGGTGGTGGCTCTCATAGCGGCTCTTGAGTCCGCGCAGAATGCTTACTGCATCTTCGGTGGTAGGCTCGTCGACCATTACCTTCTGAAAGCGACGCTCAAGGGCTTTATCTTGCTCAAAATACTTCTGGTATTCATCAAGCGTGGTGGCTCCAATAGTACGCAGTTCGCCTCGTGCAAGTGCAGGTTTGAGGATATTTGCTGCATCCATAGCTCCACCACTCTTGCCCGCACCGACGAGGGTGTGAATCTCGTCAATAAAGAGCAGAATTTCGCCGTCAGAGGCTATAACTTCGCTAATCACGCTCTTGAGTCGCTCCTCAAATTCGCCCTGGTACTTGGCTCCTGCAATCAGAGCACCCATATCGAGGGAGTAGATGCTCTTTGAGAGTAGATTCTCGGGTACATCTCCATTGACAATACGGTGGGCAATACCCTCGGCAATAGCGGTCTTACCTACGCCGGGCTCGCCGACGAGGATAGGGTTGTTCTTGGTCCTTCGTGATAGAATTTGAAGCACGCGGCGACACTCGTCATCACGACCAATTACAGGGTCAAGTTTGCCCGTGCGAGCCATCTGATTGAGGTTGATGGCATACTTGCCCAGCGCATCAAACTCCTTCTCGACACTCTGTGAATCAATGGTCGAACCCTTGCGGAACTGCTTGATGGCCTCGATAAGTTCATCTTCGTTAACTCCCTGAGCCTTAAGAATATCGCGTGCATCGCTACGCTCTGTAGATAGGGCCAGGAGCAGGTGCTCAATAGAGGCGTACTTATCGTTGAACTTCTTTGTAAAGTCTACAGCACGCTGGATTACACGGGTGCTGTTGTTTGAGAAAAAGTTGTCAGTGGCACCTGACACCTTTGGCAGTCGTGACACAGCCTCTGTCACATCTTTGCGCAGTGTCTGTATGTTGGCTCCGACTCTTCCGAGGAGGAATGTTGTAAGCGACTGCTCATCTTCGATAAGCGCAGAGAGTATATGTATAGGCTCGACGGCCTGCTCAGAGTGCTTTTGCGCTATGGCTACCGCACCTTGCAGAGCCTGCTGCGCCTTGATTGTTAGTGAGTTCGTGTTCATATTTGTAAATGTTTTTTAGTTCTGTTATTAGTTGCTTTTTGTTGGTAAGGGTGTCAAATTTGTTGCCAAACCATATTGTGTGACAAAATGGCAGAGGGGCTTAATGCGAATTATCTTACAAAGAGATAGAAAAAGGGGTGGCAAATTTTTTGAAAATTAGATAGCTTTGTTTATCTTTGTGCGGATTATGTTGATTACAATTTTAGAGATACTTTTACGCGGAATAGCGGTGGGAGTGGCAGCGTCGATAACTGTCGGTCCTGTGGCGGTGTTGTGTATACAGCGTACGCTTAGTAAGACTACCAGAGCTGGTGTATTTTCGGGTTTGGGCGTGGCGTGTGCAGATACGCTTATGGCCATTATAGCCTACTTCTTTTTTGCGATGATGCAGGCGCAGATTGAGCGCTACAGCCACATCCTGAGCCTTGTGGGCGGAGTGTTTGTGGTTGTGGTGGGTGTCTACATCTTCTTCCAGAATCCTGTGCCGCAGATTAGACGAAATCGTGCAGGTAACAGCACACTGTGGAAGGATTTTGCATCTATGTTTGGATTTACAATAGCCAACTTTGTTGTGGTGGTGCCATATATCCTGGCCTTCTTTGCAATGTTCGGCGTGGGTGCTGATGGTAATATCAAGGATACTTCGTCGTTGTTACGCGGTGCGTGTATTATTGTGGGCTTCTTGATTGGAGCGTGTGCTTGGTGGACCTCACTTACATTGGTAATCAGTCTTTTCCGTCGCAAGTTCCGTCCGCGACATCTGATTACAATCAACCACGTTGCCGGTATTATTGTAGGTCTGCTTGGTATATATACCATACTCTCTACTTTTATAACAAATTCAAATGGGTAATACGACTAAACGAAAGATAGTAATTGCCATAGACGGTCACTCGTCGTGTGGTAAGAGTACCTTTGCCAAGGCCATAGCTGCCCGCTTAGGTTATATATTTATTGATACGGGCGCGATGTATCGCTCGGTAACCCTCTACGCTTTGGAAAATGGGGGTATTGTCAATGGTATTGTTGACGAGGACGCGATTGTCAGCTTGCTTGATAAGGTTGAGATTACATTCCGTTTTAACCCTGCGCGTGGTGCCAGCGATGTATATGTCAATGGTCAGATTGTCGAGGGCAAGATTCGCACCATTGAGGTTAGTAACTTTGTTAGCCCCGTTAGCTCTATCGGTGCTGTGCGTGCAAAGTTAGTGGCTATGCAGCAGCAGATGGGCAAGCATCGCGGTGTGGTTATGGATGGTCGCGATATCGGTACTGTGGTTTTTCCGGATGCAGAGTTGAAGATCTTTATGACTGCCGAACCGGAGGTACGCGCTACTCGTCGCTATGCAGAACTTACGGCTAAGGGCGACAGCGTGAGCTATGAGGAGGTACTCGAGAATGTTATTGCTCGCGATAAGGCAGATAGCACCCGCGCAATCTCTCCGCTGCGTAAGGCTGATGATGCTATCGTGCTTGATAATAGCCATATGACCGTTGAGCAGCAGATGGCGTGGTTCGATGCAGAGTATAATCGTGTGTTGAGCAGTTTATAGACTTTTCTATACTATGAAGGTGACGATAGATAGCCATTCGGGCTTCTGCGCAGGTGTTGTTCGCGCAATAACGGAGGCCGAGCGTGCGTTAGATAGTGGCGGGGTGGTCTATTGTCTGGGAGATATAGTTCACAATCGCATAGAGGTACAGCGACTTGAGGGACTGGGGCTGAGGACTATTGATAATAGCCGTATAGCAACCCTTGAGGCGGGCAGTAGAATGGTTATCCGTGCGCACGGAGAGCCCCCTGCAACATATAGAACTGCCGAGCAGTGTGGTGTTGAGGTTATTGATGCTACCTGCCCTGTTGTGGCGGCGTTACAGCGTCGTGTGGCTAAGGCCTATGCTCAGATGCAGGGGTGTAATGGTCAGGTGGTAATCCTTGGTAAGCGCGGACACGCAGAGGTTGTGGGTCTTATAGGTCAGGTTAATGGCGATGCCATAGTTATTGAGGGCGAGCAGGATCTGTCGCTGGTAGATTTTAGCCGTCCGATATACTTTCTGTCTCAGACTACTCAGTCGGTAAAGCTCTTTGAGCAGTTGAGGGATATTATGGCCTCACGCCTTGCGGATAGGCAGATGCTTACGGTAAACGATACAATATGTCGCAGTGTCTCTTCGCGAGAGGAGCATCTGCGCGCCTTCGCCCGATCGTCAGATGTGGTGGTCTTTGTCTGCGGACGCAAGAGTAGCAACGGCAAGGTATTGTATAATATATGTAAAGAGGAGAATCCGCGCTCGTACAATGTCGAGGAGCCCTCAGAGGTTATGTCGGAGTGGTTCGAGGGCGCGCAGAATGTTGGTGTCTGCGGAGCAACATCTACGCCGTTATGGCTTATGGAGCGTGTAGCCGAGCAGATCGAGAGATTTAATCAGTAGTGACTAATTAAACTATAAAATAGATAAGTATGAAGAAGTATCTGTTAAGAAGCGTAAAATATCTGGTGACATTGTGTCTGCTGTGGGCCGCACTTATTTGGATTAAGCTCACATACGAGCAGTTGCCAATCTCTTATATGGATTTGGTGAAGTTGTACTTCAGTAATTGGAATGGTCAGGTGATGGCAGTAATGGTGGTGCTGCTTAGTGCTACTTATCCATACTTTGGCTTTGTTAAGCGTGAGGTTGTGGCAACCATTGCGCTTGATAAGGAGCAGATAATCTCTGCTATGGCCACATCGGGGCTTACTATTTGCAGTCAGACAACAGACAAGCTTACCTTCAAGGCTTCGGGCTTGCAGCGTCTGACACTCCTTTTTGAGGATGAGGTTACAGTCGAGCAGTGTGGCGAGAAGGTGGTTATTTCGGGACATCGCCGTACGGTAATTCGTGCCGTGATTCGTCTTGAGGGCTATTTGGTAAATAAACATAGAGCAAATGAGTAAAAGATTGATTTACGCCCTTGCGGGTGGCGTAGTTGCTATATCGGCCTTTGTCTTTTCGGTTAGAAATGACTTTGGCATTGGCCGTAATATGGAGATAATGGTTAACCTTATGCGTGCCGTATCTACCGAGTATGTCGACAGCATATCTGCCGATAAACTTATGCGTCACGGTGCTGAGGGTATAATGCGCAACCTTGACCCATATTGTAGTTATCTCTCGGAGGAGGAGATGCAGGATTTTCGCCGACTGACAACGGGTAAGTATGGCGGTATAGGTGCGCTGATTCGTCAGGATAGTAATGTGGTGCGCATTGCCGAGCCATATAAGAATTCACCAGCCGATAAGTCGGGACTTAAGATTGGTGATAAGATCGTGGCTATTGATGGTCAGGATGCTGTGGGTATGGCTACAGACAAGGTTAGTTCAATGCTGCGTGGCGAGCCAAATACGACTGTGCGCGTGACCATTGAGCGTATTACGGACGGCAGCCGTGTAGAGCATAAGATTCGCCGTGAGCGAATATCAATACCGAGCGTAAGCTATGCAGGTTATGTGGCTGATGGTGTGGGATATATCATCCACTCGGACTTTACTGACGACTGCTATGTTGAGATGCGAGATGCCATCAAGAGCTTGCAGCAGCAGGGTGAACTGAAGAAGCTTATTCTCGACTACCGCTCAAATGGCGGAGGTGTGTTGCAGAGTGCAGTTAAGGTGCTCTCGCTCTTTGTGCCTAAGGGTACGAAGGTAGTAGAGATGAGAGGTCGCAATAAGGTCGAGAATAAGAGCTTTGTTACCGAGTATGATCCACTGCTGCCTGATATTCCGCTGGTGGTGCTTATTGGTGAGAATAGTGCCAGCGCAGCCGAGATTGTCAGCGGAGCGTTGCAGGATCTTGATCGTGCGGTGCTTATAGGCTCGCGCAGTTATGGCAAGGGACTTGTTCAGTCGACTATCCCGCTTGGCTTTGGAAGCTACGGCAAGATTACCACTGCCAAGTACTACATCCCATCGGGTCGTTGTATACAGGCGGCTCGCTATACTGATGATGGTCGTGCGCAGAGTATGCCTGACTCGCTTATAAACGAGTTCCGCACAACAGCAGGTCGTAAGGTCTACGATGGTGGCGGTATTATGCCTGATCGCAAGGTGGATCCTCAGTATGTGAGTGCTTTTGCGGCAACGCTATACCTTATAGGTCTTGTCGATGACTTTGGAGACGACTACTATCGTCGCCATCCTGATTTGGATATCGACCCTGCTACATTTACCATCTCTGATAGCGATTATGAGGATTTCTGTCGTATTGTTGAGGGTGCCGATGTGCCTTATAAGTCAGACTCTCGCCAGGCAATAGAGAAGTTGCGCAAGGCTCTGAATAAGGAGCGTTATGCTGACGCAGAGTTGCTCTCGGCAATGAAGACAATTGAGAAGGGGCTTAAAGATGACAAGATGAGCAATCTGCAGACCTTCCGCACAGAGATTATCCGTACGATAAATAGCAATATTGTCCTCCGTTATAGCTATGCACAGGGCCGTACGGCCAATAGCTTAAGCTATGACAATGGTATTAAGGTGGCATTGGAAATGCTTGATAATCAGGAGGAGATGACTCGTATACTTAGCTCACAAGATACACAACGCAAATGATAAAAAAAGTACGCAAAGGGTTGTCTAAGGTTGGTCGCGCCATACTTCTTATATTGGGTGCGCTGATTGTTGGTGCCTCTCTGTTTGTGACCTACCAGATGGCAGAAAACCTGAGCGTCAAGGAGCGACACGATGTAGAGTTGTGGGCTGCAGCTATGGAGCGTGTCAATCGCGAGGCTATGGGCGACTATATGTCAGACCCTCTTGTTTCGTCAATTATCAATAACCGAAATAACATTCCGTTTATCATCACTGACGAGAACCTGCGTGTGGTCTCGCATCACCTTATTCCAGAGAGAGTTATAAACGACACCGAGTTGCTACATAAGACCCTTGACCGTATGGCCAGTCATAATATGCCTATCGTTGTGCGATTCTGGTGGACGGCAGAGCATAACCATATTATATTCTATGGACACAGCTCAACGCTTATTATGCTCTATATCTTCCCGATTGTGCAGATGATTGTAATCATCGCCTTTGTGGTTATGGTCTTTGTGGCCTTCCGTTCGTCGAAGCAGGATGAGCAGAACCGTGTGTGGATTGGTCTTGCCAAGGAGACAGCCCACCAGCTCGGTACGCCTACCTCGTCGTTGCTCGGCTGGATTGAGTACCTGCGTGCGCAAGATGTAGATCCTATGGCTGTCGAGGAGATGGAGAAGGACTTGGCTCACCTGCGCAAGATTGTAGATCGCTTCTCGAAGATTGGCTCGGATACTCCTCTGTCGCGTGCAAATGTAAATGAGATTGTTGGTGACTGCGTAATCTACTTCCGCAAGCGTATTCCGCGCAATGTAACCCTCGACTACAATGGTTTTACCAGCGAGATAGTCCACGCAATGCTCAATACGGCACTCTTTGAGTGGGTGGTTGAGAATCTGATGAAGAACTCGCTCGATGCCCTGCAGGGTTGTGGTGAGATATCTGTAAAGATTAGTGCTACGGATAAAAATGTGATGATAGATGTGACAGATACCGGTAAGGGTATAGCCAAGTCCAATTGGCGAAAGATTTTTGAGCCGGGCTTTACTACCAAGACCCGAGGCTGGGGCTTGGGATTGTCGCTCTCACGTCGTATTGTTGAGGAGTATCATCGCGGAAAGATTGCCGTTGTCGACTCTGTTATAGGCAAGGGAACAACTATACGCATAACCCTGAAACGAAGTTTTGAATAGTACTATGCTACCATTTTGGAACCATAACATATCGTCCGCAGAGGCGTTTGGTTCTCTGTCGACGCTTGCTACAGATGCAGCCGTTGAGCAGAGTGGTATCTCTTATGGTTTTGGTCTCCAGGCACTTGTGCTGACTGTGGGGTTTGTCTATATATTCTACATCGTCCGCTATTGGGAGTTTCTGCACTACTTTTTGCTCAAGGCAGTTGGCTTTTATCGCAATAGTAGCGAGAAGGCGCATATAAACCCTGCTGAACAGACAAATATCGAGGTGGTGATGATACTGCTGGGTACGTTGATACTCTCATTGTGTACCATCCGTATTGGTAGTATGTGGGGTATTATTCCGCAGGGAATCGGCTTATGGACTGTATGCGGAGTTAGCTTAGCGGCTATAGCTATAGGCCTGCTATTTCAGATGGGAGCGATATATCTCGTCTCGGTAGTCTGCGAGAGCAGCGGTGCAGGTAAGGCGTTGATAGGTATAAAGTCGCTCTATTTGGCGGTCTGCTTTGTGGTTGTTATCCCGTTTGGAATACTCTTTTTACTCAGTCCCGATATACCATCAAAAGTCGGATTTTTTGGTATGGCTTTAGCGGTGGCAATCGCTCTAATTATCTTTGTTAAAGAGACTTTTTTGTTCTTTGTTTCGCAAAAAATTTCAATTTTACATTGGTTTTTGTATCTTTGCGCCCTGGAAATTTTCCCTCTTTCTCTGATTCTTGCGCCAATTGTGCGTTAGAAGTGCCTGAGAGCGGGATTTTAGAGTAAACTATGGCAGAGATTAAACGAATTTTGGTGTCGCAGCCAACCCCTGCGATTCCTGAAAAGTCGCCCTTCTTTGAGTTGGCGAACAAGTACGAGTTAGAAGTAGATTATCGCCCTCTTATTGAGGTTAAGGGTGTAACCCCTAAGGAGTTTCGCGCTCAGCGCGTGGATATACTCGCGCATACAGCAGTTATCTTTACCTCTCGCACAACTATCGACAGCTTCTTCCGCATCTGCGAGGATGCGCGCATCACTGTGCCTGAGACTATGAAGTATATCTGCTCTACCGAGGCTATTGCCCTCTATCTGCAGAAGTATATTGTATATCGTAAGCGTAAGATATCTTTCGCTGACGGAACCTTTACAGGTATTGTCGAGCAGATTGTTAAGCATAAGGACGAGAAACTGCTCCTCTCGCTCTCTGAGCCACATAAGCCAGAGATCCCTGAGGCACTGACTCGCCTGAAGATTAACTATACTCCGGTGATCCTTGCACGCACCGTTGCCAGCGACATTACTCCTGAGCAGTTGCAGAGCTACGATATGTTGCTCCTCTACTCGCCGTGGGAGGTTAAGTCTCTGTGCGAGAAGCTCAGCGTAGAGCAGATGCCTGTAATCAGCACCTTCGGTGAGGGTACATTGCGCATCGCCACTGAGAACAATCTGCCTGTGAAGGCTTACGCTCCAAGCCCTGCTGCCCCATCACTTGCAAAGGCTGTGGATTTCTATATCGCCGATGTTATCGCAGGTAAGCAGATTGATAATGTCGAGTTTGCAGAGAATGAGCAGAACGAGGAGTTCCTCCGCACCCAGCAGAGCAAACTCTCAAAGAAGAGCCGTACACGAAAAAAGTAACAATGAATAGCCTGACTAAGCCGGAAAGGTTGCGCCGCTATGGTGCTATTCGCCGACTCTTTGCCGAGGGTCGAACCGGCTTTGTCTACCCCTTCCGTTATGTATATTATGTAGAGGAGTCCGCTTCAGCCGAGGCAGCACTCCTCTTCTCTACTCCAAAGAAGTTTCATAAGCGAGCAAATAAGCGCAACCTTATCCGTCGTCGTATGCGCGAGGCCTATCGTCTTAATAAACAGCTCCTTATATCAAATCTCGGGAACCATCGTATAGAGGTGGCCCTGATATACTCTACCAAGAGCGTCCACGACTATAAACATATCGAAAATGGAGTCCAGAAAGTTCTTCAGCAGATTGTCGAAAATCTTTAAGACTCTGCTCTCGCTGCCGTTTATAGCCCTGGTGCGCTTCTATCAACTCTGCATTTCACCACTTAAGCCGCCTACTTGCCGTTTTACCCCTACCTGCTCGCAGTATGCCCTCGAAGCATTGAGAAAGTATGGTCCATTTAAAGGTAGCTGGTTGGCAATCCGCCGAATACTTCGTTGTCATCCGTGGGGAGGGAGTGGGTATGACCCCGTACCTTGATTTTGTTGTGAATATTTGCCGTGAAAAGGCAGCATTAGCTGCACATCCCTTAAAAAGCAACGGCGGCTGTACTTTTAGTACTATCCGCCGTTGTTTTTTGCACGATGCACGCCTACTACTACCTTTTGACGACAAATGGGTTTTATCGTGATAACGCGGATACCTGCTAAATGGGGTGCGAGGAAGAGCCGGTGCGCTGTCCGGATAGCGGTGTATTAGGGAATTTAGGGAGATTGGTGAGATTAGGGATTGCGCAGACGCTCCGTCTATTTTCGGATTTAGGGAAAACCATCGGAGATGGTACAAGAAAAAAGAGTACTCTAAGGTCAAGCTTGCTTGAAACCGAAAGAGGTACTCTTTTTTATTGTAATAGCCTCAAGGCTATCCTAAATCCGCAACAGACACTGGAGAAACGGAGTTTCTCCAAAAGCTTTTAATCCACCTAAAGGTGGCTTTTCCTCCTCGCAGTTCGGCATAGTCTGCAAGCAGCCTCTGCCCTCACGAGCAGCGTCGGTTGCACGCCCTGCTTTTTCTCGAAAAAGCGGGCAGTTCTAAGCGACTAAAACTCTACGCTATAAGGGCAGTATGCCTGTACGCCTGCGCGGAGGATGTTGTTCTGCAGGGTCTTGTAGTCGTTCTCGATTTGCAGGGCCTGAGCGTCAACAAGAATGCTCTTCATCTGCATACCGAGTGACTGCAGCATAGCGGTCATAGGATCCATATCAGGCAGGATCTCCTCGAGGCGGAAGTTATCAGCAACGCCAGCCTTCTCTGCTGCGATAGCGATAGCTGTCTTAATACCACCATTGGTATCAGCAAGACCGTTAGCAACAGCCTCAGAGCCACTCCATACGCGACCCTCAGCGATATTGAGTACCTGCTGGAGTTCGAGGTTACGACCTGCAGCAACCTTGCTTGTAAATGCCTCATATACGCGGTCTACAGACTGTATGAGCAGAGCCTTCTCAAGTGCAGATGGCTTACGGAGTGACATACCGAGTACGCCAGTACCGAAGTCGGCAGAAGGGTTTGTCTTTACAACATCAGAGGTTACGCCGAGCTTATTCTTAAGCATATCACCACCCTCGAGCATAAGACCGAATACGCCGATAGAGCCTGTGAGAGTCAGCTTGTTAGCTACAATAGCATCTGCTGGAGCAGAGATATAGTAACCACCGCTGGCTGCATAAGCACCCATAGATACGATAACAGGCTTCTGAGCCTTGAGCAGCTCAACCTCGCGCCAGATAACATCGCTGGCAAGTGCGCTACCACCTGGAGAGTTCACGCGAAGAACTACAGCCTTGATGGTCTCGTCCTTACGAGCCTTAGCGATAGTATTTGCCAGAGTTGTGCCGTAGATATTGCCATCGAGGTTCTGGCTCTCGCCATCAACAATAGCACCCTCAGCGTAGATGATACCTACCTTAGGAGCAGACAATTTTGTATCGTCAATAGCTACAGAAGAGCAGTAGTCACCAAGAGAGATAAATTGGTACTCATCTAAGAAGTTCTTCTTCACACCATACTCAGCAAAGATATCCTCCATCTGGTCGCGGTAGATAATACCGTCAACAAGCTTGTGCTCTAATGCCTGCTGAGGGGTGAGGAATGGTGTTGTGTTGGCAATCTTATTGAGAGCCTCGATAGTAGTGCCACGAGTCTCAGCAATGGTAGAGCAGATGGTGTTCCACATACTATTGCCCAGGTCGGTCATCTGACGACGGTTGGCATCTGACATCTTGTTGAGAATATATGGTTCAACAGCACTCTTGTACTTACATACGGTAGGGCGGAAAACCTCGGCAGAGACACCGAGCTTGTCGAATGCACCCTTGTAGAAGAGCAGAGTAGAGCTCATACCTGACCATTGGAAGCTACCCTCAGGCTGGATGTATACCTTGTCGGCAACGGTTGCTAAGTAGTAGCCTGTCTGCGAGTAGCTATCGTTGAAGGCAACGATAAACTTTCCGCTCTGCTTAAACTCAACCAGCGCCTGACGAAGCTCCTCAAGAGCAGCACTTGAAATGCTGCCACCACCTATATAATTAATATATATACCCTGGATGCGATCGTCGGTTGCTGCAGTCTCAATAGAGCGCAATACCTTGAGCAAAGGCAGGGTGCGGGTTGTTGAGAAAGAGGTTAAGCTCATACCTGACAATGGGTTGAAGGCAGGTGAGTCTACGATATTGTCTGTAAGGTCGATTCTCATAATAGAGTTTGGCATTACCGCTGTGCTATTACCGCTGCCCATAGCACCGGCGATACCTATGATGGCGATAAACCAGAATAGACCTGATATAACACTACCTACAACCACGGCAAGCAGTGCAGCTAAAAAAGTCTTTAAAAATTTCATATCTGTAAAATTAAATGTAAATACTCAAGCAAAGGTAACAAAAAATTGTTAAAATGTTCGCTTGGAGCCCAATAATCTGCAATTTTGAACAATATTTTTTTTGTTGCCAAAGATTTGGGAATGCAACTATTTTTTGTAAATTTGTGTTGCGGATAAATTTAAATTGTCGATTATGAGAAGATTTGTACTCGTACTCTGCAGCGTGTGGACGCTTGTTGCTTGTTATGTCGAGTCCAGAAAAGTAACTATTAACGGTCTTGTGGTAGGCGATAAGTATAGCAGTGAACAGATTTTTAAAGTTTGTGGAACACCTGATAGTCAGGAGGTTACTGAGGATGGTGTCACGGTTGCTCGCTATGGTCAGAGCGCTCTCTATTTTACAGATATTCTGTGGGGTGCTGATATTAGAGATTGTAGTCTGACATTATGCGATTGTATTAATGTTGGTACTAAGCGTGCAGAACTTAATAGCCTTGGTACGGAGATACCTCTGGGGGCAGAAGGTATGAACTATTGGAGCCCGAGCTTCTTGCCAGATAGCCAGAGAGATGGATACTTGATTATGATTGAGATTGACTCGCTGGATGTGGTGAGTTCAATTTCGGTGCAAGTCTCGATTTAGGAAGATAAACATTAAAGAGAGGATGACCTGTGAGGTTGTCCTCTCTTTGTTAAAATGTAACATAAGAGCTAAAAAATGTTTATTTATTGGCAAAAATGGCGTAAAAATGTTAACTTTGCGATAGGGTAAGTTAATAAATGTAACTGCTCGAATATTGGAGTGCTATTAATACGCTGAAAATCAAAAAGATATAAATTAATAAACAACTAAAACTATGTACGGTAATTTCAAAGAGTTTTTGGAGCAGGAGCTTCAGGCGATTAAGGATGCCGGTCTTTATAAGACCGAGCGAGTGATTTGTTCTCCGCAGCGTGCTGAGATTGAGGTGGCGGGTAAGGAGTGTCTTAACTTCTGCGCAAACAACTATCTGGGATTGTCAGACAATCCGCGTCTGGTTGAGGCTGCTAAGCGAGCTATGGACGAGCGTGGTTACGGAATGTCATCTGTTCGTTTTATCTGTGGATGTCAGGATATTCACAAGCAGTTGGAGAAGGCTATTGCCGACTATTTCGGTACTGAGGATACTATCCTCTATGCAGCTTGCTTTGATGCTAATGGTGGTGTGTTCGAGCCTCTGTTTACTGAGCAGGATGCTATTATCTCTGACGCACTGAACCACGCGTCTATTATTGACGGCGTGCGTCTCTGTAAGGCTGTGCGCTATCGTTATGCTAATGCCGATATGGAGTCGTTGGAGGATTGTTTGAAGCGCGCGCAGGCACAGCGTTTTAGAATCATCTGCACCGATGGTGTATTCTCTATGGATGGAAATGCCGCTCCGCTTGATAAGATTTGCGAGTTGGCAAAGCAGTATAATGCCCTTGTGATGGTTGACGAGTGCCACTCTGCAGGTGTATTGGGTGCAACGGGTCGTGGTATTACCGAGCTCTACAACCTGCGTGGTGAGGTGGATATTATTACAGGTACCCTCGGTAAGGCATTTGGTGGTGCTGTTGGTGGCTTTACTACAGGTCGCAAGGAGATTATAGATATGCTTCGCCAGCGTTCACGCCCATACCTCTTCTCAAATTCACTTCCACCGGCAGTGGTTGGTGCAGGTATTGAGTTGTTCAAGATGCTTGAGCAGAGTAATGAGCACCACGACCGTCTGGTTGCCAATGTTGAGTACTTCCGCAGCAAGATGATTGAGGCGGGCTTTGATATTAAGCCTACAGACTCGGCTATCTGTGCCGTTATGCTCTATGATGCTAAGCTCTCGCAGGAGTTTGCTGCAGCTCTTCAGCAGCGTGGCGTATTTGTAACGGGCTTCTACTATCCTGTAGTACCAAAGGGCCTTGCTCGTATCCGCGTGCAGGTGTCGGCTGGTCATACTACAGAGCAGTTGCAGCGTTGTGTAGATGCATTCGTTGAGGTTGGTAAGGAGCTGGGTGTGTTGAAATAGACCCGAAGTAGATATTAATTACTAATTTATAGATATACCTTAAAGGTTAGGAGGATAGGTTTATGAATAGTCATAAAGTAGTACTTGATGCGACAGATCGTAAGATTCTGAAGTTTTTGGTGAAGAATGCTCGTATGCCATATCTCGAGATTGCTCGTGAGTGTGGTATCTCGGGTGCAGCTATTCACCAGCGTATTAAAAAGTTGGAGGAGTCTGGCGTTATCTTGGGCAGCCGTATGATGGTAAACCCAAAGATGCTCGGTTTTGATGTATGTGCCTTTATCAGCATCCGCATTCAGGATCCGATTATGAGTCAGGCTGTAGCCGAGAAGATTAAGAGTATTCCTGAGGTTGTGGAGTGTCACTTCATTACAGGTACATATAACGCTATGCTTAAGCTCTATTGCGTTGATAATGATCACCTTATGCGCACCATCTTTGATGGAATCCTGCGTGTGCAGGGCATCTCGACTACCCAGACATATATCTCGCTCAACGAGGCATTCCAGCGTGAGCCGCATATTGATTACCTTGATAAGTTGCCGTTGCGATGATTAGACTGACAAAAGAGTTCTCGTTTGAGTCGGCGCACGCATTGTGGGGCTATGATGGTAAGTGCCGTGAGGTACACGGCCACTCATACCGCCTCTTTGTAACTATCAAGGGCGAGCCGATTACTGACGAGTCAGACCCTAAGCTGGGTATGGTTATGGACTTCGGCGAGCTGAAGAGTATCGTGGCGCGTGAGATTACCGATCGCCTTGACCACTCTTTTGTTATGCGTCGTACCCCTGAGGCTGAGGCCCTTGCTGCAACTATGGAGAGTTCATTCACCAATGTTATCCTCGTAGATTATCAACCAACCTGCGAGAATATGCTCTTCGACTTTGCTGCCCGCCTCAAAAAGGCATTGCCCGAGCGTGTAGAGCTCTATTCGCTGCGTCTGCACGAGACAGCAACCTCTTATGCAGAGTGGTTTTATCACGAAAATCAATTTTAAGCGGTGATTTCTGCGTTACGCAATTTTAATCAGATAGGGAAATACGCCAAGTATGTCCCTGCCAGATTAAGATTGCAAGCCTTGAAATCCCTCACTTAAAATCAATTTTCGGGGTGCAACAAGGTAAACAAAACAACAAGCTAATAGCCAATAGCAAGAAACAATGAAAAAACTCTTTCTGATTGATGCTTATGCGTTGATTTTCAAGTACTATTACGCATTCTTCGGGCGACCGATGCGTAATCGTGTGGGAATGAATACATCTATAGTCTACGGCTTTACTAAGTTTCTGCGAGACATTGTAAAGCGCGAGAAACCCGATCTGCTCGGTGTGGCGTTTGATCCACCGGGAGGCTCGTTCCGTCGTGAGATGTTTGAACAGTATAAGGCAAACAGACCCCAGACCCCAGAGGATATAATACAGTCGGTACCATATGTTAAGCGTATTGTAGAGGCTATGTGTATCCCGATTCTTGAGGTTGAGGGATATGAGGCTGACGATGTTATCGGAACACTCGCCTTTAAGGGTGCCGAGGCTGGTTATGATGTCTATATGGTGACTCCTGACAAGGACTATGGTCAGCTTGTCGGTGAGCATCGCAAGATATATAAGCAGAAAGGCGATTCGATAGAGATTGTTGATACTCAGGCGATAAAGGATAAGTATGGCATTGATGATCCGATGCTTGTCAGCGATATTCTCGCCCTTTGGGGTGATGCGTCGGATAATATCCCCGGTGTTGCGGGCATTGGAGAGAAGGGTGCAAGTAAGTTGGTTCAGAAGTGGGGTGATATTGAGAAGATTATTGCCAATGTCGACTCTATAGGTGGCAAGCAGGGTGCCAATATTGCCGCATCGGTAGATCAGCTGCGCCTCTCGAAGGCTCTGACAAAGATTGCCCTCGATGTGCCGATTGAGTTTGATGAGGCAAACCTTACGATGTGCTGCCCTAAGATAGATATGCTCAAGTCGCTATTTACGGAGCTCGATTTTCGAGCTTTTCTGAACGATGTTCAGAATATGGCGCCTATTGAGGAGAGCACAGTTCCGCAGCAGGCGTCACAAACACAGCTGGCCAATGTCGCGCGCGTTAAAGCTGGCGAGGCAAAGCGCAAGTCTATGGAGGGACAAGGCTCGCTATTCGATATGTTTGATAATCCTATAGTGCCTGTAACTCAGGGCGTTGAGGTGGAGGCGGAGCCTGGCGGATTTGCAACGGCGGCAACAACTCCGCATACATATACGGTAGTAGATAATGCTGAGTCGCTAAAGGGTGTTGTGGCGCAGTGTATGGGTTATAAGCAGGTCTGCTTCGATGTTGAGACATCGGGATTGGATGTCTTCAGCTCTCGTATTGTGGGCCTTTCGCTTGCCGTAGAGCCTCACAAGGCGTGGTATATACCGTTTACACTTGGTGCAGACCGCAATACCACTGAGAGTCTCTATGCATCAATACTCAAGCCGTTGTTTGAGTGCCCTCAGATTATCAAGGTGGGTCAGAATATGAAGTTCGACATACTCTTTATGCGAGCTATCGGCGTTGAGGTCAAGGGTCAGCTGTGCGACACTATGCTGATGCACTATCTGCTTGATCCTGAGGCGCGACACAATATGAATATCTTGGCAGAGAGTTTTTTGAACTACTCGCCAATACCTATTGAGAATCTTATAGGCAAGGGCGCACAGCAGATAACTATGGATATGGTCGGGCTGGATCGCATTGCCGAGTATGCGGCTGAGGATGCCGATATAACTCTGCAGCTATACCACGCCCTGCGTCCGCAGGTTGAGGAAAAGGGGCTGTGGAGTCTCTACTGCAATATTGAGGAACCGATGATTGGCGTACTTGCCGATATGGAGTGGACAGGCGTGAAGATAGATAGCAACGCGCTCAGGGAGTACTCTGCCGTTATGGGGGCGGAGCTGGTACGCCTTGAGCAGAGCATTCGCACGCTTGCCGATGAACCAAATCTCAATGTCAACTCGGGTAGACAGGTGGGTGAAGTGTTATTTGCAAAGATGCAGATTGCCGAAAAGCCGAAGATGACCAAGACCAAGCAGTTCTGTACTGATGAGGAGTACCTTACAACCTTTGCCGCTGAACACGAGATTGTGCGTGCGATTCTTGAGTACCGAGGTGTTAAAAAGTTGCTCTCAACATATATAGATGCACTGCCGCAGCTTGTTAATCCTATTACAGGTCGCATACATACCTCGTATAATCAGGCAGTTACAGCTACGGGTCGACTCTCGTCATCAACCCCGAACCTGCAGAATATTCCGATTAGGGATGAGCAGGGCAAACCTATTCGTAGCGCATTTATACCGTCGTCGGCAGATAGATTACTGCTCTCGGCTGACTACTCGCAGGTGGAGCTTCGCGTGATGGCGCACCTGAGTGGAGATGAGGCCCTTTGTGAGGCGTTCCGTAATGGCGAGGATATCCACGCAGCTACGGCTGCCAAGATTTTTGGCAAGAGCATTAATGAGGTTACTGCCGAGGAGCGTCGTCGAGCAAAGACGGCTAACTTCGGTATTATATACGGCATCTCGGCCTTTGGACTTGCCCAGCGACTCGATATTTCGCGAACCGAGGCTAAGGGGTTGATAGATGGATACTTTGCATCCTATCCGAAGGTAAAGCAGTATATGGAGCAGAGTGTGGCAAATGCTGTTCAGACAGGCTATGTAGAGACTATATTCTCTCGTCGCAGATATTTAGAGGGTATAGACTCGCGTAATGCAAATACACGCGCCTTTGCCGAGCGAAATGCCATAAATGCACCTATCCAGGGTAGCGCGGCCGATATTATGAAGATTGCAATGGTTGGTGTGGCTCGTGCTTTCAAGCAGCAGGGCGTGCGCTCGAAGTTGATAATGCAGGTACACGACGAAATCGTTGTAGACCTTATACCATCGGAGCGCGAGACCGTTGAGCGCATCATTCGCGAGCAGATGGAGGGTGCAGCTACGCTTGCCGTACCGCTTGTGGTAGATATTGGCGTAGGTAAGAGCTGGCTGGAGGCACATTAATTAGAAACTAAAACCAAAAACCATATGAAGAGAATTCTAATATTTACAGCGGCAATAGTTGTTGCCTTGACTGCCACGGCACAGACGGCCCGTGAGAAGATTTTTGCAGACCCGAGCTATGCGTTGGGTGTATACCGACTCTATCCGACAGAGTTTAAGGAACAGACTCCTGTACCGAAGGGTTATAAACCGTTCTATATCAGTCACTACGGTCGCCACGGTTCGCGTTATGTGTTGCGTGATGAGAAGTTTGATCGTGCATATAATGTGCTTGCCGATGCGGCATATTTTGGTAAGCTGACCGACTTTGGTAAGGAGATTTATGACCGTATGACAAGAGCCAAGGAGGGTGCTTATGGCCGCGGTGGTGAGCTCTCGCTCAAGGGTCAGATACAGCATCGCCAGATTGCAGAGCGTATGTATAACAACTACAAGCAGGTATTCAAAAAGGCTGAGTATATCGACGCCAAGAGTACCATCGTTCCGCGCGTGCTTGTCAGTATGACCGCCTTCTGTGACGAGCTGATGCGTCACGACAATAGCCTTGATATCCACTACGAGTGTGGTAAGCCTTTCCAGAAGTGGCTCAATCCGTATTATAAGGATAACGATCCTCGCCTTGCAGAGTATATCGACCGCTATCGCCACTCAGCAAATTGTGAGTGGATGCGCGAGTGGAGAGAGTATCGTCGCAAGAATGTGGATATTTCGCGTATTCTCAACTCGCTCTTCAAGCCTGACTATGTAAAGAGCATGCCATTCCCGCACGACTTTGTCTTCCACCTCTTTAAGACGGCAACTTCGTTCCCTGGCACACCTACAGAGGAGAGTATTTTGGATATCTTTACAACAGAGGAGCTCTATCAGCAGTGGCGACTTGTCAATATCATCTTCTACTACGAGAAGGGTCCTTCTGGTATTCAGGGTAAGTTCCTCAATGGCGTATCTACTCCGCTGCTTGAGAAGATTATCGAGGATGCAGAGCAGAAGGTTGCTGAGGGTAAGGAGGCTGTAACACTCCGCTTTGGCCACGATGGTAATATTATGGGACTGCTCAATACTATGCGCATCCCAGGCTGGTGCGAGGAGGTTAATAGCTACGAGGATGTAGAGAATCTGTTCCACGACTACGACATTCCGATGGGTTGTAACCTGCAGTGGATTTTCTATCGCAATAAGAAGGGCGATGTGCTTGTAAAGATGCTCCTCAATGAGGAGGAGATTGCATTCCCGTCTCAGATAGATGGCTCTATGGCTCCATACTACCGTTGGGAGGATGTGCGTACATTCTATCGCAACCTCATTCCGCAGATGTACGAGGTGGGCGGCTATAACAGATTGGATCATATATTGGACTAAAACTATAACTATTATGAAGCGTTTTTCACTTCTTCTCGGCCTTGTTGCAATAGTTGCAACCGCCGGAGCAAAGACTCCGCCAGAGAACTCTGATGACAGAATGTTTTGCGGACAGATTGATAAGGCTGTACGCCGAATCATCTCTATTCCGGATATTAAGGACTACAAGACCCTCAAGTGCGACTTCCATATGCATACCGTATTTGCTGATGCGCAGGTATCACCTACAGGTCGCGTGCGTGAGGCTTGGCAGGATGGACTCGATGTTATTGCAATGACCGAGCATATCGGTGTGCACAAGAGCCCGGGTATTAAGCTTAAAGATTATAATCTGCCTATCAATCAGGCAGTTAAGGAGGGTGCTAAGTGGGGACTTATGGTAGTTCCTGCAGTGGAGATTACCCGCACAAAGCCGTTTGGACATATGAACGCGCTGTTTATTAAGGATCCTAATGTATTTGAGGAGACTCGCTATAAGGTTGATGAGAATGGCAAACTGATCTACGACAAGGATGGTAACCGTATTCCTAATCCAACAGAGATGGATGACTTCAGAAAGGCTGAGGAGCAGGGAGCATTTATCATCTGGAACCACCCAGGTTGGCCAGATCGTGAGTGTACACTCTTCCCGTTGCAGAAGCAGCTTATCAAGGAGGGTCGTATTGGTGCAGTAGAACTTTTTAACAGCATTGAGTGGTATCCAAAGGTGCTTGATTGGTTTGATGAGTATAAGTTGCCGATGATGGCCAACTCTGATATTCACGAGACCTCTCGCTTTGCATATGGCGATCAGGTGCGCCCAATGACACTCGTGTTTGCTAAGGAGTATACCCTTGAGTCACTGCGAGAGGCTCTGTTTGCAGGTCGTATGGTTGCATTCTTTGAGGGCAAGCTGGCAGGTGATCAGAAGTATCTGAGTCAGCTTATCGACTCATCACTTCAGGTGCAGGTAGTAGACAAGAAGAAGGGTGTGCTGGTGGTTACAAATGTGTCAGACATCCCATTTAGCACTCTGTTTGGTGACCATATGTCGCCTGTGCTTTTCCGCCCACGCTCGGCTATCCGTGTAACAGTGCCAAAGGGTACAGAACTTGAATTTATTAACTGCTACATTGGTCGTGAGACTCTTAAAAAGGAGATTTGGTAATGCTTAGTATCGCAGAGAGACATAAGTATATACTCGAGAAGCTCGAGAAGTATGGATTTATCCGTATCACCGATGTTGCCGAGGAGCTGGGAGTTACCAAGGTTACTATCCGTAAAGATGTAAAGATTCTTGAGAGTAAGGGTCTGCTGTATAAGGTGCACGGTAGTGCGCGCCTTGCCAATCCGCACATTGCTGACCGCGACCTTATGACCAAGTCGTCGCTCAACCGCGAGGCGAAGTATCGTATTGCCGAGCGTGCTGCGCAGATGATTGAGGAGGGAGATTCTATTATGATCTCTGCAGGCTCAACAACTTACGCCCTTGCAGAGGTTATACACGCTATGTCACCAGCTCCGACAATCAATGTTGTAACACCATTCCTGAAGGTGTCGGCTCTGCTCAACGAGGTTGAGACCATTCAGGTCGAGCAGCTTGGAGGTTGTGTGTATAAGAAGTCTTTTGCCACACGCGGCGAGACTGCGGGGGCGAGCCTTAAGGATATGGTCTGCACCAAGTTCTTCTTGGGTGTCGATGGCTTTGATCCTGACTTCGGTATTACGACATCGACTATCGAGGAGGCGCATCTGTCGCGTAAAATGATGGATGCTGCGGCAAAGGTTATCGTGCTTGCCGACTCGTCTAAGTTCGGTCACCACGGCTTTGGTCGCGTGACGGCTATTGATGGGGTAGATGTGATTATTACCGATAAAAATATCTCTCCCGAGATGGTTACCATCATCGAGGAGACAGGTATAGAACTTATAACAGTATAAATTATGGCAGAGAATAAGATTGAATTCGAGATTGATCCTGCTGTTGCTCAGGGTCACTACTCAAACTTTGTAGTTATCGCACACTCACCAAGTGAGGTTATCCTCGACTTTGCTTCGATACTTCCAGGAATGCCGAAGGCAAAGGTAGGTAGCCGCATAATCCTCACCCCTGAGCACGCTAAGCGTCTGCTGCTCTCACTGCAGGAGAATCTGCACAATTACGAGAGTAAGTTTGGCGTTATCAAGGTCAATCAGGGTGGTTTCAAACCAATGGGTGAGGCTTAAAATAACTGACAATGAGAAGGTTACTATTTGCGCTTGCACTGCTGGCTGTATGTGGTCAGGGTGCAGCGCAGTACTATTCGACTCTCGATAGCTCGACGGGTATCCGTATGTTCAGCAAGGTGGTGCCGCGTAGAGAGATTGTCCTTCCGAAGATTGATGGATATACACTCTACAAGGCTGATTTTCATATACATACGATATATTCTGACGGTGATGTTACTCCGCGCGAGAGGGTGCGAGAGGCGTGGTACGATGGCCTTGATATTATAGCCATTACTGACCACCTCGAGATTCGTACATACGAGAAGTTTATGCTCAAGGCACTTGCTCCATATAGCAAGGGTGGCGAGCCGTTTGTATATCAGCACGCAGGTATTGCTAATAAAGAGGATAAAACAGCACCTGTTCTTTCGGACTTGAATGCATCATATGATGAGGCGGTATACTATGCTCAGCGCGAGGGGCTGCCTATTATGGTTGTGCGTGGAACAGAGATTTGGCGTCGCCCAGAGCTTGTGGGTGAGTATAATGCCCTCTTCCTTACGGATATAAACGCTATTTGCCACCACGACCTTATCGAGAGCTTCCGCAGAGTCAAGGCTCAGGGCGGAGTTATTCAGCATAACCATCCGGGCTGGAGTCGTCAGAGTATGGAGATGGGCAATGAGGAGCAGATTCGCGCCTATGATGAGGGTTGGGTTGATGGTGTTGAGGTTATCAATAGCTCGACACTTTATCCGACCATTGCGCGTCGTTGTGCCGAGCGAGGACTCTTTATGACTGCCAATACAGATGCTCACCACCCAACATCGCAGGTGTGGGGCGCCGATAAGGAATTTTTCCGTACGATGACCTTCGTTATGGCAAAGCAGTGTACCGAGGAGAGCATTAAGGAGGCTCTGCTCAAACAGCGTACTATCTGCTATAGCGGTAATAACCTTGTGGCCGATGAATCTTTGCTCTGTAAATTCCTCAATGAGGCTGTAGAGTGCAAGGTTGTGGCTAAGGATAAGAAGAGTGCTCAGCGCACATACTGCCTGACAAACAACTGCTCAATACCATTCCTGCTTCGCAAGGGTGGCTCGGTATATATACTTAAACCATTCACAAGTCAGACCTTTACCCTCGGTAAGGATGAGCAGTCGGACAAGTACCTGCTGCCACGCTTTACTGTTGATAATATGTGGCATATCGACGAGCAACATCCTGTAATCGAGATTGCCGTCGATAAGAGGTAAGCTAAGGATATAAATGAAAAAAAACAGACCCGAAAGGTCTGTTTTTTTTGTTTGTATAGCTTGCAAAACTACTTACGAGCCTCCTTAGCCTCGATGCACTCTGTTGCGTGAGGTACGCGGAGCAAACGCTCGCGAGGGATAAGCTTGCCTGTGGTCTTGCAGATGCCGTAGGTCTTATGCTCAATGCGAATAAGAGCCATCTCCAAATTCTTGATAAACTTGAGCTGATGCGCCGCCAGACGCTCAATCTCCTCCTTTGAGAGAGTCATAGCACCCTCCTCCAGAACCTTGAAGGTTGGAGAGGTATCCTCGGTATCGTTATCTGCCGAGCGTGTAATAGATGCGCGTAACTGCTCATAGTCACTTCGCGCAACCGCCAATTTTTCTAAGATCAGTGCTTTGAACTCGGCTAATTCAGCATCACTGTATCTAACTCTCGTATTCTCTGCCATAGTTTTAAGGTTTTGTTTTACCAAAATTAAAAATAATATTTGAGATATACAAATTTCAAGCAACTTTTAATTCATCGACACCTTAAATTATACCTCTGGCGCTTGTCTGCTGGCTCTTAGCCTTTTAGCCAAATGGTGTCACAATTGCCCACAGTATAATATTGCCAGCCTTTGACTCGTTATATATATAGAAGCGCGCAGATTGTTAAACCTTAAAAAGAGTAGAGACTATGAAGAGTATTAAGATTTTTATATTGGCTGCCGCGCTGTTCGCGGGTCAATATGTCTCGGCGCAGAGTTTTAGAACTCACATCTATACTGATGTGTTGGGTGATCAAATTACAGAGTTTCGTGACAACCGCGGGCAGGTTGTGCGTAAAGAGTGTGTCTCTGTAGATGTTTTTGGAGATACCGTAGTTACTGTATACGATGGGTACGGAGTTCGCATCGAAGAGATTACATACCACACCAATATCCTCGGCACAACCACTATCACCATCCGAGATAGGTACGGAGTGGTGGTTGAGAAGGTTGAGTACTCGACCAATGCCTTGGGACAGGCTGTTGCCAAAATTTTCAATAAGTATGGCAAGGCGGTTAGGTACAACGACTCTTACTTCTATCGCTCAGGAAAACTCTATGGAGACTATGCTCGCTATTGCCACCATCGCAGCAAGTCGTCTGCACATAATAACAAGAAGAGGATAACTGCCGAGCGTCGTCGTTCAGAACTACAGCGTCCAACACGCCCAACTCCACAGCACGCTCCTCGAGTAGAGCCAGGTAGAAAACCCGGAAATCACGCAGGCTCAAGACCTTCGGCACCCGTAAGAGATAAAAAATCGCATAAAGAGTCCCCACAACCTAAAGGGCCGCGCCCCGGCGGCCCTAAAAGGTAGGGGAATCCTTTATATATAAATATAGGTATAGGCAAAAAATAAAGAAAAGTGCAACTTTTTTCATAAAAAATGCTCAGACTCTTTCATTTTTCATAAAACTATTTTATCTTTGCACTCGATTTTGGATTAAACCCCAAGCAGCTATGTGGCCAAAAGGGGCGAAAGTCAAAAAAATCGGGTTCTTTGAGAAAAAATAGAAATTTGTGCAGATTTTTTTTGCAGATTAAAAAATTTCACTTATCTTTGCACCTCGGTTGGGTAACACATTTGCCGATGTAGCTCAGTTGGCCAGAGCAGCTGATTTGTAATCAGCTGGTCGGGGGTTCGAATCCCTCCATCGGCTCTAGCATAATACCAACCAAAGGGAAGATACCAGAGTGGCCAAATGGGGCAGACTGTAAATCTGCTGGTTTTTACCTTCGGTGGTTCGAATCCATCTCTTCCCAC
>JAZOND010000006.1:0-44411 GCA_045654345.1 Alistipes sp. | reverse complement strand
TCAATGTTTGCGCTCCGAGTATTCCTTGCACCGCATTTTGGCGTCAGAGCGGGGTAGGTACCATGCTCGGCACAAAAAACAGCAAAGGGCTGTACTTTATAGTGCTGTCCTTTGTTATTTATTGGGGTTAGCGGAAGTATATGCCACTCTATCACGATAAAACCTATTCGTGGTGGTAAGGGGAATTGTTGATAATCGAAAATGCTCGATAGAGCTGTTCGGTGAAGATCGCTCGGATGATCTGGTGGGAGAAGGTCATTTTAGAAAGAGATATCTTCTCGTTAGAGCGAGAGTAGACCTCGGGGCTGAAGCCGTAGGGGCCACCGATGATAAAGACGAGGCGTTTAACGCCGCTATTCATTCGTTTCTGGAGCCACTCGGCATACTCGACACTGCGGAACTCCGAACCCTTCTCATCGAGAAGAACCACGCGGTCAGAGTCATCAAGAAGGCGCAGGATAGCCTCACCCTCGGCACTCTTCTGCTGAGCCTCAGAGAGGTTCTTAGAGTTGCGGATATCGGGGATATATGTGATATTGAATTTATTGTAGAAGTTAATGCGCTTGGTATACATATCTACCAGCGCAGAGACCTCCTTGGAGTCGGTTTTGCCGACAACTATCAGTTCGATGTTCATAGTGCTACTTGCAGTGCCTTTTTGACGATGTGGTGCATATCATAGTATCTGTACTCTGCCAGACGGCCACCAAAGATTACGCCCTGAGTATCAGCAGCTAAGGCGCGGTACTTATCTGCCAAAGCGGCATTTTTTGAGTCATTAATAGGATAGTACGGCTCTGCCCCTTCGCTCCACTCACTTGGGTATTCGCGCGTGATAATGGTATGGGCAGCCGTGCAAGAACTATCGAAGTGGCGATGCTCGACGATGCGTGTATACGGAGTCTCGCGGTCGGTGTAGTTCATTACCGCAACGCCTTGATAATTAGGCTCTTCGAGTCGTTCGTGTTCAAAGCGCAGGGTGCGATAGTCGAGTTTACCATAGCGGTAGTCGAAGTAGCGGTCTATCTGACCTGTATAGACGACCTTAACTGCCTGAGCCTCGAGCTCTGCCCTACAGCTAAAAAAGTCGCAGTTAAGTTCCACCTCTGCCCCCTCTAACAGCTTGGATATAAAGGCGTTATAACCTCCGCGAGGAATACCCTGATAGGTATCGTTGAAGTAGTTATTGTCGTAGGTAAAACGCACGGGCAGGCGGCGGATAATATCGGCAGGGAGATCAGCACAATCCCTACCCCACTGCTTCTCGGTATAGCCCTTAACAAGGGTGTTATAGATATCTGTTCCAACAAGCGAAATAGCCTGCTGCTCAAGGTTTTGCGGAGCCGTAATACCACTGCGCTGGCTATCAATCTTCTGCCGAGCCTGCATAGGAGTGGTCACGCCCCAGAGCTGATAGAAGGTGTTCATATTGAAGGGCAGATTATAGATTTTGCCCTTATAGTTCGCCAGCGGAGAGTTTATAAACGGCACGAACTCCACGATACTATTGACCCACTGCCACACCTCAGCATCCGAAGTATGGAAGATATGGGGACCATAGCTATGCACCGCAACACCGCCCACATCCTCGCAATATAGGTTGCCGCCGATATGGCTACGGCTATCAATAACCTTAACCCTCTTACCAGCCTTAATGGCACGATAGGCCACCACGGAGCCGAAGAGTCCCGCGCCGACGATAAGGTAGTCGTAAGGTTTGCTATTTATACTACTTGCCACTCTTTGGGAATGAGATAAGGTATACCAAATGCTCTAATGGGCGCAGATAGTTACGTTTGCCATACTTAGGGCTATGCACATAGCAGTCGATGGTAAAGACCTCATTTGTAGCCTCATTGACTGTTGTGTAGCTAACAAACGGGCCACCCATATAGTCGTTCTCCACATCCCAGAAGCCGCGCATCTCTATCCACTCCTTACCATTGACAACCACCGAGCGGTAGAGTGGAGCAAGTGGAATATAACCCTTGCCCTCAGCGTCAGGAATCTGCTCTACAGTAATCATATATGAACCATCGCTCGGGCCAGGAATGCGCTTTGCAAACGAGTTACGCATAGCCACAAGGTAGTCTGAAGTAAGGCTTCCCTTGCCGCGATATGGATAGCTATAGCAGAAAAAGCCCTGACTTGCCACAGGGAACTCGTACGATGCCCAGATAAAGTCCTCGCTCTGTGAACGGAGCTCATAACCCTTCGGAATCTTAGCAGATATATCAAACTGCTCTGCAAGCAGGTCGTTGAGCAGCTTGACATTATGCTTCTCGGCATAGGCAATAGTGCGGTTGCGCTCGGCAATCTCAAGCACCTTAACCAGCGCATCGCCATTGGTCTGCAGATACTCTAACGCCGATTGCTGTGTAGGAGCCTGGAAGGTAAGGACAATCTGCGGAGCAGCATCAACATCATACTGAGCCACAATCTGAGCCTGTTGTACCTTGTCAGAAATAACGACCTTCAGAATATTGCGGTGCTGAACAAGCAGGTGACGGAAGTCGTTTGCCGTAACTCTTAGCACATTGAACATAGGCTCGTTCTGGTTGAGCATCTCGATAGGCTGACCGAGCAGCTCACGCAACTTAGTTCCAAGTGCACTCTCCCACTCAGCATTATTGCAAATCACAAGCACCTCATAGGCTGAACCCTGAATAGGCTTCTTATTGCTATCGGACAGAGAGTGAATCTCGCGACAGCCGACAAATACTACAAGCAGCAGCAGAATTGCTGCAATTTTTGATATAAATTTCATACTATACAGTTATTATAATCACCTCAACCTAATTTATAGGACATACTTACCTACAAAAATATACATTATTTATGCAAATTCAAAATTATTGACTACATTTGTCTTTGATATGAAGATTAAACCGCCAAAGTTTATACGGCGTCTTATGCCAGAGCTTATCTGGGAGATTGAGGACAACGATGGGGTCTACCTGACCTTTGACGACGGTCCTACCCCAGGTGTTACAGAGTGGATACTATCCACCCTGAGGCGGTATAATGCCAAGGCAACATTTTTTGTGCTTGGCAAGAATGTTGAGATGTACCCCGACCTATACCAGCGCATCCTTGACGAGGGCCACAAGGTAGGCAACCACACCTACTCGCATCAGAAGGGGTGGCGTATGTCGCTTGAGCGATACCTTGAGGACGTTGACTTTGCGGGAGATTTTGTCCACTCGGAGCTGTTCCGCCCACCATATGCGCAGGTTACACCAGCACAAGTGAGGGCTGTGGCGCAGAAGTACAAGGTGGTGATGTGGGATATAGTCTCGCGCGACTACAACCCTTCGCTCTCGCCCGAGAAGTGTCTTAAGAATGTCACAGACCATATGACTGCAGGCTCGATTATCGTCTTTCACGACTCTGAGAAGGCCTTTAAGAATATGAGCTATGCCCTGCCGCGCACGCTGAAGGCCGCACAGCAGATGGGGCTGAAGTGTAAAATTATCGAATTATGAGAATCGTCGTTGCCATAACTGCCGCCAGCGGAGCTATCTATGCCCGCCAACTACTCACTGCACTCATTACCGCTCCGCAAGTCGATAGCATTGCCCTTATATGCAGCACCAATGCCGAGGCCGTGGCACAGACCGAGGGTGTTACCCTGCCCGAGAGTCAGAAGATTGTGCGCTATGACAACCACGACCTCTTTGCCTCTCCTGCAAGTGGTTCTGCACGCTGGGATAGTATGGTTATCGTCCCTGCAAGTGTAGGCACGCTGGCTCGTGTGGCTTCGGGAGTATCGCAGACACTTATTGAGCGTGCTTGCGATGTGATGCTCAAGGAGCGCAGAAGGCTCATTGTCGTTGTACGAGAAACGCCGCTCTCGCTTATCCACCTGCGCAATATGGTGACTATAACCGAGGCCGGAGGCATAGTGCTACCTGCTGCACCATCGTTCTACTCAAATCCACAAGATATAGAGCAGCTGTGCAACACCGTCACCGAGCGCATAATATCGCTACTCGGCATTGATGCTGACCGCTACGAGTGGCAGGGCAAGTAGTCTACTGCTTAGGCAGCTGACCGCGCTTTGCACGCAAGATAATATTCTTCATAGCCACCGCGTGCTGCTCCCAGATATCATAACCAAGAGCCTGAACAATATCGCTATGGCTACACTCGGGGTTGCGCTCTACAGCCTCGCGCACCTTGCATAAATCCTCATAGCTAAAGGCAAAGAAGTCCCTAATCACCTGCTCACCAATGCGATAGTCGACAATAATTATAGGAATATAATCCTGACGAGTAAGGGTCATACTCTCGACGGCATCAATATCCTCTGCTGCCTCAACATCGGCCTTAAAGTCGGTGGTTATATAGTCGATAGTAATAGCATCCACAGCCTGCGGATCGTGGCTAAGGTCTCGACTACACCCTACAGCTACCAACATAAAGACTGTGACGAGAATGCTTCGCCACAGTCTATAGATAATCCCTCTCATACACTACAACTTATGAGCCTGAGCAATCAGTTCGCCCAACACCTCGATGCTGTCGCAGATAAGATGTGGCTGCTTTGGAGCCTGATCGGCAATCTCCAGAGTGGTCTCACCCGAGAGCACCAGCACACCAAAGGCACCAGCATTGTGCGCCATCTCGATATCGGTATAGATGCGATCACCAACCATAGCCACCTCGTCTGGCTCCATACCGTAGCGGTTAAGGATGCCTGAGAGCATATTTGGATCAGGCTTACCGAGGGTAATATCTGGTGTACGACCCGTAGCGTGTGTAAGGCAAGCGCAGATAGAGCCGCAGTCAACAAGCACTACAGGCTGATCGGTAGGACATACGCGATCAGGATTTGTTGCGATATATGGCACGCCCTGTGAAATCCACCACGCCGCACGGCAGAGGCGGTCATAGGCAAGGGTCTTGTCAAATGCAACTACAAGCACATCCGGACGATCATCTGCACTATCCTCAGCACTCTCAAAACCCGCCTTCTCAAACTCGGTAATCATTGACGGTGTGCCCAGCATAAACAATCGTTTAGCCTCAGGGTAGTGGGTCTTGATATAGTCCACAGTAGCAAGGGCTGTGGTGTACATCTCCTCCTCGGTAGCAGCTACGCCGAGCTTTGCAAGCTTAGCAAGATAATCTGCGATGCTCGAAGATGGGTTATTGGTAAGGAACGAGTAGCGAAGACCCAACTCCTTCACACCCGCAAGGAATGGCTTGGTGTAAGGGAATAGCGTAGCACCCATATAGATAGTTCCATCCATATCAAGGGCAATGTGCTTCAGTCGGCGAAGCTTGGCCATCAGCTCATCGTGCGAGTAGATTGAGCGATATTTGTTAAATGCTGTCATAATTGTATGTTTTTGTTTATTCGATACCAAATGATGCGTAAAAGTAAGCATTTATCACCGAAAAAGCAAACAAAAGGCAACAAATTCGCTGAAATATAGCTATTTCGGATAATTGATTTTGAAAATCAAAATATTTGATTTACCTTTGTGCTGTAATACAACAGCTAATAGGGTTTCAATCGTCAGGTTGAGATTCTTTATTTTTTGTTATGTCTAATAAACAATTAAAAAGTTACTAAATATGGCACAGGAGTTAATTTATTTGACAGCAGAGGGTTACAAGAAGCTCAAGGATGAGCTGGACCATATGCGTTCTGTAGAGCGTCCCGCTGCCTCAGCTGCTATTGCCGAGGCTCGCGATAAGGGCGATTTGTCAGAGAATGCAGAGTACGATGCTGCTCGCGAGGCTCAGGGTATGTTGGAGATGAAGATTGCTCAGTTGGAGGCTACACTTGCAAATGCCCGCATCATTGACGAGACCAAGATCGACAAGAGCAAGGTGCAGATTCTCAGCAAGGTAACGCTGCTCAACCACAACAACAACCGCCAGGTGGTTTACACCATCGTTGCAGAACACGAGGCTAACCTGCGTGAGGGTAAGCTGGCTATCGGCACCCCTATCGCTAAGGCACTGCTTGGTAAGAAGAAGGGCGAGGTTGTAGAGGTTATCGTTCCTGCAGGTACTCTGAAGTTCGAGATTCTCGACATCTCTATCTAAGCGTCCACCTGTGGCAAAAGTAAGGGGCTGAACAGATCGTTCAGCCCCTTTGTTATACCCATATATACTTTATAGGTCAAAATACTCCATCAGCTCCTCTGTCGTGTCGGCAATAAACTCAGCACCGCACTCCTTAAGCTCCTTACGCGAGCGGAAGCCCCAGCTTACACCTACTGCGTGAACTCCTGCCGCCAATGCCGTCTGCATATCTACACCCGAGTCACCAATCATATATGTATCCTCAGGCGTTGCATCGCACTGTTCCATAATCAGCTGCAACACAGCAGGATCGGGCTTGAGTGGAAAACCCTCACGATTGCCATATACAGAGGCAAACTCAACACCCTCAAAGAACTTCTCTACGAGTTTGACCGTACCCGTGTGGAACTTATTAGATGCCACAGCAAGTTTCACGCCCTTAGCTGCAAGCGCACTGACAAGCTCGACAATGCCCATATACGGCATTGTATAGTCATCAATATGCTCGTAGTAGTACTCTACAAAATCTTTGCGAGCCGCATCTACATACTCGGGTGTACGCAGATGCTCAGGCAGTGCGCGCTCAACAAGGCGTTTAACGCCATTGCCCACAAAGCCACAATACTCGCTATAGCTATGCTGCTCAAGGCCACGCTGACAGAGCATATAGTTACAACACGCGGCAAGGTCGCCAATAGTATTTAGCAGCGTGCCGTCAAGGTCAAATATAAGCAGTTTTTTACTCATTGGTACTATCAGTTTTATCGGTTTTTACAATCTTATATCCTATCGCCGCCACCACAATCGACAGCATCGGGCTTATCAGATTAAACAGACAGTATGGCAGATATGTCATCGTAGCTACACCTAACACCGTCGACTGCGTCATACCGCACGAATTCCACGGAATAAGCACCGAGGTCACCGTTGCCGAGTCCTCCACCGAGCGACTTAGCAGTCGACGCTCAAGGCCACGACGAGTATAGAGATCGCCGAAAGTGTTTCCCGTAATAATAATAGATATATACTGATCGGCAGTGGTCAGGTTGCAGAATAGACCCGTAGCAATTGTCGAGGCAACGATGCTCACCGTACGCTTTGCAAAGCGCATAAATAACCTTGTAAGTGCCGCCAACATACCGCTACCTGCCATCACGCCGCCAAAGCACATTGCGCAGAGTATCAACCAGATAGTCGACAACATACCTCCCATACCGCGCGTTGCAACAAGCTCATTAAGCATCGCATCGCCCGTATCTATCGCCGTAGATGACGATATGGCCGTCATCAGACCCTTGAAGGCACCCATAGCATCAGCACCACCTATCTTCTCGACAATATCGGGCTGGAAAACAACCATCGCCACGCAAGCAACAACAGTAGCCGTAAACAGGGTGATAAGGGCAGGCAACTTCTTGACAATCAGCAGTGCCGTAATCGCAGGCACAAGCAGCACCCACGGGGTTATATTAAAGGTATTGTGCAACACACTCTGTATATGCTCCATCTGCATTGCCGAATCGGGCGTGTGAACAATAGATACACCAAAGAAGACCAGCACAGCAATAACAAACGACGGCACGGTGGTTATCATCATATATCTGATATGGTCAAACAGCGGAACATTGGATGCCGACGAGGCAAGCACCGTTGTATCCGACAACGCCGAGACCTTATCTCCAAAATATGCACCCGAGATTATGGCACCAGCAATCCAGCCCTCCGAAAAACCCATCGCCTGACCAATACCCATCAGTGCCACGCCGATAGTAGCAATAGTTGTCCACGACGAACCTGTGACCAGCGACACCAGTGCACAGATTATACAAGCAATACCCAAAAACGCCTTGGGATGTATAATCTCCAAACCATAACTAATCAGCGCGGGCACCGTACCGCTGAGCATCCAGGTTCCAGAGATAGCACCAATGAGCAGCAGTATGATAATCGCCGATGCCGAGGTGCGGATATTATCAACTATCGCCTCCTCTAACACTTGCCACTTATAACCACAGATAAAAATTGCCAACACAGCCGCCACCGCTGCCGCGAAGAGCAACGCCACCTGACTACCGCCCATAATAGCGTCGGCACCGAAACACTTTATCACCAATGCCAACACCACAACCAACACCACTAACGGTATTACCGCAATCCAGAGAGGGGTCTGAGCTTTATATTTCGAAAAAAAATCAAAGAATTTCATCTAACTCACTATTTTTGCTACAAAGATATGTAAATTTTTTATACCTTTGCTATCGCAAAACAGAAAATGCCTCGCCCTTGTAGTTCAACGGATAGAACGAAGGTTTCCTAAACCTTAGATAGCAGTTCGATTCTGCTCGGGGGTACAAAAAAGCAGAGAAATCTCTGCTTTTTTTTGTACCAGTATGTTTCCACTTCCAAACTCCATTCAATGAATCGGATATATAATTTCGTCAATCCTAAATCATTCAAAAAAAAAGAGTTCACTATCTCTCTATTTTTATATACTCGGAAAATACAATTTTTGAATGCGGATTACTGCTTACAATCTCTTGGCGGAGGGCCTTGGTGCCGAACTTGATAAACAGAAAGCGACGCGGAATGCGATGGACAATTTGGTGCAATGTATCGACGCTCTGAACCCGACACTCGACGCTATCGGCAGAGATCAGCCCGTCAACGGTCACCCAGCTATCGCACCAACGAAATAGGCGCAGAGTATCGACCTGACGCAAGGTATCTCTGATAATAACTGTATCTCTCAAAGGCGTTTTCACAGCTATATCTGTCTCCACAACGCTCTTTGCTGCGCTCTCTAATCGTCTGATTTTTACACCCATAGCACGAATCTTCTCCGCATCGGCAGCAAGCAGCTCCTCATACTCTCCAACCTTCAACCGCAGCACTTGCACCGAGGCAGCTGACTGATCTGCTGAAGTGCGATAGTAGTCGACACTCTGCAGCAACGATTCGTTATTATTTCGCAATCGACTCTGCTCTGCGAGCAACAGTTTTCCACCGATAAAAATCACCAGCGTAGCCAAGACGGCATAGATAATCAAATACTTTTTCATACAATATAATCATCATAGTTACAAATAGTTACAACCGTATGCAGTGAGGTTGTACGCACCACAATCTTACCCAATTTAGCAAGGGCGGCAAGCGCATTTCGCACCTGCTTAATGGTCACCGACGCTCGCCTCGAGAGGCGAGAAAGCGAAAATACCAGCTCTCCCCTCTTCAACTCCTCGCCCTCCTTTGTCACAGGGGCACTCTCTGCCCAAATCAGCAGTGTTATAAACACCTTTAATCGAGCCGGATTGGCAAAATCATTGCCCGAAAATAGTTCTCTGTTTAGCTTTATTGATTCCATATCACAAGGTTTAGATTCAAGGCAAAAGTACAATTATTGATTGTCAACTCTTGACACAAAATTTAATTAAAATCAATGTAGCAATATTTTTTTTGGATATTCGTTAAATGTTTTGTAACTTTGCGCGATTATACTGCTGTATTAATTACGAGCGCACGCGCGTAACGATTAAAATAATGAGAAAATTTACCGTAAATTTAGCTATTGTGGTTGCTGTGGCAACGCTCTTGTTCTCTTGTGCAGGACTTGGACAGATTACTAAGAGTGGCGACCCTGAGTTGATATACTCTACTGCCCTTAAGTTGTACAATGCCGAGAAGTGGAATCGTGCCAGCGATATGTTTGACGCCTGCTCTGGCTACTACATCGGCTCTGAGAGAGAGGATAGCATCGCCTTCTTCTCTGCTCGCAGTAAGTTCAAGCACCGCGACTATCACGAGGCATCAATAGGCTTTGACGAGTTCCGTAAGAAGTTTGGCCGTTCACAATTTATTGAGGATGCCGAGGCTATGTATGCTATGTGTGAGTACTACTTGGCTCCAGACCCTACTCGCGACCAGACTCTTACTGCCAAGGCTATTGTTTCGCTCTCTACATTTATCGAGCGTTACCCTGAGTCTACTCGCGTAGAGGCGTTCCAGGAGATTATCGAGGAGTTGAAGGGCCGTCTGCACGACAGAAGTTTTCTGAATGCTTACACCTACTTCAAGATTGAGAAGTACAAGTCGGCTGTTGTTGCCTTTAAGAATGCACTCAAGGAGTTTGACAACACCGCACACCGCGAGGAGATTATGTACTACATCGTTGTATCGAACTACCGCCTTGCGCACAACTCGGTTATCGAGAAGCAGGCAGACCGATATATGGCAATGCTCGACTCTTACTACTCATTTATCGAGGAGTATCCTGAGTCAAAGCACCTCAAGGAGCTGAAGC
Organism: Alistipes sp.; assembly: GCA_045654345.1. Classification (GTDB taxonomy): domain Bacteria; phylum Bacteroidota; class Bacteroidia; order Bacteroidales; family Rikenellaceae; genus Alistipes. Next base: position 34,075 of record JAZOND010000006.1, on the reverse strand, counting down.
GTTACTTCAAAGAGGCTAAGGACTACATTGACAAGAACAAGGAGCCTGAGACTCTGAACTAAAACAGAATTAGATTTAATAAAACAATAATATCAAAACCGTCTCAAAATGGAAATTAAGAAGAACATTCCCAACAACACGGTAACCCGTAAAATTGCTGACTTTGATCCACAGACAGGTAATGTCTACAAGAGCATCAACATCATCGCTCGTCGTGCAAATCAGATTGCTGCAGAGCTTAAGCAGGAGCTGAACAAGAAGCTCGCAGACTTTGCTACATCTGCATCTACTGCCGACACTATGGAGGAGACCTTCGAGAACCGCGAGCAGATTGAGATCTCTCGTTACTACGAGCGCCTGCCAAAGCCGGCAATCATCGCTACTGAGGAGTTCCTCGACGGTGAGCTCTACTATCGTGAGTCCGGTAAGTAGCAGGGGCTATGTTACAGGGCAAACACATACTTTTAGGAGTTACGGGCAGCATAGCAGCTTACAAAGCGGCTGTGCTGTGTCGTCTTTTGGTTGGTCAGGGTGCAGAGGTCAAGGTTATTATGACTGCTACAGCTAAGCAGTTTATAACCCCTCTGACTATGGCTACACTGTCAAAGAATCCTATTCTTGTAGAGTTCTTTAACCCCGAAAATGGAGAGTGGAACTCACACATCAAACTCGGCGAGTGGGCTGACTGCTACATCATCGCACCAGCTACTGCAAACACCATTGCCAAGATGGCTACAGGCGTGGCAGACAATCTACTGCTGACCACCTACCTCTCGGCACGCTGCAAGACCATCGTAGCTCCAGCTATGGACTGCGATATGTTTGCACACATCACCACTCAGACAAATCTTGCCACACTCCGTAGCCACGGCGTAGCTATTGCCGACTCTCCGTCAGGCGAGCTTGCCAGCGGACTTACAGGCAAGGGCCGTATGGCAGAGCCTGAGCAGCTGGTATCTTTCATTGCCGAGGTTTTATCCGACGAAAAAAAAAAGAGCCTGCAAGGTAAGCACTATGTTGTAACGGCTGGTGCTACTATCGAGGCTATAGATCCGGTAAGGTACATCACAAACCACTCTACCGGCAAGATGGGCTATGCCATTGCTGGTGCGCTTGCTAAAAGAGGTGCAGCCGTAACGCTTGTTACAGGCCGTACGACTCTTGCAACTCCAGCAGGCGTTACTCGTGTAGATGTACTCTCAGCAGCAGATATGTATAACGCTGCAGTAGAGGCATTTGCCACTGCCGACGGTGCTATTATGTGTGCTGCCGTGGCAGACTACACCCCTGCCACCGTTGCCGAGCATAAGATCAAGAAGAGTGACGACGATATGTCTATTCCGCTTGTTCGCACAAAGGATATTGCCGCAGCACTTGGTGCCATTAAGGGTGACCGACTGCTCGTAGGCTTTGCCCTTGAGAGCGACGCGGGTGTTGAGAGCGCACAGGGTAAGCTTGCACGCAAGAATCTCGACTTTATCGTCCTCAACTCGCTCACAGACAAGGGTGCAGGCTTTGGCGTCGACACAAATAAGGTTACATTTATAGACCACTCAGGCTCCACTACCCTGCCACTGATGAGCAAGGCCGATGTTGCCGAGAAAATTGTAGACAAAATAGAACAACACTATGCTTGCCTCACTGAGCGTTGATAACTACGCACTTATAGACCACCTCGAGGTTGACTTTGACCCTCGCCTCAACATCATTACCGGCCAGACCGGTGCAGGAAAGAGTATCCTTCTTGGGGCACTCTCGCTGCTGCTTGGTGCCAGAAATGAGGGCGCAGCAATCAAGGACAACACTCGCAACTGCGTGGTCGAGGCGGTATTTGATATCAATGGTCTTAATATCGAGTGGCTCTTTGAGCAGTTAGATCTTGACTATGAGCCGCAGATAACTATCCGTCGCATCATCACTCCTTCGGGCAAGAGTCGCGCCTTTGTGGGAGATATGCCCGTGCAGCTAACTGTTCTCAAGACCCTTGGTGAATACCTTATAGATATACATAGCCAGCACAGTAACCTTATCCTTGCCTCAGAGAGTTTTCGACTCGAGGCGTTGGATACTATTGCAGGCTGTACAGAGTTGCGTGCAGAGTTCAACAAGGCCTATGCCGAGCTATCAAAGGCTCAGAGTGTCCTTGCTGCAGCACGCCAGAACATCGCCTCAGCCCGCAAGGAGGAGGAGTGGCTACGCTTTCAGGTTGATGAACTTCGCAGTGCTGCCCTCAAGGCTGGCGAGGAGGCTGAGTTAGAGGTAAAGATTGCAACGCTTGCCAATGCCGAGTCTATCACCGAGGCGTATGGTTCACTACATCAGTCACTTACAGACGAGCAGACAGGCGTAGTTATGCAGCTTGTCCAGCGAGCAAAGGCTCTCAAATCAATTGCCGAGCACTACCCTGAGGCACAGCAGGCAGCCGAGCGTCTGACTTCGGTGGTTATCGAGCTGCAAGACTTGGATAGCAGTGCCGAGGAGGTTATAGAGCATATCGAGTCTGACCCTGAGCAGCTTGAGAAGTGCAACAACCGTCTTGAGACCCTCTACTCGTTGCGTCGTAAGCATCGTGCAGAGAGCATCGACTCTCTTATTGAGATTTACAACAACTACGCTGCTCAGTTAGACAATATCGACCGCGCTGATGAGAATATTGCCGAGCTGCAGCGTGCCGTAGAGTCTGCTACAAGCCGCGCAACAGAGTTAGCCACAGCCATCTTTGAGGCACACAAGGCCTCTGCCCCAGCCTTTGAGCGTGATGTGGAGCAGATTCTGCACAAGGTTGGTATGACAAGTGCCAAGTTCTGCATCGGCTTCCAGAGCACAGAGCTAAATACAACAGGCATAGGCAAAATCGAGTTCCTCTTTACCGCTAACGAGGGTCTTACTCCGCGTCCGATTGAGAAGATTGCATCGGGTGGTGAGCTCTCGCGCGTAATGCTCGCCCTTAAGAGCATCATCTCGCGCTCGCTGGCCCTGCCAACAATCATCTTTGACGAGATTGATACAGGCGTGTCGGGTAGCGTGGCAAATGCTGTAGGTGAAGTTATTGCGACCCTCTCAGAGACTATGCAGGTGATAGATATAACCCACCTGCCACAAGTTGCATCAAAGGGCAACCGCCACTATCTTGTATACAAGGCAGACAGTACAACAAATATGCGCCAGCTGTCAGCCGACGAGCGCGTAACCGAGATTGCTAAGATGCTCTCGGGCGAGAATATCACCTCGGCAGCCATCGAGCAGGCGCAGATTCTTCTGGGTAAGCAATGAGGTGGTTTATAGCCATACTTTGTCTGCTAATTATCTCTTGCACAGCAGCGTCAAAGGGGGACAAGCCGACCCTTACGCCTTGCTATGCACCTAAGTATGCCAAGTCATTTTCTGTCGGCACCGACTCGCTCAATCGCAAGGTGCTTACTATCACAAATCCATACCAGAGTGACAAGAGCTTCGAGCAGCATATCTACCTTATTAAGGAAGGACAATCTATCCCAGAAGAAGATCCCTATGTGCGCATACCCGTAGAGCGCATCTCGGTACTCTCATCGAGCCACATAGCTATGCTTGACGCCATAGGCGCAGCCGACAAGGTAGTCGGTGTTTCGGGCGTTAAGTTTATATCTAACGAGGCGGTGCGTTCGCGTGCCGTAGAGATTGGCTACGACTCGGCTCTCAACTATGAGCGCATAAAGGCCGTGGGCACCGATGTCATTCTGCTCTACGGACTCTATGGCGAGCAGAGTAGCGTCAACACAATGCTCACCCAGCTTGACATACCTTATATATATATAGGCGACTACACAGAGGCCACTCCGCTGGGTAAGGCCGAGTGGATGGTGGCTCTTGCCCACCTCTGCGGTGCTGAGGATAAGGCTGTTGAGTACTTCACTGCCCTCGAGAGTCGCTACAACACCCTCAAGGAGTCTGCAAACCACTATACCTCACGCCCAAAGGTTATGCTCAACACTCCATATCGCGATACTTGGTTTATGCCACCAGTGGAGAGCTATGCCGTGCAGCTTATTGCCGATGCGGGCGGAGAGTATATATATCCGCAGAACACCTCCTCTCAGTCACAGCCTATATCCCTTGAACAGGCGCTCGCCCTTGCCACCACTGCCGATGTGTGGATAAATGTGGGTCAGTGCAACAGCCTTGCACAGCTAGGGAGTGAAAATCCGAAGTTTACAACGGTGCCTGCCGTGGTAAAGGGTCGCGTATTCAACAACACCAAGCGTGCAACAGACAACGGCGGCAGCGACTTCTGGGAGTCAGGTGCCGTAAATGCAGACATACTACTGCAAGATATGATAAACATCTTGCACTCAGAGAATTGCACCACCGACTCGTTATACTACTACAAAAGACTTGAGTAATGAAAAGCAGAACAACCATATTATTTATACTTCTGGGCGTAGTTACTCTGCTGCTCTTTGTTGCCGACATACTCTTTGGTAGTGTCAACCTGCCACTGAGCGATGTGTGGGGCGTAATTACAGGCTCGACAACCGATGCTGTCACTCGCGGAATTGTCATCGACATCCGCATCGCCAAGGCCATCGCTGCCCTACTTGCAGGCCTCGCCCTTGCCCTCTCGGGACTACAGATGCAGACCATCTTCCGCAACCCTCTTGCTGGCCCATATGTGTTGGGCGTAAGTTCGGGTGCCAGCTTTGGTGTGGCTCTGTTCCTGCTCGGAATGCCATTGCTCGGCATATCCTCTTCGCCCGTTATCTCCGCCATAGGCAGTGCAGGTGCAGCGTGGATTGGTGCAGCGGCAATTCTTGCGCTAATCATCACGCTATCAAGCAGAATCAAAGATATTATGGTCATACTTATCTTAGGTATGATGCTCTCCTCTGCCCTCGGTGCATTAGTCGAGATACTGCAGTACTTCAGTCACGAGCAGGCTCTTAAGTCGTTCGTAGTCTGGACTATGGGCTCGCTTGGCGACATAACCCTTACGCAGCTGTCATTTATCGCGCCAATAATAATCATTGGCTCTATATTAGCAGTCACAGTCATCAAGCCGCTTAACCTACTGCTGCTCGGCGAGAGCTATGCCATAACTTCGGGCGTGAATATCAAATCCGTGCGCAGTCGCGTATTTATCTCGACAACGCTGCTGGCAGGAACCATCACCGCCTTCTGTGGTCCGATTGGCTTTGTGGGCATAGCTGTACCACACCTTGCGCGAATGATCTTCGCCACCTCCGACCACAGAGTACTTCTCCCTGCCTCGGCACTTATAGGTGCAGCGATGATGCTACTTGGCGATATTATCTCCAAGCTCACGCTGCTGCCAATAAATACCATTACCGCTCTAATAGGCATACCTGTAGTGGTATATATAGTAACCCGTAACCGCAACCTAATGCAATGATAACACTCGACAACCTGACCTTAGCCTACGGCACCAAAACTATCTTGGAGGCGGCTCATACCACCTTTAGCCGTGGTACGCTCACTTCCCTTGTTGGTCGCAATGGTAGCGGTAAGAGTACGCTGTTACGCGTTCTGGCAGCTATAGATGCTCCGCACTCGGGTAGTGTACTTATTGACGGCAAGCCCCTGCACAGCCTTGCTGCCGTAGAGCGTGCAAAGGCCATCTCATTTGTCAGCACCCAGCGCGTAAGGGTGGCAAATATGCGTTGTCAGGATGTGGTGGCTACAGGCCGTGCGCCATATACCAATTGGCTCGGAGCAATGCAGACTGAGGATAGCGATATTGTCCGCAGTGCCCTTGCTGCCGTAGGTATGAGCGAGTTTGCACTCAGAACTATAGATACCCTCTCAGATGGTGAGTGTCAGAGAGTTATGATTGCCCGCGCGCTGGCACAGCAGACACCCGTAATACTGCTCGATGAGCCGACAGCATTCCTCGACATCCCTACCCGATTTGAGATATGCAGACTATTAGCAGAGCTTGCTCACACACAGGGCAAGACCATAATCTTCTCGACCCACGACACCGATGCTGCTCTGCCCGTAAGTGATAATGTAGCCGTGCTGGAAAATCGTGCCCTTAGTCTCTACCCACAAGCTGAGGCTACAGAGGTTTTAAAGAGGCTTTTTGCGCTATAGCAGTGCCGTTTATCCCCCTCTTTAACACTCTTTTGCACTCTTTTTCCACTTTTTTTCATTTTTTCCATAAATTCACTTGTCAATTCCCATTTTTTTAATACCTTTGCACCACTAATTGCCGCGGAGTGTATTCCGCCATTAGGGTTAGGCCGATTCGTCTATCGGTTAGGACGCAAGATTTTCATTCTTGAAAGACGAGTTCGACTCTCGTATCGGCTACAACGAGGGGTGCCAAGAAGAGATATGAGAGGGCTGTCCTGGTGCTTGAGAGGGGACTCTCTAACTGGGATCTAAAACTTGAATTTCTCAGATTGGTTGCTCTTACGGGACGGAAAAAACTAACAGGAGCGGGAGCAATCCTATCCGAAAGCATCTACGGATGTTACAGCCGTTCTGCGGGCTTAACAGCAGAGGCAAATTTAAAAACAGAAAATAATTTAAAAGAACTGAAATAATTAACAATTATGGCAAATCACAAATCATCAAAGAAGAGAATTCGCCAGACCGCTACAAAGCGTGCTCACAACCGCCTCTATCACAAGACTGCGCGCAACGCTGTAAAGGCTCTGCGTCACACCACTGAGAAGGCTGCTGCTGAGGCATTGCTTCCAAAGGTAACTGCTATGCTCGACAAGTTGGCTAAGCACAACATTATCCACAAGAACAAGGCAGGTACCCTCAAAGGCGCAATTCAGTTGCACGTTAACGCTCTTTAATTAGACGGAAGTGCAAAAGAGATAGGGGACACAATATGTGTTCCCTATCTCTTTTTTTGCTATCTTCCGTCTAATTAAAGAGAAGCATTTACATTCCCCCTAAATCCCCCTTTGACAAAGGGGGACTTGTCGCTTCGCTCCGAGGTGCTCAAATATATGTTGTGCATTTATTTTTGCGCTAATAGTATTTTCGGATTTGGGAAAACCATCGCAGATGCGTGCTTTTCACGACAAACTACTCGCGTCTCTTTAGCCCGCGCTCCGCTGCAAGCTCCTCCAGCATTGCGTGTGCTGCGTCGTAGTCATTTGGTATCTCGCCGTCAAGGATGGCATTTTTGATTATCTCCTTAATTTCACCCAGCAAGCTACACGGAGGCACATCGTACTCGCGCATAATGATATCTCCCGTAATTGGTGGCTGGAAGTTGCGTATGCGATCGCGCTCCTCTAAATCCTTCATCTTCTCACGCACCAAGGCGAAGTTCTCGAGGAAGCGTTTCACCTTCTGCTCAATACCAGATGTTATATCTGCCTCGCAGAGGGTCATCAGCCTCTCCACATCGTCACCCGCCTCAAAGAGCAAACGGCGAACAGCTGAGTCGGTAACAATATCCTCGGCAAGAATTATCGGGCGGAGGTGCAGAAAGACCATCTTCTGCACAAAGCGCATAGGCTCACCGAGTGGCAGGCCTAAGCGACGGAAAATAGGCTGCACCATCTTCGAGCCGACCACCTCGTGGCCATGGAATGACCAACCAATCTTAGGGTCGTAGCTCTTGCACTGTGGCTTGGCAATGTCGTGCATAACGGCCGCCCAGCGCAGGTAGAGATCATCGCTCTTCTTGGCAACATTATCGAGCACCTTAAGGGTGTGCTTGAAGTTATCTTTATGTGCGTGATGTCCTCTCTTCTCCACTCCACAGAGGTTGTGAAGTTCTGGAAATATAAGTTCGAGCAGTCCTGTCAACTCCAGTAACTCAAAGCCCATTGACGGCACGGGTGATGCTACTATCTTATTGAGTTCCACGATGATACGCTCCTTTGACACAATCTTTATTCGCTCTCTGTTTCGGCGAATAGCCTCAAAGGTCTCATCGTCAAGATCGAAGCCTAACTGAGTGGCAAAGCGTATGCCGCGCATCATTCGGAGCGGGTCGTCAGAGAAGGTAATATCCGGATCGCACGGGGTGCGGATAATGCAATTCTGCATATCATACATACCATCAAACGGGTCAACCAGCTCACCGAAAGTCTCACCATTGAGCGACCAGGCAAGGGCGTTGATAGTAAAGTCTCGTCGACGCTGATCATCCTCTAACGTACCATCCTCAACAAACGGCTTGCGCGAGTCTGGTGTATAAGACTCTTTGCGCGCACCGACAAACTCAATCTCGAGGCCGTCATAGTTGAGCATTGCCGTACCATAACGCTTGAAAACCACTACCTTAGTCCCAAGCTCGGCAGCCAAAGCCTCGGCAATCTCAATACCACTTCCCACCACTACAACATCTATATCTGAGCACTTGCGGCGGAGGTAGTAGTCTCGCACAAAACCACCGATAACAAATGCCTGCACACCTCGGGAGTCAACCAGGCGCGAGATTCTCTTAAATATAGGGAGTGATAGTGGATTATTCATCTTTAAGACAACGACGATAAAGTTGAACTGTATTTTCAAGACCGTAGTAGAGGGCATCGCTAATCAGCGCGTGACCGATAGATACCTCGTCACACCACGGAATACGCTCGGCAAAGTACTGCAAATTCTCAAGCGACAGATCGTGCCCCGCATTAAGACCCAAGCCGCACTGACGCGCAGCCTCGGCAGCAGCCACATAAGGGGCGATAGCTGCCTGACGATCAGCAGCATAGTCGCGAGCATATGCCTCGGTATATAGCTCTACACGATCGGCACCACACTCCTTAGCACCACGCACCATATCGGCATCGGGATCAACAAAGATAGATACGCGAATGCCGTACTTGTGGAACTTGTTGCACATCTGAGTAAGGAACTCCCGATTCTTAATAGTATCCCAACCTGCATTTGAGGTGATAGCATCCTCAGCATCAGGCACAAGGGTCACCTGCGCAGGAACCACCTCGCAGACAAGATCCACAAACGAACCGATAGGATTACCCTCAATATTAAGCTCTGTGGTGATTACACCCTTAAGTTCGCGCACATCGCTATAGCGAATATGGCGTGCATCCGGACGAGGATGAACCGTAATACCCTGACCACCAAAACGCTCAATAGACAGAGCTGCCTTTACCACATCGGGCATATTACCACCGCGAGAGTTGCGAATAACTGCAATCTTGTTTATATTTACACTAAGTTTTGTCATAACACACAAAAAAAATAGTTATCTTTGCCCACAAAGTTAAACATTTTCTCGTAGAGTTGGAATAGTTAAGAATGAAAATAATACTTTTTTCGCGTCCGCTGAACCAAACGCACAAGGATAAGATTTGTCGCATAATGGCCACCATAGAGCGTTACGGCTTTGACTTGGCTGTAAATCAGGAGGCTGCACCATATATTGAGCAGCTCTGTGATTGTACAATTAAGCCCGAACAGCGTTATAGTTACGACATAGGAGAGCAAAATAGCGACGCTGTTATGGTATGTTTTGGCGGTGACGGAACGCTGCTTGACGGTGTACATCGCCTCGGTGGCAGAGATATTCCCGTAGTGGGTATAAACTCTGGCAGACTCGGTTTTTTATCCATTGCGCAGAGCGAGGAGATAGAAGAGGTTTTTGAGCAAATTGCCACCTCTTCGCTGCGCATCGAGCGCAGAGCTGTGCTAAATATTGAGGGCAATTTTGACGGTGAGAATAGCAGTGTTTTTGCCCTTAACGAAGTGGCTGTTCAGAGGCTCGGAGCCTCGATGATTGCAGTGGATCTGATGATAGACGGTATGCCGACTCTCACCTGCAATGGCGATGGCATAATTGTCTCAACACCAACAGGTTCGACAGCCTACTCACTTAGCGCGGGAGGTCCAATCATAGCCCCTTCGTGCAACTGTTTTGTAATCACTCCGCTATCTGCTCACAACCTTACGATGCGCCCTGTTGTAATACCCGACAGCAGCACCGTAACCCTTACTATTCACACCCGCAGTAACGAGGCCTCAATATCGGTTGACAACCGCACATTTGCCATTGCCGACGGACAGAGCGTAGTGATAAAAATTGCAGAAAGATGCATATCTCTTGCCGTGCCACACAATATTTCATTCTACGATTCGTTACGAAAGAAGTTAATGTGGGGTGTAGATAATCGCTAAAAAATTATCATTATCACTCACAAAGTGAGTTAGATTTAAAAAAAATAGCTATATTTGCGAGTTATATGGAGAATATAGAGCGCATACCGACCCATATTGCCATAATTATGGATGGCAACGGACGCTGGGCCAAGTCTCTTGGCAAGGAGCGTTTCGAGGGTCATATTGAGGGGGTAGACTCTGTGCGCGAGTGCATTAAGGCAGCTCGCAGAAACGGTGTCCGCTACCTCACACTCTATGCTTTCTCGTCTGAGAATTGGGGTCGCCCGGCTGAGGAGGTAAACGCGCTGATGGAGCTATTTTGCAAGAGCGTGATTGCCGAGACTCCGGAGCTGAAGGCTCAGGGAGTGAGGGTTATGATGATTGGTCGTCGTGACCGATTCTCCGAAAAGGTGCGCAGCCACCTGCAGCAGATTGAGGATCAGACTGCTGAGGGTCTGTCGCTTACACTTGTATTGGCATTTGACTACTCTTCACGCTATGAGATTGTTCAGGCAGCCAAGAGTATTGCACAGCGCATTGCCTCAGGTGATATCAAGGCGGAGGATGTTTGTGAGCAGGATATTCAGAGCGCGCTCTACACTGCGGGCATTCCTGATCCCGACTTTATCATCCGCACAAGTGGTGAGTGCCGCTTGAGCAACTTTTTGCTCTGGCAGGCCAGCTACGCCGAGATGTACTTCCCACAGACTATGTGGCCGGACTTTAAACAGAGTGAATTTGACAAGGCTTTAGAGGTCTATGCTTCGCGAGAGCGTCGCTACGGCAAACTTTAGCAGAAAATACATAATTGATGAGCAATATTTTAAAATATCTGATTTGCGTGGCATTGCTGCTCTCAACCGTTACTGCAGCAGCCCAGAGTAACAAGAAACAGAGTCGTGAGCAGAAGAAGCAGGCTCGTGCCGAGCTTCGTGAGGCTATTCGTACAGCTAAGCCTGCCACAACCAAGCAGCAGAAGAAGGGTGGCCCGATATCTCTTACCGAGAATCCTGACGACGGCTTTGTTGTTCCTGAGAATGCTCCATACCTTGATAGCAAGGAGCAGAAGCTCTACTATCTGCGTAATGTGAACATTCACGGCGTGAAGTATCTCAACCACGACATTCTCCGCTCAGCATCTGGTTTGGTGCCGGGTGATTCTGTATATTTGCCGGGTACATTTATTCAGAATGCAGCAAACCGCCTCTGGATGCAGCGTTACTTTGAGGATATTCAGATTGGTGCAACCATTGAGGGCGACAGCCTCGACCTTGAGGTTATGCTCAAGGAGCGTGCGCGAGTAATGAACTGGAAGGTTGCAGGCGTATCTAAGAGCAAGAGTGCCGACCTTATCGAGGAACTCAAGCTCAAACGCGGTCACGAGTTGTCGGACTACATCATCGACAAGAACATCAAGCTCATCAAGAAGCACTTCTCTGACAAGGGTTTCCGCAATTGCGAGGTTACAGCCTCTTATGAGCAGGACTCAGTTATCAAGCAGGGTGTCAATGTGACCTTCAATGTTGTTAAGAATCCACGAGTGCGTATCGGCGAGATTATCTTCGAGGGTAACAAAAACTTCGACAACAAGCGTCTGGAGCGTGCATTTAAGAAGACTCACCGCGTAAGCATCAAGTTCTGGCAGCAGACAAAGCTCTTGGAGAAGGATTATGAGGAGGACAAGGAGCTGCTCTTGGACTTCTATAACTCAAAGGGTTTCCGCAATGCGCATATCCTTTCAGACTCTATCTATAAGATTAACGACAAGCGTATTGGTCTGCACATTAAGCTCAATGAGGGTAACAAATACTATATCCGCAATGTGTCGTGGGTAGGTAACTCACGCTACGACACCGAGCACCTCCAGCAGCTGCTTGCCGTAAAGGGTGGCGATGTGTATGACAAGAAGTCTATCCACAAGCGACTCGGTATCGGTAAGGAGATGAACCCTGAGGAGATGTCTATCTCGAGCCTCTATCAGAACGATGGTTACCTCGTCTCGCAGATTGAGCCTGCCGAGATTATCGTTGGCCCTGATTCTCTCGACCTTGAGATACGAGTATTCGAGGGTAAGCAGTTTACTATCAACAATGTAGGCATCTCTGGTAATATGCGTGTTAACGACGAGGTTATCCGTCGTGAGCTATACACTCGCCCAGGCGAGCTCTACAACCGCGCACTGCTTATGCAGACCATTCGTACCCTTGCAGGTATGCAGCACTTCAATGAGGAGGCTATCACCCCTGATGTTAAGCTTGTTCAGGGTGCTACCGACCTGGTAGATATCAACTGGCCTCTCGAGGAGAAGGCTTCAGACCAGTTTAACATCGCGGCAGGTTGGGGTTCGGGTACATTCGTAGGTTCTGTGGGTATTACCCTGAACAACCTCTCTGTGCGCAACTTCTTCAATAAGAACGCTTGGCGTCCATACCCTATGGGTCAGAACCAGCGTCTGTCTATCTCTGGTCAGACAAACGGTACATACTATAAGGCACTGTCACTGAGCTTCTCAGAGCCTTGGTTGGGTGGTCACAGACCTACCTCACTCACCATCTCGGGTCACTTGTCAGAGTCTAACGACGCATACTATGTATGGCAGAAGCCGACAACATTCTTCCGCTCTTATGGTGCCTCTATCGGTTTGGGTAAGCGACTCTCTTGGCCTGACCCATACTTCCAGTTCTATGGTGAGTTGTCATACCTCCGTTATGGTCTGAAGGGTTACACCTCGTTCATTATGGAGAATGGTAACGCAAATACCCTTGCTGCAAAGTTGGTTTTAGCGCGTAACTCAACCGACCAGCCTATCTACCCACGCCGTGGTTCGGACATCTCTCTCTCAGTTCAGTTTACCCCTCCATTCTCAGCGTGGGATGGTAAGGACTATGCCGATGAGAACCTCTCTGAGCAGGATCGTTGGCGTTGGATCGAGTTCCACAAGTGGCAGTTCAAGGCACAGTGGTTCCAGCCGCTTACTCGCAACAATAACTTGGTGCTTATGGCTAAAGCCGAGATGGGTTACTTGGGCCACTATAATAAAAATAAGGTATCTCCGTTCGAGCGATTCCAGGTCGGTGGTGACGGTATGACCGGTTATAGCATCTATGGTGTGGATATCATCTCGCTGCGTGGTTACGAGGATGGTGATCTCGACCCTACAACTACCCGCTACTCAATCGGTTATAACAAGTATACCCTTGAGCTTCGCTACCCTATTATCCTCAAGCCTTCATCACAGATTTATGCACTTGCATTCCTTGAGGGTGGTAACGGTTTTGCTTCGTGGAAGGACTTTTCACCGTTCAAGATTAAGCGTTCTGCCGGTGTGGGTGTTCGCCTCTATCTGCCTATCGTAGGTCTGCTCGGTATCGACTGGGGTTACGGATTTGACCCAGCAGCTGGTCAGACAAAGCGCAGCGGTAGCCAGTTCCACTTTGTTATCGGTCAGAACTTCTAATGGCAATATTTTTGAATTACAGAGCGTTATATATAAAACACTAAAACATCGAGAGGTATGAAAAAACTTATCATTATCCTTGCTGCTGTAATTATCAGTATTGGCGCAGCCTCTGCACAGAAGTATATTGTTGTGGACAGCGAGAAGATTTTCCGCTCACTTGCCGACTACAACACCGCACTATCAACCCTTGACAACCTGGCTAAAGAGTATCAAACCAAGGTTGACAATGCATATGCCGAGGTTGAGAGCCTATATAACACCTATATGGCTCAGAAGGCCAATATGACCGCAGCCGCACGCAACACCCGAGAGCAGGAGATACTTGCTAAGGAGCGTGCTGCAGCAGAGTTTCAGGAGTCTGTATTTGGCAACGAGGGCGTGATGATGAAAAAGCGCATCGAGCTTATACAGCCAATCCAGAAGCGCGTATTTACAGCTATCGAGAACTACGCCCAGAGTGGCGGATACGATATGGTGGTCGACAGCGCATCAAATGCCGCTATGCTCTACCACTCTGAGGCTGTAAATCATACACAGAACATTATTGAATTACTTAAATAACAATTTTTTATGAAAAACATTCTTAAACTAACCCTTGTTTTGGCAGCTGTACTCTGCTCAACAAATGTTTTTGCACAGAAGCTTGCTCGTGTAAATACTCAGGAGATCTTTGCTGTTATGCCAGAGACTGCTCAGATGCAGACAAACCTTGACGCATTCGGTAAGGAGCTTCAGGAGCAGCTTGAGGCTATCCAGGTTGAGTTCAACAACCGCTATGCTGAGTTCGAGAAGAATCAGGCAACTATGAACCCAACTGTAAAGCAGATGAAGCAGCAGGAGCTCAACGACCTGCAGCAGCGTTATGCTCAGTTCCAGCAGATTGCTCAGCAGGACTTCTCTAAGAAGCAGCAGGAGCTTGCTACCCCTATTCAGGAGAAGCTCGACGCAGCTATCGCTAAGGTTGCTAAGGCTGGTGGCTACTCTGCAGTATTTGACGCTATGGCTTTCGTTTACTACGACGAGGCTCAGGTTGTTGATATCAACGGTGCTGTAAAGAAGGAGCTCGGTATTACTGACGCACCTGCACAGTAATCAACTATATGTAGTAATAGAGGTGACCCATCGGGTCACCTCTTTTTTATGCCCTTGACTTACTATACGAGCCGATTACAAGCCCGACACCCGTAAAGAGCATTGCTGCAAAAATCAGCGTATCAAGATGCAGACGATCAAGCCCCATTGCCACCGATAGAGCCACAGCAAGCACGGGCTGAATATATGTATACACACTCGATAGCGTTGGCTGTAGATACCTTAGCGAATAGTTGAGCAGCAGATTGGGCAGATATGTGGGCACAATAAGCACAAAGGCCGCCGCTAAGTATAATTTGGTATCAAATGTAGATAAGTCGGTGGCAAGCATTGCTCGCAAACCGAACGGAAGCATCACAATAGCCGAGATTGTATATATTGCCCTGAGCAGCGTAGTTATGCGATACTTGGCCACTAACCGCTTGAAAAATACCATATAGAGTGCCGTAACCACACCGCTGCAAATCATCATCACATTGCCCCACAGCTCTGACTTAGCGTGGTGCGAATCACCGCTGGTTATAATCACCGCCACTGCGCCACCCATACCCAAAATAAGACCAAAGACCTTGCGAATATTAAGGCTGTCTATACCCGCAATAAGCGAGACTATAAGCACCAATAGCGGCACTATGGTGGCAATTATCGACCCATCTATTGGCGAGGTACGAGACAGACCAAACATCATCATCAGCTTGCGCGTAACGCCCATAAGCAACGCCGCCACAACTATTATCGCCCAATCTTTACGTTCAATTCTCTCTCCCCGTTCCCAGATACGCGGAATCCAAGACAATAGAGCTGCCACAACAAGCGATGCTGACACCATCGCCATAGGCGATATATACTTGCCTAACAACAGGTTATAAAATGGATAGTCGCACGCCCAAACAACATTGCACCCTATCAGGGCGATATTCGCCCACACAACACCCCTACTTTCCATACCCCACAACCATCCAACATCCGCGCCAAGAGTGCATCATTGAGTGTCATATCCTGCAATACGATAATAAAAAAGGCGCAAACATTACGCTTGCGCCCTTGAATTACGATTTTCAGTTATATCACCCTACTCTTTCTTCTTTCCCTTACCGTCGTACATAAAGCGACGAATCTTCTTTGATGGAGTCTTTACAAACTCGTCCTCCTCCTCGACAACCTCGGTGATGCGAGAGTTACGATTTACGCGAGCATTAATCCACTCCTTGATATCTGCCATAATCTGGTCACGGAGCTGTCCCCACTCCTCCTTCTTCTCTGACCAGCCATCCATAAGTTCCTGATAGCGAGCAGCAATAGCGTCCTTATCGAAGTTAACAAGTGCCACAAGACGACCCTCGTGCTCAGTTACCAGCGACTCGTTGATAAATACGTGCTGATTAAGTACGCTCTCAATATCCTCAGGGTAGATATTCTCACCGCTTGGGCCTAAGATCATATTCTTCAGTCGGCCCTTGATATATAGCCAGCCATCCTTATCGAAGCAGGCAAGGTCACCTGTGCGGAACCAGCCATCCTCTGTAAATACAGCTGCTGTAGCCTCCGGATTCTTATAATATCCCAGCATCTGGCTCGGACTCTTGACAACAAGCTCTCCAATGCCCTGCTCATTAGGGTTCTCAATACGACCCTCAATACCCTGAAGCAGTGGGCCTGTAGAACCGAGGCGGAGCATACCGTCAACAGCACCTGCAAGCAGTGGAGCAGTCTCGGTAAGACCATAGCCAATATCGTAGATAAACTTAGCATCAAGCAAGAACTGCTCTACAGTAGAATCGAGCTTAGCACCACCAATACCGAAGAAGCGAATGCGACCGCCGAAGGTCTTTGTGAGCTTCTTACCTGCCATACGGTGCAAGAATCGGCGGATAAAGCCAACCTTATAGAGCGCACGCATAAACGCAGAAGAGGTAAACTTCTTAAGCACAGCTCCGCGATAGATCTTCTCGATAATCAGCGGCACGGTGAGCATAACTGTCGGGCGCACCTCCTTAAGGGCAGGTAGCAGCGTAGATACTGTAGGAGCCTTGTCGAGATAAACCACGTGTGAACCGTGATAGAAGGCAAGTATCAGACCGATAGTACACTCATATGTATGCGCCAATGGCAACACCGAGAGGAATATATCGGTAGGATATACCATAAACAACTTATCAATCATCTCGAGCTGCGAGCAGAGGTTGTAGTGCGAGAGCATTACGCCCTTAGGCTGCGATGTAGTACCCGAGGTGTAGATAATAGCTGCCAAATCCTCTGGCTGAGGAATGCGGCTTGAGCCCTTACCGCCCTTGACATTCTGAGAGATAATACCCAGATTCTTTGTGCGGATAACGATGTTTAGTTTGTCAGCAGTCTGCTTTGACAACTTAGAGAACAGGCGGTCTGATACAAACAGAGCCTTAGTCTCAGAGTGCTCGACAATACGGTCGATGTCCTCAGATGTAAAATCAGGCATAATAGGTACAACCACATAACCTGCAGAAGCAATAGCGAAGTAGGCCACACCCCAATTCGGAACGCTGCTACTCAAAATTGCTACTCGGTCGCCGGGCTGAATATCGGCATCAACCAACATCTCCTGAATCTCTGCTACTCTACTACCAACCTCACTATAGGTTACGTCGGCTCCACGCCATAACGAGAAGGCCGTACGAGTTGAAAATTGCTTCAAGCTATTATGAAGCACCTCGTACAAAGTCTTTAACTTCATTTCCTAAATATTTAATTTTCACATATTTAAGAATGTTATCTTATTGATTATCAATAAAAAACATTCACTATACTCACTGCAAATTTAAGGTTTTTTCACAAAAAAACACTACTTTTGAGCAAAATATTGTTGCAATGTTAAATTATCTCCACATACAACAAGCAGCAAAGGCTGTCGGTTTTGACCTCTGCGGAGTGACTCGTTGTCATAATTTCGAGTCTGACCGTGCCTTTTTTGAGCAGTGGTTAGAGGCTGGCTATAACTCGTCGCTCGACTACTTATCGCGCAATGTTGACAAGCGCGCCGATGCCTCATTGCTGGTATCAGGGGCCAAAACGGTTATTGTATGTGGTGTGGCATACAAGAATGCCCTGAGTATGGGTTATCCTGAGGGTTGCAAGCAGAAGGTAGCCTCCTATGCCCTTACTACGGACTACCACATATCCATAAAGAAGATGCTGCAACAATTGTGCTCACATCTAAAACAGGAGCATCCAACTCTAAGTGGCCGCATATTTACCGACTCAGCACCCGTATTTGAGAAGCGTTATGCCGTGGAGGCTGGCTTAGGTTGGATTGGTCGTCAGTCGCTACTTGTAACACCTAAGTTCGGAACATTCGTGCTGCTTGGCGTAGCTATTGTCGACGCTGAGACTGACCACTACGACTCTCCTATCGAGGCTATTGGCTGTGGCGAGTGTCGCAGGTGCGTTGAGGCCTGCCCTAATGGTGCAATTATCGAGAGGCACATAGATACTCGCCGTTGCATATCGTGCGCAACCATTGAGCGCGATAATAATGGCGCGACCCCACTCCACGGCTGGATTTTTGGCTGTGATGAGTGTCAGAGTTGCTGTCCATACAACGCAAAGGCTCCACTTGCCACAAATCCACTTTTTGCACCTACATTCGACCCGTTAACTATAGATTGGCATAAAATAGACGAAGCAGAGTTTACTCTCCGCTTCGCCACTACTCCTCTTAGTCGTGCAACCCTCCAAAGGTTACAAAGAAACTGCGAGCTATAGAATATTTGCGACTATCTGCTCTACGATATATCGCACATCCTCCTCAGTCACGCACGGACCACTTGGCAGACACAATCCTCGCGCAAACAGACTCTCACTCACGCCATTCAGATATGCAGGGCTTGAGGCGTATACAGGCTGCTTGTGCATAGGCTTCCACAGCGGACGCGACTCGATACCTGCAGCATCTAAGGCCACGCGCATAGCCTCAACATTGGCATTTGGCTGGCAGTCGGTCTGCAGACTATCTGCCGCGTGTGTAACGCCCGCAGCACCACCTACAGCACCCGCAACGGCACTCTTATAGGCATTTTCTTCACCCTTAACCTTCAAGCTCTCATCGAGCAGAATAGTACACAACCAGAAATTACTATCATAGCGTGGCGATGGATTGTCGTGCAATATAACGCCAGCAACATCTGCCAAAAGCTCGCGATAGAGGGACTGCAGACGCTTGTGGTGGGCAATATGCTCATCGGCAATAGTCATCTGACCACGACCAATACCTGCGCAGATATTAGACATACGGTAATTATAGCCAATCTTCTCGTGCTGGTAGTATGGATATGACTCACGCGCCTGTGTGGCGTAGAACATTATCTCTTGCTTTGCGCTATCATCAGCGCAGATAAGCGCACCACCACCCGAGGTAGTAATCATCTTATTTCCATTGAACGAGAGCACGCCATAGCGGCCAAATGTTCCGCACACACGACCATCATACTTCGAGCCAAAGCCCTCAGCAGCATCCTCAACAACGGGGATATCGTACTTATCGGCTACTGCCATAATTCTCTCCATATTGGCTGGCATACCATAGAGATAGACAGGGATAATAGCCTTCGGCTTGCGGCCCGTAACGGCTATACGATCGACAATAGCCTGCTCAAGAAGCTCAGGATCCATATTCCAGCTATCAGCCTCAGAATCAACAAATACAGGCGTTGCACCGAGGTAGACAATAGGGTTTGACGATGCACAGAAGGTAAACGACTGCACTAAAACCTCATCACCTGCAGTAACACCGCAGGCGATAAGAGCAAGGTGCAGTGCTGCAGTACCTGCCGAGAGTGCCACCACCCTTCTATCCTGCCCTACGAAAGCCTCAAGGTCTGCCTCAAAGCCATTGACATTGGGACCTAACGGCACAACCCAATTGGTATCGAAAGCCTCTTGTATAAACTTCTGCTCCTGACCCGACATATGGGCAAGGCACAAATATATTCTCTTTGCCATACTATAATTTATATTAACTCTCCATTATACATAATTCGCTTACCCAACACAGTGCAGATAATCAGCTTGATATCTGTCCAGAACGACTGATGGTTTAGGTAATATAGGTTTATTCTGACCTTATCGGGGAAGATAACCTGGTCGTTATACTTTACAGGATCATCAACAGAGGCAAGTATCTCCTCCTCATTGCGATACTTAAGCGATGCAGGACCTGTAATACCCGGACGCAGTTTAAGCACATCGCGGTCACTACCCGTCAGCGAGTCTGCATAGCCAGGTACATCGGGACGAGGGCCTACGAAGCTCATATCGCCAATCATCACATTCCACAACTCAGGCAGTTCATCGAGCTTATATCTTCTGAGCTTTGCACCTAACGGAGTGATTCTGCTCTCCCCTGCCACCGACACACTCGAACCCGAGTGCGAGACGGTCATCGAGCGAAACTTATACATCGTAAACAGCTTGCCATATCTGCCTACTCTCTGCTGCTTAAAGATAACAGGTCCACCTGGCATCTTAACCCTGATAAGCACCGCCACCACAGCCAGCACGGGCCAAAGAAACAACAGCCCCACAAACGAAACTACTCTATCAAAAAGATACTTCATAACACACTCTACTTACGAGCTAAATATTTGAATACCAGACCTCTCAGCCAATTTGGCATACATACCTGCAACACAAATCTCAGCAACACATTATACCACAGTCTAAATACCGATATCAGACCATTTTTGTACATATATCGCTGCAAATCAGCCTCACTCTTAAAGTACTTATAACCACCACGACGGGCATACATATCAGCACCCACGCGCACATTGCCAAGCGTCAGTGGCAGGTTGGCAAACTTACATCCCTTAAGAGCCATACGCACCCAGAGATAGTAGTCCTCATTGTAGTGCCAATCAATATAACCGCCTGCAGCCTGCACCGCGCTCTTGCGGAACATAACGGTCATATGGTTCAGCGGGCAACGACTCTTCATATAGTTATAGATAGCCTCGTTACTCTCTGGCACCACTCTATTGCCCACAATATTATTCTGACTACCAACAAATTCGCTAATATTACCGCCGACAATATCCACATCGCTATTGTTTGCAAGAAACTCAACCTGCTTCTCAAAACGATATGGTAGCGAGATGTCATCGCTATCCATACGCGCAATATAGTCATAGCGAGCAGTCTCAACGCCCACCTTCAGGGCATTACCAAGACCACCATTCTTCTCGAGGCGAACAACATTAAAGTAGCACGGCTCGGCAGGGTCTGAATACCAGCTCTGATAATGTGCAATAATATCATCTATAAGTCCAGGCACCGGACCATCAACGACAAGCACAATCTCTGTAGGCTGAAGAGTCTGCTCAACGGTTATGCTATCCAACGCCTGTCTAAAAAACTCGGGCTTGTCGCTCTTATAGACCGACATTACTACCGAAAATTGAAACTTATCTGCCATACTAATACTCTCCAAAATCTATTGAAACACAGTGCAGTCCCTGTCGTTGCTCAACGGGTGGCAGCTGCATATAGTTTCCAAACATCTGAGTCAAATAGATGTCATACTGCTCTGGCACGGGCAGGCTAAGCGTCTCAAATGGTACTCGGAGTGGCTTACCATATACATCTGTTGCCGTAAAGGCATTTTTGAACTTGGTTCTGCCATAAATAAAGCACATATAAGGGCTTGGCTTGCCGTTATATCGCTCAACCTGAGCCTTGAAGAATCGACGCACAAACGGCACCTTAAGTGGGAAGGAGAGTGCCATCATCAACTTCTTCTTAGCTGATGCCGAGTTGTAGCTTCGCTGTGCAAGGCAATAGCAGAGGTAGACCTTACCACAGAAGTACTGCAGACGCTGCAGCAGCTTAGAAGCTGGGGCATTATCAGCCTTGAAAATATCGACAAAAATACCCTGCATCGCCTCATCCTCCGAACCCTCTATCTCTACGAGCTTGGTACCCTTGAGACGAATCTTCGAGAATGGCAGCGGCCAGTCTTTCTCACCCTGCTGGAGAATATACTTGCTGCTATCAAGCTCTGCAGCACACACCTCCAAGAATCGGTCGTAGTTGTCTGCCGACATAATAATATCCAGGTCGTCATCCCACGGAATAAAACCCTGATGGCGAATAGCTCCAATAGCCGAGCCGCCCAGCAGATAGTACTCTATATTATGCTTGACACAGATAGCGTCTATATCGCGCATAATGTCAAGAATAACCAACTGCAAATGTCTGATCTCTGTCATAGTCTACTTATTATTCAGATCTGCCTTAATCTGTGTGGTACTAATCTCAGGGGTACGAGGCAGGTAGACAACCTCAACGCCCTCCTGCTCCAAAAAGTCGAACTTACCCTTCCAATCATCGCCAATGACAAAGATGTCAATATTATGGTCGTGCACATCTGTACGCTTCTGATCCCAATTAGTCTCGGGAATAACCATATCGACATAGCGAATAGCCTCAACCATAGCTTTACGCTGCTGGTATGAGAAGTAACACTTCTTACCCTTCTCATTCCAATTAAACTCATCGGTAGATATCGCAACCACCAGATAATCACCAAGTTCCTTTGCCCTACGCAGTATGTTTATATGTCCATAGTGCAACAGATCAAATGTTCCGTATGTTATTACTCGCTTCATATTCTGTTTTTTACTTGTTTACACACTCTAAGTATAGTCGCTGGTAGTTCTCAGACATACCCTTTGCGCTATAAATCTCGTACGATCTATTGGCAATAGCCTCTCTATCACACACTTGCTGCATAGCAACCTTAACCGCCGCTGCAAGGCTGCCAGAGGTAGAGATGTCGAATATCTGCACGCCTTCTCCCTCCATTTTATTGCATATCTCAATGTGCGGAGGGATATTTGACAGCAGCACAGGGCAACCCATAGTAAGCGACTCGAGAACGGCCAGTGGCATACCCTCTGAGTAGGAGGCTGAGACCACAACATCGGCAGCAGAGAGGTACTCGCCCACATTGAACACATAGCCGTCAAACCTAAATCTACTATGGCCAGCGGCAGCCTCTGTGCACTGCTGTAGAGTATCACCCTTGCCAATAAAGATGCAGACAAAGTCGCAATCCAAAGCCTTCAGCTCGTTTATTATCAGCTGCTGGTTTTTACGCTTATTAAAGCCACCTGAGACCAGTATCACAAACTTACCTTCACACCCCAATGCACGCTTATACTCGCTCTGACTCTTAGGTGTTGCAATATATCGCTCCACACCATTGACGATGGTCTGCAACCCATTTATAGGGCTATAGTAGGCCGTCATATAGTCAGATATTGCCACTGGATGGGCAATGCGCCTAAGGGCCGAGCGGAACCGCCACGACATATACCTTCCCTGCAACGCTCCGTAGTTCATAAGGTAGTCCTCGCCGCTAATGCAGTGGATGGTAGCTACTGCGCTGTGGCTCTTTATATGCGCCAAGATATTATTTGCCTGGTAGCTATGTGAGTGGTAGACCACATTGGAGTAGTCTCTACAAATACTCTCTATATGCTTAGCTATACGGCAAGGCAGAAACTCTAACTGCCAGTAGTTATAGTCAAGGGCTACAACCTCAACACCAAGGCTTACAAACCTATCCTTGATACTACGGCTCTTGTCCTCACCAGTAAGGGTAATAATTACTGGCGTGAACTGTTCGCGGTCAAGGTGCCTTATAATGTCCAGCATAACCCTTATAGGGCCTGAGTTGCGCAGCTTATTGACAAGGTATACAATCGTTACTCTCATAGCGAAAAAATATCTACAATTTGCTCTTCTACATCACCACTAATATCGCCATTAACCACAGCCCCTTTAAGTTGTGGGGCAAGCAGCATACCCTTGGCAAGTGCCTCAAAGTCACCTACCTTACAGCGATATCCGTTGCTGCCATTTACCACATACTGACTGATAAACGGTATAGACTCTGTGGCTACAATTGGGACATTTAAAAACATAGCCTCCAGCAGCACATTGGGCAGTCCCTCACGCACAGACGAGAGCACAAGCGTGTCGCTGGCAACCATATAGCTATACGGGTTGGTGGTATAGCCCACAAACTCGACGCTATCTCCAAGGCCGTGGGCTGCAATATACACCACAAGCGAGTCGAAGTAGCTATCGTTATAGTTATTGCCGATAATAGTCAGGCGAGCCTCAGGGCGTGCTGTATGGACTATATCAAATGCCCGCAGAAGGGTCATATAGTCCTTATCTGGCGAAAGTCGGCCAATGGCTACATAGTTATATCCCTGCTCTGTTGAGGGCTTCAGAGCCTCTATTTTACGCAATATATCGCCCTTATTAAGTGGGTTGTAGATAGTCACAACCCTCTGAGGCTTAAAGCCATAGGCAGTTATCATCTGCTCGCGCATCTGCTCGGTCTGGGCAATATTTAGGTATGCGAACCTGAGGAACAATCCAAGGCAGAACTCCATAGCCCTACTCTCCGTACCTGGCGTAAAGCACTGGCGGGCAACCACCCTCATACCACGCGCAAATATCGAGGCGATAACGGCCAGTATAGAGAATGTGGTAAGCGACGAGAAGGCATAGTGGCATCTGCTACGGACAATATACCTCACAAGACCAAACCAAGAGCGGGCAACACCACGCCACTGGTAGTCGGTGACAGTTATACTCTTATCAGTAATATACTCGCGGAGATTGACGCTATCTGTAGGTGTCTTTATAAGCACGACGCTCACAGCAAAGCCTCGCTCGGCAAGGATGCGAGCATAGTTTACAGAGACCTTCTCGGCTCCACCGCTACTATTAGGTATTAAAAACAGAACGCGCTTCATCTCTAACTTTTTCTAAATTTATCTACAACAAACTTAACAGCCAGGTATATAATGGCCACATAGAGTGCCTTACCCAACATTCCCGTAAAGGTAAAGCGAGAAATATAGATAGCCTCTGACGCAAACTTGATGGCTATAATCATCATTACCATAGTAATGTGCTGGTTATAGACAAAATAGCCATCTATACGCCTTAGGAAAATGCCAAAAAGCAGGTGCAGAATAAAGCAGCCGATAAGTCCAAAGTCGAGTATACCCTCGGCCGTAGGGGTTGTTCCAAGGCCCAGAGGATAGTACTGGCCGAAGTAGGAGATTGTAATATACTCGGCACTATTTATATCCTTCTGCGTAAGGCCAAAGAGCATATTAAACAGTTTGAGGCTACCTGGGAAGCAGGTGACAATGTTGTAGAAGGAGTACTTACCATTCTGAACAGCCACCTTACCCGTGTCAATGTCGGCAATGGCAATAAAGTTACAGTTTACTGAGTTTGCAAGCTCCTGCGTAGGGCGGCAGATGCTCGGAGCATCATCGGTCTCTATCTCCACGGCCATCTCTACGCGATCCATAAACGAGTCTTGCTTGCTAAGGCCTCGGGTTGTTCCGATAATAGTAGTAGCAACAGCTCCCACGGCCAGCGCAGCAAGTACCACAACAATAGAGAAGCGGCGGCGCGAGGCCATAAGGTATGAGTAGCCCACAACACCAATACTATAGAGCACCGGGCCTCTATCACCACTGAGCAGTCGAAGGCCCATATATGCCACAATCACAAACCACACCACGGCCGGCACCTGACGCATAAAGTGCCTTATGCTCATCTGTCCACCCGCCCACTGAGCCTTGAAGGCCACAATCGAGAAGACAATTATAATACAAGCGTTGAGCAGCTGCTCGTAGAACATATACGACGAGTTTGTCACGCGGTCGTGGCTACCCGAGCCCTCATAGTGGAGGCCCGTGACAAAGGACATAATGTCGATATTTACCACAAACAGCACGAAGAAGAGCACAAGCAACGCCACAAATACCTTTAAGTTAGGCATCTGAGCAGTCTGTCTTAATCGCCTTGTACTGAGTAGATTATGTCGTGGCATACCATTATAGCAGCCGACAATAAAGCCCGTAACGGAGAGCAAGCCCGCGAACATCACCTGATTGACATATCCGTCGTAGCTTGTGGTCTGCAGATACGAACTTATAGGTGCGTAACCCAACAGCACATTGGCTATCGTCTGCAGATTTACCACAATAAGTCCGAACAGCACGATATAGGATGGGCTGAACCAGTACGAGGTCAACTGACGATTTCTCGCCCGAGAGGCTACGAAGAAGACTACCATCAGCGCAGCAAAGAGCGAGAAGGCGAACCAAGCATACGGGCTTAGCTGAGAAGAGACACCCTCCTCATAATACAGCAAAGCAAAGACCAGTGCTACTATGGACGCTATAATGTTAAAAATCATCGCTAATTGCCCCTCCTATTAAGGTAGCCGCTAATAGTTTTATACAGTGAAATTGAGTAGTATTTTGGCAGTAGAACAAAGTAGTAGAGGCCAAGTAGCAGTGCTGCCACAGATGCCTGAACCACGATATTCTCTGTAAGTACAACGGTTGCGTACAGTAGCGCATAGAGCCCCGCCGATGGCAGCAGAGTTCTAATCTGCTTTGCCAGCTGAGTAAGTACTGGAACGGCTACCAGTCGGGCATAGCTCGCCGAGCTAATAATCCAGATTGCCACCGAGGCTGCTACATATGAAGCTATAAGCCACTCAGAGCGCACAACGCTCAGCGTTACGATAACAGCAAGGCCCACGATGCGCTGGACAAAGGTTATTGTAAGCAGCTGCCGCGCAAAGAGCAGCGACTTTATAAAGTTGCGAACAAGTCGCTCAAGGATTATAAACACGCCAGCAACCATAAATGCCGAGAGGTAGGGCGTAGCGGCTATCCACTGCTCACCAAAGACTAACAGTATTATATACTCTGCAGCAACGGCCATAACCACCAGCAAGGGGAAGAGCAGCAGGCCGATTGTGGACACTAACTGGTCAGACTCGTCTATAAATTTTTCACGCTCATCCCTATGTTTTGTCAGCAGCGGGAAGGCGACATTATTGACGCTCGTAGCAATGCCGTTGGTCGACACCTCCTGAATCTTCTTAGACTGAGACATATAGCCCACCTGACTTACCGTGGCAATCTTGCCCGTGATAATTATCAGTATATTGTCGTAGACGATATCCACCACATTGGCCAGCGTAGTAAGCACGCCAAAGGATAGGTGACGCTTCAGATCACTACCCCTAAACCGCACAGAGAAGACATACCTACTCATAGCCATTGCGCCAATGGTCGAGATAGCGGTATTTACAAGTTGGTAGACAACAAGCGAGTATGCCCGCCAGCCAGCAAGGGCCGCCAGTATAGCCAGCACTGATGCCACGACAACAGAGAATACCGAGAGCAGACCTATCTGCTTAAACTTAAGCTCACGCACAAGCATACAGCGCGGCACAAGGCCAAAGGCACCGATGATAAATGTAAGCGAGAGCACGCGGGTGATTGTCATTAGACCCTCAAGGGCATAAAAACGCTCGATATATGGTGCAGCAAAGAATATGGCCACATAGAGCAGTGTACTTACACCAACATTAAACACGCTAACAGAGGCGCAGTCCGAGGCCGAAAGCCTCTTCTCCTTTACAAGGCTACCGCCAAGGCCTGTATCTATAAGCACGCCCGCCACGGAGATAAACACACCCAGCACGCCCACAATACCAAAGTCGGCAGGGGTAAGTATACGCGCCAAAACAATCACACCCAGCAGGTGCAATGCCTGAGGCAGGATATTACCTACCATTCCCCATATGTACTGACCAACTTTTGACATTACTTCTTCAAAAACTTCTCTTCTGTTAGGCTGAGTAGCAAATCTCTCTTCTGCTCCCAGCTAAGGTGTTTACTATCAATGTTATAAGGCATATTACGCTCTATATACTCGCTAACGGTACAGATATACTTAGCGGGGTTTCCACCAACAACAGTCCCCGCAGCCACAGACTTAGTGACAATAGAGCCTGAGGCCACAAGCGCACCACGACCGATAGTAACGCCCGGCATAATCTGCGAGAGTGCTCCGATATATGCACCATCCTCGACCACAATCTTACCAAACAGGTCGAAGTTAGGGTGCTCTCCACGCGCCACATGGGCCCCACCGTGGGTGTGGAAGTATACATTGCTGGTCACCTGCACATTGTCGCCAATGGTTATAAGGTATGGCTCCGAGCTCCAATTACGGGTCGAGATAAGGCAGTTCTTGCCTATCTTTACACCTATATGTCGCGCATAGGCCTCGGGGCTGCAAAAGAGCCTATAGTAGGCCTTAACTATCTTCTTTAATACTCCCATAGCTACCCATAAAACTCTTTATACCACTCGGCGAAGGCGCGCAGGCCGGTGCGCAGTGGGGTGTGTGGTTTAAAATCAAAATCTCGCTCAAGGGCCGATGTGTCGGCATAGGTCTCTGCCACATCGCCAGGCTGCATTGCCACAAGCTCCTTATGGGCCTCAAAGTCGTAGTCCGATGCAAGAACGCCTGCGCGAACAAGCTCCTGCTGAAGGATATCGACAAAGTCCAGAAGGCTCTCGGGGCTGCTATTGCCTATATTGTAGACCGCATATGGAGGCACAGGCAGTGAATCTGCACCCACCTTGCGCTCTGGAGCGCGATGCATAACGCGCTGGATGCCCTCTACAATATCGTCGATATATGTAAAGTCGCGGCGGCAGTTGCCATAGTTGAATATCTCTATCTTCTCACCGCGGCGCAGCTTATTAGTAAAGCCGAAGTACGCCATATCCGGGCGACCGGCAGGGCCATAGACCGTAAAGAAGCGCAGACCCGTAGAGGGAATATTGTACAGCTTGCTATATGAGTGAGCCATAAGCTCGTTACTCTTCTTTGTCGCAGCATAGAGACTCACGGGGTTATCTACCTTATCCTCAACCGAATAAGGCACCTTGCTATTGCTGCCATAGACCGACGAGGATGAGGCATAGACCAGATGCTCAACGCCCCTTGCGCCACCATCATAGCTATGACGGCACGCCTCGAGGATATTGTAAAAGCCGATGATATTACTCTCAATATAGGCATCAGGGTTGGTAATCGAGTACCTAACGCCCGCCTGAGCAGCCAGGTTTACAACCGTATCGAACTGATACTCGGCAAACAGGCCACCCACAACCTCACGGTCGGCAATATTGCCCTTGACAAAGGTCCAGCTATTGTTATTTTTGCTCCCCACCTCTGCCGCAACACGCCCAATAGAGTCAAGGCGGTAGTGCTTAATGGCTGGGTCGTAGTAGTCGTTGATGCTATCAAGACCCACAACAAGGGCGTTGCTCTCGGTCTTGAGCAGTCGCTCTACAAGGTTGGCACCGATAAATCCTGCAGCACCTGTAACAAGAATACTCCCCATAGTCTAATCTCGTCTAAAAATATCGCGTGTATAGACCTTGGCCTCCACATCGTCAAGCACACTATCATAGCGGTTAGCCACAATGGCCTGCGAGAGGCTCTTGAACTGCTCAAGGTCGTTGACAATACGACTACCGAAGAATGTAGTTCCATCCTCCAGCGACGGTTCGTAGATAATCACCTGCGCACCCTTAGCCTTGATGCGCTTCATAACTCCCTGAATAGAGGACTGGCGGAAGTTGTCAGAGCCACTCTTCATCGTCAGGCGGTAGATGCCGATAGTACACTGCTGCTCGCGAGTTGCATCGTATGTGCTATTCTCGCTGTAGTAGCCCGCCATAGCAAGCACGCGGTCGGCGATAAAGTCCTTGCGGGTGCGGTTGCTCTCGACAATGGCTGAGATCATATTCTGCGGCACATCCTGATAGTTGGCAAGCAGCTGCTTGGTATCCTTAGGCAGACAGTAGCCACCATAGCCAAACGAAGGATTGTTGTAGTGAGTACCGATGCGCGGGTCAAGGCCTACGCCGTTGATAATAGCCTGAGCATCAAGCCCCTTCATCTCGGCATAGGTATCCAGCTCGTTGAAGTAGCTCACGCGCAGAGCAAGGTAGGTGTTAGCAAAGAGCTTGACAGCCTCGGCCTCGGTAAGACCCATAAAAAGGGTCTCTATATCCTGCTTTACAGCACCCTGACGCAACAAAGAGGCGAAGGTTTGGGCTGCAGCCTCAAGGCGACTATCACCCTCAGGGCGACCTACGATAATACGGCTCGGGTAGAGGTTGTCGTACAGAGCCTTGCTCTCGCGAAGGAACTCGGGCGAGAAGAGTATATTCTGGCTACCCGTCTTGGCACGGATAGACTCGGTAAAGCCCACGGGAATGGTGCTCTTGATGACCATTATGGCACTCGGATTGTACTCAATAACCTGAGCGATAACGCTCTCTACTGCCGAGGTGTCAAAGAAGTTACGCGCGCTGTCGTAGTTTGTTGGCGCGGCGATAACCACAAAGTCGGCATCACTATATGCCGCACGGGCATCGAGCGTGGCGGTGAGATTCAGAGTACGCTCCGCAAAGAACTGCTCGATATACTCATCCTGAATGGGCGAGCGACGAGCGTTGACCATATCTACCCTCTGGGCAACAATATCGACTGCCACAACCTCATTGTGCTGTGACAGCAGCGTGGCCATACTCAGCCCCACATAACCCGTACCTGCAACTGCAATCTTCATAATTGTATAATTATCAGGCTATTAGCCAAATTTATAAATCATTACTACCAAATCACACCATTCCACATCTTCGGCATAGGCATAATTTGTTGCAAATCTACAAAAAAACCATCATAAAACCAAAGGTTTTGGGCTCAATTTACTTTTTAGACTAAATATACTATAATTCGCTGCTAAATGGGCATTAGTGGTGGTAATTATCAACAATTTGATTATTTTTGTGCCAAAATGTCAAAATATCTGCCAACTTTGGCAGTATTTATGCTTTGGCACAGGGATTGCCCGCAGTTTTTACAGCAAGACAGAAATTTAACAACATAAAAAAAACAGTTATGATTAAACCATTATCAGACCGAGTTCTCATTCTGCCAAATGCAGCAGAGGAGGTGACCGCCGGAGGTCTTATTATTCCGGATACAGCTAAGGAGAAGCCACTTGCAGGTAAGATTATCGCAGTAGGCCCGGGCACTAAGGATGTAACTATGGAGGTTAAGGAGGGCGACCAGGTACTCTATGGCAAGTACTCAGGTACCGAAATCAACCATCAGGGTACTACATACATTATTATGAAGCAGGCTGAGATTTTGGCTGTTGTAGAGTAAAACAGCTAAAGGCTAATGGCTAATGGCTAAAGGCTAAAAAGAACAAACACCCGTTTTGATTTTAGGCGAGGTTTTACAACGCTGCGATTAAGTCGAACGCAATCAAACTCGTTTGAATTGCTGAGACGGAGCAGTGAAAAGACTCCGAAGGAGGATTAACGCTCGCGCAGACGGTTAAACCGCAGCATACAAGGCGTATGTGAGGATTTAAGCGGCAAGCAGAAGGCAGTAAAAACCGCATAAAATCGAAACCACAATTAAAGAACATAACTTATTATGGCAAAGGACATTAAGTACAATATTGAGGCAAGAGACCTCTTAAAGGAGGGTGTGGACGCATTGGCAAATGCGGTGAAGGTAACCCTCGGCCCTAAGGGTAGAAATGTGATTATTGACAAGAAGTTTGGTGCTCCGCAGGTGACCAAGGATGGCGTGACTGTAGCCAAGGCGGTAGAGCTTGAGGACCCATTTGCAAATATGGGTGCGCAGATGGTGCGCGAGGTGGCTTCAAAGACCAACGACGATGCCGGTGACGGAACTACCACTGCCACAGTGCTTGCGCAGGCTATTATCAGCGTAGGACTGAAGAATGTCACTGCAGGTGCAAACCCTATGGATATTAAGCGCGGTATTGACAAGGCGGTATCTGTGATTGTAGACTCTCTGCGCTCACAGAGTCAGGAGGTAGGCTCGGACAACACCAAGATTGAGCAGGTGGCAACCATCTCTGCCAACAACGATCGTGCTATCGGAACTCTGATTGCCGAGGCTATGGCCAAGGTCAACAACGAGGGCGTGATTACCGTTGAGGAGGCTAAGGGCACCGACACACACGTAGAGGTGGTTGAGGGTATGCAGTTTGACCGCGGATATATCTCTCCATACTTTATGACCGACACCGAGAAGATGCAGGCAGAGCTCGACAAGCCGTATATCTTGTTGGCTGACAAGAAGATATCGACAATGAAGGAGCTTATGGGCATCCTTGAGCCTGTAGCTCAGTCTGGCCGTGCGCTGCTTATCATCGCAGAGGATGTAGATGGCGATGCACTGCAGTCGCTGGTTGTAAACCGTCTGCGCGGAACGCTTAAGATTGCAGCTTGCAAGGCTCCAGGCTTTGGCGACCGTCGCAAGGAGCTGCTCGAGGATATCGCAACCCTCACAGGTGCTACCGTAATCTCTTCTGACAAGGGTATGAAGATTGAGGATGCTACCGTTGCATTCCTCGGCTGTGCTGAGAAGGTGACCCTGACAAAGGAGAACACTACTATCGTTGACGGCTGTGGCGACAAGGCTGCTATTGCCGACCGCGTGGCCCTTATCCGCTCGTCTATCGAGGTGGCTAAGTCTGACTACGAGCGTGAGAAGCTGCAGGAGCGTCTTGCTAAGCTCGCCGGTGGCGTGGCTGTGCTCTATGTAGGTGCCGCTACCGAGGTTGAGATGAAGGAGAAGAAGGACCGCGTAGATGACGCCCTTGCTGCTACCCGTGCAGCCGTTGAGGAGGGTATCGTTCCAGGTGGTGGCGTGGCATATATCCGCGCAACTGCAGCCCTTGAGGGCCTTAAGGGTGAGAACGACGACCAGACCACAGGTATTCAGATTGTTAAGCGCGCTATCGAAGAGCCTCTGCGTCAGATTGTTACCAACGCTGGTGGCGAGGGCTCAGTAGTGGTAAACAAGGTGCGCGAGGGTCAGGGTAACTTCGGCTATAACGCCCGCGATGACCGCTTTGAGGATATGATGGCAGCGGGTATTATCGACCCTACTAAGGTCTCTCGCGTAGCCCTCGAGAATGCAGCATCTATCGCCTCTATGTTCCTCACTACCGAGTGCGTACTTGCTGAGAAGCCAGCCGAGAACCCTCTCCCTGCAATGCCTGCAGGCGGTATGGGCGGAATGATGTAGGAAAACGATCCGCTACGCCTGTGCGGATTTGGGTAGCCTTGCGGCTATTACAAGAAAAAAAGAGATAGCTCTATTCAAGTAAACTTGACGAGCTATCTCTATTTTTTCTTATACCACCTTCGGTAGCCTTCCAAATCCGAGAACACGGATGCCTAAAAAATATAAAAATATTTACATTCCCCCTAAATCCCCCTTTGAAAAAGGGGGACTTGGTCGCTACGCTCCGGGTGCACCAAACTTCGGTAGGTTCCTGGCTAACGCAAAACAGCTAACGCAGTACAAGCTAACGCAGAACGGCTGACGCAGAACAAAACGAACGAACCGAACAACCGAACAGGGGCGTTCGGTATGTTCGGTTCGTTCGCTTGTGTTCGCTTTTTCAGCGTAAGGTTATCGGAAATTCACCAAATCCGCCACAGCTTTACTTCGTGCCGAAGATTCTGTCGCCGGCATCGCCGAGGCCTGGAAGGATGTAATTCTTCTCATTCAGCCCATCGTCAAGCGAAGCGGTGTAGATGTCGACATCGGGGTGGGCCTCCGTAACCGCCTTAACTCCCTCAGGAGCAGCGACAAGGCACATCAGGCGGATATGCTTATAGCCATCCTCCTTAAGGCGGCGAATAGCGTCGCAGGCACTGCCTCCCGTAGCCAGCATAGGGTCGGTAACAATGACAAGGCGATTCTTGTCTGCGGGCATCTTATAGTAGTAGAACACGGGCTGGCAGGTCTGCTCATCACGATACATACCTATATGTCCCACGCGAGCCGATGGAATAAGTTGCAAAAGGCCGTCAACCATACCCAATCCCGCACGCAGAATGGGGGCAATAACCACCTTCTTACCCGCAATTTTAGGGGCATTCATAGCCATTAGAGGGGTCTCAATCTGCTCATAAGTGAGCGGAAAGTCGCGCGTAACCTCATAACCCATAAACATAGAGATCTCGCGTAGCAACTCGCGGAACTTACCCGTAGAGGTCTGCTTCATACGCATCAGGGTGAGCTTGTGCTGCACCAGCGGATGGTCGATAATATGTAAAGCCATAATTAAATAGTTTTTGGTTTGAACAAAAATAGAGATTTTCTGCCAATTTTGCAAGGGATGGGGGGAAAAAGGCTGTTGGCTGTTGGCCATTGGCTATTGGCCATTAGCTGACGCAGAACAATTTGAGAACAGCTAACGCAGAACAGCTAACGCAGAAAAGTAACGCGAGTAACACGAAGTCACACAAAAGTCACAAAAGTCACATTGTGACCTGCCCGTGTGACTTTGTGACTTTGTGACTTTTTGCGCGTAAAACCGCGATTTTGCTCTAAAAGGGGCACTCGTCTTGGATTGGTTGTGACTCTGGGGTGGTATCTTGATAATCAACTGTGGTAATAATTTTGCCTGACTGCAGTAGG
>JAZOND010000005.1:0-52752 GCA_045654345.1 Alistipes sp. | reverse complement strand
TAGCATTTCTTTCTCTAATACCCACCATATATGGCTCCTTCTGCCGAAATTAACAATATGGTGAGGTAACACAAAAATGGTATAAGTACCAACCACTTATCATATTTTGCCCTCATTCTGCCATTTTTACGCAAGTTCTTAGTATATTTGTAGTATGAAAAAACTTTGGTACACTTTAGCCCTCGTTGCACTTATTGCCGCAACGCTTATCGCACTAATCTCAACTACAGAACTCAAATACGAGAAGATTGAGTGCTACATTACTATGCGCGACTCTGTTCGCCTGCATACCACCATCTATAAGCCTCGCTGGGGCAACGATCATCCTATTCTTATCGAGCGCACCCCATACTCATCCGCCCCATATGGCACAGAGTTTAGCAATGTATTCAACTCGTCATACCGTATGCAGGAGTATGTAGATAGAGGCTATATTATTGTCTTTCAAGATGTTCGCGGTCGCTTTATGAGCGAGGGTGAGTACGAAAATATCCGCCCTGGCTCAGATGCTATTAACGAGATGACCGACACCTACGACACCGTCGAGTGGCTTATTGATAATATCGAAGGTAATAACGGCCGCGTAGGCTTTGTCGGTTGCTCATACCCTGGCTTCTATACTATGTATGCCGGTGCGTGTAACCACCCTGCCGTTAAGGCTGTCTGCCCGCAAGCACCCGTCACAGATTGGTTTATGGGCGACGATATCCACCATAACGGCGTTATGATGTTGAATGACTCATTCTCGTTTATGCCTGTTATGAGCCATACCAACCACACCCCAACTACTGAATGGGAACCTACACGCCAGCACGACTATCAGGGCGACATATATACCTTCTTCCTCAACGCCTCGCGCGACTCATTGCGTAGCGTTATGCACCCCTCTACCTTCTGGGATGCTATGTCCGCCCACCCCGACTACGACGAGTGGTGGCAGAGCCGCAATGTAAGACAATACCTATATAATATTAAGCCTGCCGTGCTTGTTGTTGGCGGAAACTTCGACGCTGAGGATTGCTTTGGTGCGTGGAATACCTATAAGGCCCTACGCAGCCAATCCCCACAGACCGACTGCCGACTTGTTGTAGGCCCGTGGGCACACGGCGCGTGGAATCACTCCAACGCTCAATGCTTGGGCGACTTCGACTTTGGCGAGACAGCCAGCGATGTCTACTATGCCGATAACTTCGAGATTCCATTCTTCGAGTACCACCTGCGCGGCATCGGCACGCTCGATTGTTTGCCTCAGGTGTCGGTGTTTATCTCTGGTAGCAACGAGTGGTACACATCCGACTGCTGGACCCCAGCCGAGGCTACGAAGATTAGTTTCTACCTTGACAACCAAACACTTACCACCAACAAACCAACTACTACCTCAAGCCGCACATATACCTCCGACCCGAGCAATCCGGTGCCTTTCCATACTGCTATGGATAGCCGTCACCGCGAGTATATGATTGCAGACCAACGCTTTACTGATGGCAGAGAGGATGTACTAACATATACTACCGCACCTCTTGAGAGCGACCTTACCCTTGTGGGTGATGTTACCGTAAACCTCGATGTGGCAATCACTACTACCGATGCTGACTTTGCCGTCAGAATTATCGACACCTTCCCATCTGACGACCCTCAGAAGCCTGATTACCAGATGCTTGTCCGTGCCGATATTATGCGCGCTCGCTATCGCAATAGCTTTACAACCCCTTCTCCTGTAGTGCCAAACACCACTACTCGAATTAGCTTTACTATGCCTGATATGGCACACACCTTCAAGCAGGGACACACCTTGCGAATCTGTGTTCAGAGCAGCTGGTACCCACTTGCCGAACGCTCGCCACAGCAGTATGTTGACCTATGGCACTGCAGCTCTGCCGACTTTATCCCGTCAGATATCACCATATTTAATAGTTCAACCATCGAATTTAACACCCTATGAAAAGAGTAATCTTAGCAGCTATCGCCTGCTTAACCATCTCTATATCAACCGCTTCAGCTCAATACCGCGCCGTATTTATGGGCGACTCTATCTTTGACTGCTGGGATAGCCCTAAGCACGGTGGTCACCCCGAGTTTTTCAGCAAAAACGACTTCCTCAATAAGGGCATTAGCGGCCAAGTAACCGCTCAGATGCTCGACCGCTTTGAGAAGGATGTTGTGGCTAATGCTCCGCAGGCAGTTATCATCTGCGCAGGCACCAACGACATTGCCCAGAACAAGGGCTATGTCCCTAACCGCGTGATTATGAAAAATATAAAGAAGATGACCCGCATTGCTGAATCCAACAATATACGAGTCATCCTCTGTACTATTCTGCCCGCGGCACGCTATCGCTGGCGTCCCGAGATTGAGCCTGTGGCCCTTATCCAAGATATGAACCGCCGCATCGCTCGCTTTGCCCGCTGCAAGAAGCGTGGTTTTATCGACTTCTACACCCCTCTGGCCGCTGCTGACGGCTCACTGCCCGAGGAGTTCTCAAAGGATGGAGTCCACCCTAACAGCCACTGCTACTCAATTATGGAGCCGCTGGTATTACAGGCATTATAATGCCGCACCAAGCTGCTTAAGCTTAGCTATAAGAGCCTCTGTATCAACACTCTTAACATTACAACCTACTGAAGCACACATCGCCGCAGCCACACCTGCCGCCTGACCTGTGCCCATACAGCTCGCCTGTACGCGCATAGAAGCAAAGGCCTTGCGATCAGCAGATATAGCACGACCAGCCACAAGCAGATTCGGAAAATCCTCTGCCACCAAGGCACGATATGGCACATATGCCGCCTGCTCAAGGAAGTGTATCGACTGCTTATTACCATTTGTGGCGTGTATATCTATCGGATGTGCTCCGCGCGAGATGCTATCCGCATATCTGTAACCTGAGATATACTCCTCGGCCGTCATTGTATGCACACCCTTTATTCGACGCGTCTCACGAATGCCAGCCTGCGTTGCTACAGCAGATACATAACAATTCTCAAACTCTTTGAAGTTCTTGCGCAGAATATCCGCCATACGATACACATCCTCCCTTAACCTACACTCAGCAGCCGTATAATCACGATTATCACACGCATTGCCGGCTGTTCGGGTCATATTTACAGCCACACAACCCTCGTGCAGCGTTGTGCAAAACCAAGGACCCCCAAACTCAGGAATATCAAGCTCCTCTGCGTGGGCAAGCAGATACTCCCTTATCGGCAGACAGTGACAATTCTCGCCCTGCTTATTGTGATGCATAGCCTCAAAAATCAGCGGTGAGGATGTATCTACACCCGCCAGCACAAAGTATGTCGATAGCGGTTGTAACGGCTCGCCATTCTGCTCCTGCATAGGCACACCTGCCATTGCAGCAAGGTCTGCATCGCCCGTGCAATCTATAAAAACCTTCGCCTCAAGAGCCTCTGCACCATTTTTATTCTCAAAGACCACTGAAGATACCACACCGTTATCACCCATCACACAACCTGACAGATAACTGTGCATATATAGGTCAATACCCGCCTCGATTACCATTCTCTGCATACAGAGCTTGTATAACTCGGGATCAAAGGCAACATTACCTAACGGACGCTCAACATATCCGCCACCCATAGCCTCAAGTCTCTCTATAAACTCCCACGGAATGCCACCAATCACCTGCTTGTTCTGATATGTAAACACACTCAGCGGCATCACAAGTCCCGCTGTAGCCATACCTCCAAGAAAGCCGTACTGCTCCACTATGGCAACCTTTGCCCCCTCGCGTGCCGCAGCTATGGCTGCAAATACACCCGCAGGGCCACCGCCACAGACGACAACATCGTAACAACCCACAACGGGCACTTGTTTGGTAACTGTTATACTCTTCATATTAAAATAGTGTTAATTGATCAATCTCACAGTTAAAGGTCTTTCTGTGGTGTGGCGACAATCCATACTCAAGCACCGCAAGACGATGCTCTTTTGTCGGATAGCCCTTATTCTTTGCCCACCCATACATAGGATACTCCTCAGCTATGCGTAGCATATACTCGTCGCGAAATGTCTTTGCCAACACCGATGCCGCAGCTATGTCTGCATACTTGCCATCACCCTTGACAATACAGTGAAAAGGTATCTCTAACCTTGTTCTGAAGCGATTTCCGTCAATGGCAAGAAACTGAGGTGCAGGGTCAAGCCTGCCTGCAGCAAGCGACATACCCTCAAACGAGGCGTTGAGAATATTTATCTCATCTATCCTCTCTGCGCTCACCGCCTCCACGGCCCACGCCACCGCCTCGCGGCATATAATCTCACGCAGTGTATTACGATTCTTCT
This sequence comes from Alistipes sp., assembly GCA_045654345.1. Taxonomy (GTDB): domain Bacteria; phylum Bacteroidota; class Bacteroidia; order Bacteroidales; family Rikenellaceae; genus Alistipes. The sequence goes on along the minus strand of JAZOND010000005.1, from coordinate 48,450 downwards.
CGCTCATCTGCTTCGAATCATTGAGTAACGGATGGTGAAAATCGGGCGGAAGAATCACCGCCGCCGCAAATACAGGTCCGGCAAGACAGCCCCTTCCTGCCTCGTCACAACCCGCCTCAAGTAGCTCTGTTTGATAAAAATTTGGTAACATATATACAAAGGTATCTATTTTTCACAAATTTTCGGTAACTTTACCACAAAATAAACACATATGATATCCATCACTCGCCAAACAGGTGCCTTTGCCACCATACTATTTATAATAACCATTGCAGCCACCTTCGTGCGCCTCTACCTCAACCCCTTCGAGGCAGAGCTTGCCGAGTGCATCACCCTACCTCGCTGGTGGGAGGCGTTGCTTTCAGCCCTTATGCTCTTCGTGGCCGCTATCGTAGTCAACCGTGCCGCGGTCAAAGTGGGTCTGTTCGGTGGCTTTAACACTATGCCCGTATCGCTCTACGGCTTTATCAGCTGCGCTATACTGCTCACTCCCAACCTGCTTACCGCCTCTGCAGCCGCTCTGCTTACCGCTTTGGGTGTTATGTTTATCATACGTTCACTACAGTTTATGAACGACAAGGAGTCGCTCTTCACAGGTATGCTGCTACTCGGCACTACCGCTATTATCTACCCTCCTGCCATCACCCTTGCGGCAATTATACCTATATCTATATTTGTCTTCCCCCTTGGTTTCCGTCGCATACTTATCGCCATTACGGGCTACCTGCTCCCACTCTTGGGTGCAAGCTATGTCTGTTGGTACTTAGGAGGAGAGATTCTCGACCTGCCGATAAACCTCTGTAATGCTCTACTCAATGGCTATGTAGGCATCAGCCTTCAGCCACTGCCTCTGCTCACACTCGCCATTGTCGGCATACTACTCATTATCCTGCTCTATGGCATCCTCGTGGGTATCTTCCAACGCTACTCGCTACTTGTTCCCGTGCGTAAGACCATACAGATAGAGCGTTGGCTGCTTGTCATCACCATCGGTGCACTATTCCTCCCTGGTAGTGGTATTTCAATGCTGCCAATTATCGCCGTACCTGCATCTGTCATCGCAGCCTTTGCCCTTGACCAGATGAGGCCAAAATGGGCAAACTTCTACTACATAACCCTTGTTGTACTTATCATTGCCCATCTGTTCTTTTATTAAAAAAGTGTCTTTCACAATATAAAAGATTGCTTTTTGTTATAAAATCAAACTATTTACCCCCTTTTTGCGAAAAATTTTACTTAAAAGTTTGCATTTTAATAAAAAGATAGTACTTTTGTGTTACAAATGTGGGATTCTCCCACTGCTCATTAACCTAACTAACCTAATATCGGAGTCCTGACTGTTGCCCAACACTCAGGACTTATCTTTTTGTTATTTCACCACCACTTATGGCCGTTTCACCGAACATATGTATTGGCTAATAATTACACAAAACCCCTCCCTAAGCCCATTTCGGCACGATATTTGACATTTTTAGAGCCAAAATAACTATAAAGATATAAATGCGACTATTTGGATAATTCAAAAAACATACATATCTTTGCAATACAAACTAATGTTAAACTCTTAAAAACACTTTATTGCCTATCGAGAAACTTCTACTCTGAACATTTAAAGAAAGGAGAAGAATATGAACGCACAGATTATGAGCGATCGCGAGTTGCTCAGTCTCTATCTGCAAGGCAATAAGAGTGCTATATCCACTCTGATAGAAAAACATAACCGTCGTGTTCGCGACTACATCCGTATGATGGTTAAGGATGCCGACATTGCTGACGATATTGCTCAGGAGACCTTTATCAAGGCAGTAAGCGTTATCGACGAGGGTAGGTATACCGACAACGGCAAGTTCTTGTCGTGGGTGCTCCGCATTGCCCACAATAAGGCTCTGGACTACTTCCGCTCTCAGAAGAATAATAACTCTGTCAGCGAGTCCTCTGCAGGATACAATGTCTTAGGTACAATACGCTATGCCGAGAAGAGTATCGAGGATAATATCATCTCTGACCAGATCGATGGCCAGCTGCGCGATCTTGTCTCACAACTGCCAGACGAGCAGCGCGAGGTGGTTATGCTCCGCTACTTCTCTGACCTATCTTTCAAGGAGATAGCCGACCAGACCGGAGTGAGCATCAACACCGCTTTGGGCCGTATGCGCTACGCACTGATTAACCTCCGCAAGATGATTAAAGAGAACAATTTGTCTCTCTGCTAAATATTGTATGCTCAATTTCAAACCATAAACACAATAAAAATATAGGCAACAGCGTTAGTTTTACAAATCACCCACTAAACCTGTTGCCTATGCATCAACTCGACTCTCTTCTTTCACAAACAGACGACCAACTTCTGATGAACTATGTCATATGCGACGAACCCGATTTGCTCTACCTTGACACATTTCTCAAAGAGTCGTTAAACCCTAAAGCCTGAATGAATTCAGGCTTTTCTTATTGCTAAATACTACGCAATTCCGAACAGCTCTATCTCAAAAATCAGCGTTGAGCCACCTGGAATACCTGGCTGCGAGAAGCGGCCGTACCCTAACTCTGCAGGGATATATACCTCCCACTTATCACCCACGCACATCTGCTGCATTGCTATTATCCAGCCCTCAATCAGCTCATTGAGACGAAATGCCACAGGCACGCCACCACGACTGCTGTCAAACTTCTTGCCGTTTATTGTCCAACCTGTGTAGTGCGCCGTTACAATACTGCGAGGCGTAGGATGCTTACCATCATTTTTACCCTCACTTATCACCTTGTAATAAACACCCTTCGGAAGAGCCATTACCCCCTCCTCCTGCGCCTTTGCCAGCAACCAATCCTTGTTTGCCTGTGCATACTCTTTCTTTGCCATATCAACAAATTTTATAAACGGTTTAAAAAACAGCGAAGGGCTGTACTGTGCGTACTGCCCTTTGCTGGAGTTTTAATTAGCGGCAGCAATGCTGCCTTTTCACGCCAAAATTAGAATTCGGAAGTAAAGTGGAATCTAATCTCCGGAAATTTCTCCTGTGCGAGAGCAAGGGAATAGCTGGTATCGGCGAGGAATACATCGCGACCGTGCTTATCGGTTGCCATATTGGCGTGCTTACGACGCTTAAAATCGGCGAGTTGCTCAGCATTATCACTCTCAATCCAGCAAGCCTTGTGGATAGAGATGGTCTCCCAGCGGCACTTTGCGCCATACTCGTGCTCAAGTCGGTACTCAATAACTTCAAACTGGAGCGCACCCACGGTGCCGATAATCTTGCGACCATTGAGTGATGATGTAAAGAGTTGAGCCACACCCTCATCCATAAGCTGATCAATACCCTTCGCCAGCTGCTTGAACTTCATAGGATCGGCATTCTCGATATAGCGGAATAGCTCAGGCGAGAATGAAGGAATACCTGTAAACTTGAGTTTTTCACCTTCGGTGAATGTATCGCCAATCTTGAAGCCGCCCGAGTCGTGCAGACCAACAATATCTCCAGGATATGCAAAGTCGATAACCGACTTCTTCTCAGCCATAAACGCTGTTGGAGATGAAAACTTCATACTCTTACCACTTGGCACGTGGAGATAGTTCTTATTTCGCTCGAATGTACCTGAACATATCTTCATAAATGCAATACGGTCACGATGGTTCGGGTCCATATTTGCGTGAATCTTGAATATAAAACCTGTCAACTTAGGCTCCTCTGGCTGAACGAGTCGAGTCTGTGTTGTCGATGGGCGAGGCGATGGAGCAATACGGATAAAGCACTCCAGCAACTCTCTGACACCGAAGTTGTTAACCGCCGAGCCGAAGAATACAGGTGCAAGCACACCTGACAAATACTGCTCACGGTCAAACTCCTCATACACACCCTCAACAAGCTCAATGTCGCCACGAAGCTGGTTTGCATAACGCTCGGTAATCAAGCTATCGAGTTCTGATGATGAAATATCCTCAATCTGTACTGTCTGCGCATCGGCAGTCTGTCGCTCATCAGAGGTAAAGAGGTTTATGTTGTGCTCGTAGAGGTTGTAAACACCCTTGAATGTCGGACCGCTCGAAATTGGGAATGAGAGTGGTCGCACACGAATCTGCAACTCGTTCTCAATCTCGTCAAGCAGGTCAAACGGATCCTTACAAGGGCGGTCGAGCTTATTTACAAACACCATCACAGGGGTGTTGCGCATACGGCAGACATTCATCAGCTTGCGAGCCTGCGACTCCACACCCTTTGCACCGTCGATAACGATAATTACCGCATCGACAGCTGTCAGTGTACGATATGTATCCTCGGCAAAGTCCTGGTGACCCGGGGTGTCAAGAATGTTGATCTTTATATCTTTATACTCAAAACCCATTACGGATGTAGCCACCGAGATTCCTCTCTGTCGCTCAATCTCCATAAAGTCTGAGGTAGCACCCTTCTTAATCTTGTTGCTCTTTACCGCTCCGGCGATATGAATCGCGCCACCAAAGAGCAGCAACTTCTCCGTAAGTGTTGTCTTACCCGCATCCGGGTGTGCAATAACTGCAAATGTTCGTCTTCTTGTAATCTCTTCCTGTAATGCCATTTAAGGTATTTTATATAAATTGTAAAATGTTATTTCTGTGGTGGATAGTCAATTGTATAGTGCAATCCCACGCTCTGCTTGCACTCGCGCGCCTGCTTGATAGTCAGATATGCAACCGCGGTCATATTTCTCAGCTCGCACAGCTCACGGCACGGCTTGGTGCGGTTGTAAAGGCCCTCGGTCTCCTGCCAGATGATGGCAAGTCGCTTCATCGCACGCTCCAGACGCAGATTTGAGCGAACAATGCCCACATAGTTTGACATAATAGCCTGCAGCTCACGACGATTCTGAAGCACAAGCACCATCTCCTCAGCCTCGGCAGTACCCTCAAAGTCCCACTCAGGGATACCCTCCTGGAAGTCAACCTTGTCAAAAAGTGACAGAGCGTGCTTTGCTGCGCGGTCAGCATATACCACAGCCTCGGTGAGCGAGTTTGATGCCAATCGGTTTGCACCGTGCAGACCTGTACAAGAGCTCTCGCCAATAACATAGAGACGGCGGATAGATGACTGTCCGTTGCTGTCTACCACCACGCCACCACAGCAGTAGTGTGCAGCAGGACATACAGGTATCATCTGTTTAGTTATATCAATACCTATTGAGAGACACTTCTCATAAATATTCGGGAAGTGAGCCTTTGTCTGCTCGGCAGGCATATGTGTAACATCGAGATATACAAACTCCTCACCGCGAATCTTCAGCTCGTGGTCTATCGAACGAGCCACCACATCACGCGGAGCCAGCGACTTCATCGGATGATACTTGTCCATAAACTCCTTACCATTCTGGAGCTTGAGAATAGCTCCGTAGCCACGCATAGCCTCGGTAATAAGGAACGACGGACGCTCACCCGGATGGTAAAGGGCAGTCGGGTGGAACTGGATATACTGCATGTTCTTGGTAATCGCCTTTGCGCGGTGGCACATAGCAATTCCGTCACCTGTAGCCACTGTAGGGTTTGTTGTGGTGTTGTATATATTTCCGCAACCGCCTGCAGCAACAATTGTAAACTTGGCAAGTATAGTCTTTATCTCGTCAGTATCTGTGTCAAGCACATAGGCACCAAAGCAGGCAAGGCCTCGGGTGTGTCGGGTGACAATCTCACCTAAATGGTGCTGCGTAAGCAGGTCGATAGCAAAATGGTGCTCAAGGATGGTAATATTAGGATGCGCCTTAACGCTCTCAATCAATGCACGCTCAATCTCGGCACCCGTAAGGTCGGCGTGGTGGAGAATACGGTGCTCAGAGTGTCCACCCTCGCGGTGTAGATCAAACTGACCTTGCTCATTCTTGTCAAAACGAGTACCCCAACCAATCAACGACTCGATAGCCTCAGGGGCGTTGCGAACCACAATCTCGACAGCCTCACGGTCACACATCCCCGCACCGCATACCAGCGTATCTTCGATATGCTTCTCAAATGTATCAGGCTGATAAGTTACCGAGCAGATACCGCCCTGTGCATAGTTGGTGTTGCACTCTACAAGTTCTCCCTTTGTGACAATAGTCACAGTTCCCTTTTCAGCAGCCTTGAGTGCAAAGCTAAGACCTGCCGAGCCGGAACCAATTACCAAAAAATCACTCTTCATTGCTTTTGGGTATATATATACTGCGCAAAGTTAGCGAAAAATTCAAACACTTTCTGCTCAAAAAGCAAAAAAAGTGATACTTGTTCTGCTTTTGCTCATTATTTTGTATATTTGTGGAATGAAAACTCAAAAAATTACAATTATAGGCAGCGGCAATGTCGCTGAAGCATTTGCTCACGCACTGAACAACAGCTCCAATCGCGTGGTGCAGGTCTATGCCCGCAATCGCGAACGAGGTGAGGCTGTAGCAGCTATAGCAGGAGCCTCGTGGTGCGGCAAGGCTGAGGAGTTAGAGGCTGCAGACCTCTACTTGATATGCGTCAGCGACCGTGCTATTGCAGATGTGGCGGCATCACTCCCCTTTGCTGCAGGGTCAGTGGTTGCCCACACAGCAGGCTGCGGCACGCTCGAGATGCTACCCGAGGGTTGTCGCAGAGCTATCATCTACCCGTTCCAGACCTTCTCTGTAGGTCGCGTGGTAGACTTTAGCAAGATATACCTCTTTGTTGAGGCAGAGGACGAAGATACCAAGGCTCAGGCAACTACCTTTGCCCATACGCTGACAGACAATGTTGCCGAGGCAGATGCAGCCTTGCGCGCAAAGATTCACCTTACAGGTGTTATTGCCTGCAACTTTGTCAATAATCTGTATGCTACTGCAGCAGAGATACTTACAGAGGCTGGTCTGCCATTTGATGTGGTTGCGCCACTTATTGCCGAGACCGCTGCTAAGGCTATTGATAGCACCACTCCGGCAGCTGTGCAAACAGGCCCTGCCGTACGCGGTGATGGTGCAACAATGAATCGCCACCGCGCACTTATCGGCGACAATGAATTGTTAAAGAATATTTATGACAAGATAAGCGAAAATATATGGAGACTAAGAGAAACTTCAAAGAGATAATTGCCGATGTTGAGGCCTTTATCTTCGATGTAGATGGCGTTATGACCGACGGCAAGATTATCCCAATCGAGGGTGGTGACTTTATCCGCTGCTACTACGCTAAGGATGGCTATGCCCTTGCCTACGCAGTTAAGCACGGCTGTAATGTATGTGTTATCTCGGGAGGCTTTGGTAACAACCTCGACTCTCGTATGCGCCGACTCGGTATTGAGCATCGCTACTTAGGTTGTATGGATAAGATTGCTGCACTCAAGGACTTTGCCGAGAAGACCGGCATCAACCTTAAGAATACAATCTATATGGGCGACGATATTCCTGATCTTGAGTGTATGCGTATGGTCGGTGTTCCCGTAGCTCCTGCCGATGCCTGCTCAGAGGTACTCGAGACAGCTATGTATATCTCTGAGTACAACGGTGGCGCAGGTGCTGTGCGCGATATTATCGAGCAGGTGCTCCGCGTGCAGGGCAAGTGGGCACTCGACTGTATGGGTGTTGTGGCAGCAGACGCCTCTCAAACAGCCTCACGATGAGAGAGATAGAGCGTAAATACCTAATCAGCGACGATAATTTTCTCGCCCAACCCCACTCTGCTACCCGCATAGCGCAGGGCTACCTCTGCTCGCGCAAGGTCACTGCCCGCGTAAGAATATATGGCGATGTGGGCTATATAACCTTCAAGGGCAAGAGTCGAGATGGAGGGCTTAGCCGCTTTGAATTTGAGAGGGCAATTCCGCTTCGCTGTGCCGAGATGCTGCTATCTCGCTGTAGCGGCATAGTCGAAAAGATGCGTCATATTATTGATTACCAAGGCTTCACCTGGGAGGTTGATATCTTCGAGGGAGATAACGAAGGTCTTGCCCTTGCCGAGGTCGAGCTACCCGATACAGAGTGCAATCCGCCACTTCCAGAGTGGATTTGGAAGGAGGTTACTGCAGACTACCACTACCGCAACTCCTACTTGGCAAAAATGCCGTATAAAAATTGGTTTAAGTAATTAAAAAACAGATATAAATATGTTCTTAGAAAATGCCAGCCAGAAGGGTTGGATTGAAGTTATCTGCGGCTCAATGTTCTCGGGAAAGACCGAGGAGCTTATTCGCCGCCTACGCCGCGCAGAGTTTGCGCATATGAAAGTTGAAATTTTCAAGCCGTGCATTGATGTACGCTACTCAGAGGACGAGGTTGTCTCGCACAACGCCACTACTATCCGCTCTACACCTGTTGAGTCGTCGCAGAATATTCTGCTGCTGGCCTCTGATGTAGATGTTGTAGGTATTGACGAGGCTCAATTCTTTGACCACGGCATTGTAGATGTATGCCGACAGCTTGCCGATAGTGGTATTCGCGTAATTGTGGCAGGTTTAGATATGGACTACTTGGGCAAACCATTTGGCCCTATGCCTGCACTTATGGCTACAGCCGAGTATGTAACTAAGGTACACGCCATCTGCGTTCGCTGTGGCAACTTGGCACACCATTCGCACCGCCTTACCGCCGACAGTTCGCTGGTAATGCTCGGAGAGAAGGATACATACGAGCCTATCTGCCGCCACTGTTTTGCCAAATTATCACAAAATGAACAATAAAAGAGCGAAAAACTCGTTTCAATTTAAATAGGAAAAATCAACTACTATGAGTGAAATTATAAACATCAAGGAATTAAACGAGCGCATTGAGCGCGAATCAATGTTTGTCGATACTCTCAGACAAGAGATGGGTAAGGTTATCGTTGGTCAGAGCCACCTTGTCGACACACTGCTTATCGGTCTGCTTTCAAATGGACATATCCTCCTCGAGGGTGTTCCAGGTCTTGCTAAGACGCTGGCTATCACCACTCTTGCTAAGGCTGTAGATGCAGACTTCTCTCGTATCCAGTTTACTCCGGACCTTCTTCCTGCCGATGTAGTGGGTACACTTATCTACTCTCAGAAGAGCGAGGACTTTACCGTCCGTAAGGGTCCCGTTTTTGCAAACTTCGTACTTGCCGATGAGATCAACCGTTCTCCGGCAAAGGTGCAGTCAGCACTGCTCGAGGCTATGCAGGAGCGTCAGGTAACTATCGGTGATAATACCTATAAGCTCCCTGAGCCATTCCTCGTACTTGCAACCCAGAACCCACTTGAGCAGGAGGGTACCTACCCACTGCCAGAGGCACAGGTAGACCGTTTTATGCTCAAGGTTAAGATTTCATACCCAAAGAAATCTGAGGAGCGCGACATTGTCAGAATGAACCTCTCTGGCGCAGGTATGCCACAGCCAAATAAGATTATCACCCCGCAGGATATTGTTCGTGCGCGCCGTGTTGTTGAGGATGTATATATGGACGAGAAGATTGAGAAGTATATCGTCGATATCATCTTCGCTACTCGTGAGCCTGCAGAGTATAACTTGCAGAAGCTGCAGTCACTTATCGCCTACGGAGGCTCTCCACGTGCCAGCATCTCGCTTGCCAAGGCTGCTCGCGCATATGCCTTTATCCGTCGTCGCGGATATGTTATTCCTGAGGATGTTCGTGCCGTGTGCCACGATGTGCTGCGCCACCGCATTGGCCTTACCTACGAGGCTGAGGCTGAGAACATTACCACCGAGGAGATTATCACCGAGATTCTCAACAATGTTATTGTACCATAATGCGCCCAAGCGAAAGCGATATTCTGAAGCGGGTTCGTAAAATCGAAATCAAGACCCGAGGATTGTCGAATGAGATTTTCGCAGGAAAGTATCATACGGCATTCAAGGGACGCGGTATGTCCTTTGCTGAGGTACGCGAGTACCGCATTGGCGACGATGTCCGCGATATTGATTGGAATGTTACAGCACGCTCTCGCACTCCCCATATCAAGGTTTACGAGGAGGAGCGCGAGCTTACAATGATGCTTGTTGTCGATGTCAGTAGCTCTGGTACATTCGGCTCTACAGAGCAGAGCAAGCAGAGTGTTATCACCGAGATTGCCGCAGTGCTTGCCTTCTCGGCAGCACAGACGGGCGATAAGGTGGGCTGTATATTCTTCTCTGATAAGGTTGAGAAGTTTATCCCTCCAAAGAAGGGTCGCAGCCACATTCTTATGATTATCCGCTCGCTGATAGAGTTTACCCCCGAGTCTAACGGCACAGCCCTCTCAGAGGCTGTTCGCTATATGACCAATGTGAACAAAAAACGCTGCACAGCCTTTATCCTCTCCGACTTTATCAACCCTGAGAAGGATAGTCTGCAGCTCGAGGACTCACTAAAGATTGCAACCTCGCGCCACGACCTTGTAGCTATCCGTGTCAGCGACCCGCGTGACAAGGTACTGCCCGATGTGGGTATTATCGAGATGCGCGATGCCGAGAGTGGTGAGAAGGTGTGGGTAGACAGCTCTTCGGCTGCCGTGCGCGACTACTTCGCTCAGAGCTATGATGCTCGCGAACAGGCTATGAACAATCTTCTCAAACACAACCGCATAGACACTGCCGAGGTTAGCACCGACGCTGACTATGTTGCAGAACTGATAAAACTCTTCAAACAGAGATGATAAAAGAGATTAAATATATCATTGCACTACTCTTCGGTAGCCTTGCCCTATCTGCCTCGGCACAGAGCCTCACCCCTACGGTGCGCGCTACGCTCGAGCCGGATAGCATATCTATCGGCGACCGCTTTACCCTGACCATAGATGTAGAGAAGGATTTGGTGCAGAGTATCTACTTCCCAGCCTTTAATATTGGCCCAACAGAGGGCGAGAAGCCTCAGTTTGGAACTATCGAGTGCATTGAGGATCACCCTACTGACACCTTAGAGCACAATGGTCGTCGCCTGCACCTGCGCAAGCGATATACCCTGACCGCCTTTGATGAGGGCATCTATAACCTCGGTCGCCCAAGTGTGCTGTATGCCGATAAGAATATTGTCGACACCCTCTATGGCGTCAAAGACTCTATGCGCCTTGTTGTAAATAGTGTGGCTATAGATACTACGATGATGGTACGCGCCATCAAGCCTGTCAAGAATATGCCATTCCGCTTTGGCGAGATTTCTGGCTATTTAGGCATAGGCCTTGGCGTGCTGCTACTTATCGGCCTTGCCATCTATCTGCTCTCACGCTACCTCGCCAAGAGGGGTAAGAAGATTACAGATCTATTCAAGCCGGAGCCGCCTATCCCTGCACATATTGTTGCCATTACAGCCCTTGAGGCGTTGCAGAACCAAAAGTTATGGCAGAATAATAAACATAAGGAGTACTACTCTGCGCTGAGTGATATCCTGCGCACATATATCGACGGCCGCTTTGGCGTTGGTGCTATGGAGATGACCTCAGATGAGATTATCGAGGCTGTCAAGACCCTTGACCTACCGACAAAGAGTGCTATGGACTTGGTCTATGTACTGCGCAATGCCGACCTTGTAAAGTTTGCTAAGGCGAGCTTCGATGCCGCTGAAAACGAGAGTGCGTATAGCAAAGTCTACTACTTTGTTGAGGAGACAAAGCCTGTTGAGGAGGTAGATAACGAACAATCAAAAGAGGAGGATAAGTAGATGAGATACAGAGTTTTAACCATCATTTTTACACTCCTTGCCACTATCGTTTGTGGAGAGGCTATGGCTCAGCGAATGCCCGAGCGACGCATTGTCCGTAAGGGTAACCGCCAGTATGAACGAGCAAAGTATGATGAGAGTATAGACAACTACTCTCGAGCCCTGCGAGAGGATCCCAACTGCTTTGAGGCAAAGTTTAACACTGCCAATGTTCAGATGCAGAAGCAGCTCTATAACAAGGCCGAACAGACACTGCGCAAGCTGGCTCAGGACTCTACTCGCACAGAGCTTGAGCGTGGCGATATATCCTATAACCTCGGCAATGCACTCTTTGAGCAGCAGAAGCTCGAAGAGGCTCTTGACTGCTACCGCAACGCTATGCGTATGAACCCTGATGATGTGGATGCAAAACACAACTATGCCCTGACCAAGCTTATGCTCCAGCAGCAACAAGACCAACAGCAGCAGGATCAGCAGAACCAGGACAACCAGCAGAACCAGGACAACCAAAATCAGGAGCAAGAGCAAAATCAAGATCAGCAGAACCAAGACGAGAAAGAGCAGGAGCAGAATCAGGATCAGAAGGACCAGAAAGACCAGCCACAACCTCAGCCACAAATATCTGAGCAAGAGCAGCAGGCTATGCTCGAGGCTATACAGGCTCAGGAGGATAAAACACAAGACAAACTCAAAGAGAAGAGAGGTGTTATTATCCGTGGCGGTAAGAATTGGTAGTATATTGTAATACAAACACTTATGGAATTTGCATCACCTAAAATATTGTGGTTTTTACTACTGCTTGCTCCGCTTGTGGCGTACTATATATATCGTACACGCCAGGGCGGTGCAGCGGTAACCGTATCAACAACATCAACTGTTAAGCGCGCACCCAAAAGCTGGCGATACTACCTACGCCACATACCGTTTATTTTGCGCTGTGCAGCCCTTGCGCTTATTGTTATAGCAATGGCTCGTCCACAGAGTGCCGAGCATAATAGCAAGACCAACTCTGAGGGTATCGACATCGTGCTTGCTGTCGACGCCTCTACATCTATGCTGGCAAAGGACTTTGTGCCAGACCGTCTGAGCGTAGCAAAGGAGGTTGGAGCCGAGTTTATTGCCGACCGCACGGGTGACCGCATAGGTATTGTAGTCTTTGCAGGCGAGTCATTTACACAGTCGCCACTAACTACCGACCAGAGCTCTCTGCAGACAATGATTGGTCGCATTCGTAGTGGTGTTATTGAGGATGGAACCGCCATCGGAAATGGCCTTGCAACATCTATCAACCGCCTGCGCGAGAGCGATGCAAAGAGTAAGGTTATCATCCTGCTTACCGACGGTGTTAATAACCGTGGCGAGATCTCTCCACTCACCGCAGCGCAAATCGCCAAGGAGATGGGTATCAAGGTCTACACCATAGGTGTAGGCAAGCAGGGAACTGCTCCATATCCGGTCTTTGATGAGCGCGGTAGAGAGGTCGATGTTGTCAATATGAAGGTCGAGATTGATGAGAATACCCTGCGCCAAATTGCCGAGCTTACCGGTGGCGAATACTTCCGCGCAACAAACAAACAGACCCTCGAGGCTATCTATGACAATATCAATACCCTTGAGAAGAGCTTGGTAGAGGTTGAAAACTTTACAATACACCACGAAGAGTACCTCATCTTTGTCCTCTGGGCTCTGACAGCACTCTTCCTCGAATTTATTATTGACCGTATTGTACTAAAACGCATACCGTAATGTTCCAATTTGCAAACCCTAATATACTATGGCTGTTGCTAACCATACCTGCAATGGTATTTGTGCTTATGGCAACTGCCTATATACGCAAGCGCAACATCGCCAAGTTTGGTAATCCGACAATTATCAAAAGCCTTATGCCCGACATCTCATTGTGGAGGGTTAGGATTAAGGCCATACTCTTTCTGTTAGCTGTTACCGCAGTAATCTTTGCTGCAGCACGCCCACAGTTTGGCTCTAAGCTGAGCGAGCAGAAGAGTCAAGGTGTAGAGATGATGCTCGTTGTCGATGTCTCAAACTCGATGCTTGCCGACGACTTCACCCCTACCCGCCTCGACCGTACAAAGTACGCCATCGACAAGCTCTTTGCCTCTATGAAGCAAGATCGCGTAGGCCTTGTAATCTTTGCTGGCGAGACTAAGGTGCAGCTGCCTATAACCTCGGACTATCGTATGGCTCGCAACTTCGCAAAACGACTCTCTCCGGCACTTGTTTCGGTGCAGGGAACAGAGATTGGTCAGGCCATTTCGCTGGCAGCATTATCATTCTCAAACCGAGGAGATTTTGGTCGTGTGATGATCCTTATCACCGATGGTGAGACCCACGATAATACAGCTTTAGATGCTGCACAACGCGCAGCAGATCAGGGCATTAAAATATTTACTATCGGTATCGGTACCCCTGAGGGTAAGCCTATCAAGGTCGATGGTGAGTTTATCAAAGACGAAGACGATCAAATGGTTGTCAGCCGCCTGAACGAGGAGCTGCTACAACAGATTGCAACCACTACGGGCGGTGGATATATCCGTGCCTCAAATGCAGCCTTTGGCCTTGATGAGATTGTATCAGAAATCAACAAGTTGGAGGAGGGCGAGCTTACCGCACTCAGCTTTGAGGAGTACAACGAGCAGTTTGGTTGGATACTTGCTATTGCGGCAGTATTACTGCTGCTCGAAAGCCTTCTTATGGCACGTCGTAACCCGCGCCTGCGCCGCTTCAACATTTTCCGCGAGCAATAGCCAGAAAATCATCCCAAATAGGCCGTTCTTGCCAATAAAATCCAGAGAAGACAAAAAAATTGCAAGTTTTTTCGTTTTCTCTGGATTTTTTCATATCTTTGTGGCAATTGGGAAAATAATGAACTTAAGATGCCGAAGTTGTATGACAGCGGTTGCGCTCTGCGTAAACCCTCGTGGCTAAAAATACGACTCCACAAGAGCGATGCTTTTGCGGAGGTGGATCGTATAGTAACCGAGCACGGTCTGCATACAATTTGCAGCAGCGGACGATGTCCAAACAAGGCAGAGTGTTGGAGTAGACGCACTGCGACTTTTATGATTTTGGGGGATATTTGTACCCGTAATTGTCGTTTTTGCGCCACCAATACCGGACATCCGTTACCACCGAACAGTTGCGAGCCACAAAAGGTCGCACAGAGTGTCGCACTTATGAATCTTCGGCACGTTGTAGTAACTTCTGTTACACGCGATGACCTGCCGGACCACGGCGCAGCCCATTGGGCAGAGACCGTCGAGGCTATCAGGCAGAGTAGTCCACAAGCAACTATTGAGCTCCTTATTCCCGATATGGGTGCAGTATCTTCTCGATTAGAGACGATTATTGCCTCCAAGCCCGATATTATTGGGCATAACATCGAGACCGTCAGCCGTCTTACCCCTACCCTGCGCTCAAAGGCAACATACGAGTGTTCTTTGGCGACACTGAGGTATCTGGCCTCACAGGGCGTTGTAGTTAAG
The DNA here is from genome assembly GCA_045654345.1 of Alistipes sp. GTDB lineage: Bacteria > Bacteroidota > Bacteroidia > Bacteroidales > Rikenellaceae > Alistipes. Next base: position 33,384 of record JAZOND010000005.1, on the reverse strand, counting down.
AGCGGTATTATGGTCGGACTTGGAGAGACTGAAGAGGAGGTTCTGTCTACTATGCGCCACTTGCGTGAGGCCGGTGTCAGAATCCTTACTATCGGACAGTATCTTCAACCTACTGCGGAGCACTATCCGGTTGCCGAATACATCACCCCGCAGAGGTTCGAGGCTTACAAAGACGCCGCTCTTCAGATGGGATTTGATTTCTGTGCTTCGGCACCGCTTGTGCGCTCATCGTACCTTGCTGATGAGGCTGCTCAGGCAACCATCAACCACTAATCCCCACTACTCCCAGACGATGTTATGACGATTTCCGCAAGGAATTTCGTCTTGTTGTGTTGTATTTTATACGAGCTTTACGCTCTGCAAGAATATGAAGGTCGGATACAGGGATTTAGGAACAATGTCCTACAAGGAGTGCTGGGATCTACAGCAGTCTCTCTTTGAGAGTCGACTCAATTTACGAAGAGGCGGCACTCAGGGTGAGGATTGTGGCACTATTCTCACCGTTGAACATCCACCCGTATATACACTTGGCAAGAGCGGCAAGCAAAGTAATATGCTCATTTCGGAGGCATATCTACAGAGCCTGGGTGCCGAGTTTTTTCATATCGACCGAGGCGGAGATATCACCTTCCACGGCCCTGGCCAGATTGTATGTTACCCTATTCTTGACATCGGCAACTTAGGCATTGGCCTGCGCCGATATATTGAGTGCCTTGAGCAGGCGGTAATTAACACCGTTGCCCACTACGGCATTGTGGCCGAGCGACTCGAGGGTGCTACAGGCGTATGGATCTGTGACCGTAATGAGGCAGGAGAGTGCCGTAATTGGCGAAAAATTTGCGCCATCGGTGTTCGCGCATCGCACTTTGTCACTATGCACGGACTTGCACTCAATGTAAACACAGACCTAAAGTGGTTTACTATGATAAACCCTTGCGGTTTTACTGACAAAGGAGTAACTTCAATCTCTAAGGAGGTTGGTAAAGTTGTTGACTTAGAGGAGGTTAAGCAGTTGCTTGTTGCAAACCTCACAACACTTTTAACAAATGAATAATACAAAAAAATATATAAAACAGTACAATTATGCCTATAGACAAGAGATGGGAGGTCAAGGCACAGGGTGATCCGACAGCGGTTGCACAGATTGCATCGCATATCGGTATTTCGCCTGTACTTGCCAACCTTTTAGTACAACGAGGCATAGACACAGTAGAGAAGGCAGAGAAATTTTTTGACCCGCAGCTCAGCGACCTGCACGATCCATTCCTGATGAAGGATATGGACAAGGCAGTAAGACGCGTAGAGCAGGCAGTGGAGCGTAACGAGCGCATTATGGTCTATGGCGACTATGATGTAGACGGCACAACCGCTGTTGCATTGGTCTATAAGTTCCTGCAGCAAATCGGTCACACAAACCTGATGTTCTACATCCCTGACCGCTATACCGAGGGTTACGGTATCTCGCGCAAGGGTATCGACATCGCCGCCAAGAAGGGTGTTAAGCTTATCATAGCACTCGACTGTGGTATCAAGGCTGTCGAAAAAGTGGACTATGCTAAAGAGAGAGGAGTGGATTTCATTATCTGCGACCACCACCTTCCGGCAGAGAAGATTCCTTCTGCCGTAGCCGTTCTTGACCCTAAACGAACAGACTGCACCTACCCATTCGACGAGTTGTCGGGTTGTGGTGTGGGCTTTAAGCTCGTTCAGGCGTATGCTCAGACCCACAATATTCCGTTTGAGAAGATTGATTGGTTGCTTGATTTGTTGGTAGTAAGTATCGCGTCGGACATTGTTCCGCTGGTAGACGAGAATCGTATTCTTGCCCACTATGGTCTGCACTGCCTCAACACATCACCAAGCGAAGGTCTGTTATCTATTATCAACATCTGTAAGCTCGATCGCTCGAATATCACCATCGACGATATCGTCTTCAAGATCGGTCCGCGCATCAATGCTGCGGGGCGTATGCGTATGGACGAGTACGACGAGAACAACACCCCTTCGGGTGGTTATGCTGCTGTAAAGTTGCTCGTTGAGGGTGACGGTGCTGCAGCTACTGAGTTTGGTGGTGTTATCGACGGCTATAATAAAGACCGCAAAAGCATCGACCGCTCTGTAACACAAGAGGCTCACGACTATATCGAGTCGCACCCAGAGCTTAAGGCTCGCAAGAGCACGGTGATATACAACCCTAAGTGGATGAAGGGTATTGTGGGTATTGTAGCCTCACGCCTTATTGAGACCTACTACCGTCCGACAGTGGTTCTAACCCAGAGCAACGGCTTTGTAACAGGCTCAGCACGCTCTATTCCGGGATTTGACCTCTATCAGGCTGTAGAGTCTTGCTCCGACTTGTTGGAGAACTTTGGAGGACACCTATACGCGGCAGGTCTTACTATGCGTCCTGAGAATGTAGAAGAGTTTACTCGCCGCTTTAACGACTATGTTGAGGCCAATATCGACCCTAAGATTCTCATCCCACAGGTAGAGATTGACTCTATGCTGCTCTTCTCAGACATCACCCCTGCATTCCACCGCGAGCTGAACCGCTTCCAGCCTTTCGGTCCGGGTAATAATGCACCTGTATTTGCTACGCAGTGCGTAATCAACGAGAAGGGAGACGCCAAGTTAGTTGGTGCCGAGGCAGAGCACCTGCGTATGGATCTGACCCAGACACAGAAGCCTAACACCACTATCCAGACTATCGCCTTCTCACAGCCGACCCACTATGAGTGGATTCGCTCTGGTCGTCCTGTAGATGTCTGCTATCAAATTGTCGAGAACCACTATCGTGGCTCTGTGACTACTCAGTTACGCATCAAAGATATTAAACGAAATACCTCCAAGTAATGAAACTAAGAAAACTTTGGACCATTCTCTTTGCCACAATGCTCTTTGCAGCTTGTGGCGGAGAGGATCATCCTACCAACCCACCTTACGACCAGCTTCCATCAGATGCATTCAGTCTATCCATTACACAGACTGCTGCGAAGCAAACATCACTCGTCCTAATTATTAAGACAACCGGTGCTGTCTCATATGGTTATATCATTGAGCCTCATAAGACTCCTGCGTCGGAGTACACCGCTGCTGAGATTTTCGCCAATGGTACCATAGGTAGCTGTGCACCTTCTGGAACAACCACCTTTACCATCGAGAATCTGAAGGATAATCAACTCTACGACATCTATCTGTGTGCGAAGGGTGGTGGCGAATTGTATACCGATGTAATTACCACATCGCTGACTACCAAGCCATTGCCTGAGTTCACAATCACCCACAAGGGCTACAATCAGATTAAGGCCGCTGTCCGTCTGCCTAATAGTGTTGCTGAGTCGAGTGTTGTTAAGTGGATGGCCTGCGACCTTGCTACATATAATTATAATGGTGGCAATGCAAATATGGACGGAATGTTGGCACTCAACGAGCAGATTTATGCCAACTACTTTACCACAGGCTACGACTTCGACATCTCAAACGAGAATAGCTCCTTTACTATCAACGGCACAACCTACCGTCGCTACGAGGAGATACAACCTGGTCAGCCGATGATATTGCTGATGGGAGAGTATAGCGCAGGTAACCACGCAGAGTATGGCGCGGGACATTACACTCCGCTCTTTACAAACAACGGATACCTCCGCAAGGAGATGATTACCACTCTGATGCCGGAAGAGCTCTCTGCGGCACCGACACTTCGCGTCAATGTAACCTCATCGGGTAAGGGAAGCATCACCATCTCTATGCCAACCGATGCGACATCATTCTACTACCTTATTGTTAATAATAAGCAGTATGAGGATATTCTTGCGCTCCTTGATGGCAAGACAGAGTATATGCAGTGGTTTGTATCATCTGCATTTGCGTCAAAGCACTACAATAGCACCAGAGGCGTTGGCAAAAGCATAGTTATCAAGCCTGAGACGCTCAACCTTAACAACGAGGATGAGTACCACCTGCTTGTTACAGCGTGGGGTGCTGACGGACTCAAGCAGTCATTTGCACAACAGAGCTTTATCCGCCCACCAGCTGCACCAGAGAAGGCAACCAACACAATTATTGCCCATCGTGGTGGCTCAAAAGAGGCAGGTACAGCAATGCACCCTGACAACTCTATCGCGTCGCTGAAGTATGCTATGAGCCTGGGCTGCTATGCATCTGAGGCCGACATCTATTGGACAAAGGATAACCAGATTATCGTTGCTCACGCTGATAGCAACTGCAAGATTAACGGACTCTATCCGTGGGAAAATACCCTTGCAACCATCCAAGCAAAGGGCAAGCTCTCAAATGGTGAGACCATTCCATCACTCGAGGATTACCTGCGAGCAGCTATGGTTAAGGGTAGCTGTACCAAGATTTGCCTTGATGTTAAGGCTATTACCAGTCCGTCTGCACGCGATGCTGATGCTGTTAAGGCGTGCCAGCGCGCTTGTGAAATCATCGTAGAGATGGAGGCACAGGCTTGGTGTGAGTTTATCTGCTCTGGCCGAGAGAATATCACCAAGAACTGCGCTAAATATGCCAATCAGGCCGGTATTGATATCGGTGCTATGGGTGACTACTCAGCCTCTAAATATAAGGGTTGGGGATATACTTGGCACAACCGTGATAAGGGCTATGGAATTACCACTTCAGAGGTTAACACATACCTCAACGCAGGTATGGAGGTCTCTGTATTTACCATTGACAACGATAGCCAGTGGTCTTCTGTGGCACCATATTACACCAAGTTACGCGGTATTACCACCAACTATCCGAAGTGGATGCTCAGCAAGTTTTAACCACAAAAGATGTTAATTTAGTGGCGTAATGTCAATGTTAATTTATTGTTAATTTTGGAATTTATATCTAATAATTATCCGAAACCGATTAACTTTGTAGAGATTTTATTGACAAACAACGCTTTTACTAACTACAAACTATATGATAGGAATCTACATCACAGTGGTGGTAATTCTTGCCATCCTCGCTGTATCGGGACTCTATGTCGGCGTTACCAATGACGCAGTCAACTTCCTTAACTCAGCTATCGGCTCTAAGGCTGCCAAGATGCGCACAATCCTTATTGTTGCATCTATCGGTATTATCATTGGCGCGATGACCTCCAGCGGTATGATGGAGGTGGCGCGTAGTGGTATGTTCAACCCTTCGCTGTTTACATTTAAGGAGGTTATGCTCCTATATGTGGGCGTTATGATTGCAAATGTTGTGTTGCTTGACCTCTACAACAGCCTTGGCCTACCAACCTCTACAACAGTGTCACTTATCTTCTGTCTGTTGGGCTCTGCTGTGGCAGTATCGCTCTATAAGATTGTGACAAACGATGACATCACATTCGCAAATCTCAGCCAGTACATCAACACCTCTCGAGCAATGGGTATTGTCTCTGCAATTCTGCTCTCGGTGGTACTCGCTTTTATCTGCGGAACAGTTGTAATGTACATCTCGCGTATCATCTTCTCATTTAGATATGTTAAGGTGCTCAACCGCGTAGGTGCCCTCTGGTGCGGAGCTTCGCTTACATCTATCGTATACTTTGCACTATTTAAGGGTCTGAAGAATGTACTTAGTGGCAGTGCATTTATCGGCTGGATTAACGATCACCTGATGTTGGCATTGCTTATCTGCTGGGTGGTATGCTCATCACTGCTCTTCTTTTTGCAGCTCTTCAAAGTCAACATCCTTCGTGTAAACATCCTTGCTGGTACCTTTGCTCTGGCTCTCGCATTTGCAGGTAACGACCTTGTAAACTTTATCGGAGTACCTATCGCAGGCTTTGATGCCTTTGCTGAGGCTAAGTGCGCCACAGGTATGGATGAGGGCCTTATGATGTCCGCTTTAGCTGAGCCGCAGAAGGCAAATGTGCTGTATATTCTGGCAGCAGGTCTTATAATGGTCATCACCCTTTGGACATCAAGCAAGTCTATGCAGGTGTCAGAGACTGAGATTTCACTCTCAGCACAGGGTGACGAGGTCAGCCCACAGCACTCATCATCACTCTTCTCGCGTACCCTTGTGCGCGGAACCCTTAATGTGGTTCACTTCTTTGACCGCATTATTCCGCAGAAGGGCAAGGATTTTATTGAGCGTCGTTTTGAGTTTGCAGATATCGAGCATAGTGGTGCTCCATATGATATGATTCGCGCAACGGTAAACCTTACTACCGCCTCACTGCTTATCGCCCTTGCAACATCCCTTAAGTTGCCTCTCTCTACTACCTATGTATGTTTTATGGTGGCTATGGGTTCGTCGCTGGCTGACCGTGCGTGGGGTCGTGAGAGTGCCGTATACCGTATTACAGGCGTTATGACCGTAATTATGGGCTGGTTTGTAACTGCTATCGGTGGTTTCCTTATCGCACTTGCTGTAGGCGCACTACTTATGTGGGGTGGTTGGATTGCATTCGGCATCCTCTCTGCTCTGTGTGTATATATGCTTATCCACAGCAATATCAAGAGTGCAAAGAAGAAGGACGACAAGCAGGACGACAAGCACAAGGTTGTAAAACTCTCCTCTTCCGATTCAGTATCTGAGACTGTAATGTCGCTGGTCGACAACACTATTACCAACTCTACCCGCATATACAACCGCACCCTTATTGCCCTGATGAAGGAGAATCGTCGTGCGCTGAAGGAGCTGATGATTGAGGCTGGCGAGATGTACGACCACATCCACAACCTCAAGTACTCTATCGCCTCAACTCTGCGTCGTACATACGATAGCGATATGAATCTCTCGCTCTACTATGTTCAGGTGGTTGACTACCTCAATGAGATGACCAAGTCACTGGTGCACATCACCCGACCATCATTTGATCATATCGACAATAACCACGAGGGTCTTACCCGCACACAGACCGAAGATCTTATCAGCGTAAATACCGATGTAGATGTTATCTATCAGCGAATCCTCTATATGCTCTCAAGTGGCGATTATAGCGATATTGACCACGTACTCGATATGCGTGATCAGCTCTTTGCTCGCATCGCTTACCTCACCAAGACCGAGCTTGTGCGTATCCACGAGGGACAGTCAAACTCTAAGGCGGGTATGCTCTACCTCAACATCCTTGCCGAGACCAAGACTATGGTTCTGCAGTCACGCAACCTGCTTAAGTCTCAGCGATACTATATGGAGCAGGTAGGTCAGCCAATGTGCCGTCCTAAGACTCGTATGTAAGAGTGGCAGACAACACAAATAGGCATCCCGAAAGAGGTGCCTATTTTTTTGTGTACAACGGCTAAAATAACTGCTGAAGTATTGATATCGACTGCACCTTTCTAATAGAGTCAAGGTGTAATGTATAGTAATCTGTCAGGGCGTGGAGCATATCTACGCGCTGGGTGCGGTTAAGACCTATCTCGCCTAAATACTCGACATCGCACTCTATAAGATCGTTAAGCAGACGGGCATACTCTTGATTGCAGAACTTATCGTGCAGCGGGCGAATAGGCGTATATACACCCTCCCGCATATCAAAATAGCTATCCTCTGCATACTCATTGCCTGGTGCAAAGCCAAGGAAGCGACTCATATGCGCTAAAAACCACAGGTGGAAGTTCGACACACCCTCTGTCAGCGCATCGAGAGCCTCAACACTACCATAGACAAAGTCGAAGAGATCTCGATTCTCCTCACTCTCCCCCACAAGGCGATAGAGCACCTCGGCCATAAACAGAGCAATAGTCGACTTGCGAATATCATATGGTATAGATTGCAGCACAACACTATTCTGCACATCCTTCATACGATGCAGCTCGCTCTTATCTGATATCAACCCCTCAAACTGCAACACAAACAGAGGCTGGAAGTAGGCAAGCTTAGAGCCGCGCCCCTTACCTGAACCTAAGCCCTGAACAATATAGCTGCGACGGCCCAAGGTATCGGTGAGCATATTGACAATCACAGCCTTATCACCATACTTTACCGTACCAAGTACTACTCCTCGTGCTTTGTAACTCTTCATAACTTTATCTTCTCTACCGCTCCGCGCAAATGCTCGGGGTCAAGGTGTGTATATATCTCTGTAGTGGTTATACTCTCGTGACCAAGCATATCTTGCACCTGACGTATGCTCGCACCGCCGGCAAGCAGATGTGTGGCAAAGGAGTGGCGGAAGGTGTGTGGGCTAACTGTCTTTTTTATACCCGCACGCTCTGTTGCTTGGCGGATGATGGTAAATACCATCACTCGGGTAAGCTTTGTGCGACGATTGCTTAGGAAAAGTATCTGCTCACTGCCCGTCTTAACACCCTTACCCTCACCCTTGACCGCCTCACGACGATCCTCGAGGTAGTGCATAATGTACTTCATAGCCAAGCTACCAATAGGCACAAGACGCTGCTTGCTGCCCTTTCCCATCACACGAACATAACCCTCGCCAAAGAAGAGATCTGAGAGCTTGAGCGATATAAGCTCACTTACGCGCAGACCGCAAGAGTAGAGCATCTCGAGCATTGCCCTATCTCTTCTACCCTTGGCCGTATTGGTATCTATAGTGGCAATAATACGCTCAACTTCAGATACCGAGAGCACATCGGGCAGGGTGCGACCACTCTTGACCGTAGATACAAACTCAGCTGGCGAGGTTTCAATCTTATCTATCAATAACAGATAGTTATAAAAACTCTTTATACTACTCAGTTCACGCGCCTGGGATGACTTCTTATGGTGCTGATTGTTGTGCTGATGCTCCAAAAATCGAGATATCATAAAGCTATCAACCTCGGCTGGCACAACATCATAGAGTCTGAGAATAAAATTCTCAAAAACCATTATATCTCGTATATAAGCCTCAACGCTATTATCCGAAAGACCCCTCTCTAAACGGATATAACTCTTATATGCTTGTATTGTTTTCTCCCACTTTTCGCTGTTTTGTGCCATATTATTTGTACATTTGCAAAGCGAAGATACAAAATTTTACATAATATGAACTACATTGAGTTAAATATTTCTGTTCCAAGCGCAGAAATAGCCGACATTTTGACCGCCGAACTCTCGGAGTTGCCGTTTGATAGTTTTGTTGCTGAGAAGGGTATGCTCAAGGCCTACATTCCGCAAGATGCCCTTGTTGACTGCAAAGCAGAGGTCGACCAGATTCTCGAGCAGTACAACATCACAGACTGCCGCTATGTGCAGATCGAGACCCAAAATTGGAACGCTCTGTGGGAGAGCAACTTTGAGCCTGTAGATGTTGACGGCAGGGTGCTTATTCGCGCACCTTTCCACGCCCCTAATGCCGAGGCAGAGTTTGAGATTGTAATTATGCCTAAGATGTCGTTTGGTACGGGACATCACGCAACAACCAAGATGATGGTACAGCTTATTTTGGATACAGACCTTGCCGGTAAGTCAGGCCTTGATATGGGCAGTGGCACGGGTGTGCTGGCCATTGCTGCTTGCAAGCGCGGTGCTGTGGCTGTTGATGCTGTAGATATTGACGACTTTGCTTTCGAGAACTGCTGCGAGAATATCGTCACTAATGGTGTTGCAGAGCAGATCACCCCCCTACTTGGAGACTCAAAGGTTATTGCGGGCAAGCACTACGACTTTATCCTTGCCAACATAAACCGCAACATTCTGCTTGCCGATATGGACAACTATCTCCAGACGCTTAATCGTGGCGGAGTGATACTCTTCAGCGGCTTCCTTACAAGCGATGCACAGATAATGATAGATGCAGCTCAGGCACGCGGTCTGAAGCTTGTAAATAGCAAGAATATCTCCGACTGGGTGGCTCTTGCCTTCAAGTACGAGTAGTGTTAATAGTAAGTTCCCTTCGGCGCAAAGAGCTGATAGCCGAAGTTGATGTACATATATAGGTTATTGCTATTCTTGATGCCATACTTGGCAACAGAGAGGCTAATCGGTCCTGCAATGGTTTTATATATCACCGATATGTCTGATATATATTGCCATTGCTCGTTTATACCAGCCTCGGCACGACGGTACATAGCATAAAATGCAGGACGGAGATAGAGGTTGTCGTACAATCTAAATGTCGGCATAAGACCCGCAGCAACATAGCGCGACGAGTGGTAATCCGGCATATACATCATCTGCGAATGTGTCGTTGGAGCATACTGCGGAAGAGAGACACTTGTCACGCGCAAGTCTTCAAATCGTGGATGGTTGGTATATACCGCCTCAAGGCTATAACCCACTGAGAACCAGCGCGATGCCGTAAATGGCAGATAGTGTTGCCACGACACCTTCGCACCCAGCCACTCACGACGCTCCGAGAAGTGGCGAATAAGGCCGTAGTCGAACTCATCGACCCACTTATCGTGTCCGTTGACATATATTCCCGACACATCTATATGTGTACCGCTAACGGGCGAAATTGGACTATCGAGAGTACTTCTACGGAACTGCAAGCGGGTAGATATAAATGTAAACCTTGTAGGATTTTTATCCCCCTCAAAGAGGTAATAATTTTGTCCTGCATTGAATGTTCCCTGCAAAATAGAGCGGTTGCCCACTGAGGCTCCGACAGTTACACTTCCGAAGTGCTCACGGTGCTTCTTGCGCAATGTATTGTCTACCTTCGAGAGGTTTCCGAAGTTTCCGTAGATAGTATTTCTGATAGAGAATATATAGTTGGCATCGAAGAATATCGGGCGACGAGGATATACAAATACGCGTCCACCTATAATACCGGCATTATATACAGGACCCAGATACAGTTTACCTCCAACATTAAGACCCACACGACCAATATAGTCGTAACTCAAACCTATGCGCACTTGGTTATACGCTGTAGATGAGAGAGTTCCACCGATAGTTGCTCGCAACGACGGGTGCTGCTTCATCTGCAGGTACGGCACATAAATCTGCTTATCCGAGTCATACTCAAAACGCGGATACTCAACAGTAAACTCTCGCTCAGCAAGCAAATCAAAGATTCCGAGCTGGAAGTCGGAGAATGTCGATAGCGAGTCGTTGCTTGGCTTGCGGGCAAGCATCACCTTGCGAACATAACGCTCCTGCGAAGGGGTTACACCCTCAATTTTGGGGCGAGCGAGAGTCATCTTTGGCGAGCGAGAGATAAACTCTGCACGGCGCGCCGCCATCTGTTCTGCCGAGCGACGAGCAGGTATGGTGGCAAGGATCTCATCCATACGAGACATAGTATCCTCGTATCCCTGATCAATAATAAACGCAGCCTTGTCAAACTCGAGCATACCATAGTCTACAGCTCTGTCTATCAACACATTACCTTCAGAAGGCAGAGTGTAGTCAGTCTCTGACATAATAAACATCATCGCCTGATCTATCAAGTTACTATTCTCTGTCACCTCTCGGTTTCCAGCAGTACACTTTACACCGATAATATGGTCGGGCTTATAGTCGTCAACCATATACTGCCACGGGAAGTTGTTGAATACGCCACCATCGTAGAGCAACATATCCTTCTTGCGCAGAGGTTTAAAGACAAACGGAATAGACATTGATGCACGTATAGCCTCACCCAAATCGCCATTGCGGAAAACCACAGGCTTGCGGGCATTCATATCGGCAGCAACACAGAAAAATGGCACCATCAACTTACTAAAATCACCATTGCAAGCAACCGAGGCAGGTCGAAACTTCTCGTTCAGAGCCAAATCAATAGGTGTTGAGGTGATAAAGTCGGTAGGTAGCTGCATTGTCGGATGGCGATCAATGCTACCCTCGGGCATAGACTCGCGATTCTGCTTAACCGAGTCGCGACCAATGTTAAATCTAAGCGTGAGCAGCGTCGGAGGGGTATCTTGCTCGCGATAGTATCTATAGTGCTGCTTATCGAGTCGACCGGAAATCCACTGCTCAAGATCGCCCGAAACAGCGATGGCGCGCATCTGCTCCGGGGTATAACCAGCAGCATATAGACCCGCAATAATAGAGCCCATAGAGGTACCTGCGACATAGTCTATAGCCACATTATTCTCCTCCAAAGCCTGCAAAACTCCGATATGATAGAGACCTTTTGCTCCGCCACCACTCAATACCAATCCTACCGATTGCCCATAAACTGTGGCAACAGTAAAGAAAGAGAGTAATAATATTGTACATTTGCGAAGCATTTTGCTAATTTTTTTGTAATTTTGTCCCTTACTATACTTAACCGAGGGTAAAGTTAGGTGTTTTTTAGTAGAAATACAATAAAAGAATCATAATGGATAGTAAAATTAACGATTTATTGGTCAGAGTAGAACAGTTTTACTCTGACAATCTGGCAGAGATTGAGGCGTTCCGCGTCAAGATGATCGGAAAGAAGGGAGAGCTTACAGCTCTTATGGAGGAGTTCAAGAGTGTTGCTCCAGAGCTTAAGCGCGAGTATGGCCAGAAGATTAATGCTCTCAAGCAGGCCATTCTTGCTAAGATTGAGCAGCTGCGTGAGGTTGCTGAGTCAAAGGCCTCTGCAGATGTAACTATTGACGATATGAGCCGCCCTGGTAGTGCCGAGCAGCTCGGTTCTCGCCACCCTATTTCGCTGGTTAAGAATGAGATTTGCGAGATCTTTGCCCGCCTGGGTTACACTATTGCCGATGGTCCGGAGATTGAGGACGATCAGCACGTATTCTCGGCTCTTAACTTCCCACCAGAGCATCCTGCTCGCGATATGCAAGATACCTTCTTCATCGAGAAGCAGTCGTCAGAGCCAAGCCAGAACGACATTCTGCTCCGCACCCACACCTCATCTATTCAGGTACGCACTATGGAGCGTCAGAAGCCGCCTATCCGCGTAATCTGCCCAGGTCGTGTATTCCGTAACGAGGCTATTTCGTATCGCGCACACTGTATTTTCCACCAGATTGAGGGTCTTTACATCGACAAGAATGTTTCATTTGCAGACCTTAAGCAGTCTCTGCTCTACTTTGCAAAGGAGCTGTTCGGCGAGAACACTCAGATTCGTATGCGCCCGTCATACTTCCCATTCACAGAGCCTTCTGCCGAAGTAGATGTATCTTGTAACCTCTGTGGTGGAAAGGGTTGTCCTGTATGTAAGGGTACCGGCTGGCTCGAGATTCTCGGTTGTGGTATGGTAGACCCTAATGTACTCATTGCCAACAACATAGATCCTAACGAGTATTCAGGTTTTGCTTTTGGTATGGGAGTTGAGCGTATTGCTATGCTCAAGTTTGGTGTTAAGGACCTTCGTCTCTACTTTGAGAACGATGTTCGTTTCCTCCACCAGTTTGACAGTGTATTATAGTAACCTATGAAGCGGTTTGTGTTATATCTTGCCATCGTGGCACTATTCTTCTGTGGAGCCTTTGCCCCACAGCCGACCATTGCGCAAGATAGCACAAACAAAGCTTTTAAGTATTATACCGATGCTGTAAAGCTTCTGACAATATATGGCGACACCACCTCTGCACACCACCTCTCAACAAAGGCCTTGGCAGAGGACTCGACATATATGCCTGCAGCATACCTCCTCGCTCGCATCGAGCCCAATCCGCAGAGGGCGTATGAGTATGCCGAGCGCGCAGTAAAGGCTGACAGCACAAACCATCATCTCCTTGAAGAGTTAGCAGATCGATCTCTCAAGGCAAGACAATACCAGCGTGCTACGCAAGTGTTGCAGACCCTTGTCAAAGACAGCCACGAGCCAGACCACTTTCGTCTACTTGCCATTCTCCACAGCATTTCTCAAAATCGCGAGGCGGCAATTGCCGTTATCGACTCTGCCGAGGTGCGCTTAGGCAAGATCGACTTTTTTAGCCGTATGCGCCAGCAGATGCAGCTCGAGAGTGGCGATACTGCAGGAGCCCTAAAGAGTGCCATTGCCCTTGTAGAGCAGGCTCCATATGATATTGATAATCAGCTATCTTTAGCCGAAATTTATGCCGCTATAGGCGCAGATTCGCTTGCCGATGTGACATATAACAAGGCTATCAACTTAGACAAGAGCAACTCGTCTGCTTGGTATACCTATGCCGGATTTTTGGATAGTCGCAAGCGATATACCGAGATGTTGCTCGTCTGGCGAAACATCATCGAACTTGAAAGTGTATCATTGCCGGCAAAACTCTCTATCCTTGAGAGTATTACCAGCAAACGCGACTTTTATCGCAAAAATTTCCTCCTTGTCGAGCCTATCATCACCCGTCTATATCAACTCTACCCTACCAATGGTCAGGTGGTAGACTCATATATCGCCCATCTTATTGCGGGCAACCGTGTGGAGGAGGCTGCAACAATGCTCAAGCAGAGAATTGTCGACAAGACCCCTACTTTAGAGGATATTTTCCGCATCATCGAGATTGAAAATTACCTCAACCACCACGACACCGTAGAGCTGTATGTAGACAAGGGTTTAAAACTCTTCCCTGCTAACAAAAATCTATGGGGTCACAAGTCCTGGTTGCAATCGCGCAAGGGTGATTATGCTGGAGCAATAAAGACCATTAATGCCGCTATGCAATATGCCGAAGATGACGCTACACGCAGCTCTTATTGGGGTAATATCGGCGACTTATACTACGAAATTGGCAACGACAAGCAGTCTAAGAATGCTTACAAAAAGGCCCTGAAACTCGACCCCGATAATTCATCGGTGCTCAACAACTACGCCTACCACCTCAGCGTTGAGGGTAAACAGCTCAACTTAGCGTTAGAGATGGCTCTCAAGGCGACAACTCTCTCGGCAAACAATGCCACATATCTCGACACTTTAGCTTGGGTTTATTACAAGTTAGGGGAGTATGAGCAGGCTAAAAAGGTTATGCAGCAGGCAATGAGCTTTGACAAGAGCAACTCTCCAGAACTCGCCCTGCACTATGGCGATATTTTAGATGCTCTCGGCAGCACCTTTATGGCACAGACATATTGGCGTAAAGCCCTTGAAAGGGGAGCCGATGCTGCAACCATCGAGAGTCGCATCGAGGCTCAGAAACAGAAGTTAAACACACAAAAGGGGGATAAATAATGGCTAAAGTACTGTTAACCATACTATTATCTCTGTTTATAACATCTTCGCTCTATGCCCAGAGTGAGGCAGAACTTCGTAAGAAGATAGACAACCTTGAGGCCAGCATCGAGAAGGAGGAGAAGGAGCTTGCCAAGCTCAAGAAAAACAAAGCCTCTAAGCAGAAGCTGGTAAGTTCACTGGCTCGACAAATTGAAAAGCGCAACTCGTTGATTAATGCTCGAGACAGGCAGATTAAGCAGCTCGGCACAGAGATTTCTGAGGCCGAAACAAGAATAGGGGAGTTGTCTGCAGACCTTACCATCCTTGAGAAGAGTTGTGCCGAGATGGCTCGTGAGGCATATCGTAACTATCGCAATTCCAACACTTTAGCCTATATATTCTCAGCCTCATCATCGCTCGAGTTTGCACATCGCATAGCCGCTCTACAGTCTGGAACAAAGCATCGTAAGCGACAGATTGAGCAGATTGTAACCACCCGCGAGAATATAAAGCAGGAGCAGATAGTTTTAGCCGCAAAACGCGAAGAGGTTGCTATCGCCAAGAAGAAGCTTGACAAGCAGCGTGCCAAGATGCGTGAGGAGCGCGATCTTGCCAAGGCCACCATCAAAAAGATGTCGTCTCAGGAGAAGAAGGTTCAGGCATCTATGGCAGAGCACGAAAAACGCCTAAATAACGCCATTGCAGAGCTTCGCAAGCTAACAAAGGGCAACAAGTCGGGCAACAGCTTTAACAGTGCCACAAAGGGCTTAAAATTGCCTGTAACGGCAGGAAAGGTTGTGCGATACAACGCCAATACGGCCGAGGTTGTCGGTAGTAAGGGTGCTAATGTAAACTCTATATATGAGGGTAAAGTTGTGCGCATTTCGCGCAATAAGATAAATAACAAGTACGATGTATACATCGCTCACGGCGAGTATATTTCGTCATACGCAAACCTCTCTGAGGTATCTGTAAAGAAGGACGAGACGGTGCTTAAAAACCAGAAAATTGGCACCATCGCCTCTATGGTAAACCCATCCACAATGGAGGTGGAGTATAAGATTCTGTTTGCAATACACTCTCCAAATCCAAAGGTGGTAATGAAGGCTTCAAATCTTTTCAAAAAATAGTATGGATATAAACTATCACTGCCAAGAGTGTAACTACCGCCTGCGCCACAAAAGAGCTATCAGAGAGTGGCTGCGCCAGGTGGCTTTATGCGAGGGTGAATATCAAATAGGGGAGATAAACTATATCTTCTGCCCATCTGATCTACACCGACAGATGAATATAGACTATGTAGGTCACGACTATTTTACCGACATTATAACCTTCGACTACTCTGAGCTTGACGAGGGTTATATCTCTGGCGACATATACATTGATTATCAGACAGTTGCAGATAATGCGCGTATATACGGCACAACAGCCGAGCAAGAGATGAGACGCATTGTTGTTCACGGAGTGTTACATCTCTGCGGTCAGGGCGACAAAACACCTGATACTGAGGCAGTTATGCACAGCAAGGAGGATAAGTATTTGGCTCTGTTTGACGATAATTTTGCACCAAAAAGATAGGGTAGTGATGGTATACGATGTGATAGTTATCGGTGGCGGTCACGCCGGCTGTGAGGCAGCAAGCGCTGCGGCAAGAATGGGCTCAAAGACCCTATTGCTGACAATGGATATGACCAAGTTTGCATCTATGTCGTGCAACCCTGCCATAGGTGGTGTTGCAAAGGGTCAGATTGTTCGAGAGATTGACGCCTTAGGCGGTATGACAGGTATTATTACCGACCGCACAACCATTCAATTCCGTATGCTCAACCGCTCAAAGGGTGCTGCTATGTGGTCACCTCGAGCGCAGTGTGACAAGAGTCGCTTCTCGGCAGAGTGGAGACACACCTTGGAGAACACCAAAAACCTCTATATTTGGCAGGATTCCGCCGTGGAGATACTTCTCGACCAGGAGGGTGATAGAAGCCGCGTAAAGGGCGTAAAAACGCAAATGGACGTGGTTTTTGAGGCCAAAGCAGTGGTGCTTACTGCAGGAACATTCCTATCAGGTCTTATGCACTGTGGTCGTCAGAGTGCAACGGGTGGCCGAGCGGGCGATGCTGCCTCGTTTGGTATTACAGAAACCCTGCAAAAGACTGGTATTGAGGTGGGTAGAATGAAGACGGGTACCCCCGTTAGAATTGATGCACGAACAGTCGATTTTGAGGCTATAGAACCTCAATATGGTGACGAAAATCCATCTAAATTCTCATTCTCTGACCAGACAACAGCCGTAAAACACCAGCTCCCTTGTTTCCTTGTGTACACCTCAAAGGAGGTACACGATACCCTGCGCACAGGCTTTGAGGACTCGCCACTATTCAACGGAACCATCCAGGGAATAGGCCCTCGCTACTGCCCGAGCATTGAGGATAAGTTGCGTACCTTTGCCGATAAGGAGCAGCATCAGCTATTTCTTGAGCCTGAGGGAGAGTCAACAAATGAATACTATCTCAACGGATTCTCATCATCGCTCCCTTATCAAGTACAGCTCGAGGCACTGCATAAGATAGTAGGTCTCGAAAATGCACACATATATCGTCCGGGTTATGCTATTGAGTATGACTACTTCCCTCCAACACAACTTTGGCACAGCTTAGAGAGTAAGGTGGTAGATAGTCTGTACTTCGCAGGTCAAGTAAATGGCACAACAGGCTATGAGGAGGCAGCAGCACAAGGACTGCTTGCAGGCATCAATGCCCATCGTCGAGTGATAGGGCAGGAGCCGATAGTTCTTAAGCGCGATCAGGCATATATAGGTGTGCTGATTGACGACCTCGTAACCAAGGGCGTTGACGAACCATACCGAATGTTTACATCGAGAGCCGAGTACAGAATTCTGCTCCGTCAAGATAATGCCGACCAGCGACTGACTCCTCTCGGTTATGAATTGGGTCTGATTAGTAAGTCGAGATACGAAAAATTTGAAGAAAAAATAACGCTTCTAAATTCGCTTATCACCTACACTCATTCACAGAGCGTCAAAATATCGGAAATTCAGGACTATTTTATTTCGCGCGGTTTAGCACCAATTTCGCAAGGAAAAAAGATTTTTGATCTCGCTCTTCGCAATGATTTAACATTAGATGCACTTATTGATACTCTTCCAAAGCTGAAGAAGTTTGTAAAGCAAAACAATATTTCAGCAGAGATTATTGAGGCGGCAGAGATTGAAATTAAGTATAGCGGATATATAGAGCGCGAAAAGAGTGTTGCTGAGAAACTGCATAGATTGGAGAATATTGTTATTCCCGAGAACTTTGACTACTCGCAAATGCAGTCGTTAACCATCGAAGCTCGTCAAAAATTGGAGAAGATACGACCAATAACTATTGCTCAAGCATCACGAATTCCAGGAGTATCTCCTGCTGATATTAATGTATTATTAATGCGTTTTGGTCGTTAATGTTCCACGGGGAACATTGATTTTCCCTACAAAGAGTAATAAAAAAGGCAGCTATTATGCTGCCTTTTCTATTTATATTTCTACTATCCAACCGTGCTTATCCTCAGCTCGTCCGTACTGAATATCCTGAAGAGAGTTATAAAGATCCAACAATACAGGACCCGTGGTATCAGAATAGTGAATTTTTTCACCGGTATCTGGATCAAAAATATTACTCAGCGGAGTGATAATAGCACCTGTTCCACACGCACCACACTCTTCAAAAGTAGGCAATTCGGCTATATCTATTGGACGCTGCTCGACAATAAAACCCTTATCAGCCGCTATCTGGCGGAGTGAATCATTAGTGATTGACGGCAAAATAGATGGCGACTTTGGAGTAATATAGTGGTTATCCTTAATAGCAATAAAGTTCGCAGCACCACACTCCTCGATATAACGATGCTCAATAGACTCGGTATAAAGCACTGCCTTATAACCCAAATCGTGCGCCTGCTGGCAAGAGAGCATACTCGAAGCGTAGTTTCCTCCCACCTTAACATCACCCGTTCCAAGTGGTGCTGAGCGATCCTGATTTCGATTTATAATAGCATCGATAGGGTGAATTCCCTCCTTAAAATATGGGCCAACAGGTGTTGCAAAGACGCAAAATCCTGCCTCGTTATATGCGCGAACAGTAAGACACGGCTTTGTTCCAAAGAGAACAGGGCGAACATACAACGCTGCGCGTGACTCATACGGAGGTAAAAACTCAATATTTCGACGCACAATTTCGACGCAACTATCTATAAAAAGCTGCTCGGGAACCATCGGTAGACAGAGTTTTCGCGCACCTGCAGACATTCTATTAAAGTGTGCGTGTGGACGGAAAAGGCGAACCTTTCCATCCACACCACGAAATGCTTTCATTCCCTCAAACGCCTGCAAGCCATAATTTAGGCAGGCAGACGACATATGTAAAGGAATATACTCGTCTGTAGTATAGTGAGCCTGACCCCAAACATCATCCTTATAGTAGTAGCGAACATTCTCACCACCCGTAGGATTAAAGTCAAAACCAAGCTCATCCCAATTCATATTCATCTCAGAGAATACTTATTGTTCCACGTGGAACATTAACCAACAATTGAGCCAGCTTTAACCGCCTCAGAAGGCTGAACAAGGCGAAGTGCTCCTGTAGCATCCTCTGCCATAAGGATCATTCCCTGAGAGAGAATACCCTTAAGCTCTCGAGGCTGGAGATTTACCAAAACAAGTACCTGCTGACCAACAAGCTCCTCCGGAGTAAAGTGCTCGGCAATACCAGAAACAATAGTGCGCTGATCAATACCTGTATCAACAGTAAGCTTGAGAAGTTTCTTTGTCTTAGCAACCTTCTCGGCAGCAAGGATTGTAGAGACACGAATATCCATCTTTTGGAAATCGTCAAAAGTACAAGCCTCCTTCTGTGGCTCAGCCTTAACCTCAGCAGCAGCATTTGCAGCCTTAGTAGCCTCGAGCTTATCTAACTGGCGCTGAATAACATCATCCTCAATCTTCTCAAAGAGCAGACTTGGAGTGCCGATAGTATGACCAGCTGCAATAAGATCCATAGAACCGAGAGTATCCCAACCAAACTTCTCAACAGCCAGCATACCAAGAATCTTAGCCGCTGAGAATGGCATAAATGGCTCAATAGCTGTTGCAATATTTGCAGTAATCTGCAAAGCAATGTTAAGGATAGTCTTAACTCGCTCAGTATCGGTCTTAATAAGCTTCCAAGGCTCTGAATCTGCCAGATACTTATTACCAATACGCGCAAAGTTCATTGCATCCTTAAGAGCCTCACGGAAGCGGTAGTTCTCAATATTATGCTCGAGCGACTCCTTGATAGTAGACAGCTCTGCGATAGTCTGCTGGTCGTACTCTGTAAGAGAACCACAAGCAGGAACAACACCTGCGTAGTACTTCTGTGTGAGCACAAGGGCACGGTTTACAAAGTTACCAAGTACAGCAACAAGCTCATTGTTGTTACGAGCCTGGTAGTCCTTCCAAGTAAAGTCATTATCCTTAGTCTCTGGTGCATTAGCGCAGAGAACATAACGGAGAACATCCTCCTTGCCTGGCATATCCTCAAGATACTCGTGAGCCCAAACAGCCCAATTGCGAGATGTTGAAATCTTATCACCCTCGAGGTTCAAGAACTCGTTTGAAGGTACATTCTCAGGCAGGATATAGTCGCCGTGAGCCTTGAGCATAGAAGGGAAAACTATGCAGTGGAAAACGATATTATCCTTACCAATAAAGTGAACAAGCTTGGTGTCCTCGCTCTTCCAATACTTCTCCCAATCTGGCGTAAGTTCCTTAGTAGCAGATATATAGCCAATCGGAGCATCAAACCAAACATATAAAACCTTACCCTCAGCACCCTCTACAGGTACAGGAATACCCCAATCGAGGTCACGGCTTACCGCGCGTGGCTGAAGGCCTCCATCGAGCCAACTCTTACACTGACCATATACATTTGTTTTCCACTCCTTATGACCATCGAGAATCCACTCACGGAGCATCTGCTCATAGTCATTGAGCGGCAGATACCAGTGGGTAGTAGCCTTCTTTACAGGAATGCTACCAGAGAGTGTTGAGTGTGGCTCGATAAGCTCGTCAGGAGAGAGAGTAGAACCGCAAGACTCACACTGATCACCATAAGCGCGCTCATTACCGCACTTAGGACAGGTACCTGTGATATAACGGTCAGCAAGGAACATCTTTGCCTCCTCATCATAGTACTGCTCAGTGGTCTGCTCAACAAACTTACCATCCTCATAAAGTTTACGGAAGAAGTCTGAAGCTGTAACAGTGTGCATATCAGATGAAGTACGAGAGTAAATATCAAACTCAATACCCAAGCCTGCAAATGCATTCTTGATAATATTATGATAGCGGTCTACCACCTGCTGTGGGGTGATACCCTCCTTCTTTGCCTTAATAGTGATAGGCACACCGTGCTCGTCGCTACCGCAGATATGGAGCACATCGCGACCGCGCAGACGCAGGTAACGAGTATATATATCTGACGGGATATATACGCCGGCAAGGTGACCAATATGAACAGGTCCATTGGCATACGGCAGAGCCGAAGTTACCAAATATCTCTTAAAATCTTTATTCATAGTATACCTATATTAATTTAATTAATGGGACAAAGTTAGTACTTTTTTTGTTATCTTTGTCGTTATAAAAGAAATTAAAACACAATGGATAGAGAAATAAGAGCGATTCTTGCCTCTGTAATACACCCTGAAACAGAGGAGAATCTTGTTGATGGAGGCTACATTGATACCATTACGGCAACAGAGGAGAAGATTACTGTGGCTCTGCGTTTTCGTAAGGCTCGCGACCCATTTGCAGTAAAGATAAAGAATAGAGTAGAGCAGCTAATCACTGATTTATATCCCGATAGTACTGTAACAGTATTTATCAAAGAGGTTGATAATAGTGCATCAAAACGCAAGGAGCAAATTGAAGATATGAAGAACCATACCACAACCTCAACCGTTGCCAATGTTATTGCCGTAGCATCTGGTAAGGGTGGAGTAGGTAAGAGTACAGTTACCTCAAACCTGGCAACAGCACTTGCCAATATGGGTTACAAGGTGGGTGTATTAGATGCCGATATTTATGGTCCTTCACAGGCAAAAATGTTCGGTGTAGAGGAGTATCTGCCTGATGCTGTGCAAGTTGATGGTCGCGACTATATTATACCTGCCGAGATTGGAAATATCAAAATTATTTCGATAGCTATGTTTATCCGACCTACCGATGCTCTGCTGTGGAGAGGCACTATGGCAAACAGCGCACTACGCCAGCTTATACACCAGACTGCGTGGGGTGAGTTAGACTATCTGTTAATAGATCTTCCTCCGGGAACAGGTGATATTCATTTGTCAATAATTTCGGAGTTAAAGATAGACGGAGCAGTGATTGTATCTACACCTCAGCAAGTTGCTGTGGCTGATGTGGTTAGGGGTGTTGAGATGTTCCGTAACCCTAATGTAAACATACCTGTATTGGGTGTAATTGAGAATATGGCGTGGTTTACACCTGCCGAGTTACCTAATAACCGATACTATATCTTTGGTAATGGCGGAGCAGTTCGTTATGCCGAGGGTGCGGGTGTTGATTTATTAGGCCAAATACCTATCATTCAGGCAATTATGGAGGGTAGCGATAGTGGAAAGCCTGCTGCATCTACCTCTACAGATATAGAGCAACATTATCGACAAGCAGCCCAAAAAGTTGTTGAAAAGTTGATGATAAAGTGTTAATATTTTGTAACAAGTTTTTAATAACTTATCTGCTTTTAACAAAAGGCTGAGAAGTCAAAAAGTTTTAAAAATTTACCAACAATTTGTCTGGCTTTTTCAAACACCAAATGTTAATAAAAAAGTGTGTTAATATGTTGAAAATGGTTATTAACAATTGTTGATAAATAGAGACTCAACACTTACTTTCAAGCAGTTAGGAAGATTGCAAAAAATAGTTGCTAAAAGATAGTAACACCCTTACAAAAGAGAAAAAGTTACTAACACTTTCAACAGTCTTTATTATTATTGTTGAGTATATATTATTATATATTTATTTATATTAAAAGAATTAAATAACTAATAAAAATAAAAACTATGGTTGATAACTCCGCTGCGCTGGTTGAGAAGATTGCGCAACTAAAAAAAGAGAAAGATGCCGTCATTTTGGCGCACTACTACACTCGTCCCGAGGTGCAGGCAGTAGCTGACTTTTTGGGTGACTCTTTGGCCCTCTCGGTTAAGGCTAAGGATATAGATGCTAAAATTATCCTCTTTGCCGGCGTTCACTTTATGGCTGAGACTGCCAAGGTTCTCTCGCCAGATAAGAAGGTGCTTATTCCAAACCCTGAGGCAGGATGCTCGTTGGCTGCTTCGTGTGATGCGGCAGAGTTTGCGGCTTTCAAGGCTCAATATCCTGATCACCTTGTAGTATCATATGTAAATACAACAGTTGGCGTCAAAGCTCTTACTGATATATGCTGTACATCTTCAAATGCTCTGCAGGTGGTTCAGAGTATCCCTGCTGATAAGCCTATTATCTTTGCTCCGGATCGTAACCTTGGTGGTTATATCAAAAAGCTTACCGGTCGTGATAATATGGTACTTTGGGATGGTGCTTGCCACGTACACGAGGAGTTCTCTCTCGAGAAGATTTTAGAGCTTAAAGCACAGTATCCAGCCGCCAAGGTTGTTGTACACCCTGAGTGTAAGGCTGTAGTTGCTGCTGTGGCAGACTATGTAGGCTCTACTGCCGGTATTTTGGACTATTGCGGCTCTACAGAGGCTACAGAGTTTATTGTGGTAACTGAGGCTGGTATTCTTGCCGAAATGCGCCGTAAATACCCTGAAAAGAGCTTTATTCCTGCTCCGCCTATTGATTCTACCTGCGGATGTAATGAGTGCTGTTATATGAAGATGGTGACCCTTGAGAGTATTCTTGCTTGCCTTGAGAACGAGGCTCCAGAGATTGTAATGGATGAACAGACCCGTAAGTCGGCAGAGAGATCTATCGTAAATATGATTGCGCTTAAGTAAAAACTTATCTACTGAAAGAAAAAAAACTGTTTTGAACTCAAATTCAAAACAGTTTTTTTATGCTAATCTCCATCTTCGAGGGTGAAGATCTCCTCTACAGGCTTATCAAAAAGACGCGCCATCTTAAGAGCAAGAACTGTCGAGGGTACGAACTTTCCGCTCTCAATAGCATTTATAGTCTGGCGACTCACACCTATGGCGTCTGCCAGCTGCTGCTGCGTCATCTTCTGTGTTGCTCTGGCAACGCGGATATTATTCTTCATCTTGCACTCTATTTGTTAGCCATAGCTTTACCTTGAATGTGATAAGGAAAATCAGAGGCAGGATAAACATCTGGTAAATCAAAAACTCGTAGAAGTTATTGCCATAGAGACAGAGTACCGCTATAATAAGCACAATAACCGAAATATAGAGGGCAATAAGCAGAGAGTCAAGTCGAATGGCCGATATCATCTCATCCTCGTGCTTCTCGCGCGAGCACGAAGTAAATATAAGACCGATTAGCAGACCGATAATGGTAATGTTGTTTAGAATCTGAGACTCTATGGCTAAGTAGTCGCCTGTAGCCGAGAAAAAACGACCGAAGTTGATATCACTACCGCCCGTAATCATTATAAATAGACCAAAGATAGTAAACGGAATAAGTATAGCCCACCCTATTTTACCAAAGATATGTGGAAGGAGAAAACTTCTGTTTTTCATAACGATAAAGGATTTGTTTTACAAAAGTAGTGAAAAATAACACAAATCCCAAGAAAAAAATGAAAGCGAGGTGTACAATACCACTAAATCACTCACCTTTATATTGCACAATACACTTTTAATTTCGGAAAGGCAGGAAAGTGCGACCAAATCCCTTCCACATCAGTTGTTTACACACCTCGCAATCAAAAATAGAGTCTGTCAAACAATGTGATACGAATCACACTGCAAATGTAAAGAATATTTTACATTATAGCAAGAAAACACGACAAAAAATTTCAATTTTTTTATCGCGTTCTCTTTACTAAGCTAACATTCATATTTACACTCCCCCTAAATTTCATTTGAAAAAGGGACGGTACTAATTAACGCCACATACGCCAGAGGATTTTTTTTGCAAATAAGGCGTATGGTGCAGGGTTGAAAATAAGGCGTGGGTGTTGTTTAACTGTGGTGTGCCAAAGTTTGAGGTAGTTGGTAATGCTGCCGTGGTATGACAGTAGCCAGAGATTACGATTTTGGCGGCGACGAGAGAGGAAATTGCGCAAGTGGCTATTGTTGTATCTCTCATCAAACCAGAGCATTATACTATCGAGTGAGTAGCAGAAGTCGAGCTGTTTTTGCCACTGCTTGCTATGGCTTACGCTGGTGGTAAGTACGCGATGGACGGCTGTTACGCGATCTATGGCAATAATCTTCTGCGTAGCTGAAAACCATAACCACATAGGTAGATCGTCAGTCTTCCAACCCTTATTTTCGGGATGTACTTCGTTATAGTATTCTAATATTTTTGTGCGTAATGCGAGTGTTGTACAGTTTTCAGCGGTATTAAGAATAAGCATTTTTTCAAAGGTAGTGTGCAGCTCTGCCTGTGCAGGGTAAATTGTGCTTTCACTATCGCTTCGACGCTCAGATCGGGTGTAACACATAGCCGCATCTGTGCCCTTGAGGGCATCTATCTGCATTTGTAACTTATTAGGGTCGGTGAAGTAGTCATCTCCATCGAGCATAGCTATGTACTTGCCACGACATGCCTCAATAGTTCGGCGATAATTGGCGTGCATACCTATGTTATTTTCAGATGTAACTATACGAATACACTCTGGATATTTTGCCTCATACTCGCGGCAGATAGCAAGGGTATTGTCCGTACTGCAATCCTCGCCTATAACCACCTCGACAGCAAAGTTAACCTTCTGAGATAGAACACTTTCTATCGCTTGGACGATATACTGCTCGTGGTTATAGGTGGTCATACAGACCGAGACAAGGGGTGTCATAGTACTGTCAGTTTTGCGAGTTTTGCAAGTAGTGTTTTAGAACCAAACTGCTCGAAAGATACGGTCAGTTTATGATCTGTAGCAAGTGCTTCGATGGCTGTAATCTCTCCATTACCGAACTTAGGGTGCGATACGCGCTGACCTACCGAGTATGAGCAGGCCGAGGCTGTCGGTGCGCCCGAAGGTGTTGATACTACGCGCTTGAGACGATCTACATTGTATGTCGGCCTTGGAGGTTCCGGTGTTCTGTTTTGTGGCTGCGGCTGACGGGAAGGATGAGGGCTTGTTCCGCTCTGCTCCTGATGGCGAACATCATATCGACGACGCATAACTGTCACAGCATCCTCCTGCTCGGTATTCAGCTCACGATTGCGTCGTGTTGCGCGCAGATCAAAATCACTCTCTACATACTGAGAGTCAATCTCTGTAAGGAAACGGCTCGGATTTGAGAAGTTCATCTGTCCCCAACGGAAGCGCATATCGGCACAGGTGAGTGTCGCTAATGTCTTGGCACGCGTAAGGGCAACATAGAATAATCTTCGCTCCTCTTCCAGTCCATCAGGACTTTCGAGGGCCATCATCGATGGAAATAGATTCTCCTCGCAGCCTACTATATATACATACTTATACTCCAGACCCTTGGCAGAGTGTACGGTCATAAGAGTTACCTTATTATTACTCTCAGGATCCTCGTTGTCCATATCGGTCATCAGCATCACATTCTGCAGCCACTCCTCAACGGTTGGACGATCAAACTCTTCTCTTTCGCCGGCACGAATATCTGCCTCGGTGCGCTCATTGTACTCCTGCATAGTATTGAGCAACTCCTCGATGTTATCTACTGCCGACTTAGCCTCAGGGGTGTTCTGTAGACGATATGATGAGAGTAGTCCCGAGCGAGTAGCAACCTCGAGACCAAAGTCGTAGATGCTCTTAACCTCGCGCTCAAGGGCCACGGTGCGGATAAAGGATACAAACTCTGTTACCTTCTTGATAATAGCCTTCTCTACACTATCTCTCGGCGGCTCACCAACAAGGGTGTCTATTGCCTCCCACATTGAGCACTGCCTACTCTCGGCAATAGCGGCAATGCGCTCTACTGTAGTATCGCCAATACCTCGAGCCGGGGTGTTGATAATACGCTTAAAAGCTTCGTCATCCTTAGGGTTGATAATAAGGCGGAAGTAGCCGAGCAGATCCTTAATCTCTTTATGGTCGTAGAATGAATTACCCTTGTAAATCTTATATGGAATACCCTTGCGACGCAGCGAATCTTCGAGTACAAGTGACTGATTATTAGTACGATATAGTATAGCCGCATCCTGCCACTCGTCACCACCCTCGCGTACATGATCGCGCAGGTCGGTAACTACGAGTTCTGCCTCTTCACGGTCTGTATATGCCTTGAAAATACGAATTTTATCACCCTTATCACCAGCCGAAAAACACTGTTTCTTCATCTGTCGGGCGTTGTGTCCTATAACAGAGTTTGCTGCATCGACAATAGTCTGTGTCGAGCGATAGTTCTGCTCGAGTTTGAAGACTTGTGCCATCGGGTAGTCGCGCTGGAAAGAGAGAATATTCTCAATCTTGGCACCGCGGAATGAGTAGATACTCTGTGCATCATCACCCACAACGCAGACTCTGTTATGAATTTGCGAAAGTCGACGAACAATCAGATACTGAGCATAGTTTGTATCCTGATACTCGTCAACAAGAATATACTGAAACAGATTCTGATAGTTCTGAAGTACCTCTGGGCAATCGCGCAATAGAATATTGGTCTGCAGCAGCAGATCGTCGAAGTCCATAGCATTATTCTGCTTACAGCGACGGCAATACTCTATATATATATTAGAAAACTCTGGCATTTGTCTGCTACGGTCGTCACCTGTAAGGGCGGCATTGGCAGCATAGGCACCTGGGGTTATAAGGCTGTTTTTTGCAGTCGAAATGCGCGACTGTACAACATTCGGCTTGTACTTATCTTCGTCGAGATTACGCTCCTTGATAATGGTCTTAATAAGGTTGCGCGAGTCTGTGGTCTCGTAGATTGTAAACTCTCTCTTGTAGCCTATAGCCTCGGCATTGTCGCGTAGAATACGGGCAAAGATAGAGTGGAAAGTACCCATATTTATCCTACGAGCAGCACTACCAACCATAGTATCTATACGCTCGCGCATCTCGTTTGCAGCCTTCTTGGTAAAGGTCAGGGCGAGGATATTCTCGGCGTGTATACCCTGCTCGAGCATATATGCAATTCGCGAGGTAAGAACTCGTGTCTTACCAGATCCCGCACCTGCAATAATTAGTGAGGGTATATTATAGTTTATTACCGCCTCTTTCTGAGCCGGATTAAGACCTTCAAGTATATTCATAGTATGTTATTCTCTTCTAAATTCAGAGCAGGTTATAGCTGTAGCGATAGCCACATTGAGCGACTCCGAGCCCGCTCTGTCTGCTGGATATGGAGGGATATAGAGGCGGTGGGTTACGCTCTGCTCACAACTTGGGCTGATACCCTGACCCTCATTGCCCATAACAATTACTCCGCAGCTGCTCTTCTTGGTATGGTAGATATTGTCACCATCCAAGAATGTTCCGTAGATATTTACCCCTTGACTCTTCTGCTTGTTAAGCCACGCGGCAAGATCGGTATAGTGAACCCTCACGCGGATGATGGCACCCATAGTTGCCTGAATAACCTTAGGGTTGAAGCAGTCTGCGCTATCTACTGAGCAGACGATATCGGTAATACCAAACCAATCGGCAAGACGGATGATAGTGCCAAGATTTCCTGGGTTTTGCACCCTGTCAAGAGCAAGCACAAGGTTGCTCTTAGGGTTGGCCTCAGAGATGTCGTAGTGCGGAATGTCAACAACAGCAAGGGTGCTATTTGAACTCTTGAGCTGCGAGATACGCTCCATCTCTTTATCTGTAATCACCTCAGCATCAGACCACAATGGCTTTGTTGTGTATACTTTGCGCACAACAAGGTGCGAGGAACGAAGCTCACTAACAAGCTTTTCACCCTCGGCAATAAATGCTCCCAGCTCCTCTCGTCCGCGCTTGTCGGCAAGAGCCTTTATGTTTTGTATCTGTGCTTTGGTTATCATACGGTATATGTCTGACCCTCTTCGGCAAGGGATGTGTTTTCAAAAATCTCTTTAGCCTCGGCAAGCAGTGCATCCGGAGACTTGTAGCGCGATGAGAAGTGTCCGATAATCAACTTCTCAGCCTCTGCCATTTGGGCTATATCTGCCGCCTGGCCGGCAGTGGAGTGTCCTCGCTCCTTTGCGTCGCGAGCAAACTCATTGGTATATGTAGCCTCGTGGTAGAGCAGGTTTACACCCTTAACCCTCTCGGCGGCTACAGGTGAGCGAGAGGTGTCTGACAGATAGGCATAACTCCTCGGCTCAAAGGGTAGATATGTCAGTTCGTTATTTGGAACAACCGTTCCATCCTCCAAAATAACATCCTCACCGCGTTTTGCCGCAACTATTTGGGCAATGGAGAGGTTGTATTTTGCGATTTTGAACTTTTCTACATTCAGTTCAGGCCTCTTCTCCTTAAAGTGATAGCCCGAACAAGGTACACGATGGCGTAGAGGAATACTCCACACCTCTAAGCTCTTGTTTTCAAAGATAATGGCGTGCTTGGTAGTGTCAACCTCGACCCATTCAACCTGATAAGGGAGCTGTGTGTCGAAATACTTGAGATGAAAATCGAGCATCTCTCCAAATGGTCGAGGAGCAAAGACCTTGAGTGGCGTCTGACGACCACACAGCCCTAATGTCGATAGCAGCGGAAAAAGACCATAGACGTGATCTCCGTGCAGATGTGATATAAATACTGCGCGAAGCTTCAGCGGATTTATGCCGCGACGAAACATCTGCTGCTGTGTACCCTCACCCGCATCGACAAGGTAGTACTGCTCATTTACATTTACTACCTGTGCCGACGGATGACTTGTAACAGTAGGCTTTGCCGAGGCGTTACCAAGTACAGTTACCTTTATCATTGACTACTTATTAGCCTGAAGAAAACGCTCTGCATCGAGAGCTGCGATACAACCAGAACCAGCTGCAACAATAGCCTGACGATAGTGTGGATCGCAAACATCACCTGCAGCAAAAATACCCTCGCAAGAGGTCTTTGATGTGCCGGCAACAGTTACGATATAACCCTGCTCGTCAAGAGCAAGTTTACCTGCAACAAGCTCGGTATTTGGGTGGTGACCAATAGCAAGGAAGAATCCTGACAGCGGAATCTCATACTCCTCACCGTCGTTCTTGCGCAGACGAACGCCAGTAACGCCATCCTCATCACCCAGCACCTCAGCGGTGTTGTGCTCAAAGAGAACCTTGATATTTGGAGTGTTGAAAACGCGCTCCTGCATAGCCTTTGATGCGCGGAGGAACGGCTTGCGAACAATCAGGTATACCTGACGGCAGAGCGATGCGAGGTATGTAGCCTCCTCACAAGCGGTATCACCGCCACCAACGACTGCAACATCCTGCTTGCGGTAGAAAAATCCGTCGCAAGTAGCGCACGCGCTAACGCCCATACCTCTAAACTTCTGCTCAGAAGGCAGACCGAGATACTTTGCAGAGGCACCTGTAGCGATAATAACAGTCTGAGCCTCAATAACATCGCCATTATCTACAGTAACCACAAAAGGACGCTTTGTTGTGTCGATATTGCCGATAATACCTGTGCGAACATCTGTACCAAAACGCTTTGCCTGGCGACGCAAATCCTCCATCATTGCAGTACCGGTAATACCCTCTGGGTAACCTGGGAAGTTTTCGATCTCTGTTGTTGTTGTAAGCTGACCCCCTGGTTCAATACCCTCGTAAAGTACTGGTGCCAAAGATGCACGAGCAGCATAGATTGCAGCAGTAAAACCCGCAGGGCCACTACCGATAATAAGACATTTTACGCTCTCCATAGTTATATTATTTTTATTATTAAAGTCCGTATAAATTCTACTGCACAAAAGTAGTCATTTTTACTCGTACGACAAAACATACAATATAGATTTTCCTTATGCTATTATAGAAAATAAATATTTGACAATAAAAATTTTTGTTGTATCTTTGTACTACAAACAGACAAATAATAACAATTAAAACCTAATACAACTATGAAAGATTTAAAGGGAACACGCACCGAGCAGAACCTCTGGTCTGCATTTGCTGGTGAGAGCCAGGCTCGTAATAAGTACACATACTTTGCATCAAAGGCAAAGAAGGAGGGTTATGTTCAGATTGCAAAGCTCTTTGAGGAGACTGCAAACAATGAGAAGGAGCACGCTAAGATTTGGTTCAAGCTTCTTAACGGCATCGGCGACACAGCTGCAAACCTTAAGGCTGCTGCTGAGGGCGAGAATTACGAGTGGACCGATATGTACGCAACCTTTGCTAAGGAGGCTCGCGAGGAGGGCTTTGTAGAGATCGCTGCTCTGTTTGAGGCTGTAGCGAAGATTGAGAAGGAGCACGAGGAGCGCTACCTTAAGCTTCTTGCAAATGTTGAGGGTGGTCTTGTATTCTCTCGCGAGGGTGATATGATCTGGCAGTGCTCTAACTGCGGTCACATCGTTATCGGCAAGCAGGCTCCAGAGCTCTGCCCAGTTTGCGCACACCCACAGGCTTACTTCGAGATTAAGGCTGAGAATTATTAGCCGTTGGCTATTAGCTGTTAGCTATTGGCTTTGCGCCCGACTTTTGTGTCGGGCGCATTTTTGTTTGCGTTTTGAAACCGTTTTCTTGAATCCAAATAAACACACACAGACAGAGTCTGTACCTCTAAAAAGCCAATGGCCAATAGCTAATGGCTAGTAATAAGTACCCTTAGGTGCAAAGATTGGATAGCCAAAGTTGATTGACATATAGAGGTTATTGCCATTTTTAATACCATACTTAGCCAAGGAGAGGCTAACTGGACCGGCAATAGTGTGGTATGTAAACGAGATGTCGGCGATATACTGCCACTGCTCATTAATGCCAGCCTCGGCACGGCGGAACATTGCATAGAATGCGGTGCGCAAATAGAAGTTTTCCCACAAGCGGAATGTTGGCATAAGACCCGCAGCAACGTAACGGGACGAGTGGTAGTCGGGCATATACATCATCTGCGAATGTGAGGTTGGGGCATACTGTGGCAGTGAGACATTTGTCACCCTCAGGTCATCAAAGCGAGGGTGGTTGGTATAGACACACTCAAGGCTATAACCAAAAGTAAACCATCGAGTTGCAGAGAATGGGAGATAGTGTTGCCATGACACCTTTGCACCCAACCACTCTCTACGCTCAGAGAATTCGCGCGTCAAGCCATAGTCGAACTCATCAATCCACTTATCATGACCGTTTACATATATTCCCGACACTGCTATGCGGTTACCACTGATTGGTGAGACTGGGTTGTCGAGAGTACTTCTGCGGAACTGCAAACGAGTAGATAAAAATGTAAACCTTGTAGGGTTATCATCCCCCTCAAAGAGGTAGTAATTTTGACCGGCATTAAAGGTTGCCTCCACAAGTGAACGATTTGATGTTGAGGCTCCAGCGGTCAATGAACCATACTGCTCGCGATGTCTCTTCTTCAGGGTGTTGTCTACTCGAGAGAGGTTGCCAAAGTTACCATAGGCGGTATTTCTGACGGAGAAGATATAGTTAAGGTCAAAGAATATTGGTCGGCGAGGGCGCACAAATACCCTACCGCCTATAATTCCGGCATTGTATACAGTTCCTAAGTAGAGGTTTGCTCCACCATTAAGACCCACGCGGCCAATATGCTCATATTTAAGACCCAATCGCACCTGGTTATACGCCGTAGATGAGAGCATACCACCTACGGTAAGTCGCAAAGATGGTTGTTGGCGAATTGTTAGATATGGCACATAGGTCTTATTCTGAGCGTTATACTCAAAGCGTGGATACTCAACCACAAAGTCGCGCTCTGCAAGCAGGTCGTAGATACCTGCTCGGAAGTCTGCAAATGTTGATAGCGAGTCATTGTCCCTCTTGCGGGCAAGCATCACCGCACGCACATACTGCTCCTGCTGCGGAGTAAGACCCTCAATCTTTGGACGAGAAAGTCTCATCTCAGGCATCTTGGCAACAAAGGCCTTACGGCGAGCTGCCATCTGCTCCTCTGTACGGCGAGCCGGTATGGTCTGAAGAATCTCATCTATACGCGCCATCGTATCCTCATATCCCTGCGCGATAATCTGCTCCGCCTTATTAAACTCAAGCATACCAACATCCACCGCCCTATCGATAAGGATATTACCCTTCTCCGGAAGTTTATAGTCAGTATGGGTCATGATAAACATCATCGCCTGATCAATGACATTACTATTTTCCGTAACATCTTTATTGTCAGTGGTACACTTCACGCCAATGATATGGAAGTCGGATCGTAGCCATG
>JAZOND010000004.1:0-70815 GCA_045654345.1 Alistipes sp. | reverse complement strand
GGTGTCTGGCCTATAGGTGTGCCGTCAAGAGCGACATCTGCCATAAGCGGTGTACCGTCGACCATAAGAGAGCCGTAGATTGGCTGTGGTGCTGGCAGAGCATAGCTCTGGGTTGGGCGGTCAGAGGTAATCTGCTTAGAGATCACGCTGCTCTTGTGACCCTGCTTGCGAGCCTCGAAGATGTATGTGCCCGAGCTAAGAACACCACTCCAGCGGCCCTTGCCCTTATACTCCTCGTTGACCCAAATCTCGGCACCATCTGGCGCGGTGAGGGTAACGGTAGCGGCATCGGCAGTAAGGGCAATCTGCTTTGTCACCTTATCGCCCGCAACTGCAAATGTTCCGCTCTGCGAGTGGTAGCCCGTAGCCGTTACAGAATAGTTATATGTACCAGCAGGAAGAACTACGCGCATAGCACCCTCGGTAAGGGTGTAGTGCTTGTTGTCAATGGTCACCACGGCACTCTGCGGCTCTACGGAGAAGACTACAAATTGAGGCTCCGAGGCTGCCACATCTACATTATGGCTAAAGGAGATATTATCGCCGTTTACAACAATCTTCTGCTCGGAAGCAACACCTTTGTATACCACCTTCAGGATGTGCTCACCCACCATCACCTCCTTAACAGTAGCGCGTTTATTGGCATCGGTTTTGGCCTTCTTAATGCCGTCAATATAGATATCAGCACCCGCT
This sequence comes from Alistipes sp., assembly GCA_045654345.1. GTDB lineage: Bacteria > Bacteroidota > Bacteroidia > Bacteroidales > Rikenellaceae > Alistipes. Next base: position 70,122 of record JAZOND010000004.1, on the reverse strand, counting down.
ACATTGGTGTCAACGATGATGCTAAAGCTCTGATTCAGACGCGCTTCCATCTCGTACTCAGTATCACCATCGAGGTTTAGGGTTACCTCGTTACTCTGACCATATTCGGGACTTTGAACATAGAAACGGGTGTTCGGTTTGGCAGTCATCTCAAGAATCAGGATATTGTCGTAGTAGCCAATCTCCTGACGAACAAGATCTGTATTTGAGCGAAATTGAAGAACGAGCGCATCCACCTCTGCACGACTCATATTTGCAAACTGAATCTTAACGCGGGCACACGCATTGCGAGAACTATCCTTGCGAATTGGGTCTACATTCACACCCGTAAGCGCGTCCGTGTTAACATTGCGAAAACTGCTCTGGTCAAGAATTATCGAGTGCTCCACCTGCGCAGTTGCGGTCAGAATTGTAAATATTACAATAAATAAGGTCAGTAGTCGCTTCATAGTATGAGTATTTTCTACAAATATAGTAAAAAAATTGCACACCGCCACTTCCTTGCACGGTATTTTGGTGTCGAGTTTGCACACCGCCACTTCTCTCTGCACTGTTTTCTCGTCAGAATGCGGTAGTAGGTGTATATCGTGAAAAATCCCCAGATGGGACATACTATGCGTATTTCCCATTTGGGGATTTGAGGGATGTGCAGCTAATGCCGCATTATCACGAGAAAACTACTCCTCGGTGCGAATAATATTGGCCCCTATAGCATTTAGACGACCTTCGATATTGCGATAGCCGCGGTCGATCTGTTCGATATTTTGGATGGTGCTGACGCCGTCGGCACTCATAGCGGCGATGAGGAGTGATACTCCTGCGCGGATATCCGGTGAGGACATACGGGCAGCGCGGAGCTGTACATTATGGTCGTGGCCGATAACTACAGCGCGGTGAGGGTCGCAGAGCACAATCTGTGCGCCCATATCTATCAACTTATCGACGAAGAAGAGTCGAGACTCGAACATCTTCTGATGGATAAGCGTTGTACCCTTTGCCTGAGTTGCCACAACGAGGAATACCGAGAGCAGGTCAGGAGTAAGGCCCGGCCACGGAGCGTCGGCAAACGACATAATAGAGCCATCAATAAAGCTATCTACGCAGTAGTGATCCTGCTGCGGGATGAAGATATCGTCACCGCGACGCTCAAGGGCGATACCGAGGCGAGCGAACTGTGCAGGGATGATTCCCAACTGATCGTAGGCCACATTTTTGATGGTTATCTCTGAGCGGTTCATTGCCGCCATACCTATAAACGAGCCAATCTCAATCATATCGGGCAGCATACGGTGTGTTGTTCCACCCAGAGACTCTACACCCTCAATCTCGAGCAGGTTAGAGCCTATGCCCGTAATCTTTGCGCCCATACGGCAGAGCATCTTGCAGAGCTGCTGGATATATGGCTCGCAGGCTGCGTTGTATATTGTAGTCTTGCCCTTAGCCAGCACCGCCGCCATAATAATATTGGCAGTACCTGTCACAGAGGCCTCATCGAGGAGCATATAACAACCCTTTAACTCCTTAGCACGCACAGCAAACAGACTCTCAGTGCTGTCGTAGTCAAACTGCGCACCGAGCTTCTGGAAACCGAGGAAGTGGGTATCAAGACGGCGACGACCGATCTTATCGCCACCAGGCTTTGGCATATATCCCACACCGAAACGGCCCAGCATAGGACCAAGAACCATCACCGAGCCACGCAGGCGTGAGCAGCGGCGGAGGTAGTCCTCGCTCTGAACATAATCAAGATCTATATCTGCTGCGCGGAAAGAGTAGCAATCCTCGCCAAGTCGCTTAACCTCTACGCCCATAGCTGCAAGCAGGTCGATGAGTTGCATAATATCAAGAATCTGCGGAATATTCTCGACAACCACCTCCTCTGCTGTCAGCAGTGTTGCGCACAATATCTGTAATGCCTCATTTTTAGCACCTTGCGGAGTAATCTCGCCCGATAGACGACGACCTCCCTCTACTTTAAAAACAGCCATAATCCTCCAATTTTCTACAAAGATAACTTTTTGGTGCAAAAATTGCAATTTTTTACAGCAAACAATTTCAACATTATGAGAATATCTAAAATTACGGCACGAGAAATTCTTGATTCTCGAGGCAATCCGACCATAGAGGTCGAGGTGATGGCAACATCTGCAGTGGCGGCGCGTGCCTCTGTTCCCAGTGGAGCGTCAACGGGCTCGTACGAGGCAGTAGAGTTGCGCGATAGGGATAAGTCGCGCTATAATGGCAAGGGGGTGCTGTCGGCAATAAAGAGCGTTGACTGTATGATAGCTCCCGAGATTATGGGTATGAGTGCCTTTGATCAGCGAGCAATAGACCGCACGATGTGCGAGATTGATGGGACAGAAGATAAATCCAATTTGGGAGCCAACGCCATTTTAGCCACCTCGCTTGCCGTAGCCAAGTTAGGAGCAAAGCTGCTCCGTATGCCCCTCTACAGATATGTTGGAGGCGTGGATGCGCACATACTTCCCGTTCCGATGTTTAACATCATCAATGGTGGCAGCCACTCTGATGCGCCCATAGCCTTTCAGGAGTTTATGATTCGTCCCGTAGGTGCCTCGTCATTCAAGGAGGGGCTGAGAATGGGTGCCACGGTGTTTCACACCCTAAAGAGCGATTTGGAACGACGCGGGCTGAGCACCTCTGTGGGTGATGAGGGAGGCTTTGCTCCCGCCTTTGACTCTACCGAAGATGCGCTACAGACACTTGTACAGGCGATAAGCAAGGCGGGCTTTGTTGCCGGACGAGATATAACCATAGCTCTCGACTGCGCAGCCACAGAGTTCTATGACAAGGGTTATGACTACCGCACCTTTGAGGGCTCATCGGGAGCAAAGTTTACCACCGAAGAGCAGATTGACTACATCATCCACCTTGTGGAGAAGTATCCTATAGACTCTATCGAGGATCCTCTTGCCGAGGATGATTGGAAGGGATGGAAACTGCTGACGCAGAAGATTGGCAACCGCTGCCAGATAGTAGGTGATGATCTGTTTGTTACCAATCCCAAGCGAATAGTCAAAGGCATAAGTAATGGATGCGCCAATGCTGTGCTTATAAAACCAAACCAGATAGGCACACTGACCGAGACCATTGAGGCTGTGCGCATAGCTCAACAAGCTGGTTACAAGACAATTATGTCACATCGTTCGGGCGAGACCGAGGATACTACCATCTCCGACCTTGCCGTGGCGTTAGGTACGGGGCAGATAAAGAGTGGTTCACTCTGTCGATCCGAGCGCATAGCCAAGTACAACCACCTGCTACGCATCGAGCAGTGGTTAGGCGACGACGGCATCTACGGACAATAAAATAGGGCTGAAAAAATCAGCCCTAATCCTCTTTATAAGCCCTTACAGCTCGCTCAACCGAGCCGTGAAGCAAAAGTAGCGTCTGTGCCTGAGCATAATCAAGCCCCAGCTCATCAACAATCATTCGCGTGCCGCGGTCGATAAGCTTTTTGTTTGACAACTGCATATTGACCATACGGTTACCCCTCACGCGACCAATACCTATCATTGCCGCAGTGGTAATCATATTGCAGACCAGCTTCTGTGCCGTGCCCGACTTCATTCGTGAGCTACCCGTAACAAACTCAGAGCCCACAACCGTCTCTATGGCGATATCCGCCTCTGCAGCCGCAGGAGAGTGGCGATTTGAGGCTATAGATGCTGTGAGCAGACCATTCTCACGCGCCTTACGCAGCACACCAACCACATACGGAGTTGTACCCGAGGCAGCTATGCCCACAACGGTATCGAGTGGTGTAGGGTTAAACGGCTCAAGGTCACGCCAGCCCTGCTCTGTATCATCCTCAGCACCCTCTACAGGCGTTCTGAGAGCCTTGTCTCCACCAGCGATAAGGCCGATAATCACGGTCGGTGGCATACCAAATGTAGGCGGCACCTCCGAGGCATCAAGCACACCAAGGCGTCCACTTGTGCCTGCACCCATATAGAAGAGTCTACCGCCACGCTTTAGTCGCGGTATAAGCTGCTCGACAAGGGCAGTAACATCAGGCAGGCAACGCTCCACGGCATCTGCCACGCGGTGATCCTCAGTATTTATCGAGCGCAGCAACTCTGGTGTGCTCATACTCTCAAGGTTATGGTAGTACGACGACTCCTCGGTAATCTTACGAAAAGTCTTTCCTGTCTGATTATCAACATTTTGAACTATACCAGAATGGTACTTAACAAGACCCTCAATAGGCGAAATAGTAGCACTGACAAGGTTGAATCCCTCACGCAGAGCCACCCTCTCAAGTACCGATCTGAAGTAGTAGGCTACAGAGCCTACGGCGTATATATCGCGCTGGCTATAACCCGCCATATTTCGACGAACAAAGCTCTCAAAACTACGCTCAACAAGGGAATACACATAGTGGTCATCGAGTCGTGGAGAGAGGAACTTAGCAAATCGGGCAAGGTAGCGATTGGCTTGCGGTTGACGATATACCGCCTCGAGAATATCTGCCTGACAGAGTCCATACTCCTGCTCAAACTGCTCTACTATATGGCGTGGTGAGACCCCTTTAAAAATATCTGCCACAAGCTGTCGACCCAGCACTGCACCACTACCCTCATCGCCGAGGATATAGCCAAGAGCTGCAACCTTATCAACCACCTCACCACACTGATAACACGCTGTATTTGAGCCCGTTCCGAGGATGGCAACAATACCGCTACCATCACCTATCGTACCCCTTGCCGCGCCCTGCATATCACTACTTGCAGAGGTGTTCTGAATGTGTAGATGTTCTGTAAGCAATCGCTCCATAACCGCACTCTTCTCAGGGGTTACACCAGCACCGTAGAGGTAGGCATTTGAGATATTATAGCCGCTAATTTGTGGTGCGACCTCTGCAGTTAGCAGCTCTGCAATCTGACCCTCACTCAGAGCAAAGGGGTTTATACCGCCCGTAGTGAAGCGGTGAAGTATTGCAGCATTTGTACTATCGACAACTACCCAATCGCACTTGGTAGAGCCTCCGTCAGCTATAAGGATTATCATTTCTGTCGTTTAATAAGCAGTAGAAGTCCAACAAATGTTATCAGCGCGTTTACTATAAGCAGCTCGTAGCTAAACTTATATCCGCCAAACCAACGCTCCGAATTCTGCTGGAGCACATAGCACACCATCGGTGCAATAATGGCAACAATACCCACATACTTGCCCTTAACCCTCCACTTTGTGAGGATTCCGAAGGCAAACAGACCCAAAATCGGGCCGTAAGTATAGCTGGCAAGTGTGTATACCGCGTCTATAACATTCGAATTACCAAGCAGATAGAGTGCACATATTACTACAAACATAGCCACTGCCATAGCTATGTGCACACCCTTGCGCACTGTGGTTAGACGTTGCTCGTCAAAGCGTTTTGCTCCGCCCAGCACGTCGATAGTAAACGATGTTGTCAGTGCCGTAAGTGCCGAGCCTGCTGCCGAGTATGTCGACGACACAAGGCCCAAGATAAACAGCACGCCCACAATAAGCGGCATTGTTGCAGCAGTGGCAACAGTAGGGAACATATTATCTGTACTGCCCTCAAGAGTAATGCCCATACGCTCAGCAAAGGTATAGAGAATAACACCCAGCACCAGCAGCACAAAGATTATCAGCGTCTGCAGAAATGTAGATACAATCAGGTTCTTCTGTGAGTCACGATGATTTTTGCACGACAGACTGCGCTGCATCATATCCTGATCAAGGCCCGTAGTTGCTATTACGGCAAACACACCTGCAAAGAACTGCTTGAAGAAGTAGTACGGCGAGTTTACATCGTCAAAGAAGAATATACGACTATTCGGATTGCTCCTAACCGTATCGACCATCTGGCTAAACGACATATCGAGGCGACTGAGCACAAACCATATCGACAGCGCAATACTCAGCACAAGGCAGATAGTCTTGAGTGTATCGGTCCAAATCAGCGACTTAACACCACCCTGGAATGTATACACAAGCACCAGCAGCACCGTTACGGCTGCATTGACCCAAAAAGGTATGCCATATGGCGCAAAAAGCAGCGGTTGTAGCACTACACATATGAGGAATAATCGCACCGAGGCTCCTAATAGTTTGGAGATGAAGAAAAACCACGCGCCTGTCTTATATGCTCCCACACCAAATCGCTCCTCCAGATAACCATATACAGAGACTATCTGCATTCGGTAGAATAGCGGAATAAGCACAAAGGCAATGACAAAATATCCCGCCACAAAACCTAACGCCATCTGGAAATATGAAAAGCTGCTTGTAGCCACCATACCTGGCACCGACACAAAGGTCACACCCGACATAGCTGCACCCACCATAGCCAACATAACCATCCACCAGCGTGACGAGCGGTTACCAACAAAAAAGCCTGCATTATCGGCTCTGCGGCCAGAGAGATATGCCACGGCAAATAACACCGCAATATATCCTAAAATCGTAATTATAATTATTGTACTACTCATAACAGAAAGCAAAGGTACAAAAATTCTAAAGAATTTTGCACCTTTGCTATGCATATTTACATTCCCCCTAAATCTACCTTTGGCTTAGCTTTGCTAACCCTTCCTCCTTCGCGTCTTGGCATAGTTCAAGCAAGCTTGACTCTGCACTCGACTTGGCGTCGGTTGTCAAAGGGGAACTTGGTCGCTTGGCTCCGAGTGCTCGAATAACCCTCGGCACAAAAAAAACAGCGAAGGGCTGTACTAAGCGTACTGCCCTTTGCTGGTTTATGGATTAGCGGAAGTAGATGTCCCGCTATCACGATAAAATCACTTTGTGGATATCATCTCAATAGCATTCTCCACCTTTATGTCCATACCCTTGAGGGTGATGAATATAGCACTCGACTCTGAGCGGGTGAAGATGAATATTCGGGTCATCAACTTGCTATTGCCGGAGGTACCGCAACGATGGATACTCACCCTCTTGCCATCATTGACAAAGCTCATAACTGTCTGCTGTTCAGAGAGAAACTTCTGCACATCGTCACAAAAACCTATCAGCAGATCCTTATCCTCGGTGGAGATTGCCGTCATTGTCTCTATATTGCCCTTAACACCCATCTGCTTAAGCATCTCTTTTGATAACTGAACTGTTGTAAAGCCAGGCTCTTGCAGATAGTTGTCGTAAATCTTACGCAGCTGCTCCTCTTGCGCCGAGGCAAAAAGTGGTACAAGGAGCATAATAAGCAAAACTAATCGTCTCATAATCACGCCTTTAGAAGAATAGTCCAACACCTGCAGCCATTCTGTACGCCTTGACATCAGCTGTCTGCCTATACATATTTAGCACCGAGTAACTCACATAGCCGTAAACTCGCTTCCAGCCGATTCGTGCCGTCAGACCCACCTGCACGGGGTTGAGTGGCAGGGTGGTATCGACCTTGGTTCTTGGCTTACGATACGAGAGCTGCGACGACATAAGCACATCAAACGAGGCACCAGCAGAGATAAAGAAGTGTTTGCGCATATTGATGTCAAACAGCATCGGCATATGGATATAGTTTACAACCAACTTCGACCTACGGATACTCTGATCAAGTGGCATAACACCAAATCTACCATCGTCATATGTCAGCGACACCTTATCAGCAAAGGTATAACACTCCATCGAGAATCCAAAGCCCATAGTAAAGCCGAGGGTACCCCTACGATTGAGTGCCACATTGAGCGTCAGCAGATTTATATTGTGGTTGACAGACAGCCTATTACAGAAACCTAACGCCTCCTGCACAGAAGCATCATAACCCGAAAAGTCGGTATTTACCAGAAAGTTCTGACCAAGTTCAACCAACGCCAAGTGGTTATACTCCATAGCATCTATGCCTGCAATGCAGAAGTATGCCCTCTTCTTCTCGCTCGACTTAGCCTTGCCACTATTTGGCTGCTCACCCTCGCTACCGGCAAGAGATATCTTTACACCCGCTAAATTTACCGACAGCTTACCATCGTCAACAGCCACGCTACTCTGTCCGCTACTATCCAACGGTATTACCTGCTGCGCTGAGGCTGTAAGGCATAAAACCACAAACGCCAATGTTGTCAAAAATCGTCTCATAGACTGCTCCTCCACTATTTAATTTGAATAATATTCATACTCTCTATAGCCGCCATTGCAACCATAATATCCTCATTTACACTACCTAACATTCGCTGTGCCTCGGCAACAGCAACCTCTGTATCTGTAATCTGCTCGCCGTCAATGTAGCAGATTATCTGCTGTTCACTCTTATCTCCTGCCCAGACAAACAGTCCCAGCGCAAGGCAGGCCGCCACTGTCGCCATGCTACCTATCACCACACCAACCCAAGAGCGAGACTTTTTAGCAACCACTGCCGTCGGCCTCTGCTCCTTTACAGAGTCAAAGGCTGCGAACATAGCCTTATAGGGCATAAGGTCTGCAGCAAGGTCTGTCGCCGAGGCGAAGTAACACCTAAGCTCCTGCTCCTGCATTAATGTAGTCTGACCCTCAAAATAGAGGTCAAGCAACTCTCTGATTCTACTCTGTTCCATAACTTATGACCTTTAATAACTGCTCTCTTATTCTCTTTCTTGCCCTGGAGAGGTTTGTGCGCACACTTGCACTGTCGCACTCAAGCACCTCTGCAATCTCGTCTATCTCATAGCCCTCAACATCGCGCATATGTATTGTCACTTGTTGTTTTTCGGGTAGGCGGGCTATTATCTGGCGGGTATACTCAGCAAGGTTGGCTACCTCTGCCCTGCTATTGCCATCCTCGACTATACCATCTGCAATCTGTGTGGTTTCGCGCCGTAGTCGAACCCTATCAATAGCTAAATTGCGAGCCATACGACACACATAGGCACGAGGATAGGCAGATTGTAGTACTTTATCCCTTGCCCTCCATACCTTTTCGTATATATCCTGAGCTATATCCTCTGCCTCGACCTGACTTCCCGTAATGCTTAGTGCCAAACGAAAGACCGTATCGCGCAGAGAGAGTATAAACTCGGTATATTGTTCCGTTGTCGTTTTCACAATGCGTTTGGTTTAGCTCTTCTGAGTATATAACGAATAACGGCCCCAAATATAACATCGGAGCCGTCATTTTATAGGTTTTTAAGGTGTATACGATACTATTAGTAGCTCTTTGCGAACAATACGCGGCAGTGTGATGGCTTGCCTGTGAAGATACAAGCACCCTCCTCTGGCTCGGCGTCGATAGGAATACAACGGATAGTAGCCTTAGTTGCATCCTTAATAGCCTGCTCAGTCTCAGGAGTTCCATCCCAGTGTGCTGAGATAAAGCCGCCCTTAGTATTGAGAACCTCAACAAACTCCTCCCAAGTGTCAACCTTGGTAATCATTGAGTCACGATAGTCCAGAGCCTTCTTGAAGATATTTGCCTGAATCTCGTCGAGCAGAGCTGCAATGCGCTCAACAATACCCTCCTGAGATACGGTCTCCTTAGTAAGGGTATCACGGCGAGCAAGCTCTATAGTGCCATTCTGCAAATCGCGCTGACCGAGTGCAAGGCGTACAGGTACACCCTTTAGCTCATACTCGGCAAACTTGAAGCCTGGACGGAGGTTATCGCGGTCATCAACCTTTACACGGATGCCGAGAGCTGCAAGGCCGTCAGCAATCTCGTTCATCTTTGCGCGTGCTGCAGCAAGCTGCTCCTCGCCCTTGTAGATAGGAACGATAACAACCTGGATTGGCGCGAGCTTCGGAGGCAGAACAAGACCGTTATTGTCAGAGTGAGCCATAATAAGCGCACCCATAAGGCGTGTAGATACACCCCAAGAGGTTGCCCATACATACTCGAGCTTACCCTCGCGGTTAGCATACTTTACATCGAAAGCCTTAGCGAAGTTCTGACCCAGGAAGTGTGAAGTACCGCTCTGCAGAGCCTTACCGTCCTGCATAAGTGCCTCGATAGTAAGGGTATCCTCAGCACCTGCGAAACGCTCGTTTGGTGACTTGTGACCAACAACTACAGGCAGACACATCCACTGCTCGGCGAACTGCTTGTATACATTAATCATCTTTGTTGCCTCCTCAATAGCCTCCTCCTTAGTCTCGTGAGCGGTGTGGCCCTCCTGCCAGAGGAACTCTGCGGTACGGAGGAACAATCGGGTACGCATCTCCCAACGAACAACATTTGCCCACTGGTTGCAGAGAATAGGAAGGTCGCGGTAAGAGGTAATCCAATTCTTGTAGGTATTCCAGATAATAGTCTCTGATGTAGGACGAACGATAAGCTCCTCCTCGAGTCGAGCCTCAGGATCTACAACAACGCCCTTGCCCTCTGGGTCGTTCTTAAGACGGTAGTGTGTAACAACGGCGCACTCCTTAGCAAAGCCCTCAACGTGATTTGCCTCCTTAGAGAAGAAAGACTTAGGGATAAAGAGCGGGAAGTATGCGTTCTGGTGGCCGGTAGCCTTGAACATACCATCGAGCACCTCGTGCATCTTCTCCCAAATTGCATAACCGTATGGCTTGATAACCATACAACCGCGTACAGCTGAGTTCTCAGCCAGACCAGCCTTGACAACCAAGTCGTTATACCACTGTGAGTAGTTATCCTCGGACTTGGTCAAATCTTTTAATTCTACTGCCATATCTTTATGTATTATTAGTTTCTAACCGACAAAGATACAACAAAATTTTCAGAAGTTGTATTTTTATCAAATATTACTTAATTTTGGAGACAATTATTTGGTTTATGAAAAAGATTTTAGCCACTTTTATCGCCTCAACTGCCACTATTGGTGCATTTGCGCAGGATGTTGCGCAGGCAGCTACACAAACTATTGACACCACAGCGGCTGAGGGAGCGAGCATCCATAACTACATTATTATAGCAGCCGTAGCTCTTATAATCGGCGCAATGGTTATCCATATGATATACGAGCACTTGCGCGACAACCTAAATACCGAGTACACCGTAGCCGATTTTGGCAAAAAACGCAAGGAACTTGCCCTGAGCAATATGACTGCGCAAGAGGTTGCTGACTATAACCACCGCATCGACGAGGTGATGGCAACTTGGGATGCGATTTACAACGAATATGGTCAGGCTATTCCATACCCATTCAAGCGTTCTGCCGTAATGAATATGTGGCACCTCTCAAAGGAGATTACAGCCGCCAACCCGACAGACAAGAGACTTGTCGAGCGCATTAACGAGATCAACGAGATTCTCAACCACGCCCTCAGACGCCAATTCAGCGGCTCGAAGGCTATGATTATCATCGCCTTTATCGTAGCTATTATCTGCGGACTTATTACCAACAGCCTCATCCCACCAGCTTGCATCGGCATAGGAGCCCTGCTCTACCTTCTCACAAGCCGCTCGGCAACATTCCTTATCGCCGCCAAGCAGGCGGAGAGCAATGGTTCAACAAACCTTATAAGTGGCATTATCGGCGGACTATTTATCGGTGCCGTTGCTGTCAAGACTAACAAATCTCAGAGCTGGACACAGGTGATCCTCGCTATTGTTGTAATGCTGTTTGGAGCTCCGTTTCTGGCTATTATCTCGGTTGTCAACTACATCCGCAACTACCTTATCTACCGATAGAAAGCACTCTAAAAGAATCAATCCCCTATGCTGTCGGCATAAGGGATTGTTTTTATTTAATCTTGCCATCCAGAAACTGCACACGGTTTCGTATATACTTGCGAACAGTCTCAACCTCTGCAGAGTATGATCCTAAAGCCTGAGGGTTCATATGCACCTTCTCACTAAGAATATTCCAACGCATAAAGTTCAGACGCTGCGACTCAGAAAGCATCTGCTCGGTCTGGTTTATATACTCAATAAGCGACTCGGATGATATAGCCCCACTCTGGCGAGCCGATGTCCACAGCTCCACCAATCTATTGTGAGAGGTGTTGTTGGTCTTGACAATATGTGTTACAAGCTGACGCATATTATTTCCGCCCGCCATTGACGAATCGTTAGTTGCATAGAGGAAGTCTGTGTATTTGCTTATCGGGTATGTTCTATAGTCATTGTCAAAGGCGATATCAAAGTCCCAAACAGGACCCGTCTTAAACTTATTATCACCTCGCTCCTTGCTCATATAAACACTCCAATAGGTATCTGTATTACCACTTAGCTCACCGACAATAAAGTGGCGCAGGAAGCTGTCGATATCTATATACTTTGCAAATTCGGTATTTGTAGCGGTAGATGCAAACACACTCTTCTCCATTTCGTTGAAATATGAGTTGATATAATCCTTCTGCTTAAGTGTAATATCATCCTCATCAGGCGACTTGATGGTCACAGGTATATTCTTTGACGAGTAGAAGTGCGACGGCTCGCTATCAGCATAGGCATCAATCTCTATCAGATAGCCTCCCGTAAGGTTTACGCCCGAGTTATCTGTTGTCTCCATCTCGGTAATATCTACTCGACCCTGCCCCACCTCAATCTGGTCACAGAGCTGATAACAGCCGCGATACTCGCCATTGAGAATTACATCTACAGGCTGGCAGAATGGGGTGTAGTGCATACCTATACGACGGCTGATTTCAAATGCCAAGATATTGCGCATCAGCGTCTTATCGCCATAGTTGTTTATCAGAGTCCACTTCTTAGCCTTAGCAGGCGCACCAAGCAGATTTACCTTCTTGTCAAACTTGAGACGATAAGGCTTCTTAGGGAATTGCCAGCTGGCATTACCTCGACCGCGCACACCTGTATTCTCGCCCGTATATAGATACTTGCCTCCATCACCAATAACATATACGGTGCTGGAAATCTCCTCCTCCTTAGATACAATCTCGGCATTATTCTGAGTATTGATAACCACCGTCGGCAGGTTGGTTACCTGATAGAGCTGCGAGTCATCACCCTCACCCTTATAGCCATAAAAGGCAAGCTCGGCAAGGTTGCAGCGCACATCGTTCGGCGTCACATACCTCACATAACGGAAGCCACGCGAACAGCTTACCTCTGCATATGTCATTACACCCTCCTCAGCCTTATCCGGGATAAGGTATATAGGCATAGCATCGCTAAAATCCGCATTATTTGCACCCTCAAGCACCGCAAGCTGTACACGCTTTGCCTGATTCTTGCGTGGCGAATAACCAATCATCGTGATAATATGCTTCTGCCCTAAGTCAAGACCCACCCAAGTGCCTGAGCGGTCGTATGAGGCGAAGAAGGTGTCAAAGTCTCCATCAAAAACATTATCTTTTGTATTGACGCTCTCGCTCTTCTGACTTGTCGAGTAGTCAACAGAGTAGCGTGTACCAATAATCTTGCCCGACAGCTGCGAAATAACCACAGGCTCCTCCTCCGGCTGCTGACCGGGTTGCTCCTCAGGATTTGGATTCTCGCCTGTCGGTGGCGTTGGCTCTGGCTGACAGCATATAAACAGTGTAGACAATAAAATTGCAAATGTATAGATTATCTTCTTCATAGTTAGGTCATTATATTCCACACAAAGTTAACAATTTAAACCACAAAAACAAAGGGCTACTCAACATTTCTGTCGGGTAGCCCTATAGTCTATCTTTAGCTATTAGAAGTGAACCGAGAAGGTCAGCATCGCATTGTGGCGAGCAATGGTGGTATTGAAGGTCTGTGAAGCGATGTCCACAACATCATCGTAACCATAGAATGTCTTATACGGGGTCATCTTGTTGGTGCAATACTGATATGCAAGATCTATAGAGAAGTGCTTTGACAGTGCAACACCAAAACCTGCACTCATATACTCGGTCTTATAGATTACAGGGGTTGAATATATAGCCCCCTCATCTCTGAGCGCACCGCCCCAATATCCGTAGCCCATACGCACAGCCATCTGCGGAATAAATCGCCACTCAACACCCGCACGAACGGTATTTGAACCCTTGAAGGTATCCTTGATATAGCCCTTATAGAGCGCACCATATGGAGACTCCTTCATACGCATTGTGTTGTACCAATCGCGCTCATAGTCAACACTGAGTACCAACTGCTTGGCAAAGGTATACGAAGCTCCAAACATCAACCTTGTCGGGGTGGTATATACCCAGCTATAGTCTCCATCGTCAATCAGCTTAATGCTCTGCTCCGAGAATGGCGGATTGATATATCCGTTGCTATCGGTCTTGTAGTTGTCAACATTATTGAGGGCCTTTACCTGCGAAGTCATACCGCTCTGGTAGCTGTATGTGATATTATAGTAGGTAGGAGTATGGAAGGCAACACCTACGCGGAGAGACTCGATAGGGCGATAGATAGCTCCAATCTTGAAGTTAATACCCGAGCCCTTCATCTTTGCCACCTGATCGTAGTTAAAGTAGTCTGCGCGGTAATCAAGTGCCGGCTCTGACGAGTAGTGGTAGCTCTCGCCATAATATATATGCTGCTCGCGGTTCATTGTCGAAGCACCGAGTGAAGCACCGAGGTAGAACTTACTACCAAAGTTGAGTCCCAGCGACCACACCCACTCACCTGCCGAGCCCTTGCTCTCAACAGTAGTAAAACTATCCACAGCCGCATTTTGAGCAATCATATCGCGACCCCACACACCATCTTTATCGAAGACAAGGCCTGTCTTATATCCCAAGATAGCACCCCAATATGTCGGATCAAATCTATCCCACATAAAGTCGCCATGGCTGCTATAGTTCTGCTTGAGTTGAGATGAAGTTATGCCCCCGGCAGAGAGCTGACCTGCAAAAACATCAGCAATAGATGCGTTGCCTGCAACACCCGCAGTCGAGAATGAGTACTTATAGTTAAAGTCAGCTAAGCGATTGTAACTCAGACCCATATTGATTGCCGTAATGCCTGTAGAGCTCTCGCGCAACTTTGCCACCATACCGAAGTTGCTAACGCCAAAACGATTCTTGGCATTGCCCTCAAAGGCTGCTGCATTATTATTTGCGCGAGCAAAGGTCATAAGTGGAGTAACAGTTATCTCATTGCTGCGATACATAGCAATACCTGCAGGATTGATGCTCATACACGACACATCACCACCCAGCGAGGTCATTGCTCCCGCCATAGCTGCCGAGCGAGCCGTGCCATAGCTAAACTGCGTGGTGGCAGTGTTGAACATATCGAACGATGTTATGGTGCTCGGATCTACCACAAGACCTCCGGCATCAAAACCCTGCGCCTGCGCTACCGATGTGAGCAACAGAGCCGAACATAAAAATGCAAATATCTTCTTCATAGTTCTTCCTGTTTATAATTATCTTCTGCCCTGACCGCCACCGTGTGAACCACCAGAGTAGTTGCCACCGCCAGAGTAGCCACCGGAGTAACCTCTGCCCGAAGATGATGACGAGTTGCTGCGGTATGAGTTGCTGTTATAGTCGCGCTGGCTGTTGCTGTTGTTTCTTGTGCTATTGCTGCGATACTGCGAACTTGTAGAGCCTGACGAACCACGACTGCCACTGCTCGAGCCTCGATACTGACCGCTACCGGTAACTGTTCCGCTCTGACCACGATACTGCGGTCTGTTACTGCTTCCACCTACACCCTGCTGAGGTGTTGTAGGTCGATTACCGCCGCTAATATACGAAGGTCTTCCACCTGGGGATGAGCTATTTGGACGGTGTGCCACAACAGGACGGCGATTGCCACCACCGCCATAGTGAGGTGGATAGTAGTGGTGATGGTGGTGCGGTGGAATATATCCAGGATAGTACGGATAACCACCCCAGCCAAAGCCCCAGCTCCAACCCCAATATGGATCATAGAGCGAGCAGTAGCCCCAATCATACCACGAGTAGCGCGGATAGCCATACCACCAGCTGTACGAAGGTCTTGTCCATCCGTAGTACCAGCTATATGTCGGCACTACTACCGACGCACCCCAAGTGCCAAACATAGATGTTATATACTTAGGCTCTACCCACACCTGATCACCAGAAACCATAATGTTGTAAAAGGCAGGATCATAGGCCGAAGCATACTGATAAGCATCAGTATAACGGAATGTGTAGTAGCTCAATGGCATCTTATATGTCGGCGAACTAAAGCCGTAGAGACGACGCGCATAGGCACTCTGATAGTTGTCAGCCAGCACCGAATCATACGGATTGACACCTGCAGCAACCACATCTGCCGATGTCAGCTCCTTAAACTGACTCTCTGCCGCCAACGCCTTTGCCTGCGCCAACTTAGCCTCCCACTCCGCCTGACGAGCCTCCGCCTCGGCACGCGCAGCCTCAGCTGCCGCCTGCTGACGAGCAGCTATCTCTGTGCGATTGTGGGCGCTATACATATCATCACCTATCGTTGCCGACTGAAAAGCAGCGCAACTGCTCAACATTACCGACAACACTACTATTCCTAACCACTGTTTCATAATCATCTGTTTTTATACTAAACGATAAACCGACTAAAAATCGTGCCTATCTTGTTGCAAATATAATAAATAACCTCGATTTTCCCTCCACATCCCCGCCCAATCACCCAAAAAAGACGGTGAACGGATTCTTTCAGCGGTCAAATATAGCAGAAGTAAACTACTCTAAGCGGGATACTTGGCTTCTCGTGCAATAAAAAAAAGATGCCGATTGGCATCTTTTATATTAACAGTCTCAAGGGGGTGCTATATGTTGCACATAAACGAGAGTGACTGCTGGTTGAAGAAACGGTTGTTATCAACATTGCAGACGTGGCCGGCATTCGGAACGATTACAAGCGATACATTTTTACCTCCGTGGCGGACAGTCTCTTGTACCTGCTCCAAGAAGAGGGCATCATCCTCTCCCATAAGATATAGTGTAGGGATAGCCACATAGGTATTAAAGAGATTCTTTATGCGGGTATTGAGTCCTTCGCTAAGGTTCAGCCAACTCAAGAAGCTCTCAAAAGAGACCTTCATAGCATTGTTGAGGAACAGATTCTTCGAACCGTCATACTTACCCTGCGGGATGATAACCTTAGCAATAATTCGCTTAATAAGGCTATATGGGATAACTCGCTTGAAGATACTTGTCAGCTTTAGCAGCAGGCGCACCTTAGGATTGAGCTCTGTAACAGCACCTGCCAGCACCATACTCTCAACAGCCTGAGGATTGCGCTCAGCAATAATACGCACAATAATTGTACCCAGAGACAGACCCATAAAGTGGCTTTTGCGAATCTTGAGATGGTTTACCACCTCCATAACCTGATCTGCAGCCTTGGAGAAATTGAAATCCTTTCCGAAAGTGTCATTTGCAGAACCACCGTGGCCGACAAGGTCTACCAACAACAGATTAAAGTGGCGTGCGAAGTCTGCTACCTGACGATACCAAACCTCCATGCTACCTCCTGCTCCGTGGACCATTACAATCCAGTTGTCGAACCGAGCATTTACAATTGTTCTATAGTGTAACATTATAAATTGTCTGACAAATACGGCACAAATATATAAACTTTAGCTAATATTTACAAATTATTTGACAAAATCCCTACTGTATCTATCGAATAGGTAGTAGAATCAACCGTATTAACCTCCTCAGTATCAGGCTGTAAACGGCTATTAATATACTGCATAAGCAGCGAATTACTATTCTGCTGATATAGTGCGGCAACAACCACCGCAGCCACGGCCCCAAGCAGGAGCAGGATACATATACTCTTCTTAATCATTGCTTTCCAGGTTATTTTCAAGTGTCTCTATAGCCGTCTGCATAGCATTATCTATCGGGCGGATAAAGTAGTAGAACGCGCTACTATCAAACTCCGAGTTACGAGCGATATATGCACGCAGCTGCGCCTCCATAATCTTGCGCGAGATATTTATCTCTCGCCAATTTGGCTTAACGCCTTTTGATGCCGCATAGTCGATAAAGTTATTAAACATTCCGCGGTCGGCAGCAAACATAGCCTCAAGATCCTTCAGACTCTTAGCTGCATTGAGCTTTGAGCGGTTACGATCGGCATACTCAATAGTATAACGATAGAGGATATTACGACCCGATACCTCAAGGAAGTATCTGCTCATATCTGTTGTATCAAGCGGGATAAATATATCGGGCATAATACCGCCACCGCCATAGACAACCTTTCCCTTCGGCGTTGTAAAGCGCAGAGAATCGGCAAAGTGGATACTATCAGCCGAGAAGAACTCGTTGTGGTTATACCTATTTATAAGATCCATATTATAACCCTCCTCGTCGCCTGCTGTATACGGCTTCTGAATAGAGCGGCCTGTCGGCGTAAAGTACTTAGCCACGGTCAAACGCATAGCCGAACCATCCTCAAACGGAACCTGCGACTGCACAAGTCCCTTACCGAAAGAGCGACGACCGATAATCGTTCCACGATCATTATCTTGCAGTGCGCCTGCAAGAATCTCGCTTGACGAAGCACTGCTCTCGTCAATAAGCACCGCAATCTCAATATCAGTAGCCTTGCCCCTACCATCGCTAAACTGACGCAGACGCTTCTGGTTTCTATCCTCTGTATAAACTATCAGCTTACCGCGCTCGAGGAACTGATTGGCAATATGTATTGCCTGATCAAGAAAACCTCCCGAGTTACCGCGCAGGTCGAGTACAAGTGCCTGCATACCCTGCTTGCGAAGGGTGTCAACAGCATTTGAAACCTCTGTAAATGAGGTTCTTGCAAACTGCGACAGACGTATAAAGCCAATCTTATCGGTAAGCATCATAGTCGCCTCAACGCTATTGAGCGGAATAGCGTCGCGCGTAACAGTAACCACCACGGGCTCAGCTATGCCCTTGCGCTCCAACGACAAATCGACCTTTGTGCCTCGCGGACCGCGCAGCAACTTCATAACCGTAGTCTGCGGAACCTTATTGCCCGCGATTATCGAGTCGTTGACCTTAATGATGCGGTCTCCTGCAATAATACCCGCCTTCTGGCTCGGACCCGAAGGGATAACATTGAGCACAATGACAGTATCGGTAGCCATATTAAAGACTATACCGATGCCATCAAACTCACCCTCAAGCGGCTCCTCCACCTGTTGGAAATCACGCGCAGGGATATATGCCGAGTGCGGATCGAGCTTTTGTAGTATTGCCGGAATGGCAAGCTCTGCTATAGAGTCTGCCGTAAGCGGCTCGATATACTCCTGCTCGATAATTCCGACAACCTGATTGAGCTTATCAAATTGGCGAGGATTGATTATCTTGTGAATCTGCTCTACCGTGCTCTGCCTACCGTGTCTCTGTCCGAAAATCCAACCCAGGAAGAAGATCGAGACGATGATAAGCAGCGGAAGCGAGTATTTTTGCAATAGTTTCATCAGAGAAAGTATACGCTATCTGCTGTTACTTATTCTTAAATGTATAGCTCAGACCTACGCCAAGCACAATCTGAGTCTGGAGCGAGCTACACTGCGCCTTGTTATAGTACATCTGGAAATAGAACTGAGTAGAGAAGTACTTTGTAGCCTTGATATCTACAGTGTGCTCCCAACGGATGTTAGGCGCGATGTGCTCAAGGTTGAGCTTCTTGTTCTCACCTGTCTGCTGGCTAATCTCGTTAATCCAACCATAGAATGAGTAGAAGGTTGTACGATAGCGGAACATCTTGTTCTTACCAAAAGACTTGTCAAAATCAACCTGCACAGACGAACCTCCCTCATAGCGTGAATTGCCGTTGGCATATGTAAGACCGTATGCATAAGGGGTCTTCTGCTGCTCCTCGGTCAGCGATGCCGCATCTGCAAACTCAATGCCAAACTTATCGCGGAAGAACTGGTTCTTAATTGTCTGGCTGGTTACATATGTTGCACTCAGAGAGATTGGTGATACATTGACCTTTACAGGGAACTTATCTTTAGGACACACATAGGTAAAACCGAGAGAGATGTTTAGATAAGCAGGGGCGAAGAAGCGGCTTACACGCTGGTTGTTGCTGTTAACACCATTAGCAAACTGCGAACGCAACGAAGCGATAGCTCCAACATTCCACTGATCAGAGATTTTGTATGCCGGTGCGGTTGAGATAAACCACTCATCCTGACTCTTGGTCCACTCCTTAGCCTTGTTAGTCACACCGAGCTTACCTGTTGCCTTGTTGTCGATAGTAAACACACCCCTCTTGTAGTTATGTGTAAAGAGGAAGTTGGCAATACCTGTAATAGAGTTGGTAGTACCGTTTACACTCTGCCACTTGCTGTTAAAGTTAGAGAGCGAGCCTGTGATACCTGCATTGACCTCGATAGTATTACGCTCCTTACGGATAGCGGCACGCTCAGCACGACGCTGCCACTCGTTAGACTGATAGTCAACCTTCACCTGCTCTGTCTTTACACGGTCAGAGAATGTAGCCTCGGTCTTAGGCGTTGCACTGCTGACAGAGACCTGCGCATATGATGTCGCGCCGAATAAAAGGGTTACAATAGTTGTTAGTATAATTTTCTTCATAGTGATAATATTTTTTGCAAATATAACCATTAAACTCAAAACAATTTGCAATTCGGGTAAAAATATCTATATTTGCATAGAATACCCAACAAAAGGGCTATTCTCAATATAAGACTATCAACCTAAACTTATTATAAATAAACCGAATTGCTGATTATGTTTACCTCTCTTCAAAAGGCTGCTATTGTTCGTCTGTCGTTCGTAATTATCTCTGCCGATGGAAAGATATTGGACTCAGAGAGCCAATTTTCGTGCTCTGTATGGCATAAGATTGGCGTAGATGCCACTGATGGTTTGGCAGCTAAAAATATGACCGCCTTGGAGGCATACAATATCGTCTCTCAGATGGAGGATTCCGACCGCGAACTTATTTGCGCCATCTTGGGCTGTTTGGTTATCTCTGACGGCGATGCCGACCCTAACGAGATTGCGCAGTGGCGTAAAATCTCGGAGGTGTGCAATATGCCAAAGATGACCATCCCTGATGCCGTACGCATCGCTCACGAGAAGTTCGACTAACTCCACCAACCATAAAACAAAAAATCCGCTGCAGTAATCTACAGCGGATTTTTATTATGATTTATTAGAATCTGTTTGCGAGATTATTTAATAGCTGTTTTGCAACTATTTCTGGTTGTAAGTCGATGCGCATAGTGGACCTATGTAACGAGAGTTACGACAAGAAAGAGTTGTAAACAATATTAAAGAACGAAGCAAATATAATCAATACTGATTCTTACGCCTTCTTGCGAGACTTCTTTGCAGCAAGAGCCTTCTCTACCTCGATCTGGAAGTCTGACAGAACATTCATATAGTTGATAAATGCCTCGTAAGACGAACCATATGGGTTGAAGTATGAGTGAACATCGCCATCAGAGAGCCACTTTGTTGCCATATAGTAGAAATGGTCTGAAGTCTGCATAAAGTTCCAAACATAGTTAAAGTCCTCATTCTTGAGGCTACGAACCTTATCCTTAAGCTCATAAATCTTTGCAAATGCCTCGTTCTGAAGGTCATTACCAAGCCAAGCGGTAACATCGCGCTCCTCGTCTGCCCAAGACATTACGTGAGGACAGTGGATAACTGCAACAGGCTGATACTCAGCAGCTGCCTCAGAAACGGTTGCGAACTTGATACCCTCTGCAAGGATAGCCTTTGGCAGAGCCTTAACAAAGTCGAAGATGCCTGTAGAAGCCTTCTGGTGCTCACCAAAGGTCTCGTAGTCCATAAAGAGGTTTACAACCTCACCCTCGGCCTGAGCTACCCAGCCTGCATACTTACCTGCTGACAGTGGATACTCCTCCCAGCCCTGGTTAGAGAAGCGGAATGCGATATCGTCTGAGAGCTTATAGTTGCGAAGCAGCACACGCAGACTCTGGTCACCAGCACTTGCGTATACATAGTCAGGAGACTTCCAACCAAGTACGTGCTTTGCACCCTCAGCGAGGATAGTCTTGAAGCCCAGCTCACCGACCATAGCACCGATAGCGTCAGAGTAGATAAGCTCAGTGTTGCGGAATGCCTTTGGCTTAACACCAAACTCCTTCTTGAGCATTGTCTGGTGAGCCTTTACCTGCTCTACGAAGTCCTCCTTGCTTGAAAGAGCTGCAAGTGAGTGAGAGTAGGTCTCGCAAAGCATCTCAACACAACCGGTCTTAACAAGCTCACGGAATGAGTCGAGAACCTCTGGAGCATAGAGTTTGAACTGCTCAACAACGGTACCTGTCAGTGAGAATGATACGCGGAATGCGCCCTTATTCTCCTTGATAAGTTTGAGAAGCAATGAGTTCATTGGCAGATAGCACTCGCGTGCAATCTTCTGCATAATGGCGCGATTTGTCAAATCGTCCAGATAGTTGTGGTCCTTGCCGATATTAAAGAAGCGATAGGTCTTAAGTCGCCAAGGCTGATGTACCTGAAAATACAAGCAAACTGTTTTCATATCTTTTGTATTTATTTATTTCGTTAGGTTGGAATTATTTACAATCGGCAATAGCATCCTCGTAAACCTTCTTGATCTTTGCAGCGGCATCGTTCCACTTAAGTGAATAAGCCTCCTCAAGACCCTTCTCGGCAAACATCTTCGAGAGAGCTGGATAGTTTACAAGACCATAGATAGCATCTGCCATAGCGTCTACATCCCAATAGTCAACCTTTACAGCGTAGTCAAGCACCTCGGCAACACCACTCTGCTTTGAGATGATTACCGGCACATTTGAACGCATAGCCTCGAGCGGAGCGATACCAAATGGCTCAGATACAGATGGCATTACAAACACATCTGAAAGCTGGAACATCTTGTCTACATCCGCACCGCGAAGGAAGCCTGTAAAGTGGAAGCGGTCTGCAATACCCAGACGAGCTACACGACGGATAACGTGGTTGAGCATATCGCCCGAGCCTGCCATAACAAATCGTACATTAGGGCAACGCTTAAGCACCTTAGCTGCAGCCTCAACGAAGTAGTCAGGGCCCTTCTGGAAGGTGATACGGCCGAGGAAGGTTACAATCTTGTCATCCACACCGCGCTCTGGCCACGGCTCACCCTTATCGGTAAAGCGCACAGCGTTGTGTACTGCAACAACTCGCTCTGCAGGAACACCATAACGGTTAATAACGATATTTCTTGTAAGGTTTGATACTGCAATTACACGATCTGCAGCGTGCATACCTGCGCGCTCGATAGCGTAAGTCTGAGTGTTGATATTCTCACCAGAGCGGTCAAACTCTGTTGCGTGCATATGAACCACCAGCGGCTTACCGGATACGCGCTTTGCAGCGATACCTGCGAAGTATGTCAACCAGTCGTGAGCGTGGATAACATCAAACTGACCCTCGAGGTTCTTTGCCACCTGAGCAGCAACGATAGCATAGCGAGCAATCTCCTCGAGCAGGTTGGCACCATACTTACCAGAGAAGGTGTAACGCTGACTCCAAACATCAGAAGTCTCCCAACGCTTCTCACCGGTCTTAACAAACTCGTCGTGGTAGGTCTCGTAATCCTCTGGTGAAAGATAAGGAACAAGGTTTGAGTCGATATGAATAAACGACATCTTGCTGATAATATCCTCACTATCAGAGTCTACCTTACCAAAGACAGTCTCCACATCGCTGGCATTGACGATATCTACAAATCGTACATCCTCGTCACCACTTGCGTGCGGCATAACGAAAGTCACATCTACGCCGTTACGCGCAAGTCCACGCGTCATTCCGTAGCAAGCAGTTCCCAGACCTCCGGCAATATGTGGCGGAAACTCCCATCCAAACATTAAAACTCTCATTGTACCTATTTTTTACTTGTTTTTACATCTTTTTTTGCATTACGCTTAGCTGCGCGAGCCACCTTAGCCTCCTGCTTCTCAATAAGCTGCTGCATATAGAGCAGTGCTCCTACGCTCCACGCCATAGAGAATGCACCTCGTGGCGCAAATGGAGGATTTGCATCATAGTACTCAGCAACAGAGCCAATACAGTAGGTCTGAATATTATCGTCGTATGCCTCGAGCATATCTTTTGCCTTTGCAAGGAACTTATCGCCCTGGAGAGCAAATGCGCACTCGAAGTAGAACATCATAGGCCATACCCATACTGCACCATTCTTGCTTGCAGCCTCCTGCTCGATAGGATTCTCCTTATATGTTGACTCGAAACGAGGGTCCTCAGGAGAGAGTGAACGAAGACCAAGCGGGGTAAGCAGATGCTGACGAGCATTGAGAAGGATGCTTACAACCTGCTCCTGATCAACCATTGTATATGGCAGACCGCAAGCGATAATCTGGTTGCAACGAACAGCCTTATCTGCACCACGAAGGTCTACATAGTCTGCAAGGTAACCAGCCTCAGGCATATAGAAGCACTCGATAAATGACTGCTTAATCTGCTTTGGAAGATCCTTCCACTCTGCTGTAAACTCCTTGTCGCCGCACTTCTTAGCAAGCTCCAAAGTATAGCATACAGCGTTGTACCACAAAGCGTTAATCTCAACAGTATATCCCGCGCGAGGGGTCTGTGGAACACCGTTTACAACTGAGTTCATCCAGGTCAGTGCATAACCATCACGCGCTGCCCAGATAAGACCATTGCTATGCAGAGCCACGCAACCACCGAAGAAGCCCTTGCGATATGCTGCAAGAATGCTCTTCATTGCCTGACCATACTTCTCCCAAACACCCTTTGCACCAATATGACCCTCAAGCTGCTGCAGAGTCCAGAAGAACCACAGCGGAGCGTCAGCAGCAACCTCTGCCGAAGCAGAACCTGCGAAGTCGCCATTGTGCATATCGCCAACCATAGTGTCGAGAACTGCCATACAGTCCTCCTTATAACCCTGCTCAAGGGTAAGACCAGGAAGCGAAATAAAGGTTGAACGACCATCTACACCATACCAAGGGTAACCTGCAACAACCTCTGTTCTGTCACCCGGACGACGGATGATAAACTGACGAGCCGAGTGGTGCAGACAGCTACGGAAGTCAATCTTATGTGTACGACGAGCAATAGAGGCATCGAAGTAGTTTACAATATCCTCTGACGACTCCATCTCATCTACAGATGCAGAGAAGATGATGCTCTCGCCCTTCTCAATATCCATCTCAAAGTAACCTGTGGTGAGCAGATCCTCATAGCCCTCATAGCCACGCTCAATCTCCTTCTGATACTCAAAGTCGTAGTACCAATCCGGAGCAGCGATAAACTTCGCGCTATCCTTGCTAAGCTGCATATGGAGCCAAGGGAAACCATCATAAAGACGATTCTTAACACCATTCTTTACAGGATAAGAGCGCACATTGGCATCCATATTTGCCTTAGAGAGCGAGTGCTTGTTTCTAAAGGCGAGGAATGGACGCAGACGCAAAGTGGTCTTTGAGTGAGCGTCAACAAGAGTGTAGCGAATCATCAGATGAGTGCGCTTGTGAATCCACAGCAGCTCCTTCTTCAGAATAACACCGCCCACACGATAGGTGATTGTTGGGCAAGGGGTGTACTCAAAATCTGTGATGTACTTGTGACCTCTCGGCTCATATACACCACGGAAGCGGTGCAGAGCCAAATTGAATGACTGGTCGTGCTGTACGATAGTCTCATCGAGTGACGAGAGCAGAACATATGTCTGGTCTGTCGAGTCGATAGGAGCAACAATCAGTCCGTGATACTTGCGAGTGTTGCAGCCGACAATGGTAGTACTCATATAACCACCACGACGGTCGGTAGCAAGCATTTCGCGCTGTAGCGAATACTCCAAGTTTCCAAGTTCCCGTTTGTCAAATGTTAATCCCGGCATAATATTATTTTGTAAGATTTTTACAAGATGTAATGTAAAGGTAGTAATTTTTTATCAAACTTCAACCTTTTTTGAGATTTTTTTATCAAACAAAGCGGTTTGAGCGCAATTTTAGCACTCAAACCACTTTTTTTGTTATAATCTAAGAGTTTGTAACCCCGACTATGCCCACTTCACCAATGCGAAGTCCATACGGTGAGCAAGCTTCTCGTTCTTAGGGAAGATACGGATAGCCATATCGAAGATACCGGTCTTCTTAGGGGTATACTCGAGCTTATAGCTTACCTTGCTGCCCTCAACAGTTGTCTGAACAAATGGAAGTGAGTAGTCTACATTTGCAGCCTGATTTCCAACCATTGGCTTAGCGACAACAAGCTCAACGCCGATATCCTCTGGCTTGAGGTTTGCGATATCGAGAGCTACATTGAAGTTATATGACTCACCTACATACAGAGCCTCCTTCTCTACGCGAACACGCTCAACACCCAGAACCTGCACATTGTCCCAAGCAGCAGATACCTTACGCTTCCAAGCTGCAAGCTCGCGTGCCTGAATATAGTTATTCTCGGTCATAGCCTCGTGACGCTCAGCAAGCTGGTTGTAGAAACGCTCCTCGTAGTCAGTGAGCATAGGGTTTGTAGTGAAGTTAGATGCGATATCAGCTACGCAGCTCTTAACAGCCTTACACCACTTTGTTGGGATGCCCTTCTCATCGCGCTCATAGTACATAGGTACGATCTGCTCCTCGATAGTAGTGTAGATCATCTCTGCGTCGAGGTCATCCTGGTGACGCTGATCGGTAAAGGTGCGCTCCATAGGAAGCATCCAACCTGCGCCCTCCTTGTAGCCCTCAACCCACCAACCGTCGAGAACTGAGAACTGCATAACACCGTTCATAACGCACTTCTCACCTGAAGTACCTGATGCCTCGAGTGGACGGGTAGGGGTATTCAACCATACATCCACGCCCTGAACCATACGACGAGCAAGCTCCATATCGTAGTTCTGCAAGAAGATAACCTTACCTACGAACTCTGGCATAAGTGATACCTCAACAATACGCTTGATCAGATCCTGACCCGGCTTATCATTCGGGTGAGCCTTACCTGCAAAGATGAACTGTACAGGGTGCTCAGGGTTGTTTACAATCTTTGACAGACGCTCAAGGTTTGTAAAGAGCAGGTATGCACGCTTATATGTTGCAAAACGACGAGCAAAACCGATAGTAAGCACCTCTGGCTTGATACGCTCAGAAACCTGAACGAGCTGGCGTGGAGAGTCGAAACGAACCTGTGCAGGGTCTGTATAGCGACGCTTGATGGTCTTGATCAGGCGGTTCTTGAGGAACATACGCTCGCCCCAAAGCTCCTCGTCAGAGATGTTGTTCATCTTCTGCCAAGCTGGGATGTCGTACTGGTGACCCTCAAAGCCCTCTGGGAAGTACTTAGCGTAGAGACGACGCATATTTGACGCAGTCCAAGTTGGGTAGTGTACACCGTTGGTTACATAACCGATGTGCAACTCGTTCTTGAAGTAGCCTGGCCACATATTGCCGAGGATATCCTTAGACACCTCACCGTGGAGCCAAGATACACCGTTAACCTCCTGTGAAAGGTTACAAGCAAGAACTGACATTGAGAACTTCTCGTTAACATCGTTAGGATTTACCTTACCGAGGTTGATGAACTGATCCCAAGTAATGCCGAGTACATCCGGATAGTGTGACATATACTGACGAATCATAGACTCAGGGAATGCATCGTGACCTGCAGGTACAGGAGTGTGGGTTGTAAAGAGCGAAGAGCTGCGAACAACCTCCAGAGCCTCAGAGAATGAGAGCTTCTGACGACCGATAAAGTTACGGATACGCTCAAGGCCGATAAATGCTGCGTGACCCTCGTTGCAGTGGTAAACATCCTGCTTGATGCCCATCTTTCTGAGGGCGCGGATACCACCTACACCGAGGAGCAACTCCTGCTTGAGACGGTTCTCCCAATCACCACCATAGAGGTAGTGTGTTACCTGACGATCCTCCTCGAGGTTAGCCTCATAGTCTGTATCGAGCAGGTAGAGAGCTGTACGACCTACCATACAACGCCATACGCGAGCGTAAAGTGTACGGCCTGGGAATGCTACCTGAACAGTTACCCAGTTACCATCCTCATCACGAACTGGTGAGATTGGCAGCTTGAAGAAGTTCTGTGGCTCGTATACAGCCTCCTGTGAGCCCTGTGAAGAGAGTCGCTGTGTGAAGTATCCGTAACGATAGAGCAGACCTACTGCAACCATCGGTACATTCTTATCTGATGCCTCCTTGAGGTAGTCACCTGCAAGGATACCAAGACCACCTGAATAGATCTTAAGGGTGTGATGCAGACCATACTCCATTGAGAAGTAAGCAATCTTCGGAGTCTCTGCCTTTGGAGCCTCGTTCATATACTCCTGGAACTGAGCATATACCTCGCCCAGCTTTGTGAGGAACTCCTTATCAGCCTCCAGCTCTGCAAGACGCTCGATAGAGAGCTTGTCAAGAAGTGCGATAGGGTTGCGGTTTACCTCTACCCACAGATCCTTGTCGATATACTCAAACAGGTCGCGTGCGCCGAGGGTCCAGCTCCACCAAAGGTTACGAGACAACTCCTCAAGTGGACGAAGTACCTCTGGAAGAGACTTCTCAACCATTACACGCTGCCAAGATGGACGCTCAGCAAACAGCTGCTGACGAACGAAGTTAATCTGCTCTGTACGAGAACCGCCATCACCGAGGATTGCACGGTTTGTACGAGCTACGCAGCTCTCCATAGCCACCTGATAAGCCTTAGTGTAGTGCTTGAACAGGTTATTCCACAATGCGAGCTTTGAAACCTCGTATGCAGAAGCGCGAAGCTCTGCTACCTCAGTCTCGAGGCGTGATGCGAACTGCTGGATTGTCAGTGCGATCTCAGCTGCAGCCTGCGAGCCGTTTGTATCGTTACGCTCGATAACGGTGATGCCGTCGTGGTTCTCAAGACCTGCAGCCCATACACCGAAACCAGCCAATGTAGTTGTGATTGTTGGAACCGAGAAGGCGATAGACTCCAGTGGAGTGTAGCCCCAAGGCTCATAGTAAGATGCAAATACGGTAAGATCCATACCTACGAGAAGCTCGTAGTAGTTCTTGTTGAAGATGCCGTCGTTCTGGTTGAGGTATGTAGGAACGAAGATAACCTTAACCTTTGAATCTGCTGCATCAAGACCGTACTCTGCAATAGCATTTGCTACCTGATCCCAAGCCTGGTTGTCAAGGTAGTGTGTTGAGTGGCGATACTGAGTAGCATCAATAGCCTTTGAGTTATCCTTGAGGTATGCCTGAAGATCTGTACGCGCACCGTGGTTAGCTGCAGGAACAGTTACATAAGCAAGAATCTCGCGCTCAACATTTGACTGTGAAAGACGCTTAAGTGACTCAAAGAATACATCCAGACCCTTGTTGTGGAACTCATAGCGACCAGAAGTACCGATAATCAGCGGCTCAGTCTCGAACTTGCAACCAAGGCAAGCCTCAGCAACTGAAATCATAGCCTTGCGAGCCTCTGCACGCTTAGAGGTATACTGATCACCTGTCCAAACAAAGTCATTCTCAAAGCCGTTAGGAGTAACAACATCAACCTCCTTGCCAAGCAGATACTTGCACTCGCGAGCAGTAATGTCGCTAACTGTGAGGAATGCGTCGTGATACTGAGCACCCATCTTCTCGATAGAGTGCTTTGCAGCTACATTGAACTGACGAGCAAGGTCATCAGCGTTGAACTTTGAGAGGTTGCCATAGAGTGGCAGACGGTTGCCTGCGATGCAACGACCCATAACAGTTGCGTGGGTTGTCATCACGGTTGCAACATATGGAGAGTTCTGACGCAGGTACAGACCACCTGAGCAGCTCATCCACTCGTGGAAGTGAGCTACAACCTTGTCAGTTGCAGCAGCAATGTTCTCTGCATAAGATGCGATAACCTGACCTGCGATGTGACCAAAGAGTACAGGCTCTACATAGTCCCACTGACCTGAGAGTGAATCTACGTGATAGTTATCCCACAAGCTCTTGAGAATATCGTCCTTCTGTGAGAAGTGTGTTGTAAAATCGATAAGGATAGCTATTGGAGAGCCAACGATCTTCCAACGACCAATACGAACACGAATACCCTCATTATAGAGCTGCTGACGCCAAGCACGGAAGAGTGTAGCGTCCTCCTCAAACTCGCTATTACCATTATCCTGAGAGAAGTCAGGACCGATAACAATATACTTATCACCGAGCAGCTTTGTTACTGTCAGTGCCTTTGTTGCAACTACGGTATGAATACCACCTACTTTGTTGCAAACCTCCCAGCTCACCTCAAAAAGGGTGTCGGGAGTAAACTTCTTTTCACTCATAATTATCTGATATTTTGTACTTTTCCAAAAAAAATCGGCGCAAAGATAGTACTTTACATTTAATTTTGAAAGTTTTTATTAAAAATTTTTAATAATTTTACCTATATTATATATTAATATTAACAAAAAAGCTCTCCGATAACCGCATCGGAGGTCAAAAAGTGTGCTGGGTCGATGCTCAGCCTGCTACCATCAGCCATCAACCAACCGGCATCTACAAACTTCTGCGCGGCTGCGGCTATTCGCTCGGACTGATCGCTGCCCCAACGCGCTGCAATCACAGCAAGATCTATACCTTCGACTCTGCGCAGTCCGACCATTACAAACTCATTCAGGCAGTCTGTAACTGTCAGTATCTCAGACTGATACTCTACGGCCTCAATATACTGCTCGACACTCTGCTCGCACCAGCGTCTGCATCCGCCGCCATATGAATGTGCACCAGGGCCTATGCCCAGATACTCTACACCTGTCCAATAGGACGAGTTGTGGCGTGAACGACGGCCTGCCTTAGCAAAGTTACTCACCTCATAGTGCTCAAAGCCCGCAGCGGTCAGCACCCTATGTACTGTCGCAAACTCTGCCTCGCTACACTCCTCAGCCACCTGATGCAGCTGACCCTTGTCAAGCAGACGACCAAAGCGTGTATTGGGTTCTATAGTCAAATGATATGCCGATATGTGCTGCACATCAAGCTCCAAGGCCCGCATCAGCGACTGCTCAAGGCTACTGCCACCAAAACCATCGACACCAAAGATTATATCTATCGAGATATTATCAAAGCCGGCACTCTGCAACCTCTTAACCGCAGCCACGGCCTGATCAGCCGAATGTCTACGACCCATAAAGCGTAGGCAGTTGTCATCAAACGACTGTATGCCCATAGATATACGATTTACACTGGTTGCAGCCAGCCTATGAACATACTGCTCTGTAATATCGTCAGGGTTTACCTCAACGGTAATCTCCTCCACCGCCGAGCAGTCAAACAGTTGTCGCGAATGCTCTATAAGTCGCTCTATATCAGATGGATCGAGCAACGACGGTGTACCTCCGCCGAAGTATATAGTGCTAATGCTCTTATCTGTCAAAAAACCTGCCTGACTCTCTAACTCCCTATGCATCTGTTCTACTACCTGCGGCATATAGCTGAGCTTTACGCTACGCATAAAGTCACAATATCCGCACAATCGCTTACAAAAAGGGATATGAAAATATAGAAGAGCCATAGCACAAAAGTAACACTTTTAGTCCATTTACCAAAATCCTGCTACTTTTTTGTTGTGAATAGTGATATTTAGTCTGTGATTGGTAGTTTTACCCCTCTCTAATGGCTGTTTTTATCAATTCAAACTTAAAAAATTGTTTTTTTTATTTGTTTTCTGACTAAAAATCTATACCTTTGATTAAAATTTACGAAATCTTCACTAATCTAAAACAAATTCGTATGAAAAAACTTCTACACTTTTCAGCAAGATTGCTTTTAGCAGTCGCTTTGTGCTGTTCAAGTTTGACTGTCTTCGCTCAGAAGATTTCCGTACGAGGAACTGTTGCCGACGATAGTGGTGCTCCACTGTACGGTGCAACTGTAGTCATTCTGGACAACGGAGTCCTGGTTGAGGGAGGCGGTACAACAACCGGTAACAATGGTGAGTTTACCATCTCTGTTAAGGCTGGTCAGAGCCTTGAGGTATCTTTCATCGGCTACAAGCCGTCTGTAGTACCTGTAACAGCAAAGCAGACCGTCTACAAAATTACCCTCGCTTCTGATAGCAAGGCTATGGACGAGGTTGTTGTCGTTGGTTATGGCTCGCAGAAGCGAGTTAATATGACCGGTGCAGTATCATCTATCAGTGCCGAGTCATTCGATCAGCGTCCTCTCATCTCTACCTCTCTGGCTCTCCAGGGTATGGCTCCGGGTGTAACTATCACCTCACAGTCTGGTGCTCCAGGTTCTGATGGCGGTTCTATCCGTATCCGTGGTGTCAACTCATTCGGTGGTAGCTCAACCGCTCCGCTGGTGCTGATTGACGGTATTGAGGGTGATCTTGACAGCATCGAGCCTTCTGATATCGAGAACATCTCTATCCTTAAGGATGCAGCGTCAGCTTCTATCTACGGTTCTCGTGCTGCTAACGGCGTTATCCTCGTGCAGACTAAGCGTGCTGCTAAGGAGAAGATCTCTGTACAGTATAAGGGTATGGTCAGCTGGCAGTCTCCTACCGACCTCCCTGAGCTTGTAAATGCTGTTGAGTTCCGCGAGCTTACAAATGCGATGAACATCAACGATGGCGCAGGCGTTACTTATGAGGATCTCGATGTTTATCGCGAGAATATGGGCAAGGATCTTGACCTCTATCCAAATACAAATTGGCAGGATGTTATCCTCCAGGGTTCAGGCTTTATGCACCGCCACACCGTATCTTTGAGCGTAAACACTGACCGCGTTAAGATGCGTTCTATGTTCGGTTACTCAGATCGTCAGGGTATTATCAACACCTCAAGCTTCACCCGCTACAACTTCCGTAACAATATGGATGTTAAGCTGAGCAAGAAGCTCTCTCTCAAGCTCGACTTGGCCTTCTCTAACTCAGATCGCGTATCTAACCCATACTCGAGCACTATTTTTAACTATATGAATACTCGTCCAGCAGATATCCCTTGTTACTTCTCAACAGGTCTGCTCAATGGTCTGGGTATGATGGGTAACAACCCTGTAGCTCTGATGAATGAGGGTGGTTGGAACAAGAACAACTACATCCGTATGACAGGTGCTGCTACTCTGGTATACAAGCCTACTAAGTGGCTGACCCTCCAGGGTATGGTTGCTCCACGCTACATCACAAACAACGCTCACAACTGGAAGCGTTCTGTAACTACTTATCAGGACCCTGAGGGTACCGCTGTTCTTACTTCACAGCCATTCCACACCCTTACAGAGTCTGCTCGTCGTACATTCTACGGCAACTACAATTTCGTTGCTACTGTTGATAAGGACTTTGGCAACCACAACCTTAAGGTTATGCTCGGTACTGAGCGTAATACTTATGACACAAAGTATCTGAGCGCATATCGTGAGAACTTCAACTACGACTATGACCAGATTACTGCTGGTGAGATTGCAAATATGGACAACAGCGGTTATCAGTACCAGTGGGTTGTTCAGTCATTCTTCGGCCGTGTAAACTACAACTACAAAGAGCGTTACTTGTTCGAGGCTAACCTCCGTATCGACGGCTCTTCACGCTTTATCAAGAAGAATCGTTGGGGTTACTTCCCATCAGTATCTGCTGCTTGGCGTATCTCTGAGGAGCCTTGGATGGAGAGTGCAAAGGATGTTCTCGACGCTCTGAAGATTCGCGCATCTTATGGTACTCTGGGTAGCCAGAACCTTGCAGGTAGCAGCGACGCGGCATCTTACTATCCATTCTCACAGAACTTAGCTGTAGGTAACATCGCTATGGGTGGCAATATCTACCCTATCGTTACCCTCAACACCATGGCTAACGAGGATATTCGTTGGGAGACTACAACCGTTCTCGACTTGGGTGTTGACGCAACTCTCTGGGGTAAGCTCAACATTACTGCTGACTGGTATCAGAAGCACACTGACGGTATCCTTATGACCCTCAACCTGCCTCTGGGAAATGGTGTAAGCGCACCTTATCAGAATGCCGGTAAGGTTAAGAATACCGGTTGGGAGCTTGGTATCGGCTACAACGATCGTTGGGGCGACTGGACATTCGGCGTAAATGCAAACCTCTCTGATGTTATCAACGAGATTACCCATATGGAGGTACCTGATACCGACGGCGTTCTTCGCAACGAGCAGGGTCACTCTATCGCAAGCATCTACGCTCTTGAGAGTATGGGTATTATCCGCACTCAGGAGGATGCTGATTGGGTAAATGCAAACTGCCCTCAGTTCAGCGAGACTATGCAGATTGGTGATATCCGTTACAAGGATATTAACGAGGACGGCAAGATTACAGCTGACGACCGCACCTTCGTAGGTAACACTATCCCTCGTTATACTTACAGCGCAACCCTCAACGCAGGTTGGAAGGGTCTGAACCTGAGCGTAATGCTCCAGGGCGTAGGTATGGCTTATGGTTACCTTAATACTTATTATGTACAGCCATCTCGTCAGGGTGGTACCTTCCGTAAGGAGCACCTCAACCACGCAAATGCTGATAATCCTAACGGAACAACCCCTCGTTTGACCGCTCTTGGTACAAACAACTGGCAGGATTCATCATTCTGGATGAAGAGCGCAGCTTACCTCCGTCTGAAGAATATTACTCTGGCGTATACACTCCCTAAGCACATCGTAAAGAAGGCTTATATGCAGGGTGTTACCGTTTATGTAAGCGGTGAGAACCTCCTTACCTTCACCAACTTCTGGGATGGTTACGACCCTGAGATCGGCTACGGTGGTGGCTCAGGCGATAAGTTCGATACTGCAAAGCTGGGTAATGCTAACAGCTATCCGCAGATCAAAACTGTCACTGTAGGTCTTGATATTAAATTCTAAAGAACAGTACGACTATGAAAAAGATATTTTTATTTGCCGCAATCTGCGGATTGTTCGCAAGCAGCTGTACTATCGACAGACAGTACCTCAATGGTCCTGATGCTTCTGGATTCCCATCAAGCCAGGACGAGATTGAGTCAGGACTGTTTGCTGCTTACAAGGCGTTGACATCTCTCGATGCCTCATCAACTCCATTCCCTGGTATTCAGGACAACTGTACAGACATCGGTGCTCCGCGTGTTGCTACAGGAAACTACAACCACCAACAGACAGGTGCTTTCAAGACCTCTAACGGTTGGTCTGAGAAGATGTACTCTCAGATTTATAAGATCAACGGTCGTATCAGCCTTGTGTACGATAACATCGACAAGCTTGCTGACCAGATTAACGAGCAGGATATGAAGATGTACAAGGCCGAGCTGCTTTGTCTCCGTGCTTACATCTACGATATGGGTTGCCAGTTCTTCGGCGATATGCCTTATATCGACCACACCCTTGCTCTTGGTGAGACTTACGATCGTACCCCACGCGCAGAGGTTATCAACAAGATTCTCAACGAGTGTCTTATTGACGAGTATATCGAGGCTCTGCCAGCTCGTCACAAGAAGAGTGACTTTGGTAATGTTCGTATCAGCCGTGCTACCGCTTACGGCATTAAGGCTCGTATCTGCCTAAACTGGGGTAAGTATGCTGACGCAGCTAAGTATGCAGACTTAGCTCTTACAGCTGCTGCTGAAGGTGGTTACACTCTTACTAAGTATGACGCTACATATTGCGGTGCTGACCACACTCAGGGTGAGCCAAGTGCTGCAAACCTCTTTGGTATTAACCAGCTTGAGACCTCTGATGAGATGATGTGGGTACTCGAATACAACACTGCTATCGATGCCAACCAGCACAACGCTATGTACTATGCAGCTCCTCGTACCTGCAGTGGTTGTGCATATTGGGGTCCTTCACAGCACTGGATTGATGCAGTGCAGTGTATTGATGGTAAGAGCATCGTTGAGTCAAATCTGTTTGATCCGGCAAACCCTTGGAAGAATCGTGACCCACGCCTCGACCTGTTTGCTGTTCGTCCAAACTCGCGCGCTCTGGGCTTCCAGTTTGAGACAGCTCCTTCTATCAAGAAGATTATGAATTACAACACCGGTCTTCAGATTGCCAACTCTACTGCTACAGGCACTAAGTCTGAGTACGGTACTAATGGTAAGAAGGGTCCTGGTGGCTATTTGTGGCGTAAGTATCTGGATATCATAGAGCTTCAGAACAACAACTACAGCTTCGGTACAAAGGCTATCTGCGTACTTAGCTACCCACTTATGCGTCTGTCAGAGCTCTATCTGATCCGTGCTGAGGCTAATATTGAGAACAACACCAACCTTGCTCTTGCAAAGAGCGATATCGAGGCTGTTCGTGCTAAGGCAGGTATGCCTGCACTCACAGAGTCTACCCAGGCGGCTCTTCGCTCAGCAGTTCGCTACGAGCGTATGGTTGAGCTCGCAAATGAGGGCTTCCGTTGGTTCGATATCCGTCGTTGGGGCATCGCTAATAAGGTTATGAATGGTCCTATGTACGCTCCTGCATACGATGGTACTATGTCAAATGCAAAGCCTATTATCGACGAGAACTGGTGCGTAACTTACGACACAACTGCGCCTACTTTTGATGGTAAGGCATTCAACCTCCGCACCTTCTGCGAGAAGAAGTACGATCCTGCTAAGGATATACTCTGGCCTATTCCAGATGCAGAGCGTAATGCTCTTCCACATATTGCTCAGAATCCGGGCTACTAATAGTTAACGATACGAAAGACCGCTCGCAAGGGCGGTCTTTTTTAAAGTAGGTACTCACTATGAACAAACTTTTAATAGCACTATCATCTCTACTGCTTGTAGCTTGCACCAGCGGCAACGAGAATACAGGTGGTAGCAACTCATCTACAACCAAGCCGACCCCAAAGCCGACAGTTGTTACTCCGACAAATATCGCAGCACCAGCCGGTGAGGATATTGCAGCTATACGCCTGCAGCCAGGTAAGTTAGTGGGACTGGAGCAGCTTACCGAGAGTGTATGTACCCGCGCCATTAAGGCTAATATGTGGCTCGATGCCATTGCTCGCGACAAAAATATGTGGGCAGAGGGCGCAACAAACGAGTTGCGCGAACTTGCCTGCTATGAAGCCGCTCAGAATCTGAAAAAAACGGGTGCCAAGTTGTGGGGTATGCACCTTCCATACTCAACCTACGACATCGCCTCAGCAGATGAGAACCACCGCAAGACCGCTGTGCAGATGCTCTGCCACATTATGGACATTACCGTGGAGCACCTCAAACCGCACCACCTTGTTATCCACCCAAGCACAGGCTCTTATCTGACTACAGATGCCAACTTTGAGAAGTATAAGAATAATAGCCAAAAGTCTATTGCAGCCCTGCAAGCCGAGCTTGACCGCCTCAATGCCCTCTATGGCACATCTACAATCCTCTGCGTCGAGAACTGCTCAAAGAGCGTTGCCTATGACAGCCAGTCACTGCTCGAGCTGCTCGACTATCCAGGCCTTGAGAAAACTCGCATCTGCGTAGATACAGGCCACGCCCTTATTCCGCAGAATGGCAAGTACATCGAGACCAAGAGTGACGAAGATATTGCACAGATGCTTAAGAATATCGGCCAGCGTTTAGGAACACTCCACATTCAGCAGAACATCGGCATCAAAGAATATCCTTACGACAAGCATCTCGAGCC
This sequence comes from Alistipes sp., assembly GCA_045654345.1. Lineage (GTDB taxonomy): Bacteria > Bacteroidota > Bacteroidia > Bacteroidales > Rikenellaceae > Alistipes. The sequence goes on along the minus strand of JAZOND010000004.1, from coordinate 32,815 downwards.
GTGGAACGGTGGACTGATTGATTGGGCCAAGGTTTATGCAGCACTGCTCGACCATTGCGGCTACCGCGGCTGCTTCCTCTATGAGGTCAGTTGGATTGATAGCTACGAGAGTGGTAATAAATCATCTATCGAGAGCACTCGCGAAAACTACGATAAGGTCATTCTGCCCGTTTTTAACAGCTACTTGAAACAAAATCAATAGCGAATTACAAAAAAAGTGAAAAAATCTCTGTTATTTTTTTCACAATTAAAAAATTAGCAATATCTTTGCATCGGGAAAAAAGGGTCATATGTAAATGGCCTTGATTTACCAGGCAAGATTAAACAGAAAAATAGAGGTTAAATCACTAAATAACAAACTATTATGGCTTTTAAGAAAGAAGATTTATTGAAGTACGGTATTACCGACACCACTGAGGTTGTTTACAATCCGTCTTATGAGGTTCTCTTTGAGGAGGAGACTAAGGAGTCTCTTACAGGTTTTGACCGTGGTCAGGAGACTGAGCTCGGCGCTGTAAATGTAATGACAGGTGTTTACACAGGTCGTTCTCCTAAGGATAAGTTCATCGTTATGGACGAGAACTCTAAGGATACAGTATGGTGGACTTCAGAGGAATACAAGAATGACAACAAGCCTTGCTCTGAGTCATCTTGGGCTACACTTAAGGAGATTGCACAGAAGGAGCTCTCTGGCAAGCGTCTTTTCGTAATCGACGGCTACTGCGGTGCTAACGAGGATACTCGTATGGCTGTTCGTTTCATTATGGAGGTTGCTTGGCAGGCTCACTTCGTTAAGAATATGTTCATCCGCCCAACTGAGGCTGAGCTTGAGACTTTCGAGCCAGATTTCGTTGTTTACAACGCTTCTAAGGCTAAGGTTGAGAACTATCAGGAGCTTGGTCTTAACTCTGAGACCGCTGTTGTGTTCAACATCACTTCACGCGAGCAGGTTATCATCAACACTTGGTATGGTGGTGAGATGAAGAAGGGTATGTTCTCAATGATGAACTACTACCTTCCACTCAAGGGCATCGCATCTATGCACTGCTCTGCAAACACTAACGAGAAGGGCGAGACTGCTATCTTCTTCGGTCTGTCAGGTACAGGTAAGACTACCCTTTCTACCGACCCTAAGCGTCAGCTCATCGGTGACGACGAGCACGGTTGGGATGACAACGGTATCTTCAACTTCGAGGGTGGTTGCTATGCAAAGGTTATCAAGCTCGACAAGGAGTCTGAGCCAGATATCTACAACGCTATCCGTCGCAACGCACTTCTTGAGAATGTAACCGTTGCTGCTGATGGTACTATCGACTTCGATGATAAGAGCGTAACCGAGAACACTCGTGTTTCTTACCCTATCGAGCACATCGAGAACATCGTTCGTCCTAAGTCAGCTGCTCCAGCTGCGAAGAATGTTATCTTCCTCTCTGCTGACGCATTCGGTGTACTTCCTCCAGTATCTATCCTTACTCCAGATCAGACACAGTACTACTTCCTCTCAGGCTTTACTGCAAAGCTCGCAGGTACTGAGCGTGGTATCACTGAGCCTACTCCAACCTTCTCTGCTTGCTTCGGTCAGGCATTCCTTGAGCTCCACCCAACTAAGTATGCTGAGGAGCTTGTAAAGCGTATGGAGAAGAGCGGTGCTAAGGCATACCTCGTAAACACTGGTTGGAACGGTACAGGTAAGCGTATCTCAATCCGCGATACTCGTGGTATTATCGACGCTATCCTCGACGGTGCAATCCTTTCTGCTCCTACTAAGACTATCCCTGTATTCAACTTCGAGATTCCTACAGCTCTTCCAGGTGTAGATCCTGCAATCCTCGACCCACGCGACACTTACGCCGACGCTAAGGAGTGGGAGGTTAAGGCTGCAGACCTTGCTGGTCGTTTCATCAAGAACTTCGGCAAGTACACTACCAACGAGGCTGGTAAGGCCCTTGTTGCTGCAGGTCCGGTTCTCGAGTAATTGAGAATACTATAAAAAGTAAGCGTCCGTTTTGGACGCTTATTTTTTTGGGCTTATAGAAAATACTCTGTATACTCTTCGTGGCTTTACTCGGATTTGAGTTTACCATCGAAGATGGCACAAAAAAAAGAGAGATAGCGCGTCAAGTTTACTTGGAAGAGCTAATCTCTCTTTTTATTGTAATAGCCTCAAGGCTATCCCAAATCCGCTACGCCTACAAGCGATACAAAGTATCGCCGAAAGTCTTTTGGGCAGCTTTTCTTCAGAAAAGGTGCGGTACTATCTGAGCGATACTGAGCCTGTGCCGATAAGGTTGCCGTCGGTATAGATCTCGATCTTATATGCGCCCTCGGTAAAGCCGCTGCCGCGGAAGTAGATACTTACATCTACATCCTCGTTCTGGTAGTCTACATCACGCTTTGCAGAGTAGCCTATAGACATTCCCTGATAGTCGAATGTAGGCATATCTGCAGATGTGAGCAGATAGCCATCTGGAGCCTTTATGCAAGCATACACGGTGCGGTTGCCCGGGCTGGCCAGCTCGTTTGATGAGATGGCGAAGTCTACACGAAGGGCTACAGCCTTCTTCACGCGAGTCACCTCATTATCACGCTCGTTAAGTGCTACCATAGTAATATCACGCGCGCGAAGCACAGCACCCTGACGCACTCGGTTCTCGAGCTCGGAAGCCTTCTCCTCTGCCACATCGGCGCGGAGGTTTGCTGACGAAATCTCCTTGCGATAAGAGACATTCTCGGCAACCAACTTCTTATTAAGGCTATTGAGCGAGTCAATCTGCTTGAGGTAGTTGCGCATAACACTACGCAGAGTACCCACCTCCTTCTCGTACTCCTTAATCTTAGCATAGTTCCAACGACGCTCACGCTTAAGTTGCTCCATCATCTGGTTTGCCTCATCGAGTCGAGCAGCAATGGTATCGTTTGTAAACTTAAGGCTGTCAAACTCGGTAATAAGGTCTGACAGGTTGCTCTGAATAGAGTCTCGGTCAACCTTAAGCAGCTCATAGTCACGCTGTTGCTGACGGTTAAGATTAAAATAAAGAGCCGAGATACCGGCAAGAATCACCGCCAAGAGGATGATTACTACACGGTAGCCGCGAATAGATTTTTTCGACGACGCATCGCTATCATCTCCATCATAATCGTCGTAACGATCATCGTCATAGTCATAATTATACTTATCGTCTGCCATAGTTTTAGTTTTTTACGCCGCAAAGGTAATAATTATTATCGTATTTTGCTATCGAGTGGATATTTTAACCCTTTAAAATCAGATATATAGGCGCGAATACTACCGACAATTATCGGAGACTCGAGCAACACTGGGAACTTATTTCGGTCATCGGTAATCCAAATAAAAAACTCTGAGCCGTCAGTAAACGAGAAACCCTCGCTGGTACCAAGCGTGCAGGCGAGCTTTATAGTGCGGAACTTTCCCATCTGTGGCACACGGCACACCTCGCGACCTATAAGCCTATATTTCAGCACTTTAACTGTATCTTCAATAACCATCTCAAGATTATATGTCTTTCCCTGCTCTATCTTTGCAGCATCTATAGAGCGGAGGTTAAAGTAGAGCGATACTGCATCCATACTCTGGCGCGTGAGCGATAGTGTGCGCTGCTCGGGTGTACGCTCGCGGCTTTGCCACCAAGTGTGAACCTTTAGGCTGTCCCAATCGTAGCGAAAGCGGCTGCGGAAGGTGTAATCACCCTCGCGCAAATTGCACTCAAAGCGTTGTGTCTGCTTTGTCAGCGTATCTACAAGTATGTCGTACCTATCCTCAAGGTTGTAGAACCAGCGATACTCGGGCATAATCTTGCCCAAGCCCATAACGCGATATACAGGCTTATTCTCAAGAGTATCGAGTGTGGTCTGCACCGTTACTGTAGCCATCTCGGTATTAGGAACCAACTTTGCCTTATAGGCTACACGATAGTCCAACCGCTCACCTGCATTGTAGAGCTGTGCGTATGTCGCGTGGCAGATAACAAGAGCCACAACTATTACTATCAATCTCTTCATATAAGGCTAAACGAACAAAAACGGCTCCATATTATGAAATAACAGAAAAATCCACATCCTTGCGCTTCTCATACCTACCACTAAGCTCTCGCAATGGTACGTGGCGCGCGTCAGCAAGGGCCGGATCGGCAGTAAGAATAGCTATAGCAGCCTGCTGCGCCACCTGCAGTATCTGATTATCAAGGGCAAGGTTTGCAATCTTGAGGTCTATAACCTCACCACTCTGCTGCGTGCCGTTTATATCTCCAGCACCACGAAGTTTAAGGTCAAGTTCAGCAAGCTCAAAGCCATTGGATGTCTGGCACATAGCCTCCAGGCGGGTGCGCGACTCCTTAGAGAGTTTCTCATCAGACATCAGTATACAGAAAGACTGATTGCCACCACGACCTACGCGACCTCGCAGCTGATGGAGCTGAGCCAAGCCAAAACGCTCAGCCGACTCAATGACCATCACCGATGCATTAGGCACATCAACACCCACCTCGATAACAGATGTAGCTACAAGTATATCTGCCTCGCCACACTTGAACTGACGCATAGACTCTTCCTTATCCTCGGCCTTCATCTTGCCGTGACATACCGCCACACGATACTGTGGTAACGGGAAGTCGCGAACAATAGCAGCAAAGCCCTCCTCAAGGTTGGCATAATCTGCCTTCTCAGACTCCTTGATAAGCGGATAGACAATATAAATCTGACGCCCTGCAGCTATCTGCTCGCGCATAAAGCCAAACAGACGCAGTCGTGCCGAGTCATAATAGTGCACCGTCTTTATAGGCTTTCGACCAGGAGGCAGCTCGTCAATTACCGACACATCGAGGTCACCATAGAGGGTCATTGCTAATGTGCGCGGTATAGGCGTTGCCGTCATAACAAGGATATGGGGCGGATTGTTATTCTTTGTCCATAGGCGCGAGCGTTGCTCCACACCAAAGCGGTGCTGCTCGTCAATAACCACAAAGCCGAGATTCAAGAACTGCACCCTATCCTCAAGCAGAGCGTGTGTGCCCACAAGAATATCTATTTCACCGGCAGCAAGAGCCTCAAGTACCTCTCGACGCTCCTTGGTCTTGGTTGTTCCCGTAAGTACACCTATGCGTAGACCTATGTTGCCCGCCATCTTGACCAGCGTTGCGTAGTGCTGGCGCGCAAGAATCTCTGTCGGAGCCATCATACAGGCCTGATAGCCATTGTCCACCGCTAAAATCATAGATATAAGAGCCACTACGGTCTTTCCACTGCCCACATCGCCCTGTAGCAGACGATTCATCTGACAGCCCGAGACGGTATCTGTGCGAATCTCCTTGATAACCCTCTGCTGTGCCCGCGTCAGCGGAAATGGCAGGCGTGTATTGTAAAAGGCGTTGAACATCGCCCCCACACGCCCAAAGTGGAAGCCCGCCCGCGCCGTTGTGCGTGCCGAGCGCAACGCTTGTATATTTAGCTGAATACCGAACAACTCGTCAAACTTGAGCCTATACTGCGCCTGCTTGAGTAGTGCTGGCGACTGTGGTTGATGTATATTGACAAGTGCCTGCTCGAGAGTTATAAGCCCATATTGCTGACGCATATAGTCAGGCATATAGTCGACAATCTTACCTGAGAGGTTTTCAAGTATCTTGCTGATTATCTTATACATACCCTTTGTGCCAAGGGCAGTAGATAACTTCTCTGTGGTCGAATATATACCCTGCAACCCACTCTTATCCTTACGCGCAAGAGCCGCCTCTATAGGCTCAACCTCGGGATGTACAAGACTTAGTTCACTGCGGTAGAATGACGGGCGACCAAAGATAAGATACTCGCGTCCAAGCTCAAACTTGCCCTCTATCCACTTTATACCACGAAACCAAATAAGCTCTGCCTTACCCGTATCGTCAGAAACATAGATGACAAATCGCTGATTGCGCCCCTCGCCAAAGAAGTTCTTTCCCGTTACACGCGCGCGTATCTGTATGTAGCTACTCTGACTATTCGCCTCGTTAAGCTCACCAATCTTGTAGACCTTGGTGCGATCAACATATCGAAATGGAAAGTGATACAACATATCACGCACCGTGCGCACACCAATCTCCTTTGCAAGCAACTTGGCGCGCACCTCTCCCACTCCTGAGACAAACTTTATGTCATTATCTAACGGGTTCATAGTACAAATTTAGTAAAAAATCAGCAGAATTCTTTGATTTCCAAAAATTTATTCTTAGTTTTGTGATACCAAACATACTCGATAATGAGGAATATCAACATACAGAGCAGCATATTCCCTCTCCGATTTTTCGGGGGGGGGGAATTTTTGTATCTGTAAATCAATAAGTTACAGCGTTTTAGACAACTATTTTGGCGATAGAAGGGACTCTATCGCCAATTTCTTTATGTATTCATTTTTATCCACTAATTAATTAAATTAATCATTATGAAAAAAATCTTTGGATTTTTGATGGCTGCTGCCGTACTCTTCGGCGCTGCATCTTGCGTGAAGGAGGATATTTCCTCTTCTCTCGCTGGTGGTGAGGTAGAGGTAACTCTCACCATCGATGTACCAGAGTTGGGTACCCGTGCTTATGGCGATGGCCAGAAAGTTAATCAGCTCTTCCTTGCTGTTTATGAGCAGGATGGTACCGTTGCTCTTCCTACAAGCCACCTCACCGGTGAGGACGGCGTTGTTAACGGCAAGTCTAAGATCTCTGTTGTTCTGTTGAAGGACAAGACTTATGACCTCGTTTTCTGGGCTCAGGTAAAGGAGACAGGTGCTTACACCCTCAACCTTGAGAATGGTCGTAACATCGTAGCTAACTACGGTGCTGCTTGCAACCTCGAGGATCGTGACGCATTCTTCCTTATCAGAAACGACTGGAAGGCAGGTCGTGACGAGACTACATTCACACTCCACCGTCCATTTGCACAGATTAATGTTGCTAATTCAGATGCTGATGTTGCAAATGTAACAGCTAACGGCGCGACTATCTCAACAAGTGCAATGACCATCGGCCTTGCAACACCTGTTTGCAACACTCTCAATATGGAGAATGGCGAGGTAAGTGGTGAGGTTTATCCTTCATTTGCTGCATCATCAATTCCAACTGAGGAGTTCTACATTGATGGTTACAACTATCTTGCAATGAACTACCTGTTGGTAAACGAGAAGGAGCTGGTTGATCTTGAGTTTGTATTTGAGGACACTGCTGGTACTCCTTACTCTCGCAAGTACTACTCAGTTCCTGTACAGCGCAACTACCGCACTAATATCCTTGGTAACATTCTCTCTTCTGAGTACGACTTCAATGTTGTTATTGACCCAATCTTTGAGGGTGTACACGAGGTTGATGTATGGGATGGTGTTAGCACATCTGAGCCTGAGTACGACGATCAGACCCAGACCTACTGTGTAAAGAACGGTTCTGAGCTTGCTTGGCTTGCTGCAGCTGTAAACGGCACAACTCGCGCAGGTGAGAGCTTCGAGGGTAAGACTATTAAGCTCACTGGCGATGTGGAGCTGGGTGGTCACGAGTGGACTCCAATTGGTACTGGCGCTATCTTCGAGGGTAGTTTCGATGGTGGTAACTTTACCGTATCTAACTTTACCGTTAAGCAGCAGGAGGGTCACGCTGGTCTGTTTGGTAATGCACGCGCAACTATCAAGAACCTCAAGGTTGAAAATGTAGAGATTGTTGCACACCACTATGCAGGTGCTATTGTTGGTCAGGGCTACTGTCGAATTGACAACTGCCATGTAAAGAATGTAAACATCACCCTTACCACTAAGAATGGTGACTGGGGCGACAAGGCTGGTGGTATCATCGGTCAGAACTGCGAGGGTACTCTGTCTGTAAAGAACTCTACTGCTACCGATGTAACTATCAAGGGTTACCGCGACCTTGGTGGTGTTGCAGGTATGGCACACAGAAACAATATCGTTTCTGGTTGCGCTGCTAACAACATCTCTATCGAGCAGGATCTTACTGTTAACTACGAGGCAACTACCCCTGTAACTTTGGGTGGTGTTGTAGGTCGTTTCGGTGCAAATGTAACCTACGAGAACAACACTGAGTATAAGATTTTCATCAACGGTGTTGAGCGTGTTAACGACGGCAATGGCAACTACATCGGTGTTGGTTCTATTATCACCGTAGCTGGTCAGAAGGCTGTTATCTTCAGCATCGAGGGTGATGTTAAGGCTGTTTCTGTAGAGGAGCTTAACCTCAATGGTAAGAACTGGCAGAACGCTATGGACTGGGCTGCAGGTCTTGGTCAGGGTTGGGCTTTGGCATCTATCTATGAGCTCGACGCTATCCACGCTGTACGCCAGAACCTCAACGCTGCTCTTGCTGCTGACAATGCTGAGAATGCACTCTTCTGCGAGACTGAGTATGTTGAGGAGGGTAAGTATGCTCTCTACCTCTCATCTACTATTGCTGAGGGTAACGACCCACAGGGCGAGGCATACTTTGCTAACCGCGTAATGCTCAAGTACTTCAACCTCAATGGTTACTGGGATTACAACTACAGCACATTTGCTACTATCAATATGAGCGCTCCACTTAAAAGCAACTACTATGCTCGCGCCGTATACACCTTCCCTAAGGTTGGTTCAATTATCGAGTGCGCTGGCCAGAAGGCTATCGTTTACCAGGTGACTGCAGATGCTTACAAGGCTGTATCTGTAGAGCAGGGCGGCGAGATGACTTGGAATCAGGCTAAGGCTTGGGCTGAGGGTCTTGGTAGTGGCTGGAGCTTGGCATCTGTAGAGGAGCTGCAGGCTATCTACGATGTACGCGTAGAGCTGAATCAGGTTCTTGCTGCTGATAGCGCAGATAACGCACTCTTTGAGGAGGACCACAAGGAGGAGGATGGCTCTTATGCAGCATACTGGAGCTCTACACTTGTAGAGAGTACCTCTGCAAACTCAAAGGCTTACTATGTCTATTTCGACAGTAAGTGCAGTGTTATGACAAGCTTTACTATGTTCCCAGTAGAGTACAGCCGCGCTGTATACACTATTGCGAAATAAACCCCAAAGACCCTGGTATATGGTCTTAATAGTATACTAAAAGTTAATAATAAAAGGGGGAGGTTGGCCTAATGGTCAACCTCTTTTTTTGGCAGAATGCGATTATGTAACCAAAAAAGTACTATTTTTGTTGTCAGAACAAAAATTTTAATATGGATTTGACAAGATTCGCTCGCCGAGAGAGCATTGAGGTGCGTATCGGCACAACAAAAATTGGAGGTAACAACCCTATTGCCGTGCAGTCGATGACCAACACCGCTACAGCTGATGTGGCAGCGTCAGTGGCTCAGATTGAGCGCATAGCCGATGCCGGTGCGCCCATTGTCCGCCTGACGGCGCAGGGTCGCAAGGAGGGTGAGGCATTTGCCGAGATTATGCCTGCGCTGCGTGCTGATGGCTACAGCACCGCCATTGTTGCCGACATACACTTTGTGCCTCAGATTGCAGCTATAGCTGCCGACTATGTCGATAAAGTACGCATAAATCCAGGTAACTATCGCACTGACAATGGCGAACTTGAGGCATTGATAGAGAAGTGTCGCAAGCGTGGCGTGGCATTGCGCATAGGTGTTAACCACGGCTCGTTAGCCCGCCACATTGTTGACAAGTATGGCGACACTCCGCAGGGAATGGTTGCCTCGGCAATGGAGTTTCTTGTACGCTGTCGCGCAGCCAACTTTGATCAGGTGGTGGTCTCTATGAAGTCATCCAACACTCGCGTGATGGTACACGCCTACCGTCTGCTTGTCGCAGCTATGGAGGCGGAGGGTATGCACTACCCTATTCACCTTGGCGTAACCGAGGCGGGTAACGGCATTGAAGGTCGTATAAAGAGTGCTGTAGGCATTGGCGCATTGCTTGCCGACGGCATAGGTGACACTATTCGCGTATCGCTCACCGAAGCTCCTGAGAATGAGGTTCCTGTTGCAAATATGCTTGTAGAACACTTTGCAGCACGCACGGGCGAGTTTACCGTACTCCACCCTGAGCTATACAGCCCTACTGAGTACCGTCGTCGCACAGATATTCAGACGCCGATTATTCACAACGAGGTTACCGATGAGTTTATGGTCATCGACGCCACCACAGCAAACCCAACTGCCGAGTGGAGAAGTGCCATTCTGAACCTCAGCAACGCCAAGCAGCCCGTGGTTATTCGCCGTCAGTATGACGACAACGACATCAACATCGTGGCTATTAAGGCGGCAGCCGATATGGGCTCGCTGCTGCTCGATGGACTTGCCGATGGTGTGTGGATTGTGGCGCCACAGATTAGTGACGAACAGTTGATAGAAATTGAGCTCAATATTCTACAGGCATCACGCGTAAGAATTTCTCACACAGAGTATATCGCCTGCCCGAGCTGCGGAAGAACGCTATACGACATTGAGCAGACCCTTGCACAAATCAAGGCAAAGACATCGCATCTGAAAGGTCTTAAGATTGGTGTTATGGGTTGCATTGTCAACGGCCCTGGCGAGATGGCTGATGCCGATTACGGATATGTGGGAGCTGCGGCTGGAAACATAACCCTCTACAAGGGTCGTGAGGTGGTGTGTCGCAACATTCCGCAGAGTGAGGCGCTCGACAGACTTATTGAGATTATAAAACAAAACGGAGACTGGATCGAATGTTAATACTTCCTGCTACATATCTGCCTGATATTGAGTATATTGCACGACTGATTGCAGCTGGCGACGACTATATTATCGACTGCGGAGAGAACTATATAAAGCGCTCCGTCCGCAATCGTACAACGATAATGACTGCAAACGGAACGCTCGATCTTACTGTGCCCGTAGTTAATGCCAACCGCCCACGCACGCCTATGATGCGTATGCAGATAGACTACTCTAAGCCGTGGCAACATCAGCATTGGGTGGCAATACTCTCGGCATATCGCTCCTCTCCATACTTTGAGATGTTAGCAGAGCGATTAGAGGTGTTTTATACCACGCACCACACATCCCTCGTCGAGTTTAACCTTGCAATACTGCGCACTCTGCTCGACTTTATGGGTTACACGGCACCACTACGCACCTCTGACACCTATATCGTTGCCACTGAGGCAGATACAGACCTACGACCTAAGCATCGTGACACAGAGTTTACCACGCCGCAGTACTTCCAGCTATTCTCTGACCGAATGCCTTTTGCCGAGAATTTATCTATTCTCGACCTGCTGATGAGCGAGGGTATATACGCTACGGCACTGCTTACAAAATCTTTTTAACCAAGCTAAAGAACTTGTAAGGCATATATCTGAACGGAACATCTATCCAGGTCGGAGTAGTAACTACCGCCCTATAGTGCGAGAACACTTTGAACGACTCATGACCGTGATATGACGACATTCCAGAGTTGCCAACACCTCCAAATGGCAGATGCTCGTTGGCAATATGCATAATCGTATCATTTATACACGCTCCACCCGATGAGGTGTGCTTAATCACATACTTAGCCGAGGTGTTATCACCAAAGTAGTAGAGAGCAAGTGGCTTTTCACGATCTGTAACAAAGCGCACTGCCTCTTCGGTGGTCTCGAATGTAATAATCGGGAATATAGGGCCGAAAATCTCCTCCTGCATAATCGGACTATCGGGCGAGACATTGTCAATAACTGTCGGTGCGATATATCTCTCAGCACGGTCGCTCTGGCCACCGATAACAATATCGGCTCCCTCGAGATAACCCACAAGGCGGTCAAAGGCGCGCTCATTTACAATGCGCACAAAGTGCTTCGCCAGCTTAGGATCCTCACCCAGCAGACTCTTGAACTCACGACGCAGTGCCTCGATAAGAGACTGCTTTACAGAACTATGTACCAGCAGATAGTCAGGAGCAATACAGGTCTGACCGGCATTAAGGCTCTTACCCCACGCAATACGACGCGCAACCTTATCAATCTGCGCAGTGCTATCTACAATACAAGGACTCTTACCACCAAGCTCAAGCACCACAGGAGTCAGATTCTGTGCCGCAGCACTCATAACTTTACGACCCAGCGATGGGCTTCCTGTGAAGAAAATAATATCATATCGTTGCTCGAGCAGTGCTGCATTAACATCTCTATTACCCTGAACCACAGCAATATAGTCAGACTCAAAAGTGTCGACAATCATCTGCTCTAACACCTTTGACACTGTCGGAACATATGGCGACGGCTTAAGTATAGCTGTGCAGCCTGCCGAAATAGCACCCACAAGCGGATTGAGCAACAACTGCACCGGATAGTTCCACGGTGAGATAATCAGCGCACATCCCAGCGGCTCGCTGACAAGTTTACTGCGTGAAGGAAACATCTTGATTGGAGTTGGGCGATGCTCTGGCGATGCCCACTCTCGCAGATGCTTTATATGGTTATCAATCTCTGCCGATACGATGCTCAGCTCTGTCAAAAAAGCCTCCTCGTATGACTTATGAAGGTCTGCCCACAGAGCCTCGGCAAGCGGCTTCTCCCACTTTGCCAATGCCGCCTTAAATGCGCGCAGAGCCGTAAGGCGATTCTTTATATCGAGAGTCTTTCCGCTACGGAAGTACGCTCGCTGAGCAGCGACAATGTTTACAATCTGCTCTGTCGGGGTGTTTGTTATAGCCATTATTACTTTCTACCCGTAAAATTATCCATTGAGTGATATATCCCAAAAACCTCTCCAAAGACCCAATCAAAGAGTCTTGTAGGCAATATTCCCTGCATAAAACGCACAAAGTGGTATGGGAATGGGATAAGTTTTGTCACTACCTTGACCAACGAATCCTTCTCTATGGCACGAATAATCTGTCGTGCAGCATACTCAGGCTTCATCAGCGGGACAATCGGAGACTTAACGCCATCGAACATACCTGTCTTAATATAATAAGGTGCAATAGTTGTCACCTTCACACGGCTACCCATCTGCTCAAGCTCGATGCGCACAGAGTCTGACCAGCCGATAACTGCCCACTTACTTGCCGCATATACGCTCATCTTAGGGTTTGAAATAAGACCTCCTGCAGAGGAGATGTTGCAAATATGACCACTATTGCGAGCAATCATATCTGGCAAAAACTGCAACGCAACAACCATCGGCGCAATAGTGTTGATGTTCATCGTGCGATGAATCTCCGCCGTTGTGTAGTTGTCAAAGGTCTTGTTGCTGGTAATAATACCTGCACAATTTATAAGAATATCAATATCGCCAACCTGCTCCTTTACAGTCTTAGCCGCATCTATAACAGACTGCTCATCAGACACATCGACACGATAACCCACAACCTCACCCTTTAGAGTAAGCTCGGCTACAGTATCATCAATACTCTGCTGATTGATATCCCAGATTACAAGGGTATTAGCACCCTTGTCCAGCGCCATCGCGCCCATAAGTCGGCCAATACCAGACGCTCCGCCGGTAATAAGCACTCTTTTGTCATTAAACTTTCCCATAACACACATTTTTCACACTCGCAGTCGAATGCAAAGAGTTTTTTTACTATTTTTGCTCTGCAAATGTATAGCAATTTTATGAAAACACAAAATCAGATACTCCGCCGTCAGTTCCTTGCCCATATAGGACAGACCTCTCCAGCCCCACAACTTATCAGCGTTGAGCGCGCTGAGGGTGTATACTTCTACACCCCCGAGGGTAAGCGTTATTACGACCTTATCTCGGGTGTGTCGGTGAGTAATGTTGGCCACGCTAACCCTGCCGTTATCGAGGCTGTATGTAGTCAGGCGCGTGATTATATGCACATTATGGTCTATGGTGAGATGGTCGAGCGACCTCAGGTTGAGTATGCAACCCTTATTGCCAATCTGCTCCCAGACCCACTCAACAGTGTCTATTTCCTCAACTCGGGAGCTGAGGCTGTCGAGGGAGCCCTCAAGCTTGCCAAGCGATATACAGGCCGCATGGAGATGATATCTATGCGTCGCGCATACCACGGCTCCACACACGGAGCTATGAGTATGATGGGCTTCCCCGAGGGTGAGGAGTGGAAGAACGCCTTCCGCCCACTGCTGCCCGACTGCAAGGCTATAGAGTATAACAATATTGCTGATTTACAACAGATTACAACTCGCACAGCTTGCGTACTATGCGAACCCGTGCAGGGAGAAGCCGGTGTTCGTCTGCCAGAAAATGGATACCTTCAGGCTCTGCGCGAGAGGTGTAATGAGGTTGGGGCACTGCTTATCTTTGACGAGATACAGGTCGGTATGGGTCGTACGGGAGAGATGTTTGCTATGAATAAATATGGTATAACTCCCGACATAGTCTGCCTCGCTAAGGCCTTTGGTGGTGGTATGCCGTTAGGTGCCTTTGTAAGCTCAAATGAGATTATGAACACGCTGCAACACAACCCCGTATTGGGACATATAACAACCTTTGGTGGTCACCCTGTATGCTGTGCCGCAGGACTTGCTGCTACAAACTATATGCTTGAGAATAAGGTCGTTGAGAGTGTAGAGGCAAAGGGCGCACTCTTCGAGCAGCTGCTCAAAGACCACCCTCAGGTGGTCGAGATTCGTCGCTCAGGACTGCTACTTGCCATTGAGCTCGGCAGCAGCGATAAGCTCTACAAGTTGATGGACCTGTTTATCGAGAAGGGTATTTTGAGCGACTGGTTCCTCTACTGCGACACCGCCTTCCGCATCTCGCCACCGCTGACAATTACCAACGACGAGATTGCCGACTGTGTGGCTCTTATTACTGAATGTTTAAACTACTTATAGAACGCTAACCATATGGCAGACAACTACTTAGGAAAGAAGATGGAGGACTTTTTGGCCGGTAAGACCTCAACGACCAAGCGCACTATGACCTTGGCAAAGCTTGTAGCCAAAAATCGCAGCTACCGCGGCTATGACAACTCTTTTGTGGTGCGTGCCGACCAGCTGCGCCGCATAATGGAGGTGGTACCAGCCTGCCCATCGGCTCGCAATCAGCAGGTATTGCGTCTGCGTCCTGTGCTGAGCGATGAGGCTGACAAAGTACTGCCACACATACGACTCGGCAGTGCTATTCGCGACATCAAGCTCCCCCTGCCAGGCACCGAGCCACGCGCATTTATCGTCATCTGCTCAACAGCAGCAGAGGATAAGTATGTCAATCTGGATATAGGAATTATTGCTCAGACAATGCTCCTGCAGGCCACAGAGATAGGTCTGAACGGCATTTGCATAGGTGCCTTTGACCACGAGGCTGTGCAGAACGCCCTCAATCTACCATACGAGCCTCTGCTGATAGTAGCCATAGGCAAGGGTGCCGAGAAGATTGAGATGACCCCAATCCACCCATCCGACTGCCACAACTACTACCGCACCGACGGCATCCACTTTGTGCCTAAAATTCCACTCGAGGAGCTATTGATTAAGTAGTATAGAAAATTGCTCAAAAAAATGTTTGTTATGCCCACGGCTCAGCGAAGCTGTCTGGGGCCTCGTCTGTATCTATCCACTCATCAACAAAGTCGTCAGCGCCGACCTTAATGGCGATAACCGCCAGGCCACCTTCAGCACCCGCATCTACAGCCTCATCATATAGGTGAGCGGCTGGGTAGTTGCTATAGTTGAGCGTATCTTCAATCTCCTCATTAGATAGTTGTGCAGTAACTCCCCACGAGCAAATAAGCACTACATCCCCCTCTTGCAGCGACTGGCTGAGGGTGCTGATATCGCAATCTTTTCCACTACCGCAGTAGCCCAATGTCGATGCCTCATCAACAAGTGGATAGAGGTTATTCTGACGGAAGAGGTATACGCAACCATCGCTGGCATTGACACTTATCAGCGAACCATTACACCCGAAGGCTCCACAGAGAGCTGTGCCGCAGCACTCACCAGGACCCAGATGTGGATATATGCCGTTGCACTCAAGGCTTATATACTTAAGCTGCTCGAGAATATCATCTGCGCCACTCTCTGTGCCTATATCACCAAATGAAAAGCTATCGCGCAAGTGCTCCAAAGCCGCCTCAGCAGCACTCTGACCCTTGAGAGTTCCGTGGCCATCAGCCACAAAGAAGTAGTACTGCTCTGTAGGTTCAAAGTCAAAAACAAACTCGCGCTTACCTCCCTCAATCACATTACCCGCAATGGTGGCAAAGGTATCGCTTCCACAAGCAGCGTGAATCTTCAGTTTCATAATATTGGTTGTTAGAATGAGTGGAAGTAGACCCTTGCTTTATCCCATTGCTGTGCCTTAAGCTGCTCAGGAGTTATCATAAAGCAGATCATACCGCAATCATAAAGGGTCATTCCCCAGTCGTCATTCTCATCTATCTGGAGCAGACATACAGAATCCTCATACTGCTCTGCTACCTCCTCATAATAAGGCTTACCAAGCAACTTGAATGAGTCGTGAAGCTCAGATACCTGAGTAAATGAGATAGCCTCGGCCTCTAAAAATGCAGGCTCGCCATCGTCATAAATAATCTCGAATGGCTCAAGGTTGTCACAACTTGGAGAGTAGAGCACCCTATACGCATCCTCACCCCACTCACCAAGACCATTATGCTCGCCCTCGGCAATATCCATCACCTGCACATACTCACCAATCTGAGCAAAGAAGTAGAGCATTCCTGTGTGTGGTAGCAAGCCCTCAGTATCTATTGCAGCTATATCCTCACATCGAATCTGACAGACAAAAGTCAGCGGATTACCATCCTCAGCACACGGATAGTCCCAATCCTCTGGCAAATCGGGCGCACCCCACCACTTACTAAACCCAACAAGGGGCTTATCACTCTTCTCAAACTGTAAACCTATAGCCATAATAGTAGTAGTTTATATTGATTAAAAAATATTTACACCTCTGTATTACTCTGGATATCAGCGACTTCTGCCCCAACAAAAGATATCAAATCTTGCGGATTTAGCTTAAGCTGCAACCCCCGCACGCCTGCGCTGACAAAAATATAGTCAAAGGCTATGCAGGTGGTATCTATAAATGTCGGAAAGCGTTTTTTCATACCAATTGCTGTGCATCCTCCGCGAATATAGCCCGTGGTAGGCAGAAGCTCCTTCATAGGTATCATCTCGGCAGACTTATTGCCCGACACCTTTGCTGCCGCCTTCAGGTTGACCTCTTTATCGCCCTGCACAATGCAGACAAAGTGTCCATTGCGATCTCCTTTAAGCACCAGCGTCTTGTACACAAGCTCTATAGGCTCGCCAAGCGACTGAGCCACGTGCGTTGCGGCAAGGTTGTTCTCGTCAACCTCATAGGGCACAAGCTCGTAGCCTATCTTGGCGCGGTCAAGCAGTCGTGCAGCATTGGTCTTTTCTATCTTCTTAGCCATAGATATCTCTATTTAAGTGTGTGGCGACCCTTGCTCTCAAGATAGTTGAGCAGCAGCTGTGGGCGGTCGCTCTGAATCATTGTCACGCCTCGTTTTAACAGCTGTCCATAGATGCGCTCCTGATTACCATTCAGGGCATTGTCATCCTTAAAACTATGGCCTTTGCCACCACAGAGTGAGTCCCAGAGGGTATTGACCCACAGACGGGCTCCCGAGTCTATTACTCGCTTAAAGATCTTGCGCTCACCTGCAAGAGTACCATCCCAGCATATTTCATAGGCAACAACATCCAGATCCGAGGCGATATAACTCTCGAATATATCCGCGTGTTTGCCCCAGCCCTTTGCCGTGTAATTTATAACGGGCATATAGAGCATATTTGAGCTATGTGGCGCAAACTTCTCTGCCACCTCGGCAGCATTCTTACTACTCTTTATCAGCACCTGACCTACCATATCGCGCTCAACGAGCATCTGCAATATCTGGTCGTAGTAGTTATAACCCTTGTCAATGTTTATCAACACGCGATCCTTGCACAACTCGAGTGCCTCTGCAAGTGTCGGCATACCATACTCGGTAACACCCTGATCACTCTTGAGCTTCAGGGTCGATATGTATTCTGACGACAACTCCTTTACCTTACCCTTGCCCGTTGTTGTGCGGTCAACGCTACTGTCGTGACAACATACAAGCACACCATCGGCTGTACGCTGAACATCTATCTCGACCATATCCACACCCATAGCTATCGCGCCCTCCATAGCGACAAGCGAGTTCTCGGGATAGTGTCGCCAATCGCTGCGGTGAGCAATCACAACAACATAGTCCGACTTAGGGTTGGCAATCTCTGCCAATATCTGCTCGGTGCGACTCTTTGCAAAAGCCGAGAGTGCCACAACGGCAAAAAGCAGTATGGCTACAAGTCGTCTCATAGTCCTGCAAATGATTTTAGTTTTGCAATCTCCTCCGGCCAGCGAGCCTCATCTGGGGTCTCAAGAATAAGCGGCACACCGTCAAAGAGTGGACTTTTGGCAATAAACTCGAAGCACTCCCAGCCCAGGGTACCCTCACCCAGCGGTGCGTGGCGGTCAACACGGCTACCCAGCGGCTTGAGAGCATCGTTAAGGTGCATTCCGCGCAAATATTTAAGACTCACGATGCTATCTAACTCCGCAAAGGTCTTTGCACACGCCTCGGCACTGCTTAGGTCGTGACCCGCAGCAAAGCTATGGCAGGTATCAATGCAGTAACCAACACGACTCTTATCCTCAACTCGCTCGATAATATAGGCAAGGTGCTCCCACGCAAAGCCGAGGTTTGAACCCTGGCCTGCAGTATTCTCAATAACGGCTGTAACACCCTGAGTACGATCCAAAGCCATATTTATAGACTCGGCAATACGGTCAAGTGACAGAGCCGAGGTAATCTTATTCAGGTGGCTACCAGGGTGGAAGTTAAGACGGTCAAGACCCAACGCCTGACAGCGCGCCATCTCCTCGAAGAATGACTCGCGCGACTTTTCAAGACCCTCCGCCTCAGGGTGTCCGAGGTTTATAAGGTAGCTGTCGTGTGGCAATATCTGATGCGGAGCATATCCACACTCGGTACACGCCGCCTTAAAACGCTCACACTGCTCTACAGTAAGCGGCGGCGCCACCCACTGGCGTTGATTCTTTGTAAATAAAGCAAAGGCTGTAGCTCCTATAGCTTTTGCATTGTATGGGGCATTTTCAACACCACCCGCTGCACTTACGTGTGCTCCGAAATATTTCATAGTTAGGTATGTTCTATCAATTAATTTATATGCAAAGATAGTATAATCTTGGAAATAAAGTGTATATTTGTACCACCAAATATAATAAGTATGAAGCGTTTTCTGACATTTTTTACACTTATACTCCTCTCCGCCACCACCGCAATGGCGCAGGAGGACTACAACGAGGCTAACAGATACTTTACTCCCGAGCAGATGCCCGATATGAGGCAGTTCCTGCCAGGCCCACCTGCAAAGGGTAGTGTAGAGATGAATTTTGATGAGGCTATGTATCAGTATGCCAAGCTATTACGCGAGACAGATCCCGAGGCAGCCCAGGCGGCTAAGGAACAGTCAAATAGCCACATAAGCAACCTCTGCAAGCAGTTTAGCGAGGCTTTTGGTATGGAAATTTCGCAGCAGAACACTCCACAGATATACACCCTTATGCGCGACGCGGTTATCACCTGTGTGATGACAGTTATCGAGCCGAAGGAGTTTTATGCTCGTCCACGCCCATTCCTATACTATCAGGAGGATACCCTGATGCCAGATAAAGAGGGAATGCTTCAGAAAAATGGCTCCTTCCCATCGGGTCACACCTTGCGTGGCTGGACTGCAGCACTGCTTCTTACCGAGATCAACCCTGCTGCAGCAAATGAGATACTCAAGAAGGGATATCAGTATGGTCAGAGCCGCGTAATCTCTGGCTATCATTGGCAGAGCGATGTAAACGCTGCTCGCCTTGTTGCTGCTGCCGCCGTAGCACAGTGTCACAACTCTGAGCGTTTCCAGAAGCAGATGAAGCGTGCTAAGCGCGAGTTTAAGCGATTGTCAAAGTAATATTTGACCGTAACGATGCAACAATGGTGCAAGAGTATTGCCCGATTTTGAAGATTCGCCAATTTTTGCTAACTTTGTAGCTATGAATTTGGATTTAGATAAGATTAAAGCATTCAAGGAGTTACTCTCCGAGCCTAAGAAGGTGGCTATTTTGTCACACACAAACCCCGATGGTGATGCCATCGGCTCATCTTTGGCTCTTGCCGAGGTGCTCAGAGCACAAGGTCATACAGTAAACTGCATACTTCCAAACCGTTTTCCATATTACCTCAAGTGGATGCCTAAGTGTGACGAGCTTATTATCTATGCTCAGGACAAGATTGGCATTTCACAGAGCGTTATCTCTGCGGCAGAGGTGGTTATCTGCGCCGATATGAGCTCTCTCTCACGCCTTGAGGCACTGACCGAGATTATCGAGGCTAATACCACCGCTAAGCGTGTGCTTATAGACCACCACCTCAACCCATCGAGCGAGTTTGATCTTGTATTCTCATTCCCGGAGTCTTCAAGCACAGCATACCTTGTCTCTGAGATTATTAAGGCGACATATGGTACCGAGGCTCTGAATAAGGATATCGCTACGCTGCTCTATGTTGGTATGATTACCGATACGGGCAATTTTGCCTTTTCGAATATCAACCCCGACCTGTTCCGCGCGGCAGCAGACCTACTCGAGACAGGAATAGATGTACCGACAATCTACAACAATGTCTACAACTCGTTTACCGAGGGTCGTGCCCGTCTGTTTGGTTATGTTATCAACCGCAAGATGAAGACTCTGCTAAAGGGTACGGTAGCTTATATGTCTCTCACCGAGGAGGAGATGCGCCGCTTCTGGTTCCAGCAGGGCGATAGCGAGGGTTTTGTCAACTATCCGCTCTCGATAAAGAAGGTCAAGATGTCGGCAATGTTCTCAGAGCAGCAGGGTGGCTTTATCCGTGTATCGCTGCGCAGCCACGGCAATGTAGATGTAAATACCTTTGCCCGTCGTTACTTCAATGGCGGCGGTCATCACAATGCGGCCGGTGGTAAGTCGTTTATGAATATGGAGGATACTATTGCCCACTATATTAAGGCTGTAGAGGAGTACCACAATGAAGGATTAGTATAATTTTAATCTATGTTCAAGACCTATCTGCGACTTCTTAAGTTCGCAAATCCAATAAGCAAATATGCGGTGCCGTACTTCTTTACTGCGGCACTGCACGCATTATTTAATACAGCCACTTATGCACTTATAATCCCAATTCTGAACACTATGTTCGATAAGGGATTTACATTTGTGCCTACATATCAGGCCCCTGCCATAGCTCTGAAGGAGGAGGCACTGACCGAGTGGCTCAACTACATCTACACCATCATCTTTGGTACTGAGTTTACTATGACTCGCGTGCTTGCTCTGCTCGGTGGTGTGGTTATTATGGCAAATATGCTATCAAACCTCTTCCGCTACTTAAGTGCTTATACTGTTGAGTGTATGCGTACAACAACACTTCAGCGTATGCGCAATATGATGTTTGACAACATTATAAATATGAATGTAGGCTACTTCTCAGAGCAGCGCAAGGGTGATATTATCTCACGCATCACATCCGATGTTATGGCTGTGCAGTTCTGTATCACCAACACTCTGCAGGTTGCCTTTCGTGAGCCGTTCCTTATTATCGGCTACCTGATTCTTATGCTCAATGTATCGTGGGAGTTGGCTCTGTTTGCAGTACTCTTCCTGCCGGTTGTAGGTCTTATCATCGGTAGCATTGTCAAGCGTCTGCGCCACCCTGCAAGCCGTGCGCAGGAGCAGTTGGGTGATATGGTCAGCGTGCTGGACGAGTCGCTCTCTGGCATTAAGATTATCAAGACCTATACCGCTACAGAGTATATCCGCAATAAGTTCCACCAGATAAATGCCGAGCTGTCACGCCTTCTGTTGTGGATGGCTCGTCGCCAGCAGTTGGCTTCGCCGATGAGCGAGTTTTTGGGCATCACAGCCGTGGCGGTGGTGCTTGTCTTTGGAGGTTCGCTGGTAACAAAGGGCTCGATGAGTGCAGCCGGTTTTATCGCCTTTATTGCTGCCTTCTCGCAAATTACACGCCCTGTGCGCGCCTTTATTGACCAATTTGCAAATATCAACCAGGGTGTTGCTGCAGGTGAGCGCATCTTTGAGGTTATTGATGCACAGAGTCAGATTGTCGACAGTCCAAATGCTATTGAGTTTAAGGGTATTAAGAACCAGATTGAGTTCCGCGACATACACTTCTCATATGATCAGAGCCGCGAGATTCTGCACAACATATCGTTTACCATTAACAAGGGCGAGACTGTTGCGCTTGTTGGTGCCTCGGGTGGAGGAAAGTCTACTCTGAGTGAGCTTATGCCGCGATTCTATGATCCAACAAAGGGTCAGATATTTATCGACGGAGTGCCTCTGACAGCATTTAAGCAGGAGTCGCTGCGTGGCTATATGAGCCTTGTCTCGCAGGATACTGTCCTCTTTAACGACACCATTGAGAGTAATATCGCACTTGGTAAGCAGGGTGCAACACACGAGGAGATTGTCGAGGCTGCAAAGATTGCCAATGCCCACGATTTTATCATCCAGACTGCCGATGGTTACCAGACCAACATAGGTGACCGCGGAGCAAAGCTATCAGGTGGTCAGCGTCAGCGTCTGAGCATCGCCCGCGCGGTACTCAAGAACCCTGAGTTCTTGATTCTCGACGAGGCGACATCAGCCCTTGATACAGAGAGCGAGCAGCTTGTTCAGCAGGCCCTGACCCGTATGTTGCAAGGTCGTACCTCGGTGGTTATTGCACACCGACTCTCGACCATCCAGCACGCCGACAAGATTATCGTTGTAAATGAGGGTGGTATTGCCGAGCAGGGTACTCACGACGAGCTTATCTCTCGCGGTGGTATATACGCAAAACTAATTGAAATGCAGAGTCTTAAGTAATATGGATATAGCACAAGCAAAAAGAAAAGAGAATATTGCCGAGTACATACTCTACCTCTGGCAAATTGAAGATCTGCTCCGCGCACTACAGTTTAGCCCCGAGGCTATATACTCACAATTTGTAGCTCCGCGCAACCTTGATGAGCAATCGCAGAATGTGCTGCTGATGTGGTATATGGAC
Organism: Alistipes sp.; assembly: GCA_045654345.1. GTDB lineage: Bacteria > Bacteroidota > Bacteroidia > Bacteroidales > Rikenellaceae > Alistipes. The sequence goes on along the minus strand of JAZOND010000004.1, from coordinate 9,780 downwards.
ATTGCCGCCCTACTCCAAGAGGAGGAGAAGCAGAGCAGTGGCCACCTGGACCACACTCTCCACCTTATTGCAGATATGCACAACCTCCATCTGCAGCTTATGCAGTTGCCTATGGGTGCCCACTATCGCACTGTTGTTGCTCGCCTTGAGCCATATTTGCCAACACTCAGAACAATCTTTGGTAAAAACATCAGCGATACTGAGCTCTGTTTCAGAGCTCTCTATGCAGCAATGCTCTACCGCATCAAGGGTGGTGGCCAGACAGCGGTGACCGATACAATTGAGTATATTTCACCCGTTATCGCAACCCTTACGGCGATGTATCACAAGGTTGAGCGTGGTGAGATAGATCTATTTAAGGAGTAGAAATTGCTGATTAGAACTTAAATGCAATCTGCAGATAGTAACTTCTCGGATATGCATACAAGTAGTAATTTGGGAAGGCTTTGAGGGTAAAGTCTTCCCATAAATATTTTTTGCGCAGTCGTGACGACTCATAGCCTCGATAGACTATATCGTTGTTACCCAATAGGTTATCTACCGCAAACATAATTATTATTCGCGAGCGAGGGTAGCGATCGGTAAATCGTGGAGCTGCGGCGGTGCTATATATTCTACTATTAAAACGATTCAAGTATATAGTCTTTGAGACCTTAAAGTCCATCGTAAAGGCGTCGTCAAGACGCTCCTGTGCAACCATCTCTGCCCTATCCTGCTCATTTGCAGCGTGCGAAAGCGCAACATCAGCACGACGAACAAGCGATGGAGCCACATATCTCAACCCATAGAACTGCGCACCAAGCTTTATGCTCCAGCCACGATTATAGTACTCCACATCTGATAACAGCGTTAACGAGGGCGTGCGACCCGTATGCAGACCTTTTGCCGCGGCAATATCTCCATCTGCAAGCAGGAGGTTATCCTTATCTGAGTATATCTCCACTCGCGGCACGCCCACATACTTATACAACCCAGCCGATGCACCGGCTGTAATATCAAGACCACGCACCACACTATATCGCGCCTCAACCTCAACGCCCGCTGCAATAGTTGCAAGATCGGTTGTTACAACATCTGCAAACTCTGAAACAGCATCAAAATAGATGTGCGAAACATCACTCTTATGACAAGCATATCGTGCAAAGAGCGATGTCTGCAGTGCAAACTTCGCGCTACTAAACCGATATCCAGCAGATGCCGCGTAGAGCTGTTCGGCTGTAGGGTTGGCTATTATGCGATTGTTATATTGGCTCTGTAAAAACAGATTCTCAGCCACGGGCGCTGTCCAGGCTATTGTCGCAGCACCAAAGAGCTGATGTTTGGGACTAAAGAGGTAGTTTGCGCTACACAGAGCCCTCCACTCGGATATATTTACAGCCTTTGATTTTCCGGCCGAGTTGGTGGCAAACAGCTCCTTACGAAAATATCCGTAACGCTCTACTCTACAGCTACCCACCTCTGCAGTCGCGGATATATTAAGCCTCTCTGTCGAGTGATTTACACCAACAAAGGCACCAAAGCGCAATAGGTTAAGGGCATAGTCATACCCATAGCGGTCACCTTGGCCAATAACACGATTTGGATTATCCATATCATTGAGCAACATATTGGAAAAGGTGTCGTCATCCTCAAGAAAGTAATCTATATCCCCGAACGGCTTACCACCCAGCAGATCGGCTACCCTCTTAAAGTTGCGCTGGCGAGAAAATCCCGCCCGAAGGCCATAGTTAACCGCGCTCTTTGAGCCAATGCGACTATTCGCGCTTGCAGATAGTTGAATATCTGTGGTACGCGTCACGCGGTCAGAGGTGATATAGACCGCCTGAGGATGCAAGGCATTGCGACGATGCAGCTCATCAAAATCTATCTGCGTATACCTGCTATCACCCTCAACCCACGCCTGAGAAACAGCTTGGGCTATATTGTCATCGTAGAAATAGCTGGGCAGGTAGCGATAATTATCGGGCAATGGCGTTGAGGCACCCATCCACTCTAACCCTCCGCGCACAGATGTATCAACGGCAGCCGTTGCCGTTATGCGCAGAGTATGCTTATCTGTAAGTAGCCGACTATAATCAACTATCGCGGTTGGCAGTATCTGCCCAATAGTATTGGCACTACGCACCTTGCCCGCCTGATATCCCCACGCTGGGTTGTAGTATTTATCGGCTGTAAGCGTAAAGGTCTCGGCATACGACGCCTTACGAAGTGCTCGATCTGAGGTTGAAAATAGCAGTGCCATATACAAGGTATTCACCGAGTCGGGACGGTAGATAGCGGAGGTGTTGACCCTCGCGCTATTTGTATAGACCCCTCGAATGTGCATATCGCGACCCGTGCGCACATAGGTGTCGTTACAAACAATCCATCGCTCACCAATATTATTTGCCGAGCTTGCTGTAACACCAACATTGTAACCCTTTGTCGATAGTGTAACAGCTGTGTTTGTATATTCAGCAATTGTAGGTTTTGGAATGTAATAATAATCACCTCCTACATCGGTCCTCTCACTATCAAGACCTATACGATAACTACCACTCAACATTCCCGACTGCAGACCGTTTATATAACCATTGCGCTGGTAGTAACCGACTCCACGATAGTCGTTTACAACGGTTGGGATGTTGTCAAATATTGAGCGTGACCACTCCTTTATCGGCACCACAACACTCTGCTCTCTCTGCTCGACAACCAGAGGCTCATCTTCATCCTCCGACTCGTACAACTTGTAGTATCTATAGTTGTTTAACTCTTGAGCCACAAGCAGTTGGCAGGCAAGAGTCAAAAATAGAGATATAAAAGCAATACGCCTCATAACTTTATACTACAACATATATGATTGGTGTGAATGTTCTAATTTTATACAAATATAGCAAAAAAATAGGCGTTTATATCTCTCTAAAACGCAATTTTTCGTATCTTCGCACAAGATAAACTTAAAACCTAATCTTATGTTAACATTTGTTATCTGTCTTGTACTGCTTATTGCAGCATATTTTACCTACGGTCGCTATCTGGATCGTGTCTGCAAAATCAACCCAAACGCCTCTGTGCCAAGCACTGAGCTGTATGATGGTGTAGACTATGTTCCTATGCCTCGCTGGCGAACCTTCCTTATCCAGCTGCTCAACATTGCAGGTACAGGCCCTATCTTTGGTGCTATTCTTGGTGCTTGCTATGGTCCGGTGGCCTTCCTCTGGATTACTATTGGTGGTATCTTTATGGGTGCTATGCACGACTATCTCTCGGGTGTTATCTTGGTGCGCAATCAGGGACTTAGCATTACCGAGATTGTGGCTCGCTACCTCGGCAAGGGTGCAGGTGTTTTTATGCGCGTGTTCTCGGTGATACTGCTGCTGCTCGTGGGTGTGGTATTTGTAGTTAGTCCAGCCGATATTTTGGCAACTAAGTTTGATTTCCTCTCCAAGAATTGGTGGTTGGCAATAATTATCTTCTACTACTTTATCGCAACCCTACTGCCTGTGGACAAGCTTATCGGTAAGGTATATCCTCTCTTTGGTATCGCGCTGGTTACTATGGCTTTAGGTCTGCTGGGCGTGCTTATCTTTGGTGACTATACTATCCCAAGTATGACACTTGAGAACCTGCACATCAACAAGGCAAACCTGCCACTTGTGCCGACGCTCTTTATTACAATCGCCTGCGGTGCTATCTCGGGCTTCCACGCAACACAGTCGCCACTTATGGCTCGCTGCGTGAATAATGAGCGCGAGTGTCGCTTTGTATTCTACGGCTCAATGATCTCTGAGTCTATTATCGCTCTTATCTGGGCTGCTATCGCTATGGCGTTCTTCTATAACGATGGTGGTGTATCTGCAGTTATGGGCAACCATACTCCTGCGTGGGCAGTAAATGAGATTTCAAATACAACCCTTGGCGTTGTGGGTGGTATTTTGGCAATCCTCGGCGTTGTTGCTGCACCTATCACCTCGGGAGATACTGCATTTCGCTCGGCTCGTCTTATTATTGCCGATGTATTCCACATTGAGCAGCGCACAAAGTGGAAGAGACTTATTATCTGCATCCCTATCTTCGCAGCGGGTATTGCTCTGACATTCGTTAACTTCGATGTTGTTTGGCGTTACTTCGCTTGGACAAACCAGGCTCTGGCATCGGTTGTGCTCTGGTGTATTGTTACCTACCTCCACAAGGAGAAGCGCAACTACTGGGTGGCTCTTATCCCTGCGCTGTTTATGACATATATCTGCTCGTCATTTGTATTTGTCTCAAATCAGTTTGTAGGTATGGGCTCTGTGCCGCTTGCGTATGTTCTCGGTGGTGTGCTGACAGCTGTTCTTACCATTATTATGTGTATTAAACTTCGTAAGCAGAAGTAATAATGAAGCGCAACATACTCTTTATACTGCTACTTTTTGCCGCAGTTACCGCCCTCTTGGCACTTCAAAAGCCGGTATTTCTACTTTGGTATGCCTCTCTTGTTGCTGATGCAGAGGTGGCAGAGCTGTTCAAGGTGATAAGTAGCGGTATTAGTCTCGATATGACTATGGCGGGGTATGTGTGCGCACTTCCTATACTATTTGTTATCGGCTCCGTATGGTTTGGCCATAAGGTGTGGAAAAGCCTCTGCCGCTGGTGGGTGTTGCTTGCCACAGCCCTTATCGCTGTTAGCTTTGCCGTAAACCTCGGGCTGTATGAGTATTGGCGTTTTCCGCTCGATGGCTCTATTTTGCAATACCTTGCAACGCCCAAGGAGGCTATGGCAAGTGTAACGGCACAAATGTTTATCATTCAGACAGTTGTGGCGGTGGTATACTTTGCTCTGATGGCTCTTGTATGTAGCAAGGTTGTCGATGTTTTCGAGCCACAAAGTGGTGGCAAATGGGGCAGAAAGATAATCCAATCGGTGGTGCTGATTGTTATTTTTGGTCTTAACTTCTTGGCTATTCGCGGAGGTCTAACTACTGCTGTGGCCAATGTGTCAAAGGTCTATTTTAGCGACAATATTGTCCTAAACCACGCCGCTGTAAATCCGACATTCTCGTTTATCTCTTCGGTATCAAGTGGTGATGATTTATCGCGCTACGACTACTTCGAGCAGAGTGAGTGTGAGGCCAATTTTGCGCAGATAATGGCGCAGAACACCGCCAGTCCTACCACCAAACTACTCAACACCTCTCGCCCAAATATCGTTATGATTATAGCTGAGAGCTTTGGTCGCTCAACCACAGACGAAATAATCGGCGGTAAGGCTGTAACTCCTGAGTTTCAGGCACTTAAAGAGCGCGGAGTGTGGTTTGAAAATATGATAGCCTCCTCTTTCCGCACCGATAGAGGTGTGCTTGCAACCTTAAGCGGACTATGCGCACAGCCGACAATGTCGGTGATGAAATACCCACAGAAGGCATCACGCCTGCCATCTATTGCGGGCTCGCTCCGCGATGTGGGCTACTCAACAGCATATATTCACGGTGGCGACCTCAACTTTACCGATATGGCGGGCTACCTCTATGCTACGGGCTTTGAGCAGCTGGTGGCACTCAAGGATTTGTCGTTTGATGCGCCAACCTCAAAGTGGGGCTATGCCGACGATGTGCTTGCCGACTATTTTATCGACTTTATCAAGGCCAAGAGCGAGGATTCTGACCCATACTTTGCCGTTTGGCAGACCCTATCAAGCCACGAACCTTTTGATGTGCCGATAGATAAGTTTGAGGATAAGATGCTCAATTCGATGCACTTTGCAGATAGCTGTATTGCCCGCGTAGTCAAGACTTTAGAGCAGAGTGAGGAGTGGAATAACACCCTTGTTATTATCATTGCCGACCACGCCTACCTCTACCCATATGGCATTGCGGCAAGTGCTGTTACCCGCCATCGCATACCGATGCTTTGGCTTGGTGGTGCTATAAATGAGGTGCGCACGATTGATAATTACTGCTCGCAGACAGACCTTGCAGCAACACTGCTCTCGCAGTTAGGAATAGACCATCGTCGTTTTACAATGAGCCGCAACATCTTTGCCCCTGAGGCTGAGCAGTTTGGCTACTACACCTTCAACAACGGCTTTGGTGTGGTCAATAGCGCAGGAGCAACCATCTACGACTGCACAACCGAGCAGGCGACATCTGAAAATCCGTCAGAAAAAGATATCACAAAGGGTAAGACTTTGTTGCAGACAACATATAATATAATTAAGCAGTTATGAAACAGTTTTTAGAGTTGCAACCAACAGTAAATCAGACATTTCGCCTTATGGGCTACGGCTCTCGTGGTAATATTGCTGCGCGCCTTGAGCACTCATACAAGGTAGAGCAGAGCGGCGACTATCAGTCTGCGTGTATGCTCAGATACGAGATTTTTGAGGATATACACTCGGTACTTCCCGAAGATGAAGATACTGTGGTTGAGCTTGATCGAAACCACGCCAACAGCCTTGCCGCAATGGAGGCTATAATGGCCTCAGCCATAGATGTTTACCTTGCCGGTGAAGGTGAGATTGCTGCGGCACAGTTAGAGCTGTTGCTCGACTGCGATAGTGAGGATCCGCTCGAGGCGACACCTATCCTTGCGCTCTGCTATGCGATGATTGGCGAATGGGAGGGTCTTGAGGCTATAGATACCGACTTGGGAGATAAAAATGCCCTGCGTCCACTGCTCTGCTCCCTTAAGGAATTTGTGCAGAGCGGCTCTTTTAACAGTAAGACCATTGCCGAGCTTGCTCGCTTTAAGGATTTTGTGGCAGAGCTTAAGAGTGCTGACCACCCGACAGATGAGCAATATACGCTTGACATATCATCAGCCCATCCTTCCCGCGCAGCCCTCGCTCGTGAGCAGTACCTACGCTGTGAGACCACACTTAACAGCTATCCTGACTTTCTGCCAGCTCTGGTGAAGGTGTTATAATAACAACAAAGTCCGCTGTTTAGCGGACTTTGTTATTTCTTATTAAAGCTGTTCATTGTGCGTTCGAGACCTACAGCAACAAATGAGAGAACGGCATCGCCAAAGACCTTTAGACGGTCTGGCATCTTCTCTCGCTCCTCAGCGGTCCACTCACCAAGCACATAGTCAACCTGATGTCCTCGGCTAAAGTCGCCACCAATACCAAATCTGAGGCGGGCGTAGTCGGTAGTCTGGAGCAGCTCTGCTATATTCTTCAGACCATTGTGACCTCCATCGCTGCCCTTTGTTCTCATACGAAGCTCTCCAAACGGCAGAGCAATATCGTCGACAACTACAAGCATATTCTGACGCTCAATCTTAAGCTCCTGCAACCAATATCTAACAGCCTTACCCGACAGATTCATATATGTTGAGGGCTTGAGCAGGGTGACGATATGGCCACGGTGGCGAATAGTTGCCACATCTCCATATCGAGCCGACATAAAAGAAGTGTCGGATGCCTTAGCAAGGGCATCCAACACTTTGAAACCGATGTTGTGTCTTGTCTCGGCGTACTCGGCGCCAATATTACCAAGACCTACAACAAGATATTTCATCTCTTCTCAGCAGATTACTTCTGAGCAGCTGCACCACGAGATGCACGAGTTACACGAACTGCGCAAACTGCCTGAGTTGCAGGAGATACGAACTGAAGACCCTCGAACTGAAGATCGCCAACGAAGATAGTCTGACCAACCTTGAGTGGAGTAACATCAACAACCAACTCATCTGGAAGGTTCTCAACCATAGCCTTAACAACGAGCTTACGAGCAGAAAGAGCGAGCTTACCACCGATCTTAACACCCTCAGCGTTACCTGTAAGGCGTACTGGAATAGCGATAGAAACTGGCTTACCCTCCTGAACACGGTAGAAGTCGATGTGGAGAATCTGCTCACGGATTGGGTGATACTGAACATCACGAAGAACAGCGAGCTCCTTCTTACCCTCGATATCGAGCTCTACGATGTAAGAGTTAGGAGTGTAGATAAGTGGCTTTACAGCCTTCTCATCAATAGCAAAAGATACTGTCTCACCACCACCATAGATTACACATGGGATAAGACCCTGACGGCGAACTGCCTTGGTTGCCTTCTTACCATACTCGGCACGAAGCGCTGCTGAAATAGCAATTGTTTTCATTGTTTGAAATAGTTTAAAATGTTATTACCTACGGTGGCACTCAGTCTGCACCCATAGTACAACCCCCATAACCACCTGATTCAGACCGCAAAAATAGTGTAAATTATTTATTCTGCAAAATTTTTTTGCCCTCCAGCAACTTTTGGGGTAAATAAGAGCACATTTCACAAAAAAAGGTCTGTCCTGCAGGACAGACCCAACTTAAATTTAGATAACTATTAATAGTTCTCAGCCTTAATCTCAAAGTATGCCTGTGGGTGAGCACATACCGGACAAAGCTCTGGAGCCTGCTTGCCAATAACAATGTGACCGCAGTTTGAGCACTGCCAGATCATATCGCCCTCGCGTGAGAATACAAGACCACCCTCAACATTTGCAAGAAGCTTAAGGTAACGCTCCTCGTGCTCCTTCTCAATCTTAGCTACTGCATCAAAGAGAGCTGCAATCTCAACAAAACCCTCCTCGCGAGCCTCAGCTGCGAAAGTTGCATACATATCGGTCCACTCGTAGTTCTCGCCCTCAGCAGCTGCCTTAAGGTTTGCAGCAGTGTCGCCAATGCCGTTAAGAAGCTTGAACCAAATCTTAGCGTGCTCCTTCTCGTTGTTTGCAGTCTCCTCAAAGAGCTTTGCAATCTGAACATAACCCTGCTTCTTTGCCTTTGATGCAAAGTAAGTATACTTGTTGCGAGCCTGGCTCTCACCTGCGAATGCTGTCCAGAGGTTCTGCTCTGTACGTGATCCCTTCAATTCTTTCATAGTTTTATCAGTTTTAAGTGTTAAACATTGTTTGCTACAACAAAGGTATAACAAATTCTTGGATTCGCAAATATTTTGTTTTGATAGTATCATAAATAAAAACTATGAGATAAAGTTTGTTGAACCATTAAAAATCACTACTTTTGTCCTCAGTAGAAACAAACAAAAATAATATAATTATGGAGAGTGTAAAATGTCTTATTATTGGTAGTGGCCCTGCGGGCTTTACTGCTGCGATTTATGCGGCGCGTGCTTCACTTGCGCCAGTGCTTTATGAGGGTATTGAGCCAGGTGGTCAGCTCACAACAACAACCGAGATTGAGAACTTCCCGGGCTATCCGGAGGGTATCACCGGAACAGCTATGATGGAGGACCTTAGAAAGCAGGCAAAGCGTTTTGGTACCGATGTCCGTACAGGTATTATTGGCAACATTGACACAACAAAGCGCCCATTTGTCGTAACTGTAGACAATGGTGAGCAGATTGAGGCTCAGACAGTTATCATCGCAACAGGAGCATCTGCAAAGTATCTTGGTCTGCCATCAGAGCAGAAGTTTAAGGGTATGGGTGTAAGTGCTTGTGCTACTTGTGACGGATTCTTCTACCGCAAGCAGGATGTAGCTGTTGTGGGTGGTGGCGATACCGCTTGTGAGGAGGCTACATACCTCGCTTCACTCTGCCGTCAGGTATATCTTATTGTTCGTAAGCCATTCTTGCGTGCATCAAAGGCTATGCAGGAGCGTGTGTTTAACACTCCGAACATCAAGGTTCTCTTTGAGCATAATACTGCCGAGGTGCTTGGTGATGAGGATGGCGTGACTGGTGTTCGCCTGCGCAAGAACGATGGCGAGGAGTATGAGATTCCACTCTCTGGTTTCTTCCTTGCTATTGGTCACCATCCAAATACCGAGCTTGTTGCCGGTAAGCTTGCCCTTGACGAGCAGGGTTATATCGTAACCG
>JAZOND010000003.1:0-3537 GCA_045654345.1 Alistipes sp. | reverse complement strand
GGCGGGCGAAAAGGCTATTTATCACAATGATAGTTATACGACAATTATGCGCGGCGAGTTGTTTATGCTCTGCGAGGGCAACCACTTTGTCGAGGATAAGATTGTCGATGGAAAATTTGAACAGATAGTCTTTTATATCTCAGCCGAGCAGCTCCAGCAGAACTTGGTCTCGCTGCTAAATAACTACGGAATTGATTGTACAGACAGCCATCACTGCCATAATTGCCGACGCGATAATTTTGTGGTTTGTACGCCCGAGCCGATGATTGCCGATCTGTTTAATGCGGTCAATATTTCATTTTCGCGCTCCGATTTTAGGGATAATAATATAGTCGGCTCTATCAAGATTGCCGAGCTTATCTATCTGATAATCAATAGTAATCACGCCTGCCTGAAGAGTAAACTCTTGGAGGGCGCAGATGCTGAAAATGTCACTTTTAAACGCTTTGTTTATCAGAGTATTCTCAAGGACGAGAACATCGAAACTCTTGCTCGTCGCACCCATCGTTCGCTGACATCGTTCAAGAAGGAGTTTCGCCGCCATTTTGACACTTCGCCCCATAAATGGATTATCGAACAGCGATTACTCCTGGCGCGAATGCTTCTGCTTACGGGCAGTAAGACAATCTCGGAAATCGGCAATATATGCTCGTTTACTAACACCTCCCACTTTATAAAACTCTTCAAGCAACGCTTTCAAACCACCCCTGCAGGTTTGCGCAAGGAGCATAAAGTCACACAGGGATAAAAAAAGCTCTTGTATCACTGATACAAGAGCTTTTTTTATCTTTGAAGTAATTACTCCTCAACCTCAGCCATAGTGTGGTAAACGTTAACCACATCCTCATCCTCCTCGAGCTTCTCAACCAGTTTCTCAACAGCCTCGCGAGCCTCAGCGTCGAGTTCCTTGGTGTCGGTAGGGATGCGAACGCCCTCACCAGATACGATCTCGTAACCCTGATCGTCAAGCCACTTCTGGATAGCACCGAATGACTCGTAAGCAGCATAAACAGTAATGCCGTCCTCCTCAACATAGAACTCGTCTACGCCAAGGTCGATCATCTCGAGCTCGAGCTCCTCAGGATCTACACCCTCAGCCTTGAACTTGAATACACACTTGTGCTCGAACATAAATGCCACGCTACCAGAGTTACCAAGGCTACCGCCGCACTTGTTGAAGTACATACGAACAGAGGCCACAGTACGGTTTGTGTTATCAGTAGCGGTCTCAACGAGGAACGCTACACCGTGAGGGCCATATCCCTCGTATACAACCTCCTTATAATCAGCAGCATCCTTGTCTGTTGCACGCTTAATTGCACGCTCAACATTCTCCTTAGGCATATTTTCAGCCTTAGCATTCTGAATGAGGATTCGCAGACGGGTGTTAGCTGATGGGTCAGAACCACCTGCCTTTACAGCCATCTCAATCTCCTTACCAAGTTTAGTGAAGACGCGAGCCATATGACCCCAACGCTTCATTTTACGCGCTTTACGATACTCAAAAGCTCTTCCCATAGTATTATGTTTTTATTGTTGTTATATTCTAAACCGCAAAGTTACAAAAAAGTTGAGATTTTTCTATTTTTTTGTAAAAAATAGTTGTGCTACGGCCAAAATTAAGTGCAAAGAATACGCGGTGTGCAATTTTTTGCTATTTTTGTAGAAAATTCCTAAACGATGAAACGACTATTAACTTTTCTGATATCAATACTTACTCTGCTTACCGCTACTGCGCAGGAGGAGTACTCTATTATCCTTGACCAGAGCACATTCCGCAAGGTCAATGCCGACCCGCTTACGGGCGTGAATATCGACCCAATAGCAAAGGACAAGTCACGCAATGCGTGCGCCCGCGTCAAGATTCGCTTTGCCAATATGAGCAAGGCCGAGATTGATGCGCTCGATGTTAAGTTTAAGAGCAACACAGACATTGTCCGTCAAGAGGTAGCCCAATATTTTGACGATGTGCTTATTCTTGAGATGACCGCAAGACCCGCTACCCGATTCTTTGTCAAGAGTGACCAGTTCGGTAGCTCTAATGAGGTGTCGCTCAACCTTGAGGGTAACTGCGAGTACGAGATGGAGGCGCGTCTAAATCAGTCGTTTAGCATCGTTGTGAGTAGTAATGTTGAGGGTGCGGAGGTGTATATTGATGGCAAGATGAAGGGTCGCACGGGCGCGAATTGGAGCCTGACGGTCTCGGAGGTGACTATCGGTAGCCACACACTGAAGGTTGTCTATGGAGGAGTGAGCAGCGAGCAGAAGATTGATGTGAATAAAAACTCTATCTCCTTCCGCCAGAATGTTGACACTGCCGCCTCTGAGCCGCAGTTTGTGGTCTTTGCCGTTGAGCCTCAGAGCGCGGTTGTGATTATCGACAACAAGCACTACACCCTTACCGAGGGCGCTATGCGCGTGGTGCTCCCCGCTGGAAACTATAACTATACCGTCACTGCCGCTGGCTACCACTCGCAGAGCGGAACATTTGCAGTTGCGGGCGATAAGGTGACAAAGCAGATTGCCCTTACTGCCGATGCCGCTACCGTAACCCTCACCGCGCCAGATGGCGCCGAGATTTGGGTCAACGAGGAGTATAAGGGCAAGGGCAGCTGGAGTGGTGTTCTAAGCTCAGGCACATATATCTTTGAGGCTCACAAGCAGGGTCACAAGAGCGGCGTGATCTCTAAACAGATTACTTCTGACCGCCCAACCCAGAGCTATGCTCTGCCAGCACCACAGCCAATCTACGGCTCTCTTATGGTCGACGGTACACCGCTTATGGCAGATGTCGCTCTTGACGGCACACCTATAGGCCAGACACCGCTCAAGAAGGGAGGTATCCTTATTGGCAACCACACCCTCACCATCTCAAAGAGTGGCTATGATGCTAAAACCCAGAGCGTTACTATCACCGAGGGCCAGACTGCTGTTGTCGATGTTGCGCTTACCAAGCAGGCCACCTCAGAACTCAAGGGAGTGACACCTATAAAGATTGATACCTCACTCTCGGCAGAGCAGTTGTACAAGAAGGGCAATGAGTATTCTCATAAAGATGATTACAACTCAGCTGTTCAATATTTTTATGAGTCAGCAAAGAGAGGATATGCTGATGCACAAAATAATTTAGGTTGGTGCTATGATGAAGGTCATGGCGTGGCTAAAGATGCCTACGAAGCCATTAAGTGGTATCGCAAGGCCGCAGACCAAGGCAATGCTGCTGCACAATGTAATTTAGGTTATTGCTATGCAAAAGGTCTTGGTGTTACTAAAGACCAGTACGAGGCAGTTAAGTGGTATCGCAAGGCTGCCGAGCAAGGGGATAAAGTCGCTCAGTTAACTTTAGGTAATTGCTACCGTAAAGGTCTTGGCGTTACCAAAGACGAGTACGAGGCAGTTAAGTGGTATCGCAAGGCTGCAGAGCAGGGCAATGCTACGGCACAAAATAATTTAGCTATTAGCTATTTGAAAGGTCAGGGCGTGGCTCAGAATTACAATGAGGCTGTTAAGTGGTATCGTAAGGCAGCAGAGCAGGGC
>JAZOND010000002.1:0-21485 GCA_045654345.1 Alistipes sp. | reverse complement strand
AGGTCAAGATATGTCTTTGAATTACCAACAGAGGCTCTATAAACGACCGCGCCGTAGCCCTCCTTAGCATCAGCAAGCGCCACCTGCTCGCCATTTACAGTAAAGTTGTTATCATTGTGGCTTAATGAGAATGAGCCTATGTTACCCTGTTTTACGCGAAAGACGATAGTGGCCGTGTATCCGCTATTGGTCTTGAAGTTACCCTCTGCGTCAAGTGGACCACTCCACTGAACACGCACAATCTCTAAATCGTCAGCACTCGATATGGTTGCCGTATTTGATGGCTTTGCCCCTGCCACAGGCTTTGGAATAGATAACGCTGCTGAGGTAATAACCTTGTGATCCATACCAAGTCGCTGCGTCTTAGCCTCAAGGTAACATTTCTTGCCATTAGAGCCCGGCACAGCAACAAAGGTAGCCTTTACGCCGTTGATTTTCCAGTCTGAGTTCTGCGAATTCTTGAAGACCTTGGACGTTCCAGACTTTATTGATAGGTGTACTCTTATGGTGTAAGACTCACCAGCCTTGAAACAACCGTTTGAGTCGAAGTTGCCAATCCACTCTACACGATTTATCTGTGAGCTGGCGGTGGAAGACATTGTGCCTGTGGTTATAGGCTTCTCTCCCACTACTGGCCTTGAAATTTTAGGATAAGCTTTTGTTACAACAGATCCGCTATATGGCGATGCCATAGCTGCGCTAATTACTACAAACAGCATTAGTGCAATAGTAGTTACTCTTTTCATATATCCAGTGTTGATTAAAGTTTGGTCTACAAAGTTATGTAAAATAGTATAATTACGCAATTTTTTTAGCAACTTTGAGTTTGTTACTCCCACTCTACAAGGTTCCTAAGGAGAGTGAATTCATCCATCTTTCACTGCGTCGGCTCGGCAATATATGTCTACCAGAGCGGGATTGGCTACTTCGCGCTTCGCTTAACGCCCATCCCGCACGGAACCTTGGCAATGTGCACAACAATAAATCCGTACTGCGTACGGCTGTTTTTTGTTTTTATAGTACATTGTTCCGTGCAAGCCCGACAATGTACCCTAAAAAACAATAAAGCCACTCATCCGAGTGGCTTTATTGTTGTGCGCATTGCGCTCGTGATTCCGGCGGGATTTGAATGTCGCGGCAATTTTAATTGACGCGTCATCAGCGAAGGAGCGCCGCAGTCGCCAATATGGCGGTGCGGAAATACGCGACTGAGCTAACCCCGTTTAAAGAAATTTACCGCCGGAATCACATCTATTTCAAAGCTATTTGCAAAGCAAATGGAGATTTTTTGTTGAGATGTATGGGAGCTTGCTCATAATACAGATAAACAAAAAAACATCCGAAGAGAGATCTTCGGATGCTTTGAAATAGTTGTGATTCCGGCGGGATTCGAACCCACGACCCACAGCTTAGAAGGCTGTTGCTCTATCCAGCTGAGCTACGGAACCAACCGGTATGAAATATTGATATATCTCATTAAGCGGTGCAAAATTAGTATTTTTTTTTGAATTGTGCTACATCTTATCAACTATTTTTCTCATAAAGTCAAATATTTGACGGCTTGGGCGATGGTGGCTTTTCCAGATGCGGGCGCGTTGCATCTGCTCGGGGTAGAGTTTGTCGAGTAGTTGTATGAAGTAGTAGATGCCGCTATTTAGCAGCAGCGAAGTGGCGATAACGGCATAGAGTTGTATATCTGCCGAGGCTCCGCGCTGAGCGCACATCCACCATACGCCAACAACTGTGAGGTTGAGCAGCGAGATAAGCACAGCCGTGCCGATATGCGAGATTCCAAGTCCGATAAAGAGGTGGTGGAGATGTGTCTTATCGCCGATAAGAGGTGATGTACCCTTTGCAATGCGGGCAATCATCACGCGCAGAGTATCGAAGACAGGCATAGACATAGTCGCCAGCACGAATGGTACAAGGGAGATGTTAAGTTCCTGAGCCATAGATGCATACTCGGGTTTGCAGATGACCTCCATAACGAATACAGACAGTACGACACCCATCTGCAGCGAGCCTCCGTCGCCCACGAACATCTTTGACTCGATACCGAAGGCATTGTGGAGCAGGAATGGGATAACGGCTCCTATAGATGCCACGGCAATGGCAAATAGAGCATAGTCGCCAGCCTTGAGGAATGTCACTCCGAAGATGCTGCACACGGTAATACAGAAGATGGAGAATAGTCCATCGGCACCATCAATAAGATTTAGGGCATTGATGATTCCCACCACTGAGAATATGGTCAGTGGGGTAGAGATATACTCTGGTAGGGTGGTTATTCCCCACAGCCCGTGCAGGTTATTGAGCGATAGGTCACCTATATATATTAATATAAGTACGGTGATAATTTGGGTAATCAGTCGGATGATAGGGGAGATGTCGAGCACATCGTCGAGCGCACCCACATAGGTCATAATCATCATACAGCTGATAATGACAAAGAGTTTAGATGAGTCAATCATCGTATGGGCAACCAGCACGCCCGCAACAATGCCGAAGAAGATGGCAAGGCCTCCGAGTACGGGCACGGGACGCAGCTGTAGCTTGCGGGTGTTGGGATTGTCAACGATATTTTTTGCCTTTGCAAAGCGGACGAGGTAGGGGTGTATCAGTGCCACGCCCACAAAGGCGGTTGTGAAGGTTATCAGGGTTAGTAGCAGTATATTCATAGTTTGGGGATTTCTGTGTAGTTATTAACCAAGTGCCACATCGAGCACCATCATTATGGCAAAGCCTACAGCAAAGCCGATGGTTGGCAGGTTGGAGTGCTTGCCCGTATGTGCCTCGGGGATAAGCTCCTCGACAACAACATATATCATTGCACCCGCAGCAAAGGCGAGCATATACGGGAAGATGCCTATAAGATGCTCAATCAGCGCGATAGTTATCACAGCCGAGAGTGGCTCAACGATGCCCGACAGCGCGCCGTAGCTAAAAGATCGAGCCCTCGACATACCTTGCGAGCGCAATGGCAGCGAGATTACCGCGCCCTCGGGGATATTCTGCAATGCAATACCTGCAGCCAAGGCAGTAACGGCGGCAATGCTCATATCTACCTGCCCTGACAATGCTCCAGCCACAACTACACCTACAGCCATACCTTCAGGGATGTTGTGGAGTGTTACGGCGAGCATCAGCATTGTAGACTTGCCCAATGAGGAACTTGGTCCCTCGGGTGTGGGGCTGTCTAAGTGCTGATGTGGGGTGAACATATCGAGTAGCAGCATAAAGCCCATACCTCCAAGAAAGCCGACAGCAGCAGGCACCCACGCCACGCCACCTGTGGACTCTGTGTGCTCAATAGCTGGGATGAGTAGTGACCATACGGCCGCAGCGACCATCACTCCCGAGGCGAAGCCGAGCAGTATGTTCTGCATCTTGGCGGCACTCTTCTGTCCGAGAAAAAGTGCACTTGCTGAGCCTAAAACAGTACCCGAGAAGGGAATAAGTAGTATTAGAGCTATCTGTAGAGTTGTCATATATATCAATTCTGTTTGTACAATTATACAAAGATACAACTTTCAGACAAGAATAACAACACTACCCCTGTAAACAGCTACAAAAAGAGCAAAAGTTTTGTAGATCCGAATATTATTGTTATCTTTGAAAGCAATTTTGCAATTTTTAATATTTAATAAAGATTATAAACTATGTTTAAAGGACATCCTAAAGGGTTGCTTTCAGCAGCTCTGAGTAACATGGGCGAGCGTTTCGGTTACTACATTATGAATGCCGTGCTGGTGCTCTTCTTGTGTTCAAAATTCGGTTTGGGTGAGGGCGTTAGTGGTACTATCTACTCTTGCTTCTATGCTGGTATTTATGTACTGAGCCTTATAGGTGGTTTGGTAGCAGACCGTACTCAGAACTATAAGGGTACAATCAAGACCGGTTTGATTATTATGGCGTTGGGATATGTTATTCTCTCAATTCCGATTCTTGCTACAAGTGGTAACACTACTTGGTTGCTTACTCTGACTTGCGTAGCACTCTTCCTGATTGCATTTGGTAATGGTCTTTTCAAGGGTAACCTTCAGGCTATTGTTGGTCAGATGTATGATGACTTTGAGGCTGAGGCGGCAAAGCAAGGCTCAGAGGCGCTCCAGATAGCTAAGGATAAGCGTGACTCTGGTTTCCAGATTTTCTATGTGTTTATCAATGTTGGTGGTCTTATTGCTCCATTTGTAGCTCCTATTCTTCGTCAGTGGTGGCTTGGTGCTAACGACTTGGTATACAATGCTCAGCTTCCAGAGCTGTGTCACGAGTATCTGAATAATGCTGCTGCAATGGCTCCGGAGGTGCTTGCAAACCTTGAGCATTTGATGGCTGAGGCTGGTGGCCAGATTAGTGATATGGCTGCTGCTTGTCAGAACTACTTGCAGATTTTCAATGAGGGTATCCACTACTCATTTATCGCTTCTGTAGCTGCAATGGTTATCTCGCTGGTTATCTTTATTGCGTCTCAGAACAAGTTCCCTAATCCATCAAAGAAGGCTGCAGTTCAGAGTGTAAACTATACTGCAGAGGAGAAGGCTGCTATGGCTAAGGAGATTACACAGCGAATGATGGCGTTGTTCGCAGTGCTGGGTGTGGTTATCTTCTTCTGGTTCTCATTCCACCAGAACGGTATGTCGCTCTCATTCTTTGCTCGTGACTTTGTCGACTCATCTGCTGTAGCTCCGGAGATTTGGCAGGCTATCAATCCATTCTTCGTTATTACTTTGACGCCGGTAATTATGGCGATCTTCGCATTCCTCGCTCGTCGTGGCCACGCAATCTCAACACCTCGCAAGATTGCTTACGGTATGCTTATCGCAGGTCTGGCATTCTTGTTCCTGGCTGTATTCTCATATATTAAGGGTTATCCTTCTGCTGATGAGTATGGTAATCTTCCTATCGCAGAGCAGATGGCAAGCAAGGCTCACTGGTGGGTACTTATCGTAACCTATTTCTTCCTTACCGTTGCAGAGTTGTTTATCTCTCCACTCGGTCTGTCATTCGTATCTAAGGTTGCGCCTAAGAACCTGCTTGGTCTGTGCCAGGGTCTGTGGCTTACAGCTACAGCACTTGGTAACCTGCTTCTGTGGATTGGCCCACTGATGTACAACGCTTGGCCAATCTGGCAGTGCTGGACCGTATTCTTGGCAGTATGCCTTGTGTCTATGGGTATTATGCTTGGTATGGTTAAGTGGTTGGAGCGCGTTACTCAGTAACATAGTTGCAACTATTGTCTAAGGCTACCGAGGTTATCGGTAGCTTTTTTTGTTTTCGATATGTTTGATATAATTTTGGCGTTAGTTGCTCTATAATATAAAAAGTTATGATGGATAGACGAGATATTAGTAAACGCGAGCGAGTTATGGGAGCGTTGGTGGGAAACTATATGAGTTTCTCGTTGGGGTATGAGGATAGCTCAGTACCGCAGGATGTAAGGTGTGTGGTGCGTAACGGCTCTGTGCTGGAGAGGATGCGTAGCTCTATATTGTTTGCGCTCCATATCTATTGGCAGAGGGATGAGAGTAGTGAAAAACTATTAGATTCGATTATTTGGGACTATCTGACCATAGAGCATCCGGATGCACAAAGCAGGGTTGAGACGCTGTTTGTGTCGCACCTTATCTATAGCTTGATGGAGGATGACGAGCCTATGGCTGAGGATATTCGCGGTCATATTGGCACAGCGTTGAGTGCTGCTGTTGCTTGCGTGTCTAATGATGATAAGAGCCGTAAAGAGCTGGATGATCTGGCAGAGGTTATCTACTCGGCCATACTGATATCAGAAAATGAGGATGATGATACAGACTCGATAGCTCTGCTGCTTGAGAATGTGACAGATGGCAGTAGCGGGTTGGCTATTGATGCAGATAGCGTGGCGATAGCTGTAGCGGTCTATTGTATATTGCGCCACTACGATGATATTGATAGTGCCTTTGCTGCGACGATGAGCTACTCTACGCGGCTAAATGCCCTTGCAGCCATACTCGTGTTTAATATTATGGGTGCGGCAAGGGGGATTAAGGCTTTGCCGCTGCAGAGTCGAGAGATGGTTGAGTCTGAGCCTATGATACAGGAGTTTATGACCTATGTCTGCCAGATAGATATATAGTTTGCTCCATAGAGTACAACGCCTCTATTTTGATGGAGGGTGTTTAAGTTGAGTATGGCTGTTATTTGTAATTATTTGTTGCTTTTTTTGTGAGATTGTCGTAAATTTGTATTTCAAACTATATAAACAGAACTAAATTGGGAACACTTTTAATATTAAGTCTTGTCTGTATGCTTCTGGGCAAGGATATAAAGTGGCTTCGCGAGAAGCTTGGTCGCATTAAGCAAACTATAGTTAGACCATTTCAGAGACAACCAAAAGATCAGCAACAAAAGGGAGTAAATATGAACAGAGGCTTGAAAATATATCTAAAAAGTGCGCTTATTTCGCTGGCGGTGCTTGTTGGTTATGTCATTTTCTACATTGTTGGTATTCAGGTTGTTATTGGTAGATTGAGCTGCAATGTCGAAAAGGTTGTCGGCTCTGATTTGCAGTTGGAACTTCCAGAAATTGCCGATATAATTACAGAAGAGGATTTAAAAGAGTTGAGTTATTGCGATTGGAGTGTTGAACACCATATTAAGTTTGCAGAGCCGCTCTCAGAACAGGTCATTAATCTGATAGAGCATCGCTGTGCAGACCCTGAACGGAGTGGTTGGGAACAGGAGACTTGGAGTGATTGGTATGGCCAATATTATTATAACTACGATGATTTTAATGATTTCTGGAGGTATGAGTCAAACTATAGTCTCTCTGATACAGATATATTAGTTAGTTACTCTATCCGCGAGTTTGCTTTAGGTCCATTTTGGTTGTCTGCTATATGGGGTGTAGCTACGCTATTGTGGATTGTTGTAGTGACTATCTGGGGCTTAACTATGCTTGTGAGCCATTGTGTCAGAAAATGTAAAAATAGAGATCAAAATTTACAATAGATGTGAAATATTTTCTGCAATCAGCTCTCTATATAGTAAAAGTTGTAGAAGATGAAAGTATTGTACATTCACGGATTATCATCATCGGGTAGTTCAAATACACCCCAATTATTGCGCAAATATATGCCTGAGGCAGAGGTTATTTCGCCCGACCTGCCGACGGATATAGTCGATGCTGTGGCTATGCTTAAAGAGCTTGTGGCTCGCGAGAGTGTTGATGTTGTTGTGGGAACATCTATGGGCGGAATGTTAGCGCAGAAGTTGCGCGGATATCGAAAGATTCTTGTCAATCCTGCCTTCCATCTATCACAGAGTATGCACAGCAAAATAGGTGTAAATCAGTTCTTTAGCCCAAGAGAGGATGGTGCTACGGAGTACACTATTACCGAACAGATGTGTGAGCGTAGTTATCAGATTGAGCAGAGTCAGTTTGTTGATTTGTCTGATGATGAGATTGGTAATACTGCAGCCCTTTTTGGTATGCACGACGATGTGGTGGACTGCCGCCTTGAGTATCTCGAACACTATGAAAATATTCACTATTTTAATGGTGGTCACCGCCTTGACGAGCAGACCATTGCACAGACGCTTGTGCCGATGATTCGCAATATGGCAATAAAGAGTTAAAGTGTTGTATATCAGAGTTGTAAACTATGAATTTTGACCATATTACAGGAAGTTATCATACTATAAAACCAGAGGATTCTGTCTATACAGGGATTGCGGCGCGAGCCATAGATTTGATGCGTGGTGCGGTGGCTGGCAACCTTACTCTCGACCAGCTTGATAAGGGTATGTTAGAGGTGAATAAGCAGATGATTGAAGCCGAGAAGAACGAGGCAATGACGGCCATAGATGACAACTATCCGATATGGCTGGTTGAGCTGCTGACAAAAAAGTATCGCCAATGGCATATGTGGCGTCTGCTGTGCAGCATTGAGGCTGAACACCCCGAGCAGTTTAAGAGCCGTAAAGATAAGTCCGAATTTAAGCAACTTAGCAATGCAGGCTTTGATGAGGGCTTTATCGAGGCGTGCAGAGACTGCTTAAGAGAGTTGGATGCGTCGATAGAGTAGATTTTGATAGAATGATTTGATTGTCAATAGTTTAGCATATATTAAGTTGAGGTTGTTAGGTTTAGATGGCTGTTGAGCGTAGGGGCGAGAGATTAAACTCTTGCCCTTATTTTTTATTAAAGGGGTAGAAATATTTTGAAGTCTTAAAAATTATAACTAATTTTACGCGATTTTAAAGATGTGGATATTTTTTTACCCTAAACAATAACAAAATTCTAAAATTATGGCAACAACCAATTGTGAAAAGTTATTCGCCGAGTTCCCTGCGGTATCTACCGAGGCTTGGGAGGCGGCGATAGCTGTGGACCTTAAGGGTGCCGACTATGAGCGCAAGTTGGTATGGCGTACAACTGAGGGCTTCAGCCTTCGTCCATACTACCGCGCTGAGAACCTTGAGGGTCTTGAGACTTTGGGTACTCAGGCAGGTGAGTTCCCTTATTTGAGAGGTGTGAGCGGCGACAATAGCTGGCTTACTCATCAGACAATCGCAGTTAAGTGTCCAAAGGCTGCTAATGAGGCTGCTCTTAAGATGCTTAATGCAGGTGTTGATTCACTCGGCTTCTGCTTATCAGAGGAGCTTACTGCAGAGCAGCTCGACGAGCTGTTGGCAGGTGTTGTCCTTTCAGCTGTAGAGCTTACATTCTGCGGTAAGGGTGCAGGTAAGCTTGTTTCTCTTGTTCTGGCTAAGGCTGAGGCAGAGGGTGTAGCTAAGGATGATCTCCACGTAAACTTCTGCATTGATCCTATCGTTAAGCACCTTTCTCAGAAGGGTGACTGGTGCGAGGAGTGCGAGGGTGGCAAGTGCCTTACAAAGATTGCTGACCTTATCAAGGCTACTGCAGAGTACAAGGGCGTTCGCGTTGTAAATGTATCTGCAAATGTATTCTCTGACAGCGGTTCTACAATCGTTGAGGAGCTTGGTTTCGGTCTCTCTGTTGCTCACGAGTACCTTGTTCGCCTTATGGAGGCAGGTCTTACTGTTGATCAGGCAGCTAAGAAGATTCGCTTTACCTTTGCTGTTACCTCAAACTACTTTATGGAGATGGCTAAGTTCCGTGCAGCTCGTCTGCTTTGGGCTAACATCGTAAAGCAGTATGAGCCAGCTTGCCAGTGCTCTTGCAAGATGTTTGTTCACGCTCGTACATCGGCTTGGAACCAGACTGTTTACGATCCATATGTAAATATGCTCCGTGGTACTACCGAGGCTATGAGTGCTGCTATCGCAGGTGTACACTCACTCGAGGTACTTCCATTTGACTATGCATACACAACTCCTACAGAGTTCTCTGAGCGTATTGCTCGCAACCAGAGCTTGCTGCTCAAGCACGAGTCACACTTCGACCAGGTTATCGACCCTGCAGGTGGTTCGTACTATATCGAGAACCTCACCAAGACCATCGCCGAGGAGGCTTGGAAGCTCTTCCTTGAGCTTGAGGAGAAGGGCGGCTATGTAGAGGCATTCAAGGCTGGTTATGTAGTTGAGCGCGTTAAGGCTTCAGCTGCTGCTAAGGATAAGGCTATCGCTACTCGTCGTCAGATTCTGCTTGGTGCAAACCAGTATCCTAACTTTACAGAGGTTGCAGACGTAGCTGTTACTACTGAGGCTGTAACTCGCGTTGCTGCTGAGGGTAATGTACTTGTTCCTTATCGTGGTGCTATGGCTTTCGAGGCTATGCGTTACGGTGTTGACAAGAGCGGTAAGGAGCTTAAGGCATTTATGCTCACTTGTGGCAACCTTGCAATGGCTCGTGCTCGTGCACAGTTCTCTTGCAACTTCTTCGCTTGCGCAGGTATCCGCGTACAGGACAACAACTTCTTCAAGAGCGTTGAGGAGGGTGTTGAGGCTGCTCTTGCTTCAGAGGCACAGATCGTAGTTGTTTGTGCATCTGACGATGATTACGCAGAGGTAGCACCAAAGGTACAGGAGCTTTTGGGCGGCAAGGCTATCCTTGTAGTTGCAGGCGCACCAGCTTGCACCGAGGAGCTTCAGGCAAAGGGTATTAACAACTTCATCAATGTCAAGAGCAATGTCCTTGAGACACTGCGCAGCTACTTGGCTCAGATGGGTATCTAAACAGCAGAAACAATGAGAGCAAAATTTTCAGAACTGAAATATCAGGGTGGCGCGTGCCACACTGCTGAGGCTACTAAGGAGCCTTGGATTACTGCCGAGCAGATATCTGTCAAGGACGGCTATACTGCGGCAGACCTTGAGGGTATGGAGCATCTGAACTATGCAGCTGGTGTTGCACCGTTCCTCCGTGGTCCTTACTCTACTATGTATGTAATGCGTCCTTGGACTATCCGTCAGTATGCAGGTTTCTCTACTGCTGAGGAGTCTAACGCATTCTATCGTCGTAACCTTGCAGCTGGTCAGAAGGGTCTTTCTGTAGCTTTCGACCTTGCTACACACCGTGGTTACGATGCTGACCACCCACGCGTAGTTGGTGATGTTGGTAAGGCAGGTGTATCTATCTGCTCTGTTGAGGATATGAAGGTACTGTTCAACGGTATTCCACTCGACAAGATGTCTGTATCTATGACTATGAACGGTGCTGTACTTCCGGTACTTGCATTCTACATCGTTACAGGTCTTGAGCAGGGTTGTACACTCGATCAGCTTGCTGGTACCATCCAGAACGATATCTTGAAGGAGTTTATGGTGCGTAACACCTATATCTATCCTCCTAAGTTCTCGATGAAGGTTATCGCTGACATCTTCGAGTATACCTCTAAGAATATGCCTAAGTTCAACTCAATCTCTATCTCTGGTTACCATATGCAGGAGGCAGGTGCTACTGCAGATATCGAGTTGGCTTATACTCTGGCTGACGGTCTTGAGTATCTCCGCGCAGGTATCAACGCAGGTATGTCTATCGACGCATTTGCTCCACGCCTTTCATTCTTCTGGGCTATCGGTATGAACCATTTTATGGAGATTGCTAAGATGCGTGCTGCTCGTATGCTGTGGGCTAAGATTGTTAAGCAGTTTGAGCCTAAGAACCCTAAGTCACTTGCACTGCGTACTCACTCACAGACCTCTGGTTGGTCACTCACCGAGCAGGATCCATTCAACAATGTAGGCCGTACAGCTATCGAGGCTATGGGCGCAGCTCTGGGACACACTCAGTCACTGCACACCAACGCTCTTGATGAGGCTATCGCACTTCCTACAGACTTCTCTGCTCGTATCGCTCGTAACACCCAGATCTACATCCAGGAGGAGACTAATGTTTGCCGCGCTATCGACCCTTGGGCAGGTTCTTACTATGTTGAGAGCCTTACTAACGAGATTGCACACAAGGCTTGGGCTCTTATCGAGGAGGTTGAGCAGCTTGGTGGTATGGCTAAGGCTATCGAGACAGGTATTCCTAAGATGCGTATCGAGGAGGCTGCAGCTCGTACCCAGGCTCGTATCGACTCTGGTGAGCAGAAGATTATCGGTCTTAACGAGTACCGCCTTGAGAAGGAGGCTCCAATTGATATCTTGGCAGTTGATAACACCGCAGTACGCGAGAGCCAGATCGCTCGCCTTGCAGAGCTTAAGGCTAACCGTGACCAGGCAGCTGTTGATGCAGCTCTGGCAGCAATCACTAAGTGTGTTGAGACTGGTGAGGGTAACCTCCTTGAGCTGGCTGTTGAGGCTGCTAAGGTTCGTGCAACCCTCGGTGAGATCTCTTACGCTTGCGAGGTTGTTGTAGGTCGTTACAATGCAGTAATTCGTTCAATTTCAGGTGTATATAGTTCAGCTATGAAGCAGGATGCAGAGTTCGAGAAGGCTAAGCAGATGTGCGCTGAGTTCGCTAAGCGCGAGGGTCGCCAGCCTCGTATTATGATCGCTAAGCTCGGTCAGGACGGTCACGACCGTGGTGCTAAGGTTGTAGCAACAGGTTATGCAGATATCGGCTTCGATGTAGATATGGGTCCATTGTTCCAGACCCCTGCAGAGGCTGCTAAGCAGGCTGTTGAGAACGATGTTCACGTAGTAGGCGTATCTTCACTT
This sequence comes from Alistipes sp., assembly GCA_045654345.1. Taxonomy (GTDB): domain Bacteria; phylum Bacteroidota; class Bacteroidia; order Bacteroidales; family Rikenellaceae; genus Alistipes. The sequence continues at coordinate 9,419 of JAZOND010000002.1, read as the reverse complement.
GCTGCAGGTCACCTTACACTCGTTCCGCAGATTATCGAGGAGCTCCGTAAGCTCGGCCGTGAGGACATCATCGTTATCGTTGGTGGTGTAATCCCAGCTCAGGACTACGATCAGCTCTATCGTGATGGCGCAGCAGCTATCTTCGGCCCAGGTTCGAAGATTTCAGCAGCGGCTATTAAGATGCTTGAGATCCTCTCAGAGTAATTTTGGTGTGATAGCGGGGCATCTGCTTCCGCTAACCCAAATAAACAGCAAAGGGCAGTACCACAAGTACAGCCCTTCGCTGTTTTTTGTGCCGAGCGTGGTATCTGCCCCGCTCTGACGCCAAAATGCGGTGCAAAGAATTGTCGGTGTGTTTTAGCTGAGCGAGGTATCTACCGCATTCTGACGCTAAAACCGATGTGAGGAATATGCTCGGTTTTGACGCCCAAATTGGGGTATAATAAAAAATAGGGAGAGGAAAACCTCTCCCTTTAGTTGTTTGTCTGCCCTCTATCTTGTAGGCACATACACTGGGCGGATGTTGTATGCTGTGATGCGATGTGCCATTAGATCTGTGTATATTGATGTAAATTTTGCACTAAATTTCAATGCGCAAGAGAAACTTGAGCCTTCTGAATTAGTTGAACTCCAGTACTCACCAGTGCTATCTACACCGCCAGGTCTTTGGTATGGGTCGTGGTGGTTATCGTCGCACGAACCGCTGGTGGTGAGGAATATCCAATTGTTATTGACCTTGCTTATAATCTTATAGCCATTGCGGCCGTAGAGATTTGTCCACTCCCAGGTACAGTGCTGGATAAGTTCATTAAACTGATCGAGTGTTGGCGTCTGCCAGCCACTGCCCCAGTTTGCTGTAGCTGCATCATACTGTGGGTTACCGCATACTATAGGGACTGTGTGGCCTACAAGATTATTCTTGTGAGCATCTGTCTGGTGCACGGTTGTAATTTCGCCCCACTGATAGTAGTTTCCGTCCTCATCTGGGTACTTAGCACCAAGGTTGCAAGTAGCCCACATAGTGCCAGATGGCAGGCCGAGGTCTACATAGTTGTGATCATTGTGCTGACCAGATACAGGTGTCTTGAGGTGTGAAGCCTTGTCAAGAACAGGGCGAATAGCCTGACCGTAGTAGCGGCAAATACTACTCATATAGCCCAGCGCAGCGCCAAAGTTGTAGCCGTGTGCACCGTCGCCACTTGCAGGGGTGGAACTCCAGTAGTTGCCACAGCCGTTTGGATTGCTGTGCTCGGTGCCATCCTTATGACCTGTTGATGGCAGATAGATAACCTCGTTGTTGTATCGGCTTGTGAGTCTTACAACCCAGCGTCCATCAAGCTGAACATAATCCCAATCGCAGCAGTCCACAAGCTCGTGTAGTTGTGTGCGGGTAGGCATTTTCCAGCCATTGCCCCAGTGAACATGAGCCGCATCGAAGATAGAGCCTTGAATATCTATTGCGTTGCGCTCGTTTTGGAACTTGCAGTTTGCCTCTGTGTAGCTTGACTTGGTCTGAATCTCGCCCCACGCATATAGGTTTCCTCTCTGTGAAGGCTTTGTAGCTCCGACATTACAGGTTGCCCAGCGTGTACCAGATGGCAGGCCGAGGTCTACCCAGTCGTGGCCACCGACATTACCCTTTGTCTGGCGAGCGACAACTTTTGGCCTATCCATAACAGGATATATGCGGCAACCTAAGAAGCGCTGTGCAAGCATAATTGTGCCATTGTCGCTGCTTGAGAACTTGAATACGTGGGCAGTATAGTTATCTGGGCCAGATGTAGCGAGCCAGTAGTAGCCCTCATCTTTGTAGTTGTGGTTCCAACCCTCTTTGTAGCCGCTGGCACTGAAAAATATAGACTGACCGTTAATGCGGCTGGTGAACTTAAGTCCGTTTTGGCCATTTTGAGTAGTATACTCTCTGTCGCAGTTTTCAAGGAGCTCCTGAATATCTTCAACTCTTGGCATACGCCAGCCACGACCCATAACACTACCACCATAGTCGTACAGGTCATTGCCTGCGATGTCTTGGCCAATATCCTTGCCGTAGCTTCTGCAGTTTCCGATACAGTACTCTGCATCTGTAGATTTCTTGCCCCACATATATGCCCAGTCTCTATAACCGTCAGACCATCTTACTCCTGAGGGCAGACCAAGGTCTACCCAGCCGTGATCCCAATGCTCGCCAGTGGTAGGGTCGCCTGGCTTGTACTGGTATGTTGTTGCAGGTGCCTGCAGCGGTGGTAGCTCGGCTGGGCTAAATAGCTCTCCGCACTGCTGCTGCGGCTGTTGCTGCTCACCGCCATTGTTGTTATTGTTAGCCGCTTTTCGTTGTCTGTTTTGCGCACTGTTCTTAATGCTATTTACAATGCTCTGACCGATGTTTCTGAGCAGCTGCGCCGAGGCATCTGTTGTACTAAAAGATAGTAGTACTGCTGCTAAGGCAATGAAAATCTTTTTCATGCTTAGGTATGTTTTAATTGGAACTTAATTTGTCTATACTTTTATCTATATATTCGCCCGATGGGAAATACTCCACCGTCTATTACAAAAGTAAGTTTTTTTGCTGAAAATGACAAATAATTTGCTTGCAATATAGATATTGTAACCCAATATTTGCTTTGGTGGTGAACAATGTAAATAATCTTCGTTTTTTTCTTGTGTAGAAAAGAAAAAATATTTAAATTTGCTCCTTAAACCATTGAAACAATGTTTGATAACAGAATAAAGATAGGAATTACGCAGGGAGACACCAACGGTATTGGTTGGGAGGTGATTATCGGTGCGTTGGCAAATCCGATGATTACCGAGTTGTGTACCCCTGTGGTATATGGTACTCGCAAGGCTGCTGACCACTACATCGCTAAGGCTCAGTTTGACGAGGGTGAGTCGCTCAAGTTTTTCTACTGCTCATCGGCAGCTGAGGCTCGCTATGGCGCGATAAACTTCGTTGAGGTTGGCGACAAGGAGCTTGCAGTAGAGCCTGGTAAGGCTACCGAGGCATCGGCAAAGGCTGCCATAGCTGCTCTTGAGGCTGTGGTTGCAGATGTTGAGTCGGGTGCTCTTGCTGCTGTGGTTACTGCTCCGATAAATAAGGAGAGTATGAACGCTGCGGGCTTTGGCTTTACAGGTCATACCGAGTTTTTTGCTGACAAGGCAGAGGGTCAGGCCACTATGATTATGTGCTCGGAGACCCTTCGCGTGGCACTTGCGACAATTCATATTCCTGTAGATAAGGTGGCTTCATCGTTGAGCAAGGATGCTCTTGTGGAGCAGCTGACACAGCTCAGAGATACTCTGAAGAGCGATTTTGGTGTTGTTGAGCCACGCATAGCAGTGCTTGCGCTCAATCCGCACGCAGGAGATGGCGGTCTGCTCGGCAATGAGGAGAACGATATTATCCGCCCAGCGGTTGCTGAGGCATATGAGGCGGGCGTTCTTGCTTTTGGCCCTATGGCGGCAGATGGACTCTTTGCATCAGGAGGCTTTAGTAAGTATGATGCGATACTTGCTATGTACCACGATCAGGGTCTTGTGCCATTTAAGGCTCTTAGTCCTGAGGGTGTCAACTTTACTGCAGGACTCGATATTGTACGCACATCACCAGATCATGGTGTGGCGTACGACATTGCCGGTAAGGGTATGGCTGATGCGCAGTCTATGCGCAATGCAATCTATGCAGCAATAGATATTGTCCGTCGTCGCGAGCTCTACTCTCGCTGGAGTCGCAATCCGCTGGAGCGTTTTGAGCGTGACAAGGGTAGAGATATGTCGATGAAGGATATTAAAGTAGAAGGCACAACTGAGCAGTAATCCGTCTCGTTATTGTGGAGCTGCGAAGGTGTAAATATAAACAATTAAATAATAAAGTAAACAAACTATGGTTAAAGTAACCTTTCCCGATGGCTCGGTAAGAGAGTTTGCTGCGGGAACAACTGCCTATCAGGTTGCCGAGAGTATCAGCCCTCGTTTAGCTGCGGACTGTCTGGCTGCTTCGATAGATGATGTGACAGTAGATCTGTCTCGTGCAATCGAGAGCGATTGCTCTATTAAGTTCTTCAAGTGGGATGATGCAGAGGGTAAGCACGCCTTCTGGCACACATCTTCACACCTGCTCGCTGAGGCCCTTGAGGCTCTCTATCCGGGCATTAAGTTCGGTATCGGTCCTGCTATTGAGCAGGGTTTCTACTATGATGTAGATTGTCCGGTGCCAATTCTCGAGTCTGACCTTGCTAAGATTGAGGCTAAGATGGCTGAGCTGGCTCGTAACAAGGAGACCCTTGTTCGTACAGAGGTAGCTAAGGCTGATGCGCTCAAGACCTTCACCGAGAAGGGTGACCAGTACAAGGTAGAGCTTATCTCAGCACTTGAGGATGGTACAATTTCGTTCTATACCAACGGCGCATTTACCGATTTGTGCCGTGGTCCGCATATCCCGCACACAGGCTTTATTAAGGCTATCAAGCTGACCGCTGTGGCTGGTGCTTACTGGCGTGGTGATGAGAAGAATAAGATGCTTACCCGTATCTATGGTATCTCATTCCCTAAGAAGAGCATGCTCGACGAGTATCTGCAGATGCTCGAGGAGGCTAAGAAGCGCGACCACCGTAAGCTGGGTAAGGAGCTTGAGCTCTTTACATTCTCTCAGCGCGTAGGTCAGGGTCTGCCACTCTGGTTGCCAAAGGGTGCCGAGCTGCGTGACCGTCTGGAGCGTTTCTTGCGTAAGATTCAGAAGGAGCACGGCTACCAGCAGGTAATCACTCCGCACATTGGTAATAAGGATCTCTATGTTACATCTGGCCACTACGCTAAGTATGGTAAGGATTCATTCCAGCCTATCCACACCCCATTTGAGGGCGAGGAGTACCTGCTCAAGCCGATGAACTGTCCTCACCACTGCGAGATTTACCGTAGCAAGCCACGCTCATACAAGGATCTGCCTGTTCGTCTTGCTGAGTTCGGTACTGTATACCGTTACGAGCAGAGTGGTGAGCTCCACGGTCTTACCCGTGTGCGTTCATTTACTCAGGATGATGCTCACCTCTTCGTGCGTCCAGATCAGTTGCTTGAGGAGTTCGAGAAGGTTATCGACATCGTTCTTTACATCTTCCGCACCCTTAAGTTCGATAAGTATACAGCTCAGATTTCACTCCGCGACCCTGAAAATACCTCTAAGTATATCGGAAGTGACGAGAATTGGGAGAAGGCTGAGAACGCAATCATCCAGGCTTGTCAGGAGAAGGGTCTTAATACCGTTGTTGAGACCGGTGAGGCTGCATTCTACGGTCCTAAGCTCGACTTTATGGTAAAGGATGCTCTTGGAAGAAGCTGGCAGCTTGGTACTATCCAGGTAGACTATAACCTGCCTGAGCGTTTCGACCTTACCTATAAGGGCGCAGATGATAAGCTCCACCGTCCAATTATGATTCACCGCGCACCATTCGGCTCTATGGAGCGATTTGTGGCTGTGCTGCTCGAGCATACTGCTGGTAAGTTCCCACTCTGGCTCTCTCCAGATCAGTGCGTAGTGCTTCCTATCTCTGAGAAGTTCAATGCATATGCAGAGGAGGTTGTTGCTTACCTCAATGCTCACGATGTTCGTGCACAGATTGACGATCGTAACGAGAAGATTGGTCGTAAGATCCGCGATAACGAGCTTAAGAGAATCCCTTACCTACTTATCGTGGGTGAGAAGGAGGCTGCAGAGCGCACCGTCTCTGTTCGCGCACAGGGCGATGGCGATAAGGGCTCAATGACCCTCGAGCAGTACTGCAACTATATGCAGGAGCTTGTTACTGCCGAGATTGAGGCAAATAAAATGCACTAAACATTTTACATTGGGGGCTATGTAGCCCATAGCCCCTTATATTAACACATTATTTAACACTATTTATCATCTTTAATGGCTGGTTTTAAACCATTTACCCCCCGCCCGCAGAATAATAACGCTGCACAGGGAAATCAGAATCGCGGTCGCCGTCCTGTAAAGGAGAATCCAAACCGCATCAATAACGAGATTACTGCTCCTACAGTTCGTATTGTAGGCGATAATGTCGAGCCAAATCTTGTACTTCCAATTGCAAAGGCTATTGCCCTTGCAGACGAGATGGAGCTTGATCTTGTCGAGATCTCTCCAAATGCCGAGCCACCGGTATGCCGCATTGTCGACTACCAGAAGTTCCTCTATCAGCAGAAGAAAAAGCAGAAGGAAATTAAGGCAAAGCAGACAAAGGTCGTTATCAAGGAGATTCGTTTTGGTCCACAGACCGACGAGCACGACTTTAACTTTAAGCTCCGCCACGCCGAGAACTTCATCAAGGAGGGTGCAAAGGTTAAGGCGTATGTATTCTTTCGCGGTCGTAGTATCGTCTTCAAAGAGCAGGGCGAGATTCTTCTGCTCCGCTTCGCTACCGCCCTTGAAGAGATTGCAAAGGTAGAGGTTATGCCTCAGCTCGAGGGTAAGAAGATGAATATGATTTTGGCACCAAAGCCAAAGAAAAACTAATTTTATCGAGATAGTGGCGCATTTGCGGCACATCGCTCAAAGTCCGACAATGGCTGTACGAAAAGTACTATCCATCGTCGGGCTTTTTCACGATGCCCCACAACTACATCATTGAGCCATCTATGATGGCTCGACCCTGCTCCGCCTAAGCATAGCTAAAGTAAACTTTACTCTGCATTCGGCTTAATCGCAGCGTTCTGACGATAAAACCGTGCAAAGAGGAGGTGGTGTGCAAACTCCTATCTTCCTAAATTCCTTAATGGCCAATGGGCTAATAGCCAAGAGCTAACAGCGCGCGAAGCGCAGAAAGTAACACGCGTTATCTTTTATGCTTTGCGAATATTGTTTATTGTGCTGAACGAAAAAACTCTGTTATGCTTTACTCGGATTTGGGAAACCATCGAAGATGGTGCAATAAAAAGAGAGATAGCGCGTCAAGTTTACTTGAACAAAGCTAATCTCTCTTTTTATTGTAATAGCTATTAAGCTATCCTAAATCCGCAATGCCCAGAAGCGATACAAAGTATCGCATAAAGTCTTTTGGGCAGCTTTTCTTCAGAAAAGGTGCGGTACTTAGTCGCAGCCTCTACTCCAAAATCTTGTCGAGTCTGTCGAAAATCGAGGTGCGTAGTTCGCGCAGTTCGGTGATTTTGGCCTTGTTCTTTGGTGCGACGAAGCGGCAGGAGCCGACGAACTTGAGGAACATACGGATAAAGTTCCACGCCAGGATAAACATCAGCGGGAAGGCGACAAAGTATCCAAGCGCCCACCAGTGGCCTGCAAATATCCAGAGCAGTGCGCTCGGTAGCAGGTGGCAGAGAGGTACTGATACAAAGACGCTCACGCCCACATTGAACGAGCTGTAGAACATCTGATCCTTGATGAGTTTCTTGAGGAAAATCTTAGGGATGACAAAGAGCAACAGCGTAGGCAGTGCTGAGACTAAGAATAGCGGCAGTAGTAGCAGCAGTCCGAGGCCTCGCAGTAGGGGAGCCTCGATGCCTGGGTTGTGGATAAAGAGCCAGTCACGAATCTTGAGCTCTCTCTGTCCCTCGATAAGTCGGCTGGTATCGCTGTAAATCTGCTCCATCTGCTCAGGGTGCTGCTTGTATGCACGCTCCAGCGCGCTGACTAACTTCTGATCAGAGATTAAACGCGATGGTAGGTAGCGGAACTTGAATCCGTGCTCGATGGCGTACTTGCGACCGTAGCCGTTATCGCGCAGGAAGTCTATCTGCTCGTAGTGGTTCAGGTCGTCGATGTGGAGCATCATCTCCTGAATCTTGTCGCGGACAATCTGGTTGAGCTGAATCATAGTCTCGCGCGGTGATTCTTTGTACTGCTCGTAGTATGGCTTGAGCGAAATCGGCTGGCCAAACTTGATGAGCATATCTGTTCGGGCGTGGAAGTAGTTCGAGTAGTGGTTGCAAGATGGGAGAATCATCACATCCTGCTCGAAGTTCATCTTCGCCGCTGCGTCGAAGGCCATCTTGAGGTATGTGACCCTAAATACGCCCAGCCAACGCTTGTCCTGATGCCCCGCCTCGGGGTAGAGCATCACTGTCTCTCCATTTACCAAAGCCTCCCCGGCAGCATCAAGCGTACTCTTGTTCTTAGCCACGGCGGCAAAACCTTCGTGACTTAAGCGATATGCCGGAAGTAGACCCATAGCACGCAGAGCCTTGTTAAATATAGGATTTTTGAAAACGCTGGCGCGAGCAAGAAAGTTCATACGCCTATCCGTGAGCATCAAACATACACACAACGGGTCGTTCAGACAGTTCTGGTGGTTAGAGACAACCACTACAGGTGTACCATCTGCCGGCACGTTTTCCAATCCGATAATATGCTCCTTGCGGAAATAGAGTCCAGAATTGACATATTGCAGGTAGGCTCTAAAAGCTTTCAGAAAGAGAGAATGGTCTCTTGGTGTTCTTTTTTTTCTCATTGTGCAATACTTTATACTGGTTAGTGATACGAAACTTTTTGGGGTTTCTTGTAGCAAAGGTAGTAAAAAAAAACTAAATACATTGTGCATCTGACAGTTTTTACCACCCTGTCAGTGCTTGTCTCGCTATTTAATTGCCACAAACCTTTTTATTGCCAAAAATACGCTCAAAAGGGTATACCTATATATATATAATAAGGGGAAATGGGGTTGAAAATTATTTTTAATCCTAACTTGCTGAGTATAAGAGCTGTAACTAAAAAGGCCTGAAAAATGTTGTAAAAAAGTTATTAAAAAATTTGCATATCTCAAAATAATGTCGTTACTTTGCACCCGCAATCAGGAAATAACACGGGTTGCAATGGTTCTCTGAAAAGAAAATTAATTTTTTTTCTTGAAAAATTTGGTGGTTACAAAAATATGTATTACCTTTGCAACCGCTTTCGCTTCTAAAAATCTGAAGTGATAGCAAAAATGGTTCTCGAAAAAAGTTTAATTTTTTTTTCAAAAAGATTTGGAAGTTTGAAAAAGTTGCCTTACCTTTGCAACCGATTTCCGCTTCTAAGTCGGAGAAACAGAAAAGTATCAAACAGACTTCGGTCTAAGAGATATATTCGTTCTTTGAGGTATTTGAGCAGCTAAATAAGTTTTTTTCTTACTCGAAAGAGTATAATTTCAAAAGAACAATTACCTTTGAGATTAGAGCTAAGATTTAATAATTCTTTTTTTTTACAATGGAGAGTTTGATCCTGGCTCAGGATGAACGCTAGCGGCAGGCTTAACACATGCAAGTCGAGGGGCAGCATAATGAAACAGCAATGTGGATTTGATGGCGACCGGCGCACGGGTGCGTAACGCGTATGCAACCTACCCATAACAGGGGGATAACACTGAGAAATTGGTACTAATACCCCATAATAGTTTAAAAGGCATCTTTTAGATTTGAAAGTTCAGGCGGTTATGGAT
>JAZOND010000001.1:0-306617 GCA_045654345.1 Alistipes sp. | reverse complement strand
AGAAAATTTACACTATCTTTGCACTCGCTTTAAGCAATGGCGGGATAGCTCAGCTGGTTAGAGCGCATGATTCATAATCATGAGGTCGAGAGTTCAAGTCTCTCTCCCGCTACAAAAAAGGAGTGAAAATTCACTCCTTTTTTTTTGTAGCGGGGAGAGACTGCGTGTTACCTATCCCCCAAACCCCCTTTCTGTAAAGGGGGCTTATATTCTGACAAGAGTATTAATCTGCGCTAAATAACACTCTAAACAATCAGCGAAATTAATAACATTCTATATTTTGTAGCGGGGAGAGACGGTGTGTTACCTATCCCCCAAACCCCCTTTCTGTAAAGGGGGCTTATATTCTGACAAGAGTATTAATCTGCGCTAAATAACACTCTAAACAATCAGCGAAATTAATAACATCCTTTTTTTGTAGCGGGGAGAGACAAGTGTTACCTATCACCCAAACCCCCTTTCTGTAAAGGGGGCTTATATTCTGACAAGAGTATTAATCTGCGCTAAATAACACTCTAAACAATCAGCGAATTAATAACATTCTATATTTTGCAGCGGGGAGAGACTGCGTGTTACCTATCCCCCAAACCTTTGACCTTCGGTCTTCCTCCTTCGCACCTCGGCATAGCTTGCAAGCAATCTTTGCTCTCGGTTTGGCGTCGGTTCTGTAAAGGAGGCTTATGTTTTTATATACCAACCCATTTTGCAAACTCCATTACCATTTCGTAATCCTCTATGAACGAGTTAGAAATTTCGATACTTTGTCCTACAAAGGGGTCGAATTTCGACCCATATAAAAAACAACGAAGGGCCATACCTTACGGTACAGCCCTTGCTGAGTTATTTGGTAGCGGGAAAGACCCACTATCACCTCTAAATTATGCCTCGAGAGCGAAACGCTTGTAAGCTACAACAGTAGCCTCCTTATCAGCGCGTGCGAGGAGCTCACGGATAGACTCCTTCTCGCCTACTACAGCCTGGTTAAGAAGGGTGTTCTCCTCGAAGAACTTACGCATCTTACCCTCAGCGATCTTCTCAAGGATAGCCTCTGGCTTGTTAGCGTTCTTAGGATCCTGCTTCATCTGCTCAAGAGCGATAGCCTTCTCCTTCTCTACGATCTCTGCTGGGCAGTCCTCAACATCGATTGAGAGTGGAGCCATTGCAGTTGCCTGCATTGCGATCTGACGAGCTACCTCCTCTGATACCTCCTTGTTGAAACCGAGGATAGTACCGAGCTTCTTGTTGAAGTGAACATAAGCGCAGATATAAGCTGCCTCAACGCGAGCGTAGTATGCGAGCTCACACTTCTCACCTGTCTGGCCTGACTTCTCAGTTACCAACTCCTCTACAGTGCGGCCATCGCCGTTCTGTACTGCGAGCAGAGCTGCAGTATCTACTGCGTCAGCTGCTACAGCCAGATCGAGGAGCTCATTTGCAGTTGCAGAGAACTCTACATTCTGTGCTACGAAGTCGGTCTCGCAAGCAAGGCAAAGGATATAACCCTTACCACCTACGATCTTGGTTACAACAACACCCTCAGTAGCATTGCGATCTGCACGCTTTGCAACGATAAGCTTACCCTTCTCACGGATAATATCCTTTGCACGCTCGAAATCGCCCTCTGCCTCCATAAGAGCCTTCTTGCAATCCATCATACCGGCACCTGTCATCTTGCGGAGCTTCATTACATCAGCTGCCTTAATTTCTATTGCCATAATTTGTGTTGTTTTAACGGTTGGTTAATAATTACTCTGCAGTCTCAGTTGCAGCAACGATCTCAGCCGCTGCTGTCTCCTGTGCATCTACTGCAGCCTTAACGCCGCGCTTTACGCGGGTTTTGCCCTGGCGAGCAGGAGCCTCAGTGTTAGCCTCTGCCTCAGTCTCAGCCTTCTCGCGCTCAAGCTTGCGCTCCTCAAGACCCTCTGCGATAGCACCGCATACTACATCGAGAACAAGAGCGATTGACTTTGCTGCATCATCATTTGCTGGGATTACATAATCAATGTCGGTTGGATCACAACAAGTATCTACCATAGCAAATACAGGGATGTTCAAACGCTTTGCCTCACGAACTGCGTTCTGCTCCTTCTGCACGTCGATTACGAACAGTGCAGCTGGAAGACGGTTGAGATCTGCAATTGAGCCGAGGTTACGCTCGAGCTTTGCACGCTGGCGTGAAATCTGGAGCTTCTCGCGCTTTGAAAAATTCTCGAAAAGACCGTCAGCAATCTGCTTGTCGATGGTTGCCATCTTCTTAACAGCCTTTCGTATAGTTGGGAAGTTTGTCAGCATACCACCAGCCCAACGCTCAGTTACATAAGGCATAGTGACTGCTGCTACCTTTTCGGCAACGATATCCTTAGCTTGTTTCTTGGTTGCAACGAACAACACGCGACGACCGCTCTTTGCGATCTGCTTAAGTGCTGCAGCTGCCTCATCGAGCTTCACTACTGTCTTGTGGAGATCGATGATGTGGATGCCGTTCTTCTCCATAAAGATATATGGTGCCATTCTTGGGTTCCACTTGCGCTTCAAGTGACCAAAGTGAACGCCGGCCTCCAATAATGTATTAAAATCTGTACGAGCCATTTTAATTCTCTGTTTTTTTGTTTTTTAAATCTCTTTATTTCAACTCAGGCAGTAGCTAAATGATCTGCCGAGTTTTCCGCGACTGGGCAATCGATAGGTAGTACACATATAATATATATAGGTAGTCTTGTCGATTTGCGACCCTCGTCGTGCTTTGCCGAAATATTTGGTCGGTAAGATTAACGCTTACTGAACTGGAACTTACGGCGTGCGCCTGGCTGACCTGGCTTCTTACGCTCAACCTCACGGGAATCACGAGTAAGGAATCCGTTCTTCTTAAGTACTGAACGGTACTCGAGATTGATCTCGCACAATGCGCGTGCGATACCCATACGAGCTGCCTCAGCCTGACCCTTGATACCACCACCTACAACATTGATGTTTACATCAAAGTTCTCAGTAGTCTCAGTAACGATAAGCGGCTGCTTTACCTCGAACTGAAGAATGTTCAGTGGGAAGTAAACAGAAAGCTCCTTCTGGTTAATTGTAATTTTACCTGTACCAGCCTTCACGAATACGCGAGCAACAGCAGCCTTACGGCGACCAACAGTGTTTACAACTTCCATAATGTTTACTTAATCTCGTTTAACTTAATTTGCTTTGGGTTCTGTGCTGCGTGAGGGTGCTCAGCGCCTGCATAAACCTTCAAGTTTTTGAAAATAGCTGCGCCGAGACGGTTCTTAGGGAGCATACCCTTTACTGCCTCCTCGATAACAGCTGTTGGCTTGCGGGTAAGAAGATCAGCTGGAGTAGCGAAACGCTGACCACCCGGATAGCCGGTGTGACGAACATAGACCTTGTCGGTCAATTTCTTGCCTGTGAGCTTCACCTTATCAGCATTGATAACGATAACATAGTCACCGCAATCAACGTGTGGAGTGTAGCCAGGCTTGTTTTTACCACACAGAATCTTTGCGATCTGTGAAGCCAAACGACCCAACACCTCATTAGTAGCGTCGATAACTACCCACTCCTTGGTAACTGTCGCTGCATTCAATGAGACTGTCTTGTAGCTTAATGAATCCATTTGTTAAAATACTTGTTATTAATAAATTATAATCCAACCTCGCACATTGCGAGTGCGCAAAGGTAATACAAATTTCTGAAATACACAACTTTTCATTCTAAAATTAAAAAATTTTCAATATTCTCTCCCTCCCCCAACACCTATATATATACACCAACACGATACATAGGCAAATAAAAAAAGACAATCGAGACCCTGGAAAGATCTCGACTGTTGCTATTGATAGGTGGTATATTTTAGTTACAATATCATTATATAAATATATATTTGAGCACAAAGAGTATTGCAAGAATATACATTGCAGGGGTAATCTTACTAAACTTACCACAAATCATATTCATCAGCACATAGGAGATCATACCGAGCAGGATTCCATTTGAGATTGAGTATGACAATGGCATCATCACAATACAAACGAATGCAGGAATAGCCTCAGAGAAGTCATCAAATGGAATCTTTACAATAGGCTCCATCATAAGCAATCCCACAATAATCAGAGCGGGAGCCGTTGCTGCTGCTGGTATAGAGAGAAAGAGTGGCGAAAAGAAGAGCGCCACAGCAAAACACATCGCCACAGAGAATGCAGTAAGGCCTGAGCGACCGCCCTGAGCTACACCTGCAGCACTCTCTACATATGTTGTAGTTGTTGAAGTACCGAGCATAGCGCCTGCTGTCGTTGCAATAGCATCTGCCATAAATGCCTGCTTAAGACGGTGGATATTTCCCTTTTCATCAACCATATGCGACTTTGTACACACGCCAATAAGTGTACCTACAGTATCAAACATATCGATAAAGAAGAATGTAAAGACAACTATCAACATATCCATCGAAAAGATATTCTCAAAATCAAACTGGCAACAGATTGAACTGATAGACTCAGGCTTAGAGAGCACTCCTTTGAACTCAGTAACCCCCATCGGGATACCTATAAGCATCGTGATAAGAATACCGATAAGTATAGCTCCTGGAACATTACGCATATACATAAAGCCTGTGATAATCAGGCCTATAAGGGCAAGCAGTGCAGAGCCAGAGGTGATATCACCAAGGGCAACAAGTGTAGCATCGTTATTCACAATAACACCAGCACTATTGAATCCTATAAATGTGATAAAAAGTCCGATACCTACACCAATGGCTTTGCGAAGATTAAGAGGTATAGCTTCAACAATCTTGTCGCGAATATTTGTAATGGTAAGGAGTATAAAAATTACACCCTCAATAAGCACTGCAGTCAAGGCAAACTGCCAGCTATAGCCCATACCGAGACATACGCTATATACAAAAAAGGCATTCAATCCCATTCCTGGGGCCAGTCCAAATGGAAGCTTTCCCAGAAATGCCATCGCCAGACAGCCGACAATAGCCGCCAGAGCAGTCGCTGTAAACACCGCGCCACTCGACATACCGTCAAGCTGGCTAAACATTGCAGGATTTACTGCAAGGATGTAAGACATTGTGAGAAATGTTGTTATTCCCGCCAAAATCTCTGTCTTAACTGTAGTCTGTTTCGGATTAAAACCGAAGAGTTTCGTAAGCATTGTTTATTTGTTTAATATTTATTAAAATGTCCATTTAAGCGCAAGGGTTGGATTTACGGCCAAACCTTTATCAATAAAGTTGCAAGAGAGCTCAACCTCAGTACCGACACTAAGGTTCATCTTCTCACAGCCCTTGATATTCCTAAGATTGACCCACAACTGTGGCTCGGCAAGAAAGATAAATTCTGTCATCTGCCAAGGGCGTGCCTCACGCCAGAAGTCCGCAAAGCCATTAAACGATATCCAGTGTTTGAAGAAATCGAGATTCCACACACCTGTAATCTGGAAGTTATGCGGTTGCTTATCTCCACCTAAGCCTATGGTACCCGGGATAGCCTTATACGAAGCGGAAATAGACCAGGTTTTACTCCAATCCTTAGAGTGTCCAGAGTATGTAGCACCTACAAGGAACGAGTTATTAAAAGAGCCTGCAACGGTATTCAGACCACCATTATACTCAACGTGAGCAGAGAGCCAACCAAGCTTGCTCTTCTGCCAGAAGCAGACTTCACGAGCAATCTCCCAATATGCGCCACTCACCTTTGGAGAGTAATCCATATCTACAAAAAAGAAGGTACTTCCTCCGCCATCAGGACGAAACATCTCTACGGTAGTTGTCGCACAATCTCGACCAAAATCGTAGTGCAACTGCACATTCTGGCTATAGGCATTCTTAGCTACAAAGAGAAGCAAACCTACAGTCAGAGCTAAAGTCAACCTAAATCTCTTCATATTGGTAGTAGTAAAAATCTACGCAAATATAACTACAAGAAAGTAAAAAAACAAATAGAAAAGTGCAACCTATTCAACTGTACATAGCAATAACAATAAAAAAGGGGTTGTTCAACAGCTACGAAGAACAATCCCTTTTATGGCAATATCAAAATATTATAACACTACACAACCTTTGGGAGAGTTTTTTGTTATATTAATAATCTTGCAACTTATATTTACTTCACGCGCAGCACCTTGCCGATCTGCAGGGTGGTGGTTGGTTTGATGCCGTTGAGGCGGCAGATGGCCGAAACGGTAGTGTGGTTACGCTTAGCGATAAGGCCGAGATAGTCTCCGCTACGCACCTTATAGTAGCGTTTTTCGGCTGACATCTGGTTCTCCTTCTTCTCGGCAGCGTCACGCTCAGTCTCGGCGTTAAAGTCCTGCTCGTACTTTGAATAGATGCTAAAATAGTTCTTCTTGAGCAGGAAGTTTTCGCGGCGAAGTTCTCCTGTACGGAAGTTGATAATACGCTCAGGGTCAATAGATTGTCCATAGTAGCGAACCTCGAAGTGGAGGTGTGGACCTGTACTTCTACCCGAGTTACCACCAAGACCGATAGGCTGACCTGCCACTACCCTATCACCCTCCTCAACAAGGCGAGCCGAGAGGTGACCGTGGTATGTTTCAAGGCCGTTATCGTGGCGCACGATAATAAGCGTTCCATAGCCTGTATCTGTAGCCTTTGAGAAGCGCACGCGACCATCGAATGCCGAGCAGATAGTATCACCCACCTTTAGGGCCATATCTATACCATTATGCGCACGGCGGTGGCGGATGCCATAGCGAGAGGTTATGCGACCAACATATGGAAAGCGGTAGTTCTTTAGGCTATCCACAAGGTTGATTGCCACCGACTTAGGCAGCGAATCAACCTTTACTGAGCGATATGCCGAGATATTATCAGTATCCCAGAATCTACCATAGACTGTAGAGTCGCACTCGATAGTTTTATTCTGCACATAACGCCAAGTACCATCGTTAAAGAGCAACACTGACAGCGCGTCATTATCTGTTGTCAGCGTATCTACCACAATAGGACACTCAACGGGTTTTATCGCCTGAACTGCCAATGAATCAAGCGCATAGAGATTTGTTGCAGCCAGCAGTGCCACAACCAAAGCGAATATTTTCTTCATATATTTTATACTATTTACTACTCTTCAACAAATCTTCTGCGCACTCGAGAGCCGAAAAAAACTCCTCACCAAAGCGGCGGATAATAGGCTCCTTGAGCGACTTATAAACAGGGATACCGAGCTGTTTTCCATTCTGACAAGCCGAGCGGCAGATACCCCAGCGGTGGTAATTCAGTCCCACCGTGCCATTTGAGAACTCAACCACGCGAATAGGATAAAGGTGACACGAGATAGGCTTCTTAAAGCTACACTTACCCGCACGATATGCCGCCTCAATAGCGCAGAGGGTAATACCCTGCTCATTTACAAAGGTATAGGCACACTCACAACCATTAACCAGCGGAGTGGTATAGTCGCCATCGGCATCTACCACCATAAATCCCTGAGCTTCAACGGCTGAAATGCCCTCGGGAGTCATATATGGTTTATAGTTCTCGTACTCCTGCTCAAGGATATCAACCTCGTCAATATCGAGTGGAGCACCCGAGTCGCCATCAATACAACACTGGCCCTTACACGCTGCAATATCGCAACAGAAATGCTCTGTAAGCAGGTCGGTGCTTACAATCTTACCATCTATCTCTATCATCCTTAAAAAGTGGCTCAAAGTTTTCTAAATCTCATTAATGAATCCTCAATAACAATATCGTAGAGTTCTCCCAGAGTCATACCCGCCTCACGCACCTGCTTAGGCACGATACTGCCGCTGCTCATACCCGGGATTGAGTTAATCTCAATCATATACGGCTCGCCCGCCTCGGTGACTATAAAGTCGATACGCACAATACCGCTACAACGGCAAGCACGATATGCCTCGAGAGTCATACGGTTGAGTTTCAGACGAATATCCTCGCTAATTGGCGCAGGGGTAATCTCGTCAGACAGACCCGCAGTATACTTAGCCTCAAAGTCAAAGAAGTCGCGCTTAGAGACAATCTCGGTAATAGGCAGTAGAATCTCACGATCCGATGTTACAACCACGCCGCAGCCCATCTCTCGGCCTACGATACACTCCTCGATAAGCACCGAGTCGCTCTCTGCAAATGCCGCCTCTATGGCAGCAGCAATCTGATCTACGGCAGTAACCTTAGTCACGCCAAAGCTACTACCGCTGGCATTAGGTTTAATAAAAAGTGGCAAGCCTAACTGTTCAACAACCGTCTGAGGATCAACAACATCACCCTTGTTCACAAATATCTCGCGAGCGAGGTTTATACCTCTACCTGCGACTGCTCGCTTGGTCGAAATCTTATCGAAAGTAATGGCTGACGAAACTTGCGAGCACGATGAGTATGGTATGCCCATAATGTCGAGGTAACCCTGCAGCTTACCATCCTCACCAGGAGTGCCGTGGATGATGATGAGCGCATACTCAAACACTGTCTTCTCGCCCGCCACGGTGAGTGAAAAGTCGTTCTTGTCAACCTCCCACTGCACGCCATTGGCGTCGGTATAGGTCATATTGCGATGATGCAGGTCGATAACCTTCACATCATACTTGGTACTATCAAGCACCGAAGCTATCTGCTGCGCGCTCTGCAGGGCAATCTCTCGCTCAGAGGAGTCACCACCTGCCAAGAGCGCTATCTTTAATCTATTCATACTACCAAAGTTTATTACTCTTAATATAACGCTCCACCTCAGGGCATACCATATCCCCTATGGGCTTACCAGCCAAGAGAGCTTTTCGTACATCAGTTGCCGAGAAGTCAAAGAGCGGAGCATCGGCAAGATAGGTCACTCTATCAGCAAACTTATCGACCTGATATCCTGGGCGTGGATATACAAATACAGGATAGTCAGCAAGTATCTGCTCGTACTGTTTCCACTGATCAAAGCGTGCAATATTATCGGCTCCCATCAGTATCGAAAAACTCATAGACTCACCAAAGTTTTCACTCAGAAATCGCAGAGTATCAATAGTATACGATGGTCGAGGCAATGTAAACTCGACAGCCGAGACAAGTATCTGCTCGGGATACTTTGATGCTTGACACGCTGCCACGCACATCTCATAGCGCGAGAACTCGGCAGCAAGATCTGCCGACTGCTTGTGCGGATTTTGCGGTGAAACAATCAGTATCACCTGATCGGCAATATCATTGGCAATGGCATACTCCGCAAGGGCTATATGGCCTCGATGCACGGGATTGAACGAACCGAAATAGAGGAGTGTACGCTTCATTACTCGGCAATAAATTTGTCGATAATAGCACAAGTCTCAACAATCGCCTGCTCAAGCACATCGTTGACAACAATATGGTCAAACTCAGGCGCACGCTCAATCTCTGTAGCCGCCTTAGCCACACGCTTGGCAATAACCTCAGGGGCATCTGTCGCACGCGATACCAGACGACGCTCCAACTCCTCCACCGATGGCGGCATAATGAATATAGAACGAGCCTTGTCGCCGAAGATACGCTTTAGATTGACGCCACCGACAACATCTACATCAAAAATGATAATGTTGCCCTTGCTCCAAATGCGTTCCACCTCACTGCGCAATGTTCCGTAGTGAGTACCCGCATATACAGCCTCCCACTCAACAAAAGCATCCTGCTCTACACGACGCATAAACTCCTCATCAGTAAGGAAATAGTAGTCTACACCATCTATCTCCTGACCTCGCGGTGCACGCGAAGTAGCAGAGATCGAGAACTCAAACTGCGGATATTTCTGCAACAACTGACGCACAATTGTTGTCTTGCCCGATCCGCTCGGAGCCGAAAATATGATAACTTTTTCCATAGTTTTTCGTATGCTATTGGTATTTGGCTATTAGCCATTAGCCTTATAGTAGTATCCGCGATGCGGATAGGTGTTTATTTCTATTCTATCGTCAGAAAACCACCGCCCCGTTTTGTTGTCAGAGTGGTGTAGTTGCAACACTGTCAAGTCGAGCAAAGCAGGAGCATACTAAGCGTATGTGACTGTTTTGAGAGATGCAGACAAGGCAGCAAATGCGCCACTATCACAACAAAACTATAGGATGTTGAGGACTTGCTCCTTAATCTTCTCCAACTCGTCCTTCATCTTAACGACAAGAACCTGAATGTCGTGGTTGTTGGCCTTTGAACCGGTAGTGTTGATTTCACGACCCATCTCCTGAGCTATGAAGCCGAGTTTGCGACCAGCCATAGGTTCTGTGGCAGCAACCTGGCGGAAGTAGTTGCAGTGGTTGGCAAGGCGAACCTTCTCCTCGGTAATATCGAGTTTCTCGATATAGAAAATCATCTCCTGCTCAAGACGATTCTCGTCAACCTCAACGCCAATCTTTGCAATGCCCTCACGAATGCGTGTACGAACAGCCTCGGCACGCACTGCCTCGAATGGAGTTACAGCCTGACGGCACGCCTCGATATTATCAACTCTTGCGAGCAGGTCGGCAATAAGAATCTGTCCCTCCTGCACGCGGAAAGCATCAAGACGCTCAGCAGCAAGGGTTACCGCCTCAACGATAGCCTCAAGCTCGCCATTAGATGCATTCTCAACCTCTGTGGTCATAACATTCGGCATACGGAGTACCGATGGGATGATAGTATCATATGACACCTCCACGCCCGAGTAGTTCAACGCCTCAGTCACCTGCTCAAGATAGGCCTTGAATATCTCCTTATTCACCTCGCCCGAAGTCTGAACGGTCTCGCTCTGGCAGGTGATAAACACATCTACCTTACCACGCACAAGCAGTTTAGAGATGATTGTACGAATTTCAGTCTCCACAGCGCGATACGCCATTGGCAACTTCACAGAGAGGTCTAACTGCTTAGAGTTGAGCGAGCGAACCTCGGCGATAAAACATTTACTTCCTACTTTAACCTCGGCCTTACCGAAGCCTGTCATCGATTTTTGCATAAAATTAGCCCTTTAATGGCACAAAGGTAGTAATTTTTTTATTACAATGCCATCAAAAACAGCACTATTTCCCACACCGCAACTATAAGTTGAACTATTTGAAGTGTAAAAACAGACTATGCTGTATCGTCAACGAATTTTTGTCTTATTTGAGTATAGTACAATAAAGGCAAACTACCTAATCGCGCCGAGTTATCGAGTACGGTCGTCGATAGTAATTCACCCTATTTCTACTATCAATATCAAATGAATCGTTAATAGGAATCGCCAATGTTTTAAACTGCGCTCTACCCTATCCGAAATGGACTATAAAAGAGAGTTGACAATGGAGCAAAGCACCTCAAATTCCTGCTTTTCATACCCCACCGAGAGGGCTACAATACGGCCCAGCGGATCAATAACAAAGCAGCGCGGAACATACTGTTCTGCATAGAGCGAGTATATAGAAGCGTCGGCATCAATACCCACCGGAACAGTGAAATTATACTCAGAAATATAGTCTCTCACATCGCTCTTTTTCTCACCGCGAGAGATGGCTAAAATATCAATCATCTCACCCGTTTTGCTGGCCTTAAATGCCTCTAAAGCAGTGAGTTGCTTCTGACATTCAGGGCACCAACTCGCAAAGAAAACAAGCAGCACGGCCTTGCCCTTCAACGACGACAAAGTTACAGTACTGCCATCAAGCATAGAGACGGCAAAATCGGGTGCAATATCACCAACACGAACAAGCGTAGTCTTCTCATAAGTAGGCTCTGCGCTGTCGTACATTGCACTACACCCAACAGTGCTGCAAACAAGCAATAGTATGATAAAAATATTGTAAACGACTCTCATATCAACGCCAAAGGTATAGATTATGTTTTAAATTTCAAAAAAAATCACTATATTTGCTTTCAAATCATACAAATAGTACAACCCTAAAAGGCTGTATGCGCCCCAAAATGCACTCTACACGCAGTAGAGAGGCTATATGTGCGCATTTATATATATTTTTAAAAATAGGTGTAAGACGCCAATTGGGAGACTTTTGTAGTAGATTTGGCTGCAAATAGCAAGAAAACAAATATTTTTTAATTATAATAAACAACTTAACTATCACTTTTAACTATGAAAAAGTTTTTTCTTTTGGTGATGACAGCGGCAGCGATGCTCTTCGCTTCATCTTGCTCAAAGGAGCAACTTTCGACAATCACTCCGATTGGTGAGCAGGTAACTGTTACACTGACCGCGGATTTGGGTGCTATCGGATCGCGTGCTATCTCAGACGGCACAAAGGTAAACGAGGTTGCTTGGGCAATCTATGTAGAGGGTGAGGACACTCCGCTGACTGACCTACAGGGTGTTTTGCCTATTAGCGACAAGCAGGGTACCCTCGAGGTGCGTCTGGTAACAGGCAAGAGCTATGACATTGCTCTGTTTGCTTACTCGACAGAGAATCCTACAACTCAGCAGGCTCTGACTATTGACGGTGCTGTGACTGCTCCTTCTTACTACCAGGTTGACTGGAACAGCAAGAAGATCTCAGTTCTCTATCCAGATGGTCAGATTGCAAACGACACTGACGCTCGCGACTGCTTCTGGCACGTTGAGAAGGGTCTGAAGGTTGAGGGTCCTGTAGCTAAGACCTTTACCCTTACCCGTCCACTTGCTCAGCTCAACTTCGGTGCTTCTGAGGCTGATACTATTGCAGCTGCAGATGCTGGTCTTGTTGTGGCAGAGTCTAAGATCGTTGCCTCTACATACACTCAGTTCAATATGTTTACCGGTGAGTGCCTTGACGCTCAGACTGTAGAGTACACATTCGCAAAGAATGCTATTCCTTCTCAGGCTCTCAATGTTCAGGATGTAGACTACACATATCTCGGTACTGTATATCTGCTTGTAAACGAGCAGATGACTCAGGATGTATCACTTACAGTATACGACCAGGCTGGTGAGGAGATTAACACCCTTAACTACAGCTACGCACCTTTCCAGCGTAACTACCGTACAAACATTTTGGGCTACCTACTCACCGACCCTGCTAAGTTTACAATCGTTATTGAAGAGAGCTTCCTTGAGCCAGACTATGTGGTTCTCCACTGGGACGGTAGCACTAAGGCTATTACCCCTGATGCTGAGGGCGTATACAATGTAACCGAGGCTGCTGAGCTTGCTTGGATTGCTGCTCAGGTAAATAGCGGTGAGAATGACTTCAACGGCAAGAGCGTTGTTATCCCTGCAAGCGTAGAGGCTATCGACCTCAATAGTGCAAATGGTCAGATTTGGACTCCTATCGGTGTTAACGGCAAGCCATTCAAGGGTAGCTTCAACGGTAACGGCGTAGTTATTCGCAATGTTGCAATCAAGACTACCGAGTGCGCAGGTCTGTTTGGTAATGTTTTGGGTTCTATCTCAAATGTAGCTCTTAAGAATGTATCTATCGAGGCTGGTCACTATGCTGGTGCTGTTGCTGGTTATGCTTATGCAGACATCACCGGCTGTAGCGTTGATGGCCTTACAATGACCGTTACTCCATATGACACTACCCGCGCAGCTTATGACAATGGTGATAAGGTTGGTGGTATCGTAGGTTATGTTGGTGAGAAGAAGGGTACTGCCGGCTACGCTATCAACAACAACACCGTTACAAAAGCGACTATCACTGCTTACCGCGACCTTGGTGGTATCGCTGGTGCTGCTTACCTCGCTGAGTTCAAGGGTAACTCTGTTAAGGACAGCTCACTTATTGTTGACCAGACTATTAACAACTACGGCACTAAGGATGCAAACCTCGACGAGTTGGTTGGTCGCGTACTTAGCGGCTCTGTTATCGACAGCGAGAATTCTGTTGAGGCTGTAACTCTCACTTGGAATCCTTATAGCCTCCGTCCTTGCATTGAGAATGTAATTGCTGCTGGTGTAAAGACAGGTGTGACTGCTAAGGGTTATGTTCTTGCAGCTTCAGCAGATAGTTTCTTACTTGCAGACGAGACTGGTTGGATTATGGTTTACAGACCTAAGAACTACTCTACAGCTATGCCTGCTGTAGGTGATGTTGTTAGCGTTACCGGTAATACAACACTCTATCCTTCAAAAGAACCAAATATGCTCCAGTTCGCACAGAACACTGTTGTAACTGTTCTTGACGAGCCTAAGGTTGAGGTTACTCACCCTACTTCAGATGTTTGGACCGTAGAGCAGATTGAGGCTTATGCTAAGGCTCCTGTTCGCACATTCGGTACACTTAAGGGTAAGCTGAATGTAAATACAAACAACAATACTACATACTACAACATCGAGATCGAGGGCACTCAGAAGCAGGGCTCAATTCTCGCACCTAAGGCAGAGATTAAGAACCTTATCTCAAGCGAGGGTCTGAATGGTAAGACTATCCAGGTTAGCGGTTACCTTACATACCTCAACTCATCTAAGTACCTCAATATTATGATTACCGACTTTGTTGACTGCAAGGTGGCAACTGAGTGGGGTATTGTTGGTGATATGAACAATTGGGGCAATAGCAATATTCCTGACATCACAATGTACACATATGACTATAACCTTATGTTCGCTAAGGGTGTAGAGATTGCAGAGGGTCAGGGCTTCAAGATTCGTGCTAATAACGAGTGGAACAACGAGAAGAACTACGGTACTTCTGACCCTAAGGTGTATATCAATATGGCTCAGCCTGTATACTCTGACGGTGGTAGCGGCAATATTATCCCAACTGAGGGTGGTAAGTTTGACATCTACTTCGACCTTAACAAAAAGCTTGTTTTTGTAATGGAGTCAGGTGAGCCTATGGAGGATGCTCTGGAGTACGAGAAGTTCGAGGAGCCTATCCACCACAAAGATACTTGGAGAATCGTAGGTGCATTCAACGATTGGAATTCTGCTGATGATAACTATCTGATGACCCTTACTGATGACAACAAGTGGGCTACTATCACTGCAACATTTGCAAGTCAGACAGAGCTCAAGTTTGTTGCTAACGGCGGTTGGGATAAGAACTTTGGTAATGGCGTAACTGTTGAGTTGGACAAAGAGTATGCTGGCTATCAGAATGGTGGTAACATCACTGTTCCTGCAGGTGACTACAAGATTAGTCTGTCTATGTGCGACGGCCGCTTCAAGTTCGAGAAGGGCGTAACTGAGGTTACTAAGAGCCTCTCATTTGCAAACAAGGCTCAGCGTACAACATTTAACTCCAGCAAGCAGGTTTGGGCGCAGAATGGCATTACACTTACAAACGACAAGGATAAGTCCACATCAGCTGTCGCAGACTATGCAAACCCTGCTCGTTTCTACAAGAGCTCAAAGATTACCATCACCGCTGGTGGTCAGATTACTAAGATTGTGTTTGACTGCAATTCTAACTCGTATGCAACCTCGCTCCAGAAATCTCTTGGTTCTGCTCTTGGAGCAGTAAGCGTATCAGGCGACAAGGTGACTTTGGTACCTACTGCAACATCTATCGCATTCAACCTTACTGATGGTCAGGTTCGTATGGACTCAATCTCAGTAACTTGGCTCGAGTAACAAGTAGAGTGACAACAAAAAATCTCGCAGGACTCTGCGAGATTTTTTTATTTATATATAAGGTATAGCTCCGCCACAATACTATTGCTCTACGTTGTGAAATAAAGCAGCGGCGGATAGTACTTGACGCACCGTCCCTAATTTGTCGTCAAAAGTGCGGAGTTGCGGTATATCGTGCAAAAAATAGCATCGGATAGTACAAGCACCGCCCCGTTTTGTTGTCAGAGTGGTGTAGTTGCGGGGCATCGTGAAATAAAACAGCGGCGGATAGTACTTGACGCACCGTCCCTAATTTGTCGTCAAAAGTGCGGAGTTGCGGTATATCGTGCAAAAAAATAGCATCGGATAGTACAAGCACCGCCCCGTTTTGTTGTCAGAGTGGTGTAGTTGCGGGGCATCGTGAAATAAAGCAGCGGCGGATAGTACTTAAAGTACAGCCGCCGCTGGTTTATAAGGGATGTGCCGCAAATGCGCCACTATCACAACAAAACTATACGAATGGGAGTTTCACAACCTCAGCCTTGAGCAACTTACCACGCACCTCAACGGCAATTATGGTACCCACCTTTGCATAGTCACTCTTGACATAGCCAAGACCGATACCTACGCCGAGGGTTGGTGATATAGTTCCTGATGTTACAACACCGATGCTATTACCCTCCACATCTGCAAGCGGATACTCGTGACGAGGAATACCGCGATCAATCATCTTAAAGCCTACCAGCTTGCGGCTAACGCCCTCAGCCTTCTGTGCTGCAAGCAGCTCGCGGTCAACAAAGTTCTTACCATCTACAAACTTAGTAATCCAACCCAAACCAGCCTCGAGTGGAGATGTAGTATCAGAGATATCGTTACCATAGAGGCAGAAGCCCTTCTCCAGACGAAGTGTATCGCGTGCGCCAAGGCCGATATTCTTCAGTCCATACTCCTCACCTGCTGCCCAGAGAGCGTTCCACATAGTCTCAGCGTCAGCATTGTGGAGATAAATCTCGCAACCACCTGCACCTGTATAACCTGTAATTGAGAGTATAGAGTCGCAACCTGCCACATTCATCTGTCGGAAGGTGTAGTACTCCATATCCTCAACTGGCTCGTCACACATCTTCTGCACGATTTTCATAGCCAGCGGGCCCTGAATAGCCAGCTGACAGATACGATCTGAAGCATTCTCAAGCTCGATACCCTCACGCATACCGAACTGCTCGCCATACTTAAGAATATGCGCCCAATCCTTATCTACATTTGCTGCATTTACGCAGAGCATATACTTTGTCTGGCTGAAACGGTAAACCAGCACATCGTCAACAATACCGCCCTGGCCATTTGGCATACAAGAGTAGAGCACCTTGCCGTCATAGAGCTTTGAGCAGTCGTTTGACATAATCACCTGAAGCAGATCAAGAGCCTTCTCGCCCTTAACCCAAATCTCGCCCATATGGCTTACATCGAACACACCCGCGCCATTGCGTACAGTCGCGTGCTCGTCCTTAATGCCCGAAAACTCGATAGGCATATTATAGCCTGCAAACTCTGCCATCTTGGCACCTGCAGCTATGTGATAAGAGGTAAACGGAGTAATTTTCATATCATTATGTTTTAAGGTTTTGTTTAGTTCTTATATTACTTTGTGCGAACAAAGCCCACACGCGGACAACGCGTAAACTCACGAGTTCGGTCAAATAGGTAGCGATACGTGGTGTGCATCTTATGACGAGTAGCGCACACATAGTTCTGTATCATCTTATTCATCACGGGATTAAAGTCACCAATCCACGCAAACTCAACGGTCTTGTAATGATTTCTGTCGCTGCGGATATAATTCTCAAGGATATAGCGCATCATAAAGCTCTCAATACCCTTACCCTGATACTGCGGAGTGATTCCGAAGATAATTCCGAAGATGCGGTCGGCAGACCTCTTCACCTTCAGTTCCCACAGAAGACGCAACTTATTTATAATGCCGAATTTACCCTTAAACTTGCCGATAATGCAGTTAAGGTCGGGCACCATAACAAAGAAACCTATCGGCTCGTCGTTATAATATGCAAAGAAGATGATATTCGGGTCGATAATAGGTCTGAGCGTATCGACAATCTTCTGCGCCTCTTGCTCAGTCATAGGTTTAACGCCCGTAAAAAGTGCCCAAGCCTGATTATAGATCTTTCGCAGATGTTGTGCAGCCACATTAAGATCCGTATTGCGCACATCCTCAATATAATAGCCCTCAGTTGCAGCCACACGCTCAGCCTTGGCAAGGGCGATATCGCTCAGGTGGTCCTCATAGACCCTCCAGATATATGAGTTCTGGTTAAAGTAGTTCTGAAAGCCGTAATTCTCAAACAGAGCCTTATAGTACGGCAGATGATATTGGTTACCATAGAGCGGCGGGTACTGATATCCATCGACAAGCAGACCCCACCAATTATCTCTCGAACCGAAATTTATCGGGCCATCCATAGCCTCCATACCCTTATCTGCCAACCAATCACGGCAAGCATCAAAGAGCAGATTTGCCACCTGCTGATTGTCTATGCACTCAAAGAATCCGCAACCACCCGTCGGCTGCTCGTACTCATCCGTAGCATTAGCATCATAAAATGCCGCTATACGACCCACAGCCTTGCCCGTAGCAGTGTCGACAGCGATCCAGCGAATAGCCTCACCGTGGCTGAGCTTCTCATTATGTGCAGGGTCAAAGACCTTGATAATATCCTCATCCAGCGGGCAAACCCAATTGCTGTTACCCTTATATATAGGTCTATCCACGTGCAGCCAAATCTTCTCGTCCGCACGGCTCTTAACCTCTATAAGAGTATACTGTCCCATTGCCTTACTATTTTACTAACTGAGCAAACAGATCATACTGGTCGGCATCTGTAATGCGCACATTATAGAATCTACCGCGGAAAAGTCGCTTGCCCGATGCCTCGATATATATCTCCTCATCTACCTCTGGCGAGTCATACTGACTGCGGGCAATATAGTAATCACCGCGACGCTCGTCAACAATCACGCGCTCTACTCTACCTATACGCTCGCTATTCTTCTCAAGCGAGATATCGGCCTGTATGCGCATAATCTCCTCTGCGCGATAGCTTTTCACGCGCTCAGGGACATTGTCCGATAGCTTCTCGGCCGAGAATGTACCCTCCTCCTCAGAGTATGGGAACACGCCCAGACGCTCAAATCGCTGCTCACGCACAAAGTCGCACAACTCAGCGAAATCCTCCGCACTCTCGTTTGGATAGCCTACCAGCAGCGTTGTACGAATAGCCATATCTGGCATAGCCTTACGCAAACGCGCCAGCAGGTCGATAGCCTCGGCCTTAGTATGGCGGCGGTGCATCAGCGAGAGCTGATTGTCCGAAATATGCTGCAGTGGAATATCAAGATACTTACAAATCTTAGGCTCTCGAGCCATAGTGTCGATAACCTCCTGCGGGAAGTCTGTCGGATATGCATAGTGCAGACGAATCCACTCCAGTCCCTCAATGCGGCAGAGCTTTTCGAGCAGCTCGGCAAGGCATCGCTTACCATAGAGGTCTACGCCATAGTATGTTGTATCCTGCGCAATGACCATAATCTCCTTCACGCCCTTAGCCACAAGTTCCTCAGCCTCAGCAAGAAGCTGATCCATAGGCACCGAAGTGTGCTTGCCGCGAATACCAGGAATAGCGCAGTAGCCACAACGCCAATTACAACCCTCAGAGATCTTCAGATATGCATAGTGCTTAGGTGTCGACAGCTCGCGTGCCGTAGAGGTAATATCATACTCGGCACCCAACGCCTCAACAACACCCGATAGGTCGCGCGCACCAAAGTAGTCGTCAACCTCCGGAATCTCAGCGCGCAGCTCATCGGCATATCGTTCCGAGAGGCAACCGATAACAAACAGTCGCTCGATAAGTCCCTCATTCTTAGCAGCTACCGCATTCAGAATAGTGTCAATACTCTCCTGCTTGGCATCGCCAATAAAGCCACAAGTGTTAATTACAACAACCTTAGCATCTGTGCGGTCGCTATCAAAGACAATCTCATATCCCACAGCGGCAAGCTGTGCTGCGATATGCTCAGAGTCAACTCGATTTTTTGCGCAACCGAGGGTTATAACATTTATCTTCTTCATAGTAGACTACTTTCCAAACAGAGCCCTCACAAACTCGTGACGGTCAAAAATCTTGAGCTGGTCAACGCCCTCACCCACACCGATATATCTCACCGGCACGCGGAAGGTGTCGCTAATACCAATCACCACGCCACCCTTAGCCGTTCCATCGAGCTTAGTAATGGCAAGCGAAGTCACCTGAGTGGCAGCCGTAAATTGGCGAGCCTGCTCAAAAGCATTCTGACCTGTTGAACCATCAAGCACAAGCATAACCTCGTGTGGTGCATCAGGAATAACCTTCGACATCACATTGCGAATCTTGGTCAGCTCATTCATCAATCCAATCTTATTGTGCAGTCGGCCTGCAGTATCAATAAGCACCACATCGGCACCATTTGCAACAGCACTCTTAAGGGTATCATAAGCCACCGATGCAGGATCTGAGCCCATCTGCTGGCTAATCATCGTCGCCCCTGCACGCTCTGCCCACACCGCGAGCTGATCAATAGCCGCAGCGCGGAAAGTATCGGCTGCACCGATATATACCTTCTTACCTGCACGAACAAGCTGCGCAGCTAACTTACCGATAGTGGTGGTCTTACCTGCGCCATTAACACCGACAACCATAACCACATACGGCATACCCTCCTTAACATCAAGACCAAAGCTATCAGCCTTGCCCTCGGCCTCCTCCATAAGCTGTGCAATCTCATCGCGCAGAATACTCTGCAACTCCTCTGCACCTACATACTTATCTCGAGCCACACGCTGCTCAATGCGCTGGATAATCTTCACGGTAGTATCTACGCCCACATCCGAGGTGATAAGTACCTCCTCGAGCTCATCGAGCACCTCTGCATCAACAGTCGAACGACCTGCAATAGCACGCGCAATCTTACTAAAGAAGCCCTGCTTGGTCTTCTCAAGTCCTGCATCAAGCTCTGCACGCTCCTGCTGAACAGTCTCTACAGACTGCTCCTCTTCATTTTTCTTTCTCTTAAAAAGGTCAAAAAATCCCATATCTCGAATTTATTTCTTAGAAGCTGTTTAAATTTGTTTACGAAATTATTTTATTGCTGTTTTGGGCTATGTTGTCTGGTAATTCGAGGCGCATAGCCGAGCCTATGTAACGAGAATTACGAGAAAACAGAGTCGTAAACAGCATAAAAGAGTGATATTAAACAAATTTTAAACAGTTTCTCACATTACACCACGCAAATATAGTAATTTTTACTATATTTGTAGCAATCAATTTTACTAAAATGGGACGATTTACAATAATTACACTACTTTTTTGTGCTTTGGCACTCAACGCCTCTGCGCAAGATATTCTCGTTAAGAAAAATGGCGACAAATTGAAGGTTACAGTCCTTGAGGTGTCAGAGTCTCGCATCAAGTATCTGCGCTACAATACTCAGGCTCCTATCTATACCCTACCGATTACCGATATCGAGTATATAGAGTATCCCGATGGTGCCCGCGACACCTTCAGCACCACCCCTGTCACCGCCCCAACACCAGCTACGACACCAGCTGCGACAGATGCCCTCTATGAGATAGGCGCATTTTACGACAGAGATGGCATTCAGGGTATTGTCATCGCCACCACCGATGGCGGTAAGCACGGCACTATAATTTCACTCGACGAGGCGTGCCTCCCGTGGTCAACCATCGAGCGCAAACAGATAAAGAGCTGTGGCTGCGATGACCGCTACGACGGCAGAAATAATATGGCCTCTCTCGAACGCTTTATCGCCGCTGAAGGCCTCAGCTGGAGCCACTTCCCTGCGGCTGAGTGGTGCCGCGCAAAGGGCGAAGGCTGGTACCTGCCTGCAATTATCGAGATATGGCAATTGGGAACAATCGTCAACGGCGGCTCACGCATCGCTCCACGACGCGAGGTGCGCAAGCAATATAACGCCCTGCTCAAAGATTGCGGTGGCAAAGCCCTCAACGCCATTATGTACTACCACGCCTCTACCGAGGCCACCAACCCCCAAAACTCGACCTTCTCGCACTGCAGCCCCGACGAGCCACACACCGGCGAAGGTGCTAAGTCCGACAAGCTATATGTCCGCGCCTTCTACCGTTTTTAGGTTATTCACATAAAAATGCCGCTTTTAAAAGCGGCATTTTATTATTTGGATTTTGATATTTTACTACTCAGCAGAACAAGCAAGACGGAAACCAACACCATAGTGTCCTTCATCTGGGCTGATTTTATAGCGTTTAGAAATTCGACAATGCATAGCAGAGACGCCACAACTACCACCTCGCAAAACACGTTCAGAGCCACTATTTGGCCCCTTTGGATTAGATTGCGTACTACTGCTGTATTCTCCGTACCAATCTTGACACATCTCCCAGACATTGCCGTTCATATCGTAAATACCCAACTCATTAGGAGCCTTCTGACCGACGGTGCGTGTCCTACTTTTTGAGTTATGTTTAGACCAAGCTACATCTCCAAGAATATCGCTTCCGCTATACATATATCCCTTTGATTGACAACCACCTCGAGCAGCATACTCCCACTCAGCCTCAGTAGGCAGACGAAAGTTTTTGCCAGTTTGCTTATTCAACTTTTTAATAAACTTCTGAACATCTTTCCAACTGACCTTCTCGACAGGGCGGTCTTCATCCGTATAGTATTCAGCGTAGCTTCCCATTACAGCATACCACTGAGCCTGAGTCACCTCGCACTTGCTGATATAGAAGCCTGAAAGGTCCACTGAATGAGCGGGTTTTTCATCACCAAACGCATTACTACCCTGCTCGGCAGTGGCCCCCATAGTAAAATTACCTCCATTAACAAACACCATCTCAAAACCGCCTATATCCGTGTAGTTCGACAATTGAGCGTCTGCTGTTTCGTGAGCTTCCGATGCATCAGTCACACCTGGCCCCAAAACATAGACAGCACGCACTGCATAATCTAAACTTTTATAGTTACGGCCAGCTCCTATATCTCCCAAGAAATTAACACAAAACGAGGTTTCGTCATTAAGTTCAGACGAAGACCATAGTATACTATACTTCGTAGCTAATTTATCCATACCGTTGACAGACAACACCTTATTTAGCTTATCTTTCTGTTTCCCAATTTCGACAAGTTCATTTATGGCCGGCAAATACCAACCCTCACCCAGTTTGTAACACCAATAGAAAGCTCCATAAGTATCTTTCCAACCTGTTATAGACATAACTTTTTCCATATTTGCCTTACCATCATCCTTTGAGATGGCGTTGGTAACTTTCTGACATCCTCTCCACATCCAATGTGAAAGAGTCTCTTTTACCGTTACCATCTTGACAAGTGGTGATGTTTGAAACACAATACCCTGTACCCCATCAATAGTCACAAGGTCACCTACCTCATACTTAGCATTTGCGTCTTTATCAAGGTTAATATTGAAGTCCTTTGAGGCCTGCGTAACATCTATTTCGCCACTCTTTGTGCAATACTTATTTGCACTCACAACATAGGTATGCTTGCCTTTAGGCAGTTTTAACGTAAAAGTTCCATTAAATATCGGCAATTGAATGCCATTGTTATCTATAAGAATAGTAGCCGTTAGCGGCTGCACATTAAAAGTGACATCAATACGTTCTACCTCTACATTAAGGTCTTGACGGAAGAATATTCGACCACTATTCACATCAATATATTGCTGAGCCGATGCATTTCCATAGACCAACTTAAGCGTGTGGCTACCGATAATTACATTCTTAATTGTGCAACTTTTTGTATTGTCAGTACGACCCTTTAGATTACCATCTAAATAAACTTCAGCCCCTTCGACATTACTACCTACTATGATACTAAATGTCTGGTTCAGTCGTGCCTCCATCTCATACTCGCAGTCACCCTCGAGGTTAATAGCCACCTCATTTGACTGACCATAGTCAGGACTCTGAACATAAAAGCGAGTATTCTGCTTGGCGGTCATCTCAAGAATGAGCACATTGTCATAATACTCTGCCACATACTGCTTGGCAAGGTCGGTATTGGAGCGGAATTTAACCGCAAGCGCATCTACCTCGGCACGATTCATATTGGCAAAACGAATCTTCACACGAGCACACGCATTGCGCGACAAATCCTTTGCAATCGGATCAATATTGGCACCCGTCAGCGCATCACGCTGCACAGCACGAAATGAACTCTGGTCAATGATAATAGAGTGCTCAACCTGAGCCGAAGCAGTCAGAAAAACTAATATTGTAGTCAGTAATGTAAAAAGCCTCTTCATAGTTTTGTAATTTTATACAAAGATACAAAAAAATACACTCAGTGTATTCCTCGCACTCTATTTTATCGCCAGATGAATAGACCGTCTGATACAAAAAAGTCCCGCACCCAAAGGAATGCAGGACAAGTTTGCAGATTCTACAAGCGCAGCGATAAGCCCCTGCCTGAGGCGGGGGTTTGGGGGTGGGTCAGATGCTCCTCGGATTATAGAATCTGTCAGCGTCAGTGAGGCTTTTAGCCGTAAGAAACAAAAAGTCCCGCACCCAAAGGAATGCAGGACAAGTTTGCAGATTCTATAAGCCGAGTTCTGTGTCAGGAGTTGCCTCCCCAGTTCATCATTTATCTACGGCGACAGTCTCCTGTCGTCTCAAGCAGTCTACCCCTCGGCATCGGGCGAGCAACCCTTAACTGCCGATATACATGACCTTGCAACCCACAAGGCGTACTGCCGAGGAACATTGCTGCCCTCGCGGTGGGCTCTTACCCCGCCTTTTCACCCTTACCCTTACGGGCGGTTATTCTCTGTTACGCTACTATACCCTTACGGACATCAAGCCGTTAACTTGTGTGGTGCTCTATGTTGCTCGGACTTTCCTCTCCTCTTACGAGCAGCGATGAACCGAATCTGCGCCGCAAAGGTAGCAACATATTTACAAACATCCA
Organism: Alistipes sp.; assembly: GCA_045654345.1. Taxonomy (GTDB): domain Bacteria; phylum Bacteroidota; class Bacteroidia; order Bacteroidales; family Rikenellaceae; genus Alistipes. The sequence continues at coordinate 282,145 of JAZOND010000001.1, read as the reverse complement.
AAAAAAAGAGCTCGGACAATGCCGAGCTCAAATAATTGGGCGAGAAAGATTACTTAACAAGTGTCTTAGCCTGATAGATGTTACCAGCCTCATCAGTCCAAGCAACTGCAACAGTAGCTGTCTCATATACGCCCTCAAGGGTACCGCTGTAAGCAGTTGAGCTCTTAACAGCCTCTGGGTTGATAGAGAGCATATAAGTAAGGGTCTCTATTGAGTAGTACAGAGCGTTTGGCACTGCGAGGATGTACATATCCTTAACACCTGCACCTGGGGTTACAGTGTAAGAGAGTACACCACCTGCAAGGGTAGCCTCAATAGTTGGCTCTGATGCAGTCCAAGCCTCAGCTGTCTCATCTACATAGGTGTTCTTGAAGATAGGCTCGCAGATAGTCTCGTAGTAGTTACCAGCCTCGTCAACCCAAGTGATCCAGATGTTAGCCTGAACATCGTAAGTAACACCGAACTTAGAACCCTCTGGCTCGATTGTAGCAGCACCAGTGAATGACTTACTACCGTAGTACATACCCTCCTTGAGGAGCAGGTAGTCGATAGCGTCACGAGTTACAGACTCTGAAGAGAGGTAATCCTCACCAAGAACTGCAACCCAGTACTTAACAGTACCAGCAGCTGGAGTTACATTAAGAGTAACATCGAAGCGACCATAATCACCATTCCAAACAACATTGTAGTCGTATGTTGGCTTCATTGCAGCATATGACTCAGATGTAGCGCGAACGATTGGATACTCAGGGAGCTTTGGAGTGAAGTAGTAGTAAGATGCGCGTGAAGCGTTACCATTCTCATCGATTGCGAGGATTGCGAATGCATACTCAGAGTTAGTCTCGAGCTCAGTGAGGTTGATATAACCGTCAACAACATCAGCAGCTGCAATCTCCTCTGTTGGATAATTGTTAAGAGCCAGCTTGCCCTCAGCGTCAGCCTCACCATTCCAAGACCAACCCTCAACCTCTGTTGCCATATAGCGGTAAGCTACAGCAGTACCACCGGTAGTGCTAACCTTGATGCTTGCAGTAGTGATATCTACCTTACAAGCTGACTCGTCGATAAGCACCTTAAGAGTCTCGTTGTAAGTAAGAGCGTTAGTCTTGAACTCCTGCTTGTAGAGCTGGCTATACTTACCCTCAGAGTCAACAGCCATAGCGCAAACATAAGCTGTAGAACCTGGAGCCATTGAAGAGATGTAAGCAGTAGCATACTTACCTACAGCCATAGTGTTGTAAGCAGTGTTGTACTGGATAAGGTAGTTGAGAAGCTCCTCATCAGTCTTGTAATCAGCGATCTCGAACTCCTCTACGAACATAGAGTAGATAAGCTCAGTGTTATCAGAACCTGTGATCTCAACCTCGATATTGGTGTAAGTAGTGTCTACAGCCTCGAATGAGAGGGTTGCAGAACCACCAGCCTCGATGTTTGGAGTAGTGTATGCAAAAGTCTTAATCTCAGAGAATGTATAATCACCCTCAGCCTTACCCTCTACAAGTGGAAGAACATAAACCAGGTAAGTAGTGTTTGGATATACAGCCTCGAAGTATGCACCTGGGAATGTAGAGATGCTACCAGAGAAGTTAAGCTCCGCGAGCTCCTCACCGAATGCACCCCAACCCATCTGCCAATAGCCAAATGAGTTCTCGAGCTGCATAAGAGCCTCGTCTGCAGAGCCGCCACCGATAATACCTACAATATAACCAGCGTGACCACCACCGTTAGCATTGATAACTATATCGTTGAATGCAACCTTAGTAGCCTCAACATTGAGGAATGAAGGGGTAAATACAGTGAAGATTACATCCTCAGAGCTGTAAACATAAGGCTCCATCCAAGTACCAGGACCCTCAGAGATAGCCCAAACTATATAAGACTCACCTGTAGGAAGATCAACATAAGATGATGGATCATAGTTGTTAGCAACCATCTGGTTGTACATCTCCTTAAGTGACATAGTAGTCATAGTGTCATATGAGTACATACACATTACAGAGTAGTCATTCATACCGCTTGCGATAGCAGCAGCATCAAACTCGCTCTGTGGAAGCAGACCGTAATATACAGTATTAACATCACCATACTGGCTAAGTACGCTATTGTAGATAGTCAGGGTGTCGCCGTTAACCTCGAGAACAACCTTCTCGTTAGAAGCAACAACAGGAAGCTTACCAACAACACACTTGCCATCTGCAGAAGCGTGAATCTTGATAGTACCAGTAGCCTCAGCCTCAGCAGCGTCGATCTTCTCCTGAGTTGGAGCGGTAACAGTCAGGGTCTTACCCTTGATAGAAGCCTTCCAGCCCTCTGGCTTAGCGATGATAGTAAGATCCTCGATGTTAGCAGCCTTGAGAGCAACCTCGATGGTCTCACCTGGAGTAACATAAGTCTTACCAGACTGAACGCCGAAGTCGATAGTCTCAGCCTTAGGAACTGAGATAATCTCACCAGTTGCAAGGTAGAAATCAACAGATGTCTCAGTGTCATCTACACCGATAAAGATGCAGGTAGACTCCTCTGTCTCCTCCTCAGCAGCCTCAACAACAATCCAAGTCTTGCCACCGTCTACAGAGATCTCAACATCACCTGTAGCAGGGTTTACGCGCAACTCCGGAGTAGCGTTGTGGTTAACCGGAATCTTGTTACCAGCAGCATCAAGAAGTGCTACAGCGGTACCGTCTACGATCTGTGCCCAGTAGTAAGCATCACCCTCCTTAACAACAGTAATGCAACCGTTGTTAACCTCTGCAGCCGGCTTGTACTCCGGATAAACAGTAATCTTCTCACCTGAAGTGAGCAGGATCTCCCAAGAACCGTCATTGTTCTTTGTTGCAGATGCAACTACGGTCTTAGAGTCAATCAGGGTCTTGAGTGCTGCAACCTCATTGTTGAGCTTGCTCTCAAGCTGGCTAACCTTCTCATAGAGGTCAGCAATCTCCTGACGGATAGCAGTGTCGTCATACTTGTCAACGCACGATACGAAAAGCATCGATGAAGCTACAAGAACAGCGAACACGCTCTTGAAAATTGCATAAAAGTTCTTCATTGTATTGAAACTTTTAACCAGAGTGTGTGAATCAGGCACACACTCATTGTTAAATATTTGCCGACTCCTGATTTGTCGGACTGTTAATTAATATGGTTTTTAATAGGTTTGTCTATAGCTACTTAAGCGTTACAACCTTCTGCTCGCGCACCTTGATGCTCTGCAAGGCAGGGTGTGAGCTTGAAGTAGTTGCTGACGATGGCTTATAGTTTGGATAGTAGTCAGAGAGGGTCTTGAACTTAAACTCTGTTCCGTCCCAGATAGCGTATGCCAACTCACCACGAACACCGCTCTGGCTATATGGGATACAGAGTGCAACCATAGTCTTACCTGCTGGCTCCTCAATGGTTGTATGGATATTGTTTGTAGAAAGACCCTGCGCTGAGCAGTATGTTCTCCACTTCTTAATCATCTCCTCTGCGGTGTAGTAGTTCTCATTACCGAGGTACTTGATATCCAGAGCGTCATTCTCAAGGTTTACATCACCGACAAGGTAGAGCATTCGTGCGGTCTGGTCGTTTGCAGTAAATGTAAAGGTAACAGTACCTGTCAGAGGGTTGTAATTACCGCTAACATTTGACACTACATCGTCACCCTCAGCAATGCTTGGAAGGGTTACCTCGGCAAACTTAAGTTCGCCAACAACGCCATTCCAATCCTCGCTCATATATGCGCACTTAATCTTTACACCAGGATCGAAACCTGCCAGAGTAAATGAGTCCTTACCAGCGAACTCTGCTGCCCAGTTATTTGCATACTGGCCCTCAGCATCTGCAGCCATACCAAAACCGAGGAATGAGAGGAATGTCTCACGCGATGCGTCAGCTGATGGCTGTGTGCTACCCTCGAGCACAGGCTCGATATACTGGAAGCGAACACCTGCGTGCTTCTCAAGGCTATACTCTACATTAAAAGTTACCGCTGTACGACCTGCAGCAACAAGGTTGATAACGCAGTCTGACTGGCAAGCTGATGGTGTATCAGTAGTTAGCGACTTGGTCTTGAATACCTCGGTAAACTTAACCTCACCAAGCTCCTGAACGCGGTTACGACCAACATAAGCCACGACATACTCAGTATTTGGAGTCAGGTAGTAAACCTCCTGAGTAGTAAAGCTCTGACCATACTGCTTAGTGGTATCGTCGTAGCTATAGTTTGCGTTCTTAAGACCATAACCATCATTATTGAGTGTCAGAGCAAAGGCTTTAAGTTCATCCTCAGTAGCCTTAGTCTTATAGTGCTCAGCCTGTTCAGGGGTCAGGAACTTGTAGAACATATACGGAGCATTTGCCTCAGTTTTAAGCTCAAGCCAAGCATATGAAGCACCTACACGACCCTCAACAACCTTGATGCTAACCTCTGCAGGCTCAACAACAGGCTTCTCAAGCAGCTGGAAGACCTTATAGTCCATAGTTGCTGCAGGAGTGTAGTTCTCATCAAGGGCGATAGCAGTTGCCATAATAGGCACATCTGCAGATGCGTTCTGACCGAAGTCGATATAGAAGTGGCAAGCGTCAGGATCTGATGCTGAGATAGGGTCTCCAATAACAGAGTGACGCATAAAGTCGATATAGAGCTTCTCGCCATAGGTGTTGATATACGGCATAAGGTCACTCTCGTTTGAGCACCACTGGTAGAGGTACTTACAGTGGCTGTTTGGCTCATAAGTGATATCCATAGCGGTATAGTTTACAGCCACATTTACATTTACGTGCGGATCGCCAATAAGCGGAGAGGAAGTAGTCTTAACATAGCAGAGTGACATCTCACCGTCCTCAGTACCCTCCTTGTCGTAGCAAGCAATAGCGATAATGATATACTCAGCATTTGGCACTACGCGAGCCTGAGCATAGCTGGTGCTCATCCAGTCAAACTCCTTATCGGCATAGTCTGAGTGGGTCACAGGGTCAAAGGTAAAGCCACCTGAGCCTGTAGAGTTGAAGAGCAGGTCGCGGATATAAGTATCTACACTACGAGCATCAAGGCTGCTCTTACCCTCAGAGAGCATACGCTCATAGAGAGAGTTGTAGAGGTGTGCCAATGGGTATACATCGAGGCGATAAGACTGTACAGACTCACCCGGACGCAGATTAAACACAAAGTTGCGATTCTCAATCTTTGTAACCTCTACACTTACACCCTCCTTAGTTGCGATAACCTTATCCTGATATGCCACAATCGGTGTAGGGACACCCGGATAGATATCTACCGGAGTCTGTGCCGGTGTGTCAGGAGTTGGATCCTCTGGGGTTGGGTCCTCCGGTGTTGGATTCTCCGGTGTTGGATTCTCCGGATCCTCAGGGCCCTCTGGAGTTGGATCCTCAGGCTGCTCCTGCTCAGTATTATCATCAACAGGTGCATTTTCGCCACAAGATGTCACTACGCCAACTGTAATCAGGGCGCAGAGCATCATCACTAAAAATTTCTTAATCATAGTACCTATTTTTTATAATCGTAATTTACACTTCCGTTAATAGGGCACACTGCCGCATTGGTCACATAGCCGTTGCTATCAATAACTAACGCGCAGATGGTACACTTGTCGACATTCCAGCCACTGTTAAGGGTAAAGTCATACCCCTTTGTAGCCTTCTGGCCAGCCTTAATATCGCCCACGCGGTCACCCTCGTAGAGTTTGCTGACCAGCGAGCGCACTACGTAGTTGTGGACATACTTATTGTCATACGAGCCGTTGTTATTCTGCGGATAGACAATGCCATCCTCTAAAATATAGACAGCCAAGCGATATGTTCCACTCTTGGCAGCGTAGAGCTCTGCCTCAACGCGGCCATTGCCACCACTGCAGCTCGAAGTGAGCTTAATACCGCAAGTGGATGGATACTTCTCAAACGAACGCTCCAACATAGGCAGAATCTCCACCTTCTCGGTTGTTGCATCGCGCATATCGACCACAAAGCCAGGGAAGCCACCAAGACTAAACTTATTAAATATAGTATTGGTCAGCTTAATACCCATAGGGTCGTCAGATGTAGAGTCGTGGAAGGCAAGAATATGCACAACATCGTGGCTCCAATAGTCCTCAATCAGATACTTAAGGTGGAGATATCCGCTTGGGCACATCGCACACCAAGTACCTGTAAACTCAAGCACTGCTGCGTGGCGGTTAAAGGCAATATCAGTCACCTCATCATCATCGCCACCACCATTACCACTCTCAAGTTGGTAGTCAACACTCTTGCCTAAAGCACACTGATTAGTATTGTTGCAGTAGTATGTAGAGCCATTGTCGGAGGTTGAGAGTGCGCACACCACAACACGCATATTCTCGACCTTCCACACTGCGCCAAGGGTGGTCTTTATCGGACTCTGCAGCGGCGTATCAACACCAGCGACCAATGTCGCACCTCCGTTAAACTTAGCTCCATAGACATTATCTGACAGCACGGCACGCACAACATTGTTGTGGGTATATTTACCCGTAACGCCATACTGCTCGTACTCAATACCATCCTCAACAAGCATCACTATATAGCGATATGAAGAGGCGGTATTTGACTTAATGCGCGGGATGATTGTCAGCGAGCGTGTTTCAGCATCATAAGATGTGGTGATAGCAACGCCACAAGTAGGCGGATAGTTGGCCATACGGTTCTCCATCTCGGTCTCAATTGCGCTACGGCTTGCAGTAAGCGACTCGCCACGCAAATCGAGGTTAAACATCGGCAGACCAATGCCCTTCAGAGCCTTATAGTATGTATCACCCATAGCAATTCTCATCGGATCTGATATAGTATAGTCTATATGGAACGAGACAGGCACAAGTCTATCAGGCTGAGAGGTCTGTATAGACTTAATCACGCTGCTAAGGGTTGGGCAGTTCTGACAACCAATAGATGTAAACTGAATACCAAGAAGCTTATGGCGGAAGTTTTGTGCGCCCTCTGATAGAGCAGATGAAGCCACAACCACAACCTCCTCCTGACTATAGATGTCACCACCCTTATAGTATCGAGCCTTGAACTTATACTCACCCGCAACGGTAGTGGTAAAGCTATTCACACCACCTGTAAGCTCCATCTCCTCACCATTATAGGTGTAGATGATGTTCATAGTCTTGCTACGGCTCACATCCTCTGCGCCATACTTAACGGTAAAGGTCACAGCATCAGATCCATTGGCAACTATAGCCGACTTGTCAGCAGTAATTGTCAGCTTCTGCTCAGGGATGCCGTTATAATGTTCTACAGCCATATAGTCAGCACTCTGACCGAGTTGGCAGACATTGGCATTATCGACCATCACCACACCATTTCTCTTTGTCAGGGCAAAGACCACTACGCGGATATTTTCTATATCGGTACGGTTAAAGTCCTTGATTGTAAAGGTCTTTGTGCGCTCGATATTTGCCACGGTAGTAATCTTATCGGTGGTCATATCAAGGAAGTTATCAGATGTATTGATAACAATATCGCTATATATGCCATCTGTGGCTGTACCACCACTATAATACTGATTATCAAGCAATATCGCATATCCTAACTCATACTCACCACCCGTTGCCGAGGTCATTGCCGCCTCAATTGTAAGGGTTGTACCCTCGAGTTTTGTGCTCTCAATCTTAATACCGCAAGTGGCAGGATAATCTGTAATATGCTGCTCAATCACCTTGGCGATATCTAACGGTGAGCGAGCATTTCCATTGAGGTACTGCAGGTCGTAGACACAGCTCGGATAACCCAGACCGCCAAAACGACCGAGCATAGTCTGAGCCAAATCGCCATCGCTGGTAGGGATTGCCCACTGGTCGCCATTATGCACGGCAAGCACAATCATATTACTCTTCCACATATCGTCTACATTAGCAAGTCCCGCAGTCATTGCTGGACAGTTCGGGCACCAAGCACCTGTTAGATCGTAGACCATAATCTTCTGACCATAAGGCTCATACTTCTCTCTATTGACAGCCTTCACCTGCACCGAGTTGGCAGACTGCTGACCCTTATATGTAGCTACAAACGAGTAGTCGCCATTCTTAACTGCCGAGAATGTAGTTGCGTATCGATCAAGGCGAGTACCGCTCTTCTCGTGCTTAAAATAGACATTGGCAAGAGTCGCATCATTTGCCGTAAGCTCCTGACCATCAAGCGTCAGCGAGAATGTCACATAGTCAGCGCCATCGGCCTCGATAGTGCTTTTATCTACACTGATCACAAGGTTATTTTCCTCTGTGGGATTATCATCAGGAGATGGTGTTACATTATCAACCACAAGGTCGTTCACATCACCGTGACAGCCTACAACAAACAGAGCCATAGTGATGGCTATATATCGTACAATGCTTTTCATCGTTAGAATGAGGTTGTTATCATAAGGTTAGCACCTGTATAAGCCGGAATATTGCGGCACACACCACCCGAGCAGACAACACCTGCGCGGTTACGACCATAGCCTATCTGTATGCGGGTACGCGACTTGGTGAAGCTCACGCCTGCATTATAGTAGTGGGTCTTTGTCTTGCCGTGGTTGTACATATCACTGACAAAGATACTCCACTTTGGTGCGAAGTTAACCTCTGCAAGTGCCGCCATCCAATCCTTATCGTCATCCTTCGAGAGCAGATACTGCAACTCAAGGCGTGTAGAGAGTGTCGGAGTCCACTTATAGAGCATATCGGCAACAAATACATTGGTCTTCCAAGTAATGTTATTCACGCCGTGCGAGTCGTTATACTCCTGGAACGAGTAGAGGAAGTTGAGCTTAAACTTACGAGTAATCTGCTTCTCGAGTGTGAAGTTGATGCTCTGCCACAGCAGGTTATCAACCTTTGCCGAGCGATCCTCTGCAAGCGACCAATAGGTCGAGTAGTTCAGACCTAATTTCATACCGCGCTTACCACCTAAGGCTGTGCGACGGGCTACATTGTAGTATATATCTACCTGACCACCCAACTCACCCGGAGCAGTATACGAGCCGAGCATAGTGCTTGGCTGAACGATATACGGATTGAGGTTCATAAGCAGATATGAGTACTGCGCTGTCAGGGCTGGGATATAGTTGAGTGCATTTGCAGTCGAGATATTGCGATATACAATCGGCATATCCATATACTCAAGGCGGCGCGCTGTAACATTGACGCCCAAGCCGTGACCGCTATAACCCAACTCGACAAGCTGTGCGTTACCGTTCTTGATAAGGTCGATGCGCGGATCGTTTACGCCGTCATAGCCACCATTTGGATAGTGACGCTCACCGGCATCGATATACTCACCGCGGAAGATAAAGCCCTTATGCTCAAGGTTAATACGACCAGAGAAGCCTGTAGAGGCAGGCTTACCGCCCTCCTCTCGAAGATCGGCACTGATAGTTTCGTAGCGGTTAATCACCGAGCCCTCAACAGCGAGCGATGTAGACTTCCAGCCAACCAGATTAGAGATTGAGAATGAGATATCGCCACCACGCACCTGAGTATCGGGAAACTTCATACCCATACGAGGCAGACCCCAGATTGCCTTCACGGCAACAATATCCTTGTAGTTATATGTAAAGCGAGCACCTGTCAGAGCGTTGTTCATACCCAGCGTACGGTCCTCATAACTACGAAAGAGCAATCCGCTACCGAACTGCTCATAGTAAGTACCCGCTGTAATCGAGAAGTTGTCATCTGCCCACTGCATATAGTAGTTGGTCAGCGCAACACCCTTAAGCTCTGTAGGATAACCCTGCAGTACGGGCATATAACCCTCTGCCTGAATACCCGCCGAGAAACGGCCCTGATAGTAATCCGCCTTTAGGTAGTTGTTCGAGCCGAAATTATCCTCGGGAGCGATAGCTCCGCTCTTCAAATCCTCGACATAAAATATCGACGAGGTCTCGAAACTACCCGTAAGTTGTCCCTTCGGTCTATCCTCTCGTCCCTCGCGACCCGCAGCAGTAGCAGCGAGTGCCAACAACACAAAACCGAATAAAAATAGAATTTTCTTCATCATTTTTTGAGAAAAGTGATTCCGAGTGTCCTACTACTTAAGAGACTTGATTACATCTATCAACTCCTGCTCGCAACCTGCAGTGTAGCCTGTGTGAGAGTAAACAACCTTACCCTTCTTATCAACTACAAACACCTGCGGAGTGTAAGATACATTCATTGCACGCATAAACTCCTTGTTCTTATCAAAGAGCACTGTAAAGTCGCTCCAGCCGTGACCCTCAACCCACGCGCGAGCCTGAGCTGCAAAACGACTATCATCGGTAGAGATAGCTACAACGCGGAAGTCAGCCTCCTCTAACCAATCAGGCATTGCGTCATTAATAGCATCAAGCTCCTGAATACAAGGCTTACAAGTAACCGCCCAGAATGAGATAATCATCGGGGTCTTGCCATCTACAAGCGAAGAGGTATTTACAACCTCACCCTTACGATTCTCAAGCTTTACCGATGGAAGCTGAGCTGATGCCGAATATGAAACGACGAGTGCTGCAATAACTGCAAAAAACAATTTTACTGAACGCATAATTATTCTGTTTTATAAATAAATTTCTATTGAAAATAGTCTAATGCTCTACTCCGCACCATTAGATTTTGCAAAGATATATATATTTATATAAACAACCAATGAAATATTAAGTTTTTTTATTAAAAAAGTTAGATTTTTATTCTAAATATATGTCGCCATAATATACACTCAACGCATATGCATTTTATCAATTATTTTAACCGTTTTTCGTCTACTAATTTTACATTGGCTACCTTTTTGCCATAGATATTTACAATGCCACGCCAGGCGGGGACCATAGCGACATATCGCTTTTTTGATACTCTCAAAGGGTTAATTATTGTAAATTTAATGTTTTTTTGAAAAAGATTTGCTCTATTCCCACAATTTTTTATATCTTTGCACCCGCAAAACAAACCATTTCATAACAGTGTCGGGCCCATAGCTCAGTCGGTTAGAGCAGCGGACTCATAATCCGAAGGTCGTGGGATCATGCCCCTCTGGGCCCACAAAAAGGTAGTCATCTGGCTACCTTTTGTTGTATCTATACTCCAACTCAGACAGTGGCTCAATAATTGCATAAAATGAGGCGAACAATCAAATTTTATGCTTATGGAAAACAATAAAAGTTCTACCTTCAGGTTATCTGTGGCCACGCTGGCGATTATGAACATAACAGCAGTAGTGAGCCTCAGAGGATTGGCTGCCGAGTCTGTATATGGCTTAGGCTCAGCGTTTTACTATCTGTTTGCGGCATTTGTATTTTTGATCCCTACAGCGTTAGTTGCTGCCGAGTTAGCGGCTATGTTTAGCGACAAGCAGGGTGGTGTATTCCGCTGGATTGGCGAGGCCTTTGGCCCCAAGGCGGGATTCCTTGCCATATGGCTGCAATGGATTCAGTCGACAATCTGGTATCCAACCGTTTTGACCTTCGGTGCCGTATCTATCGCCTTTATCGGAATGAACCAGCAGAGCGATATGGCGTTGGCGTCAAACAAGCTCTTTACCCTTATCGTGGTGCTGGCTATCTATTGGACAGCCACCTTTATATCGCTCAAGGGTCTGGGCTGGGTAGGTAAAATCAGTAAGTGGGGAGGTATTATAGGTACAATTATCCCTGCAGGACTGCTTATCGTTCTGGGTATTATATACTTAGCCTCAGGAGGACATAATAATATGGATATGAGCGCAGGGTTCTTCCCCGACCTCAAGAAGTTTGACAATTTAGTACTTGCCAGCAGTATCTTCCTCTTCTATGCGGGTATGGAGATGATGGGTATTCACGTGATGGATGTAAACAACCCTAAGCGCAACTACCCTAAGGCCATTATCATCGGCTCGCTGATAACCGTTGCCATCTTTATCCTCGGAACCTTCTCGTTAGGATTTATTATCCCTGCCAAGGAGGTATCACTCACGCAGTCGCTGCTTATCGGTTTTGATCGCTACTTTGAGTATCTGCATATGTCGTGGGCCGCTCCGCTGATAGCCATTGCACTGATGTTTGGTGTGCTTGCAGGTGTGCTTACCTGGGTAGCTGGTCCATCAAAGGGTATCTTTACAGTAGGTAAGGCGGGATATCTGCCTCCGTTCTTCCAGAAGAGCAATAAGAATGGCGTGCAGCGCAATATTCTGCTCATTCAGGGTGCTATTGTGACTCTGCTCTCGCTGCTGTTTGTGGTTATGCCTTCGGTACAGTCGTTCTACCAGATTCTCTCACAGATGACCGCCTCGCTCTACCTGATAATGTATATGATGCTCTTTGCAGCAGCTATAGTTCTGCGCTACCGAATGGCAAAGACAGACCGTCCATTCCGCCTTGGCAACAACTTTGTGATGTGGATTATCGCGGGCTTAGGCTTCTGCGGCTCGCTGCTGGCCTTCATCCTGAGCTTTATTCCGCCGGCACAGATATCTACGGGTAGCCCGACAACTTGGGTAACCATACTTGTAGTTGGCTGCGTAATTGTGGTTATTGTTCCGTTTATAATCTACGCTATGCGCAAGCCAAGCTGGAAGAGTGGCGATACGGAGTTCGCCCCATTCCATTGGGAAGAGAAATAAAAAATAAAGGATGAGAGTTTTCTCATCCTTTATTTATTGTAAACCAAGCAGTTACTCCTCCTTAGTCTTAAGAAATGTATTAAACACCTCCTGACTCAGACCCATAGACGAGAAACCACCATCGTGGTATAGGTTCTGCATTGTCACCTTGCGTGTAAGGTCGCTAAAGAGGGTTATACAGTAATTAGCGCAATCATCTGCATCTGCATTGCCCAGCGGAGACATAGCATTTGCAAAGTTGAGCATACCCTCCATACCTGCAATACCCTTGCCCGCAGTTGTCGGGGTTGGTGACTGCGATACGGTATTGACTCTCACCTTATAATCGCGGCCAAAGACAGCACCAAATGAGCGAGCTACAGACTCGAGCAACGCCTTAGCATCTGCCATATCGCCATAGCCGATAAATGTACGCTGAGCAGCCATATACGACAGTGCGACTATCGAGCCCCACTCGGCCATTGCCTGCTTGGCATAGAGCACCTGCATCACCTTATGAAACGATAGTGCCGAGATATCGAGCGTACGCTCTAAGAAGCTGTAGTTCAAGGCGTTATACGGAATATTCTTACGCACATTTGGAGACATACCCACAGAGTGGAGTACAAAATCAATCTTACCACCGAAGTGCTCCATAGTCTTGTCTACAAGCGACTCCAATTCCTCAACCTTAGTGGCATCGGCAGTAATAATTGGGGCGTTACACTGCTCGGCAAGGCGGGTAATATCGCCCATACGCAGCGAGATTTCGGTATTGGTCAACACAATCTCTGCACCCTCCTGCACGGCACGCTCAGCCACCTTCCAAGCAATAGAGTGCTCGTTAAGTGCGCCAAAGATAATTCCGCGCTTACCCTTTAAAAGATTGTAACTCATAGGCTTAATTTAATAAGAGCAGGCAAAAAGCCTGCCCAATTTGTGCATATGTATATTTAAAGAGTAGATACAAGTAATTTGAAGCTTTATCCCCCAAAAGAAATTACATACTAACCCTTTAGTCCTCGTCGTCAAACTCGATTGGAGAGGGACGACGCTCCTCCTCCTCATCATCCTCGTCTGCGAGCTGGTCTGCGCCCTTGATCTCGTCGTCGTAGTACTCCTTATCGTCATCGTCATCGGTAATATCATCTACGCGAACATCAATCTTCACAAGGTAGCTCACCTCCTCAGTCTCGAATGGAACAGCGAAGAAGAAGTCACCATTTGGCTTATCAACACGGATTAGCGAATCAGAGTAGCCGTAAGGATAAGCAGCCTTTACTGCCTCCTGCAACTCCAATGGAAGATTGTTAAAACTGATAACCGATTTCCTTTTATTAATTTGTGCCATATTTTATTTTGTTTTATGCTTTATAATCACCTCACAAGGGATGCCAAAGCTGTTATTACTCTGTTTTCGGGTGCAAGTATAAGCAAAAATTTATAACTGCACGAATTTCGCGCTTTTTTTTTGATTTTTTTTTGATTTTGCGCTCAATTTGAAATAAAATATGTAATTTCGTGCGTTACGAATATAATACTATGGTATCAAAAGAGCAGATTAGGGAGCAGATTGAGGCTCTGCGCAGCAACCTCAACTACCACAACCATAAATACTATGTCGACAATGCGCCTGAGATTTCAGACTTCGAGTTTGATACTCTTATGCGTCAGCTTGTCGATCTTGAGGCTGCACATCCAGAGTTTAACGACCCCCTCTCGCCCTCTGTGCGCGTGGGTAGTGACCGCACCTCTGAGTTTGTATCTGTATCGCATCGCTACCCTATGCTCTCGCTCTCCAACACCTACTCTATCGAGGAGCTTACCGCCTTTATCGAGCGCATTGAGCAGAATAGTGGCAGCGTAGAGTTTGTCTGCGAGCTGAAGTTTGACGGCACGGCTATCAGCCTGACATACGAGGCTGGTCGTCTTGTGCGTGCCACAACTCGCGGCGATGGTACTACGGGTGACGATGTTACGGCAAATGTCAAGACCATTCGCTCTATTCCGCTCACACTCTCAGGCAGCGGATATCCCGACCTGTTTGAAATTCGCGGCGAGATATTTATGCCATACGCATCCTTCGACAGGCTCAATGCCGAGCGCGAGGCTGCCGGAGAAAACCTCTTTGCCAATCCGCGCAATGCTGCAGCAGGCACGCTCAAGCAGCAGCAGTCGGCAGTAGTGGCTCGTCGTGGACTGGACTGCACCCTCTATCAGGTTGCAGGAGAGAGCCTGCCACAGACCTCCCATATACAGACCCTTGAGGATGCTCGCAGTTGGGGATTCAAGATCTCGGAGCATATAAAACTATGTCGTAGTGCAGCTGAGGTTATCGACTATATAAACTATTGGGACAGTGCTCGCAAGAGCCTGCCATACCCTACCGATGGTGTGGTTATCAAGGTCAACGACTTTGGCATTCGCCGCTCATTAGGCTTTACTGCCAAGTCTCCACGCTGGGCTGTAGCCTATAAGTTCAAGGCCGAGAGCGCGCTGACACGCCTTGAGAGTGTCGACTTTCAGGTGGGTCGTACGGGTGCTATAACCCCCGTGGCCAACCTCGACCCCGTGCTTTTAGCAGGAACGACGGTTAAAAGAGCATCGCTGCACAATGCCGAGCAGATTTGCGCGTTAGATATAAGGGTAGGCGATATGGTCTATGTAGAGAAGGGCGGCGAGATTATCCCTAAGATTACGGGTGTCGAGCTCTCCGAGCGCACATCAGACTGTCAGCCATTTGAGTATATAACAGTTTGCCCCGAGTGCGAAACAGAGCTTGTACGCTTTGAGGGTGAGGCTAAGCACTATTGTCCTAACCAGAGCGGCTGTCGCGTGCAGATTGTGGGTCGTATAGTACACTTCATCAGCCGTAAGGCGATGAATATCGACGGGCTTGGTGGCGAGACTGTCGAGTTGCTCTTTGAAAATGGGCTTATTCACAATATTGCGGACCTATACACCCTCCGCGCCTCTGATATTGCTCTGCTCCCACGCCTTGGCGAGAGGTCGGCAGACAATATTATCAACAGCATTGAGGCCTCTAAGGCGGTACCATTTGCTCGCGTACTCTTTGGCCTGGGCATCCGCTTTGTGGGCGAGACTACAGCCAAGTATTTAGCCTCGCACTTTAAGAGTATAGATGCCGTAATGGCGGCAGATAAGGCTGCACTGATGGAGTCTGACGAGGTGGGCGACAAGATTGCCGACTCTATTATTGCCTACTTTGCAGACCCTGTAAACATCTCGATTATCGAGCGTCTGCGTGCTGCAGGACTTCAATTTGAGGCCGAGGCCACAGAGCTAAAGTCGAATATTCTCGAGGGTAAGAATGTGGTTGTATCGGGTAAGTTTACCATACACTCGCGTGACGAGCTTAAGGCACTTATCGAGCTGCACGGCGGCAAAAATCAGTCGGGCGTAAGTAGCACAACACACTTTATCGTAGCTGGCGAGAATATGGGCCCTGCAAAGCTACAGAAGGCAGAGAAGTTGGGCGTTACAATACTCTCGGAGCAGCAGTTTATAGAGTTTATCGGCGGTGACAACACCCCTAAGGCAGAGCCAACTCCAGAGGTTAAGCCTACAACTACAGAACCAATACAAGGCACACTTTTTTAAGATATATGACACATATTACAGATAAATTCACAGGTGTAGGAGTGGCACTTATCACTCCATTTGACAACAGGGGCAGTGTCGACTTTGCAGCCCTTGCCGCAATTATCGAGCGCGTACTTGCAGGTGGCGTAGACTATCTACTTGCCCTCGGCACCACCTCCGAGACCCCAACCCTAACCGCTGCCGAGCGCATTGCTGTATCGCGCTTTATACGCGAGCGCGTTGCCGGCAGAGTACCCCTTATGGTGGGCATTGGTGGCAACTGCACAGCCGATGTTGTATCTACGCTCAAGAGTTGGGACTTTACCGGCTACGATGCTATTCTGAGCGTCAATCCATACTACAACAAGCCAAATCAGGAGGGACTCTTCCGCCACTTCAAGGCTATATCTGAGGCATCTCCACTTCCGATTTTGCTATACAACATTCCTGGTCGCACAGGTGTAAATATGACTCCGCAGACCGTAGCACGCATTGCTGCGGCTTGTCCTAATGTATTCGGAATAAAGGAGGCCTCGGGCAATGCTGAGCAGATGGAGGCTGTATGCAAAGCCGTAGCTGCCGTACGCAATGACTTTATACTTATCAGCGGTGATGACGCTCTTACGGTCGAGGCTATTCGTCGCGGTGGCAAGGGCGTGCTATCAGTTCTTGCCCACCTCTACCCTGCTCAGGTGGTTGAACTCACGCACCTGGCCCTTGAGGGCAACCTTGACAAGGCTCAGTACGAGCTATCTCGCCTTGAGGCAATCATCGACCTGCTATTTATCGAGGGCAACCCTGTCGGCATAAAAAATGCACTTGCAACAAAGGATCTGTGCACCCCAACCGTACGCCTGCCACTTGCTGAGGCAAGTGTAGAGCTTGATATACGACAGCGAACAGAGATTATACGATATGAGGTTTAAACGATTCTTTACAATTCTCGTCTGCGCCCTGCTCTCTGCAGCAGCCATAGCCGAGACTCCCGACAACGACAAGATTTTCGCCGCCATAAACGACAGCGACTCACCATACTATTACCCCAACCTGATGATGCGCTATCAGGCTGGCCAGACGCTCAACGACCAAGAGTACCACTACCTCTACTACGGCTATGCCTTTCAGGCGTCATACCGCCCGTTGAACGACAATCAGGGAATGACCAAGGTGCAGAATATTATGGCACGCATTGCCATCGACACCCCATCGGTCACAGATATTGACCAGCTTATAGCTGCCTGCTCTGAGGCTATGGAGGCCGATCCATTCTCGCCAAAGTTGCTCAATATTATGGCATATGCCTATGGTACTGCGGGCGACAGCGTACGCGAGAAGGCATACGCAGACCATCTATCGGCAATCCTGCGCACCATTGCTGCCTCAGGCAGTGGTGAGAAGGAGAAGCAGCCTATGCACATAATCTTCTTCTCGCACGGCGTAGACTTTATTGCCGCCAAAGGCTGGGGTCAGCGTAAGGGCAAGATTATCAGCCGTGAGGTGGAGTTTATACCTTTTGACGCACCTAAAAACAAGGTCAAGGGCTACTACTTTGACTACAGCCGCGTATATTGGAACAAGCCTGACGACTACACATTCAAACGAGATAGAACTTGGCAGTTTAACAACCTTAAGCCACGAGAATACAAATAAATATGAAGAGACTTTTTCCCCTTTCGATACTACTCGCACTACTTTTAAGCTCTTGTACACCCGTCGAGCCTGTACCCAGAGACCACCTAAGCATCATTAGCGGCATCTCTGAGAACAAACTCTACCTGGACGGTACTGCGGGCTCACAGACTCACTTTAGCATCGGATCTAAATTGGCGTGGGATATACTCTCAACCCCTGGAGTCGAGTACTCTCCATCAAGCGGTGAGGCTACAGAACACGTAACTATTACCGCAACAGCTACAGAGGCGAACAAGACCCTTGCAGCTCGCCGTTTAGGTGATGTTATCATCCGCCTATCCCGCACCCGATTTACAGGCATTGAGGCATACCAGCGTCCGCTGATAAATATTAACGAGAAGTATCTATCAGGCATTACCATTGCCCCAAAGCAGAATAGCTCCTACACCATCGACTTTGAGTGTAAAAGCAGCGATTTTGAGATTATCAGTTCGGGCAATATCACCTGTTCAAAGCCTAAGAACACAGGCTCGAACAAGTATAGCGTAACTATCTCCGCCACTACTGACAACCTTACCGCCAAGGATAAGAGCGCAGGCTCGCTCTCATTCAAGGTCGATGGAGTGGCGTTGCAAGGCTCTATAGAGGTATTCCAGCGTGCCGCTATTGCTCTGAACCGCAGCCGATTAAACATCAACGGCACAGCGGGAGCAGTATCTGTAGTAGAGATTGACACTCCGTTTGACTTTAGCGTCACCTCGTCATCCTCAGCCCTCAAGGCGGTAAAGAATAACGATAATACCATAACCCTCACCGCATCAGAGGCTAATAGCACCTCTGCCGAGCGCAAGATTGCCCAGATTACCCTTACCCTTACCGACAACCCGTCGTGCAAGGCCACTATAGATGTTTGGCAACGCAAGCAGAAGGCTGACCATACTCTGCTCTTCTATTTGCTGGGCACAAGCCTTAAGAGCTACTATAACACCAACATAAGTATGGTCGAGAGCATTGTCAGCAGCGGCCTTACCAATGATAGCCGTGTGATAGTATTTATGCAAAGCGATAGCTATACAGGCAGCGCATTTGAGATATACTACGACAAGGGGTTAGAGAAGATTATCCACGAGCCTCTTGCCAAGTACAACCTGCCAATGCAGTACAACGAGCAGATGCTAAGCACTATTCTGTGCGATATGACCGCAGCGGCACCGGCTGTTGAGTATGGTCTGTTTATCGGCTCGCACGGCAAGGGATGGATACCAAAGAGTACAACAAGGTCCACTCTGTCGCTGTTTGATACTGAGCATGAGAGTCTTATATGGACGCCTGTACCAGGAGCTGCAGCAGTCCGCCACATAGGCGATGCAGCGACAACACAGCTCAACACCACAGAGCTTGCAGGGGCTATAGCCTCTACGGGCTGCCATCTGAGCTACATAATATTTGATGTATGCTATATGGGCAATGTCGAGACCGCATATGATCTCAAAGATGTTACAGACTACATCCTCGCCTCACCGTGTGAGGTTATGGCAAGCGGTATGCCTTATAACCAGACCGTACCTTGTATGATTAGCGACAAGAGCGTCAAAGAGCGTCTTGACAGCGCGGCCGAGGCTTTTGTTGAGTATTACAACAAGAATAGTCAGGGAGCCTACCGCTCAGCCTGCTCGGTGGTTATCAACTGTGGTGAACTTGAGGCACTTGCAGCAGCCACTAAGGTAGCAAACGGCTCGCTTAAGGAGATCGATCCAAATAGCGTTCAGTCATACGATGGCGTAAGCTCATCACGCAACCCGACCCATATATTCTTCGACATTGAGGACTATATTATCAAGGCGTGCAGCGACCAGAGTGCCGTAGATAGCTTCAAGGCGCAACTTGCCCGTACAATCTCTGGTCAGTTCCACACCGAGACCTTCTACTCGGCATACAACGGCAAGGCAAACCCTATAGACTACTACTCAGGTCTTACAACCTCTGCCCCTATCGAGCTAAATAGCCTGTCTGCATATATCGAGGATTGGAAGCAGACTGCGTGGTACAAGGCTACGCATTAGTGAGTAATTCCGCATATCCCAAAACAAAATAAATCTCTATTAGCAGAACTAATAGAGATTTATTTTTTGTATCGCAAAGGCGACTAAATGTTATTTACGCACTTATTTACAGCATCAAGCACACCCTGCCAATCGTAGCTGCTATCGTTGATATTGGCAGCTCTAACCTGTGCCAGCAGAGCCTCCAGATTCTTCAAAATAGGGTCGTCAGCGTCATAAATCTTTCTCAAGTGGCGCACCTTCTCATATAGCTCAATACCATCAATAAGTCGCTCAAAGCGCAACGACGAGCGAGCACCAGGATAGACGATAAATGTATCGCCACCAGCCCAATAGCGGAAGCGTGAGTCGTACTGCGGATTGGCATTCCACGAGTTATATGCCCAGCGGAGCATTCCATCGTAGTCATAGGCAATAGCATACAAGCCAAGTAGCTCGGCCTCATACGGTTGCGAGTTTGTAAACACATTTGGGAAGAGTGTGCTGCAGCACACATAGTATGTCGACACATCGCCCCTTGCTCTACGCGCTGCAATCTCCTCAAAGCTCATTGCCGCCTGACGCTGACCCACACAGACATCGCGCATATTTGAGTATCGCTTATACGAATTATGGTTATCGGCAATAGCAAATCCCAAGCCTGGGGCATACTTAGCAATCAGCGCAGCTGCCTGATCCATATCCTCTGGGGCACGCTCATCAATAGCTATATTGGTAATCTCCAGCCATCCCTTCTGCTTCAAGTGTGCTGCAAAGTCTGTCAAGAAAGGTGCCCACATACGCTCAAACTCAGCCGTACCAGCCTTAGCTGCCACGCTACGGTTGCGATGCACTTGACCTGTGCGCATATCCTTATAATCGAGAATACACTCACCCCACGGCAGCATAGAGTAGCAATTTATCTGCTTATCAATACCCATTGACATCATAAACTCGACCCACTTATCAAATATAGTGTAGTCATACTCCCAACGATTATCGTCGTACAGGGTCCAATATATCATCGGCTCATAGTCATCAAAGCACTGATAACGCCACGGATCGCGGTTCAGCGTCGCTGTAATAACCTTCTGACCCGCATCGGCAAGCATCTTCATCAGCGGGCGCATAGCCTCAAAATGGGCATCGCTCCACAGCTCAACGCCCTCCATACGAGCCACTGCCGATGGGTGCTGCCACAAGTCGAGGTGGTAGCTCCATCTCTCAGGCTGTGCAAGTGTATAGTCCGCGACCTTCAACTCAAGAGGCAGCGAAATAGAGCCCCAGCCGCGGTAGTCAACATTAACCGTTGCGCTATAAGTTCCCTCAATGGCATAGTGTGGAATATCAATAGTAATCCATACGGGACGCACGCTCTTTGGGGCAATATCAAAACGCTCCAAATTATCAAGCATATCGGCCTGCAGAATTGCAGGATGACCATTAGGACGACCACAGAGGCACGACCTATCGGCCTTGTCAGAGAGAGTATAGCGAACAAAACGAGCGGTAGCTATATCTGATGACAGAGTATACTTATCATCTTGTGCCGTAGCAGGACAGACAAAGTCAGAGATACTACACTCCACACCCTCAGCACCCACGGCTGACCAAAGCAGCAACTGCACCGACACCTTCTCGCCACGCCAGCCCGCCACGGAGCACTCAGTAGCAAGATCTTGTGGCACGCAGCTACGAGAATAGGCGATATTGGGGCTTGCCCACATACCACATAGATTATCTGTAACCGCATCCCACTGAGCCACCTGTTGCTCGGTAAGAGGTGTTGGATCAGCGGCCTCGGCAAAGGTCTGAACACCCTTATAGCCGCACGCTGTAGATGCTATTGCAGCCAATATTACAACCGCAAGTTGTAGGTAATTTCTCTTCATAATAACTTATTTATATTTGTTAGCCTACAAATTTAACAATTATTTTCTACAAACAAAAACAGCGACAAGAATCCTTGCCGCTGTTTTATTATAAGTGTTACCTACTACTTCTTCTCGCTTGCTGGCAACATATCGTATGCCAATGGAGTTGCGATAAAGAGTGAAGAGTATGTACCTACGATTACACCTACGAGCAATGCGAATACGAAACCGCGGATAGTAGCACCACCGAATACGAAGATTGCAAGCAGGGTTACCAATGTAGTACCTGATGTATTGAGAGTACGAACGAGTGTTGAGCAAAGCGCGTTGTTGATATTCTCGCGAATGTTACGCTTTGGATAAAGAACATTGTACTCACGAATACGGTCGAAGATAACCACTGTATCGTTGATAGAGTAACCGATAATTGTCAGGATAGCTGCGATAAATGCCTGGTCAATCTCGAGGTTGAATGGCATAAATGCGTAGCAAACTGAGAACATAGCAATTACGATAAATGCATCGTGAATCAGCGCAAGAGTTGCACCGGTTGCCCACTGCCACTTCTTGAATCGGATAGTAATATACAGTCCGATAGCAAGCAGTGAGAAGAGGATAGCCCAAGATGCGCCTGTTGCCATATCCTTAGCAATAGCAGGACCGATCTTATCTGCAGAAACGATACCGTTTACATCCTCCTGAGTGTTCTTGAAACCATCGAGAGTGATATCGTAGCTATAGAGCGGCTTGAGAGCGTTGTAAATCAGACCCTCAACCTCCTCAGTAGTAGCCTCTGAAGTATCGTCGTGCTTGTACTGAGTAACGATACGCATCTGGTTCTTCTCACCATACTGCTTAACCTCGAATGATGCGTTAGCAGCATCCTCAGCGTCAGCAAATGCAGCAGAGAGCTGCTCGCGTACCTGCTCAGCAGAAACCTCCTTATCGAAGCGAACTACAAATGTACGACCACCTGTAAACTCAACACCAAAGTTCAGACCCTGGATAAAGAGTGAAGCTACACCAACAAGAATGATTACACCAGAGATGATGTAAGACATCTTACGCTTGCCAATAAAGTCAAACTTGAAGTTAGAGAGCCAACCCTCAGACCACTTGCGAGAGAATGCGATGCTACCCTTCCAGTTAACAATCCACTCGATAAGAAGACGAGTGATGAAGATTGAGCAGAAGAGTGAGGTGATAATACCGATAATCAGAGTAGTTGCGAAGCCCTGAACCGGACCATTACCGAAGATATAGAGAACGATACCTGTGATAATAGTGGTAAGGTTACCGTCGATAATTGCTGAGTAAGCGTTAGAGAAACCGTCCTTGATAGCAGCAGAAACGCCCTTACCAGCACGAAGCTCCTCCTTGATACGCTCGAAGATAATCACATTCGAGTCAACCGCCATACCCATAGTAAGCACGATACCCGCGATACCTGGCAGGGTGAGAACTGCACCGAATGAGATAAGTACACCCATAAGCAGGAATACATTGGTTACCAGCGCAATTGAAGCCATCCAACCTGAAGTCTTGTAGAACAGACCCATATAGAGGAGAACGAGGATAAACGCGATGATGAATGACATCAAACCTGAGTTGATAGACTCCTGACCGAGTGATGGACCTACTACAGTATCCTGGATGATGCGTGCAGGTGCTGGAACCTTACCAGACTTAAGTACATTTGCAAGGTCCTGAGCCTCCTGGATAGTAAAGTTACCGGTAATAGATGAGTTACCACCCTCAATCTTGTTGCGAACAACAGGAGCTGAGTATACATAACCATCGAGTACGATAGCAATACACTTGTTGATATTGTCTGCAGTAAGCTGAGCCCACTCAGTAATACCGTTAGAGTTCATTGACATAGAAACCTCTGCATCAGCACCTGTCTGTGCATAAGTTGCGCGAGCGTCAGAGATTACGCTACCATCGAGTGGAGCCTTACCATCAGCACGCTCAACCTTGATAGCGTAGAGGCAGAGACGGTTGTCAAACATAGGCTCACCCTTGATACCCCACTTGAAAGCGATATCTGATGGGAAGCAGTCACGAACCTCTGGAAGAGCAAGGTAGCTGTTGATTGTAGCAACATCTGCTGCAACAGCTGCACCGATAACTGCGCCACCTGCGTACTCAGGGCTAAGAAGAGCCAAGAGTGGGTTCTGAGCACGGTCAAGACCTGTCTGCTCACCCTCTGCTGTCTCAGCAGCCTCAACAGTCTCAGTAGCTACATCACCAGTTGCCAGAAGAGCCTTAACAGCTGCGTCTGCACGAAGCAGGCTCTGTACAAGCTCGGCACCGTTGTAAGTTGTCCAGAACTCGAGTGAAGCGGTACCCTGGAGAAGCTTACGCACACGCTCAGGCTCCTTAACACCTGGGAGCTCAACAAGGATACGGTTTGAGTTTGGAAGACGCTGGATATTTGGCTGCATTACGCCAAAGTGGTCGATACGGCTGCGGATGATGTTGAATGATGCAGAGATAGCATCCTCAGTCTCCTGGCGAAGAATCTTAACAACCTCCTCGTCTGTCATACCTGGAGTGATATCCTTACGATCTGGGCTGAGGAAGATGTCTACGAGCTTGCCACCGTTGCTTGACTGAGCATAAGCCTCAGCAAATGTACCGATATAATCACCTGTACCCTGCTTAAGAGCCTCAGCTGCAGCCTCGATAGCTGCTACGAATGCAGGATCGTCCTTGCTCTGGCCTGCAAGTGACTTTACTACATCCTCAACCTGAATCTCGAGCATAACATTCATACCGCCCTTCAGGTCAAGACCCAAGTTAATCTCCTTCTCCTTACACTGCTTGTAAGTGAACTGTGTCAGAGCAATGTCGTAAACAACCTTGTTCTGGATAGAGTCAAGGTAGTACTGCTCCCTTGAATCCTGCTCCTCTGCTGGGAAAGCTGCAGCATACTCAACAGCATCCTTCTCTACGCTACGAGTCTTGAGCGAGAAAGTGAGCTGGTATACACACGCAACTGCAAGCAGAATGGCAACCAATTTGATAAAACCTTTACTTTGCATTTGAGTTAAAATTATTAAGTAATTATTTGTTTATTTTGTTTAGTTCCTTTTTTGTTTCGTCACTATACACAAAAGCACGCAAAGATAATAAAATTTTTTCAATTCACAATCTTCAACGCAGTAATTTAGTCCATATAACCACATTTTAACACAAAAAGCACCGCAATTCGGGTGCTTTTTAGATATTTACGGCCATTATCCGCTCTCTTATCTGGCAAAAATAGCAGCTAAGAGCATAATTGCTATTATAACGATTATCAGAGTTATCTCAACAGCTCCAAATTTAGAACCATTTTGCGGCACCTCCTCTTCCTGATCTACAATCACATTGGCAGCAAAAAAACGGTTGCGCAAGTAAGCAATCTGCCAACGCTCGAGGTATCCGACCTTGCGTACAGACTTATATGACAGCATTCCGTTATTATGCTCTCCCACAACAAGTTCCGCCGCCTCAGAGAGGAAGAATCCAAAGCCTGCATATATGGCACAAGCATCGGTCATATACTCAATTTTCTTCGAAGTATCCTTAAAGCCGCGAGTCCAAAGCAGTTTATGCGCCATCTCGTGAGCAACCACAGCCACAAGTTCTATAGGCTTATAGTTATGCTGTTCAAAGCGGGTCTTATCAATCTTGATATAGACAATCTTCGAGTCGTTGAGATTTATCTGTCCTCCGACATCGTATGGCAGGTGTTCGAGCTGTATTACAGGGGTATATCCCACAAGTCCCATACGGCCGGCTATGCGCTCGGCAAGGGTCTGCACATCGTACATACTATAGTTGACAGGCAGGCTGTAGAAGTAGGTCTCGACCTCGACTTGCGGGAATTGACCCGCACGACTCTCAAGATGACCTGCAATAAGATCAAGTCCCTTCTCTGTAATACCGTTCTTCATAATTTGGTCTATTTTGTAGTTCTGTTACTTATGCATCTATGGATAAGTCGCACAATATCAGGCACAAAGAGCACAGGCGAGGTGATACCGATAATTAGCAACCAGTCTTGCAGCGAGAGCGACTCTACGCTAAAAAACTCACCCGCATAGTTAACAATCAGCACCTGACCAATCACAATTACCGCTGCAATAATCCAAAAACCTGCACTATTATGCTCCTTAAATCTCTCCCTATTGAAAATCAAATCATAGACATCTACAAAGAAGCATCTATCTGTACGATAATACTTGGCATTAAAGATATTCCAGAACTGCAACAACACAAAGATACTGAAGAACATACCCATATCCTTACCATCAAAGACCACATCAGGATTATACGGACTGAGCATACCCGAGATTGCATCCTTGATATTTGCCGGATGTATAAGCTGCAGCATACTATCCACATCGGTGTGGTGCATCAGCTGCCAGATACCAGTTAGAGAGAGGAAGAATACCAGACCAGTAACCACGATTGTCCAAGCCATACGCCTATCAATAATATGGCTGTTAGGATCACGCGGAGAGTCATTTAGCACACGCTTATCTGCAGGCAGTGACGAGAGTGCCATAGCTGCAAAGGTATCCATAATAAGGTTCACCCAAAGCATTTGTGTCACCGTCAGCGGCGTCTCAAGACCCAAAAAGGCTCCCAAAAGCACAATAAGGCAGGCACAGAGGTTGATTGTCATCTGGAAGATGATAAATCGTCTAATATTGATATATAGCGAACGACCCCACAAGATAGCCTTATTGATGCTCGAGAACGAGTTGTCAATAATCGTAATATCGCTGGCCTCCTTGGCTCTTGAAGTTCCATCACCCATACTAAGGCCCACCTGAGCCTTACTGAGCGCCGGTGCATCATTTGTACCGTCACCCGTAACAGCCACAACCTCTCCTGCCTCCTGCAGCAGCGTAACGAGGCGCGCCTTATCCTCAGGTCGGGCGCGAGAGATAATCTTAAAATCAGGACTCTTAACAAGCTCGAGTGCCTCGTCGTGGCTCATAGCCGCAAAATCAGGGCCCGTAACTGTCTGCGGTGCCTCATCAGCTGCAATAAGACCTATCTGGCGACCAATCTCATTTGCCGTTCCAGGAGTATCTCCCGTAACGATAATCACACGCACACCAGCCCTATTTCGGCAGGTATCTATAGCCTCGACAACATCCTCACGAACAGGATCGGCAATACCCACAACACCAACAAAACGAACTGCCGTATTCTGCCCCTCAACAACCTCCTGGCAAGCAAATCCCAGCGTGCGCATAGCCTTATTCTGATACTCCGCAAGACGAGTATTCACCTGCAAAGCCAACGCGCTATCTACATCGCACATACCGAGCACAATCTCAGGAGCACCCTTAATCAGGCGAAGCGTACGGCCATCGGCAAAGGATACAACACTCTCCATATACTTATTCTCAGTAGAGAATGGCAGCTGACTGACCATTGTTACCGAC
Source organism: Alistipes sp. (assembly GCA_045654345.1). GTDB lineage: Bacteria > Bacteroidota > Bacteroidia > Bacteroidales > Rikenellaceae > Alistipes. Next base: position 255,001 of record JAZOND010000001.1, on the reverse strand, counting down.
TGACGCTGTGCTGTATAATCCACCCCCTGCTCCTTAAGCCACTTAAGCAGAGCAACCTCTGTCGGGTTACCGATTGCCAGCGCATCACCGCCCTTGCCCATAGATAGTTCAGCCGTAGAGTTAACCGCCATATTGAGGTGTACAAGCTGCTGACCATCTTCACCATAGAAGTCGGTTGCCATAACTGCCATCTGATTCTTTGTCAGCGTACCCGTCTTATCTGTACAGATAACTCGCACCGCGCCCATAGTCTCGCAAGCGTGGAGCTTACGCACAAGGTTATTGACCTTAAGCATCTTACGCATACTCAACGCCAGACTGACAGTCACGCTCATAGGCAGACCCTCAGGCACTGCAACAACAATAAGCGTCACGGCAATCATTATCGACGAGAGCATAAACTCGGCAAAATGGAGCCAATCGAACTGACCCGCATCGCCAAAATTTGTCGAGAAGAAGTATATCGTACGACCTACAATAATAAGTAGCGCAATGATAAAGCTTGCCTTTGAAATCACACCTCCCAGCTGATCCAACTGCTTATTGAGCGGAGTCTCAACATCACTACCCTCACGAGTCAGAGCCACACCCTTACCCTCCTCGGTATTATCACCCACAGCTGTCACCTGATAGAGGCAGTTACCATCTATCACAATGGCTCCACGAAGCAAAAAGTTATTCGGATAGGTCGCGTGGGCATCACCAGCATCTACATCCCAACTCTTATGTGCATAGAGCTCGCCCGTAAACTTAGACTCATCTACGCGCAGCGAGTTTGAGTCTAAAATTGTTCCATCGGCAGGCACCTCATCACCACTCTCAAGGCGGACAATATCCCCTTCAACCACATCCTGCTTACGAATCCTAAACAGACGCGGTATAAATTGGGTATCTCCATCTGCCGAGCCGTCCGACTTACCATTAGGAACCAATCGGTAGACAACCACAGGGCGGTCATCCTTGACCTTATTGAGGATATCAAACTCCTTATTTGCCTTAACCTCAAAAATAAAAGCAATGCCCGTAGCCAGCAGCAACGCCATAAGCACTCCGACAGGCTCTAACAACATTGCAGCACCCTTACCCATCCACAAAATCTCATAAATAGAGATGAGTACCGACAATCCGAATACCACGAGTAAGACTATGATAATCGGATCCTTAAACTTTCCAAGATATTGACTCAACAGAGACTCCTTCTCTGGTGGACTGATAATATTTTTGCCCTTACCCTCTGTAACAGCAGCCGAATCGTACTGCAGAGCTTGTGATAATATAGATTGCTTTTTCATAACTTGCCATTATTTTTCACAAAGATAGTACCTACAAAGTGTAAAAAGGTTCAAAATCCAAACGTATGGATTTTGGGCGCACCATTTCCTATATTTACAAAAACTATTTGACAAGCTTACTCCACAGAGCGTGCTCGGCAAATGGCATAATGGCACCATCAGCACCCTCTATCTGCAACATTGACGGCGAGATATCGAGGCAGTAACCCTTGCTCTGCTTATCAAATCGCACGCAATATCGCTCCTGAGAAGCAAGATGGTAAACAGCTGTAAATCCGCTATTTATATAGTTTTTCATCGAACTGCGATGGCGAATAATCTTTGATATATAACTAAGGAACGAGCGTTTGCCACTATCCTTAGTCGAGAAGTGTTCGTAGATTACAATCAGGTTATATATAACCTTTGCCCAATCGCTACCAAGCCTCAGCAGATTATGTTTAAAGCTCTCGATATCAAAATCCTGACCCTGCAACATCGCACTTAACTCGATATTATCAAGATAACCCAACGCCTTCTCAAAGCACTCCTGCTTAATACCCGCCTTGCCATATCGGAGCAACAACAGATAGAAGCTCTTAGCCTGCGGAGCCGACTCGAATTTAAGGGCTATATTATCAAGATCTGCGAGACGGAAGTCGCCCCTGCGGTCTATCACCACCGAACTCATAATCTTGGCCTCAGAGCTCAAATAATCGTATAAAATGCGATAATAACCCTCATAGCTGATAAGATTGACCGTCTGCTCGAGCAGTCCCACAAAGTGGAGTATACGCTGCTTTACAGACTCCGAGATATCTATACAGAGAAAATCTACCGTCTTGACCAACTTGCCATCATCCTCTAACAGATAGTTATCGGCAACCTTGACCATCAGAAAACCATAATACGGGATGGCATCAGGCCTGATATTATAACGCGAGCAGATGACCTTATAGAATCGCTTGGTATCTACATCCCTCAATGTATTATTCAAATCCTCTAAACGCTTACCATCACCCACAGGCACGATAAACTCCATCGAGCGACGCAGAAACTGCAGCTGAGCACCCTGATTATCTATCAAGCTCCACTGACGCTCCAAATCGCCAATAACCTTTGGCAGATAGAACAGATGCAGACCCACATCATCAAGAGCCTTGGTTAGCAGCAGATAGTCGTACTTATCATTAAGCACGCTATCTACACTCTGGCAGCTCTTACGCTCAAGGTATACAATCTGCTCCGAGAGACACTCCGCCTCAATGTCAGAGGTAGAGATAACCATACTCCAGCCACTCGACTGACTATCAAGACATAGCTTAATGGCCGACAGTAGCAGGCTCTCGCGCTTGTCAATATCGTTATCAACACCTATTACCGACTCAAGAACCTCTATAACCTCGTGCTTCTCAACCTCAGACAGCCCCTGCAAAGACAGAAGAGCCTGCTGCAACGATATGTAGTGTATAAACTCGATATCGGCAGCATCTATACAGCAAGCACTCTGCAGTTTATCAAGCAGCGACACCTCGTCACGATGAATCTGCTTGTCAGCCTTGACAAGATCCACCGCCAACTTAAAAAGGGCGCGTTTCTGAACATCAGAAAGTTCTATATTGAGTCTGCTTATATCCATTTTGACATCTGTTAACCTACAAAGTTAACAAAAGCTATCCAAAATTCAAAATTTTAGAGGACACAAAAAAATGGAGGCCGCATTGCAGCCCCCATTTATATAAGTTGTATAGCTCTTACTGTGCAGCGTAGAACTCCATACCTGAGTAAACAGCAGGAGTTGTGTAACCAGTGAGCCAGTACTTCCAGTACCAAGTGTCGCCCTCAGTGTTGTTGAGTGTGTGGAGAACAGATGCATCGTAGCGATCCTCACCATCACCACCCTTAACAACGCCGATACCGCCGCCTACCTTACAGTTCTTAACAGGAAGAGCTGCGCCAGGGTTACCACAGATAGCAGAACGATACTGAAGAGTTGTAGCGTAAGTGTTCTTATTAGCAACAAATGCAGTCTTGTCAGCATTCCACTCGAGAAGGTCATCGTGTGAAGCGAGCATATTACCAGTATTTGTACAACCCTCGATAAGCGCCTTAGCACCACCACCACCACCGACGATACCAGCCAGAAGGATGTAAGTGTTAGCACCCTTAGAAGGATCATCCAAAAGCTCAGTAGTTGTCTTCTCAAGGCAGCACATATTACCATTGTTCACGCAGTTCTTAACATAAGAGTACTGATTCTCAATCAAACCTGCGATACCTGCAAGAATCTGCTCCTTATTTGAAGAGTACTCAACAGCGATAGTACCATTGTTTGTACAATCATCCCAAGCAGCGCAGTTGTTAAGACCAGAGATACCACCGATACGGAACTTAGAGCCACCACCTACGAGCTTCAAAAGACCATTGTTCACGCAATTCTTAATGCGGATACCATAAACGCCATCAGCAGTAATGTCGGTACCAGCGTAGCAGCAACCAGCGATACCACCACCATACTGCCAACCAGTGTTTGTGGTTGAACCAAGGACTGTAAAAGTACCATCATTTACACAATCCTCGATGATAATACCATCAGCCTTACCACTACCAGCAACACCTACCTTACCAGCAAATGCACCAGAGAAGGTCTGAGTATTTGAAGCGCCTGCGTCAGAGTAAACAGCACCCTCGTTCTTACAATTCTTGAGAGTTACACAGAACTGTGCATAACCAATGAAACCACCAGCGCAAAGACCACTCTTAATAGTGTCTACGCCCTTAACGGTTACAGTACCCTTGTTTGTACAGTTCTCAGCGTGAGCAGCCTTGTCAGCACCAGCATTTGTGTTACCGATAACACCACCTACGTTTGGAGTAAGAGCAGAAGTAGTACGCTCGTCAAGAGATACAGCGCCCTCGTTTACACAGCTCTTAAGGGTATGGAAGTTGAGTCGACCTACGATACCACCGATGTGGATAGCAGAACAATCTGCCTTTGTTGAACCTGCGCAAACAGCAGCCTTATTAACAAGAGATGTGAATGTGCTCTCAACCTCGCTCTTACGAGTTACATAACCCAGAACACCACCAGCGTAAGTATCCTTACCACCGTTGAATGCCTTAACAGCACCATTGTTCTCGCAGTTAGAGATAACTGGCTGATAAGCAGAACCGTCACCTACAAAACCAACGATACCACCTACAACACTCTGCAAACCAGCAGAAGCCTCAGAGAGGTCAATGTTGATTGTACCATAGTTCTTACAGTCGTCAACAAGAATATCAGCAGTTGAAGCATAAACGCGACCAACAATACCACCTACACGGCACTTACCATCAGAAGCCTCGTTTGCAGAGATATTTACACGGCTTGTACAGTTGATAATCTGACCACCGCTAATCTGTGCAGAGATACCACCAGCATATGCCCAAGATGCGTTATTCATACCCTCAACGATAGTACCCTCAACAGTGAGGTTCTTAATAACACCACCATTTGCTACGAGTGCAAACAGACCAGCGTTGTTCTGGATAGACTCAACCATCTGACCATCAGCGTTAGGAAGAGTAATCTTATAATCAACATTGTGGGTAATATTAAGACCAGAGATAGTGTTGTTACCACCATCGAAGATACCAGAGAACTGAGGCTTGATAGCCTGAGCGTCGTCGTTGTTGCAACCGATAGCCATCCAGTTTGCATACTCAGCAAGGCTGATGTTATTCTTCAGAACTACAACACCGTCCTCATTTGAGAACTCAGCACCTGCAGGATAACGCTCCTTAGTGTTGTTAACAGCGTCAGCAAATGCCTTGAACTCAGCAGCAGTAGAGATACCGTTAGCAATCTTACACTCAAGAACATCAGTGATTGGCTGGTAGATGTGCTTGTGCTCGTTTACAACCTCTGCACCTGGAGCATAAGCAGCCCAGATAGTGCGGCGAGCATTCTCAGCACCTGCCTTGTAGGTCTTAAGAACAGCCTTACCGTGGTAGATAGGAGCATACAGGTCAGTAACCTCAGGGGTAGTCTCTGTTGCAGGGGTAGTAACAACGCTTGTAAGACCCATAACTACCATCTGAACATTAGCACCCTTAGACAAATCTACGGTAGAACCGAGAGCAACCTTAACCTCGTTACCAGTAGTTGCAGCAGCAAGGTCAATAGCGCCAGTAGCTGCATCAACAACAGCACCAGCAGCAGTTGCGTATGTACCCTTCTGAAGAGCAGAAACAGCGAGCGATACGCCGTCTACATTCCAGCTCTGTGAAGCGTTAAGCTCGAGCTCAACAACAGAAGCAAGCGGCTTCATTACAGCTACCAGCTTACCATTCTCAACAACAACATTTGCGCTATAAGCGTAGAGAGGCATCTTGTTTGAAAGCTCACCAGCAACCTGCTCAGCAGCTACATCATAAACAGCAGTCTTAGCAGCAGCATCTACACTCTTAACATTGTAGAATACAGCAATAGACTTAGTAAGATCGGTTGGAGCGAATGCATTAGCCTCGTCCTTAGCAACGAACTCAGATACACGACCTGCCTGAGTAGTTACATAAGTGTAGGTCTGACCCTCATAAACCAGGGTAAGCTCATCACCTACCTCCCAGTTGAACTGGCTTGCCTTACCAGCTACATCGCCATCTACAGTTACACGGGTAACATCCTCAACAGATGCTACAAGGGTGATACCACCATTAACACCGTTGACCTCCTCATTTCCGTTAGGACCTACATTAACATCGTTTGTCAAGTCCTTTGAGCAACCTGCCACCAAAGCAACAGCTGCCATAAGCATAAAAATCTTTCTCATCTTTCCTGTTGTTTTAATGGTTAATTACTCCTCGTCGCGACCCTCAAAATCAAGATCATCAAAACCTGAAGGTGTTGAAGCTGCAAAACCTGCCTCTACGCGGCAGTTCACCTCACGCAAAATCGGGGTATTATAAGCCCCACTCTTCTGAATTGTTTTCATAAAAAATGTATTTTAGGTTTAGTTACTACTAATACTCTCTGTTGCAAATAGGCTGTTATACAATTAGCCACCTATGTTATTTATTATATAGACACTTTTGCACCCTCTCACCCCTAACGGATTTTACAAAAAGCAAAAAATCACCCTGCTTTCGGTTTGAAAGCAGGGTGCGAAATGTTGTATAAATTCCCTTTTACTTTGTGTTATCAAAGGTATATGCCTCCCAAGGATGCTCAGCATCTGCGCCCTTCTCAAGGATATTCTCCACGTGAACGAGCATTGGGAAGTCCTTAAGGTCTACCTGACCAAGCTCAGCCTTGCGATAGATAGCCTTAGCCACGCGACGAGCTACAACAAGCGACTCAAGGGTAACACCAGCAAGAATCTCCATTGCCTCGTCATATGTCTTACCCTCACCAAGAAGGATACCAATCTTACGGGTACGGCCACCATAAACAGTTACATAGAGGTCTCCGATACCGATATTCTCGCAATCGAAGTCTGCGCCCTGAATAGCAAGCAGACGGTGCATCTCCTTAACTGCCTGATAGAAGGCAGCTGCCTGAGAGTTATAGTGCAGGCCTGCATCTGCACCCAAGTTTCTGTTTACCAGACCGATAGTCAGTGCAACGCCAAGGGCATATGCATTCTTAAGAGCCACTGCGCTCTCAAGGCCGATAACATCGTTTGTAAGTGAGATATGGTAGTAAGAGCAAGTAAGCGTGTCGCGCATCATACGCAGAGTCTCAGAGTCCTTACCGCAGAAAGCAACCTCTGTCTGATCGTGGAATACTAACTCGTAAGAGGTGCAAGGGCCACCGATAGCGCAAACCTCACGCTCGATACCCTTCTTTGCAAGCTCCGCCTGCCAATAGTCAGGATAGCTAATAAGGGTACCATCCTCAAGGTTGATAAGACCCTTAGTTACAGAGAGAACTGGGGTCTTAGGGTCGAGATTTGTAAGAATCTCCTCCAAGAACCAATCTACACCAAAAGAAGATACACCGCCGATAACAAAGTCGCAACCCTTAACAGCCTCTTTCCAATCCTCAATCTGATAGTACTTAATACCCGCAGGGAAGTCGCGGTCGAACTTAGGATGGCGATTTGTAGCCTTGCACGCGTCGATAATATCGCGGTCAAGTGGAGAGCCTACAAGACGAACCTCGTGGCCATTCTCTGCTGCTGGGAAAGCAAGGGCTGAACCCATCATACCCGAGCCGATAATTGTTACTACTCTTTTCATTTTGTTTTCTTTTTTGTGTTTATTTTATTAAAAATACTTTGCTTTTGTTTGCTTTAACACCATAAAGACACTCTAAATGTCATTTACACCCTGCAAAATTAGTACTTTTTTTCCTTTCGCACAACATTTGACATAAAAAAAGACGGTAATAGCAACTATTACCGCCCTTTTGAACTATCTTTTTTGCAAGTTAAGACTACTTAACCTCCTCAAAGTCAACATCTACAAAGTCCTTATCGCCAGCCTGGTTTGCACCCTGGCCAGGGTTTGGATTTGTCTGCGCACCCTGCTGTGCCTGCTGAGCTGCGTAGATATCCTGAGAAGCTGCCTGCCAAGCGTTGTTCAACTCAGCCATAGCAGCATCGATAGCTGCGATATCTGCATTCTTGTGAGCCTCCTTAAGCTTTGCAAGTGCACCCTCGATTGCAGACTTCTTATCTGCAGGAATCTTATCACCGTACTCCTTGAGGTTCTTCTCGGTAGTGAAGATATTTGCATCAGCAGTGTTAATCTTCTCTACGCGCTCCTTCTCAATACGATCCTTCTCCTCGTTAGCCTTAGCCTCGTCGCGCATACGCTGAATCTCAGCATCAGTAAGACCGCTTGATGCCTCGATACGGATGGTCTGCTCCTTACCTGTACCCTTATCCTTTGCAGATACATTGAGGATACCGTTTGCATCGATATCGAAAGTTACCTCAATCTGTGGCACGCCGCGTGGAGCTGCTGGAATACCATCGAGGTGGAAGCTACCGATACTCTTGTTGTCACGAGCAAACTGACGCTCACCCTGGCATACATTGATAACTACTGATGGCTGGTTATCCTCAGCAGTAGAGAATACCTGGCTCTTGCGAGTAGGGATGGTTGTATTTGCATCAATAAGCTTTGTAAATACGCCACCGAGGGTCTCAATACCGAGCGAGAGCGGAGTAACATCGAGAAGCACCAGATCATCCTTAACATCACCTGAGAGGATACCGCCCTGGATAGATGCACCTACAGCCACTACCTCGTCAGGGTTTACGCTCTTATTAGGGGTCTTGCCAAAGAACTGCTCAACCACGCGCTGGATAGCCGGGATACGAGTAGAACCACCAACAAGGATAACCTCGTCAACCTGTGATGCGCTCAGACCAGCATCGCGCAGTGCTGCACGGCAAGGCTCGATAGTACGCTGTACAAGGTGGTCGCAGAGCTGCTCAAACTTAGCACGAGTAAGTGTCATTACAAGGTGCTGAGGAATGCCGTTGATAGGCATAATATATGGCAGATTAATCTCTGTAGACTGTGAAGAAGAGAGCTCAATCTTAGCCTTCTCAGCAGCCTCCTTAAGACGCTGGAGAGCCATAGCATCGTGACGAAGGTCTACGCCGTGCTCGCTCTTGAAGCTCTCAGCCATAAAGTCGATAAGTACGTGGTCAAAGTCATCACCACCCAGGTGAGTATCACCATTAGTAGACTTAACCTCAAATACGCCATCACCAAGCTCGAGGATAGAGATATCGAAAGTACCACCACCAAGGTCGTAAACAGCAATCTTCATATCGCGGTTCATCTTATCCATACCGTATGCGAGAGCAGCTGCGGTAGGCTCATTTACGATACGACGCACCTTAAGGCCTGCAATCTCACCAGCCTCCTTAGTAGCCTGTCGCTGAGAGTCTGAGAAGTATGCAGGAACGCTAATAACCGCCTCTGTAACCTCCTGACCGAGGTAGTCCTCAGCAGTCTTCTTCATCTTCTGAAGAATAATAGCCGAGATCTCCTGTGGAGTGTACTGACGACCATCAATATCTACGCGCGCAGTGTCGTTAGCACCACGAACCACTGCATATGGAGAACGAGCGATATCTGATGCAACATTCTCAAACTTCTCACCCATATAACGCTTGATAGAGAAGATTGTGCGCTTAGGGTTTGTAATAGCCTGACGCTTTGCAGGATCACCAACCTTACGCTCGCCACCATCTGTAAATGCAACAATTGACGGAGTGGTGCGGTGACCCTCCGAGTTAGGAATAACAACAGGCTCTGCACCCTCCATTACTGCGACACAAGAGTTAGTTGTTCCCAAGTCAATACCAATAATCTTTCCCATAGTTGTTTTTTGTTTTTAGTTATTTTGTTTTCAATATTTTTTCCAACTTGCGTTTGGCATATACTTAATCAAACCCCTTGCCAAATCCTATTTTCTGCCAAAAAAGAGCGTGCCATAGCACAATTGGCAGTAACTCGTCAGAAAATGTGACAAAATGGCAGAATCCCAAGCCTCCATTCCTCTCTACACCGCGTTTTATCGTCAGAATGCGGTAGTAGGTGTGCATCGTGAAAAATCCCCAAATGGGACATACTAAGCGTATTTCCCATTTGGGGATTTAAGGGATGTGCAGCTAATGCCGCATTATCACGATAAAACCTACTTGATGTTGTATTTAGCAAGAATCTCTACTATTGATGGCTGGATAGTATCTGCCCAACGCTTATAACCCCAAGAGCAAGGGTGAACGCCATCGGCTGAGGTAAGCAAATCGGTACCTGTCTGGTTTGGAGTGTCGATGAAGTATACATCGCTATACTCAGCGCAGATCTCCTTCATAAGATTATCTACATACTCCATACGATCCTGCTCCTTCTTCTCAGCAGCTGTATCAAAGAGACGGCCATCGCGATAGATAGTACGCAGGAAGATGATAGGAGCCTTAGGGTTGCGCTTACGAATCTCGTTGAGGAATGGACGAATACGCTCGCCAATCTGCTCGATAGATGGATTAGAGAAGGCATCGCAAATATAAGCATCAGCCATAGTACCACCCAGAATCTCACCCATAACGCGCTGCAGCTTACTATTACCGCTCATACCGAAGCTATTGAGGTTAAGACCTGTCTGGCGCATAAGGAACGCAGGGTATGTCATACCTGCACAAGTTGCGCCTGAGCCGTGGGTAAATGACGAGCCGAAGATTGCGATATTGTGGCGGAAAGGATTCTCCATCTTAACGATAGAAGCCTGCTCAGGAACACCGATCTCGAGCTTTGTAAGCTCCGCAAACAGAGGCAAATAGAGGATACACTTGTGTGTAGTACCATCCATATTACGAATCACGCGAAGCGGCTTCTCGATAAGAGAATTACCCTCCTTATCGTGACCCTCAGCATTAACTACAGAGGCAGCCCACTTATACTCATTCTGATGCTCGATAAAGAGGTTAAAACCGCTACCGGCAGTAGCAGGCATAGCACGATTGTGGCTACGGAAGCCATAAGATGCCTTTACCCAAATCTCAGTTGCGTCAGTCTCGAAGAGGATAGCCTGACCAGCTGCCTCCTTGAGCAGATTTGCCTCGGTCTTATTGAGCTCGGGATAGTTGTTTACCTCAACGCGGTTGTAAGGATTCTTGGTCTGGCACATCTTACCGATATGATTCAGATTCTGTGCGTCAGTCCACTTGATGTTCTTCTGTGCTGATGCCGAGAATGAGAGGCAAAGCACCGCGATAATAAGAAGGAATCTTTTCATTTTAGTCTGTTTTTAGCTTAGTTATACAAACAGAGCCTCATACTTGTGCAGCATAAGGCTCTGAAGATTGATAATCGTTGATTATTTCTGCTCATTAAGAATGCGCATAGCTGCATCCAGAATTGCAGTATCATCCAGCGTAACAACGCCACCATCTGGGCCCTGCTCAAAGTGAACACCAACACCGGTCTTAGCATCAAAGTGCTTACCACCAAAGTAGTTACGAACTGACTCTACATCGATTCCGAGTTCATCTGCAATACGCTGTGAGCTACCGCTTGGGAGACGATCCTTGATGCGGCGCAATTCATTAAATGTGATAATCATAGTCGTTAAATTTTAGTATTGTTTCTGTTAAATGTCCTTTTCACACTACTAATTTACGACATTTTATTGAAAGTGCAAAATTTCAGACGCCTTTTTTTGAAAAAAGAGCCGTTTTGTCTCTTATCGCATATCTATGACCTCATATTCGGCATATCTACTCTGCTCAAAAAGGGGAAGTGCCATATCATATGGCTCTATTGAGGTCAGCAGAATGGTTATACTTCCATTTGCAAAATTGTAAACAATACGACGCGGGAGCTCTCCACTGCCATCGGCATAGATATCTATACTTTCACCACTACCCTCTTTTGGTGTCAGTTTTACCATCTTCACACCCGATGCAACGCTATCTGACACATTGAACTGCGACTTAAGGCTCTCAAAGCTCTGTGCAGGGTTACTCAGCAAATCGCTACCCAACGAAGCGGTGCTGTCGACAATAACCTCACGCTTGGAGCTATTGACCTCGTACTTCACCCCATCGGCAACATATAGTTCAACACCATCCGATGTAATATAGAAGTTACTACCCTCGACAATATACTCTCCGCCGATTGTCTGACCATCTACCACAACAGCAAACTTTGCCTGATAACGACCCATAGATGCCAATCGCTGACTAAAGCTATCGAGCAGACTCTGCGCCGAGGCTACACCTATACCTATTATTATAAATAGGGACAATATTAGACTTCTCATAGCACACCAAGCTCCTGCAACTTTGCCTCCAAAGTTGGCAAATCGTAAATCTTCACATCGCGCGACTTGGCACCTGGCACCTGAGGGCCTACAATACCTGCACGCTCGAGCTGCAACATTATTCGACCCGCACGCACAAAGCCCACCTCGTAGGTACGCTGGATATACGATGTCGAGAAGTTATCGCCACCGCTAACCGCATCGCGAGCAATTTCAGCAAAAAGGGCGTCGTACTTAACTGCCGCACCGCTACTCTCATAGCCGCTACCGAGGTCCGCAGCCGACGAGCTGCTCGAAGTTGAGCCACCACCGCCCTCCTCATAGTCAGGCAGCGAGTATGGCATACCTGTAGGCGATGGCTGTGAGGCGATATAGTCTACAAGGCGTTTAACCTCCGGAGTATCAACAAATGCACACTGCAGACGGGTCAGGGCACAAGGCTCTGAGAAGAGCATATCTCCGCGACCAATAAGTGCCTGAGCTCCCGGCTGGTCGATAATTGTCGCCGAGTCTACGCGAGAAGAGACCCTAAAGGCGATACGCGCAGGGAAGTTGGTCTTAATTCGACCCGTAAGGATATCTACAGACGGACGCTGGGTTGCAAGAATGAGGTGAATACCTGCGGCACGAGCCTTCTGGGCAAGACGCATAACAGGCTGCTCCACAAGCTTCGACTGCGTTACAAGGTCGGCATACTCATCAATAACCACAACGATATATGGCATAATCTGGTGCGACTCTATCTTACACTTGCGAACAAGGTCGTTATACTCCATAATATTACGAGTACCCACAAGGCGGCACTTCTTGAGTCGCTCCTCCATCTCGGCACAGAGCGAGTAGAGGGTATATACAGCCTTCTGAGCATCAATGACTATATTCTCATCCTCACTCTCCATACGCGCAAGGAAGTGGCTACCCAGCCCCTCGTAGAGCGAGAACTCAACCTGCTTAGGGTCGATAAGCACCAGCTTGAGCTGTGAAGGATCCTTGCGATAGAGCAACGAAGTAAGGATAACATTCAGACCTACAGACTTACCCGTACCCGTAGCACCTGCAACCAGCAGATGGGGCATCTTTGCAAGGTCAAAGACAATGCACTCATTCTGGATATTACGACCAATAACCACAGGCAGCTCGCCCTTAAAGTTGACAAAGCGCTCTGTACGCAACGCTGCACGCATAGAGACTATCGACGGATTGCGATTTGGCACCTCAATACCCACCGTACCGCTCTCAGGGATAGGCGCAACACGAACACTGCTGGCCTTGAGTGCCTGTGCAATCTCCTTCGAGAGACTCTCAACCTTAGAGACCTTTACACCGCGATCAAGCTCCACCTCATAGAGGGTCACAGTCGGGCCCGTAGTGGCAGTCACATTGACAATCGGAATCTTAAAGTCGGCAAGTACCTGCTCGATATTTCGTGTATTCTCGCGAATCTCGTCATCATCAACCTCCGATGTACTCTCACGCTCGTCAAGCAACTCCACAGATGGGAAGTCGTAGTGCAGCGTGCGATCAGGGTTAAACGGAATATGCTTATCGGCCTGATCATCGCTAAGTTCCGCATCACCCACAGGGTCTATAACATTGACCACCAGCGTATTATCTTCCTCCTCAGGCTCTACAACAGGAGTAACTACCGGCTCGGGTTCAGGTGTTGGCTCTGGAGCCGGCTCTGGTTCTGGGGTTGGCTCTGGTTCTGGGGTTGGCTCTGGCTCTGGGGTTGGCTCTGGCTCTGGTGTTGGCTCTGGCTCAACCTCTGGTTCTGGCTCCAATTCAGGTTCATCAGCTGGCTCATCAGCTGGCTCATCCTCCGGCAAAGTATCATCGACGGTCGTCTTATCGTCGGTGGCATCATCTGCAGTTGTATTATCATCATCCACAGAGCTCTTACGGAATATTCTACCAAACAAGCCCTTACCTGTATTTACGATACCGCTACCGAGGTTGCTGAGCAGCTCGATAACCTTCACATTGATATACACAGCGGTCAGAATCCAGCTAAGGATAAGCAGTATGGTTATACCATCCATACCGATTAAAGCATCGAGCTTCTGCACAATCTCAATACCGAATGCTCCGCCCCAGCCGCTATTGAACATATTATACTTTGCACCAAAAATTGCACCCAGCGTAAGTGAGCCGAGGATAGTCACCAGCGCAAACGATATCAGAGTATGGTCATACAGCTTCACGCGCTTAGAGATAATCTTAAAGGCGAAGATTATGCCCATAAACGGCAACAACATACCGAACACACCAAAGCTATTGGTAATCAGCATAGTAGATATCCACGCACCACCGCTACCTACCTCGCTTCCATCAAGATAGTGCTCCCAATTAAACAAAAACTTTGTTGTTGTAACAAGCGCATAGGTACTAAAGGCGAGCAGGATAAGACCTACCACCCAGCGCACGGTGCGCCACTTATTATTTTCCCCGCCCTTAGGTGTTTTGCTTGTTGTCGGCTGTTTAGGCTTTCTCTTTACTACCACATCCATATGCTCTTCTCTGTAGCTGTTTCAAATAATTTTCATCTCCAAGTGTTATAAAGCGATGCTCAGGCTGTTGCTGACAATCTGCTCGCATATTATACTCATCGAGCAGCTGCGCCACACGACGACAAACAGCACTTCCCGAGTCGATAATCTCAACCTCTCTATCACCAATAACGCGTTCCATAGTCTTTCGCAGAAACGGATAGTGGGTACATCCCAGCACAATCTTATCCGCCCCTGCCGCTATAATAGGCTCTATTACAGCGCGTACCGTCTGCTCGGCATAAGGCTCGGCCTCATCACCTGCCTCGACAATCTCAACAAAACCCTCTCCCACACTCTTGAGTATCTGCACCCTATCGGCATACTGTGCCGAGGTGTGTAGAAATAGGCTACCCTCAAGCGAGCGAGCTGTAGCAAGCACCGCCACTATGCCCGTACGGGTAGAGAGTGCTGCAGGCTTTACTGCCGGCTCAAGACCCACAAACGGTATTTGAGGATATCGCTCGCGCAGAGTCTCAATAGCCACTGCCGTAGCAGTATTGCAAGCAATAACGATAAGTTTACAACCCTCGGCAATTAGTCGCTCAACAGCCTCAATGGTAAATGAGAGTATCTGCTCACGACTCCTTGACCCATAGGGACAACGCACCCCGTCGCCAAAGAATATCAGCGACTCTGAGGGCAGACCTGCGCGCACTTCTTGCCACACGCTCAGTCCTCCCATACCGCTATCAAACAGCCCTATAGGTGCGTTATTCATAGCGTTTACTTCTTATACTCCTTATTAAGTTCTGTGCGCTCAATATGCAGCAGACCATTTGTAAGTGCAGTCTCTGAGTAGTCAAAGCTCTCGGTGAACTTAGTCTGCTCATATACATTGCCATTGGTATCTTCAGCCACAACCTTGATGCACTTTGCATCAGGATTCTTAAGTTTAAGGCGATAGAGGTGGTTACAAGATGTCAGGTAACCCTTTCTGCCACCGCCATTCCACTTACTATGGCTATCCTTAATATGTCCGTAGCTACGACCCACAACACCAATATGGTAACCTACAGCATACCAATCGCGGCTCGAATTTGCCTCTGGCACGCTGTCGCTGGTTGTAGGTATGCGCTCCATCTGACCTGTCAGCACACCATCCTCATAGAGGTACACCTTCCACGCAGGGTCTGCCATAAATACATTGGCAAGCACCGTATCGTGTGTATATGGATACTTAAACTTTTCAAACTCACCACCAAACTCTGCATCACCACGATACATACGAATCTGGTAAGAGATGTCGTGACCTGTGCCCTTATACCACCAATTTTTGATATGCGCACCGTCAATATCGTAGATGGTATAACCATTTGGCGAACCATCACCATTAAAGCAGCTCCACCAATATGCACCACTTGCCGCAGCGTGAACGTGCTCAAAGACACCATCCTCGTTGATATTGTGGTTCATAAAGTGGGTGTGACCAATCATAATATGAGCCTCATCAAACTGCGCAATAAGATCTCGCACAGCATCCACATTCTTACGCATACGGTTGTAAAGGCCGATATGCAGACAGAGGATAACCATCTTATTCTTAGGCACTAACGCCAGATCCTGACGCAACCACTCGAGCTGCTCATCAGTAAAGCAAGGATTGCCATACTCCTTGTGGTAACGGAACTTATTCGGGTTATTATCTGCGATATAGTCCTTCATCGACACGATATGCACATCTCCACGATTCCACGAGTAGTTTACAGGACCAAAGACATCCTCAAAAGCACGCTGGTAGGCAAGGTTATAGGTGCTTGTGCCCTTATCGAGCTTTACAGGAGGATCGGTAAAGTCGTGATTACCAATAGTCTGAAAAAATACCAGGTGGCTATTCTCATAGCTCATAGCACTACGCATAGGCTCCAGATACTTATTGCAAATATGCTCGCCCTCGGTATAGATAATATCGCCCAAAGTTACGCCATAGCACGGCACGCTCTGCGCATCTACATACTCACGAATATCAGGCACCGTCTCGGTCGCAAAACGCTTTACGTGAAACTCGCACTGCGCCTGCGGATCGGCAACCATCACCAGACGGAACGCCTTCTCCTCTGTAGGGTTGGCTGTAAGGGTAAAGTCATACTTCTTGACACCCTTTACAATCTTCTGATAGAAATCAGGGTGGCCGTCCTTCACATTTACCTTATATGCCGAAGGTATAGAGTAGAAGATATGCGCCGCATCTGACGAAGCGGTAATCTTATAGCGACCAAAATCATCGGTAGTCACGCAGCTAAAGCCATCGCTCACCGTAACGCCGGCAATACCTTTACCCTCAGCATCGCGTAGCGTACCTGTAATCTTGGTCTGTGCTGTTACGGTCAGTGTAGCCACCACAACAGCAACAAGTAACATCAATCTTTTCATAGTCTATCGTTTTAGGGTTCTTATCTCTCTGTTTATCAGCTCAATAATCTCGTTATCAGACATCGTGTCGCAGTCGATAACAATATCGGCACGCGAGTACACGGGCTCTCGCTCTGCCATATGGGTTGTCATAAAGGCAAGCAGCTGCTCGTCATTGAGTCCCCTGAACTTAGGACGCTTCTGACGGCCATAAGGCGAGAGTCGGCTGATAATATTCTTTGGCGAGCGACGCAAATATACACTTACACCCAACTGAGCTATGCGTGCCATATTATCACCCCAAACAGGCAGACCTCCACCCGTAGAGACCACAATATCGTCATCCGCTGCAGTATCGGCAAGCACTGCCTGCTCTACAATGCGGAAGTACTCCTCGCCCTGATTGGTTATAATGTCGGCAACGGCAGCTCCCTCGCGCTGCTCAACCTTCAAGTCGGTATCCACAAAGCGCATATAGGCATAACGGGCAATCTTTCGCCCGATAGTGCTTTTACCGCAACCCATATATCCTATCAAATAGAGACGCATAGTTCTATTTTATTACATCGTCAGACAAAATATTTACTTTCAGCACCGAAAAAGCACACTTTTTAAAAGAGGTTAAGTTGCTCATTTTGGTACTCCTCGTCCTCTGTCATCAGCACCTGCTCCTGATCGTCATCAGAGTTTGCCTCCTGATCATCAATCAGTGGCTCCTCTGGCAGCAGATCCTCATCCTCTTCTGGCTCCTCAGGCTCGATAAAGGTCAGTGTATCAACATCATAGGTAGTCAGACGCTTACCCTTCGCCTTGCGACTCTTAACGCCCACAAAGTCGTCAACAGCAATCTCATCGGCCGGGCGAGTAGCGTTATTGCCCTTGTATGTAATACGCAGTGTAGCACCATTCTTTGAGCAGATAGCCACGAAATCTGCATTACCCTCCTCATCGAGGAATGGCAGCAGACGATCGGTCATATCGAGCTGGAAACGCTTCATATAGTAGTAGCCCTGCTCGCGGTCAAAGTAGCAGAGGTTATATATCTTCGAGGCGTTATACTTCTCAACCTTCACAGTATCATCAGGGAAGTGCTGGGCAGTATCAAAGCCTGTGATATAGTACTGGTGTTTAGCTGTCCAGACTACAATCTTATCCTCGCCCTTAAACATTCCGAGGCTTGTACCTCTGCCATCAGTATTGAGGCGACGGATATCATCATCCCAGAATATCTCCTGCGCGCTGAGGGTCGATGTACCCTTGCGCTTGATGGTTATCTTATGAATTGGGTAGCGCGAGAAGAGGTTACCCTGACTCTGGCGACCCTTAATAGCCAACTCCGCAAAGTCGAGGTCGACAATAACCTTTTTAAGACGTGGGCGTGGCTTGAAGTATATCTTGAGCACCTCTGCCTCGCCATTAGGGTTAACAGAGAGGTGGAGAATCTCGCTCTTAGGCGTGCCCTTAGTCAGGTTATACTCCTTATCGCGGGTAATACCCTTGATTGCGCAACGCTTCATAAGTATAGGGTCGTTCTTGCCACCATCACGATAGAGCACATTATAGATTGTGCGCTCATCATTACGCTTGAACACACCTATATATAATATATCCTTGTCAAAGAAGCTCTTCTCAGCAACCTTCTTGATAACATAACGACCATCGCGCAGGATAACAATCACATCGTCAATATCTGAGCAGTCGCATACATACTCGGCATCCTTCATACCCTTACCGATACCGAAGAAGCCCTCCTTGCGGTCTACATAGAGCTTCGCATTAGATACAGCAACCTTTGTTGAGTCGATAATATCGAAGCTACGAATTTCGGTCTGACGATCGCGACCCTTGCCATACTTCTCGCCGATATGTTCAAAGTAGGCGATAGTATACTCTACAAGGTGCTCAAGGTCGTACTGCACCTGCTTAATCTCCTCATCAATGCGCTTAATCTCATTATCGGCCTTCTCCATATTGAAGCGCGAGATACGGATAAACGGCAGACCCACAAGATGCTCAATGTCGTTCTCATCAATAGCACGACGCAGCTTCTTGGTAAATGGTACCAACGCCTCAGATACCGCTGCGTGAGCCTCCTCAACGCTACGCTTACCCTCCAGCACCTGATATATCTTATTCTCAATAAAGATGCGCTCTAAAGAGATCTTATGCCACTGGTCGTTCAGCTCGCCGAGCTTAATCTCCAGCTCCTGACGCAACAGATCCTTAGTATGCTCTGTCGAGTGGCGCAGAATATCGCTAACACCCAAGAACTCAGGGTGCTTATCTCTAATAACGCACGAGTTTGGCGATATCGAAATCTCGCACAGCGTAAAGGCATAGAGGGCATCAATAGTCTTATCGCACGACTCGCCCGAAGCCACGTGAACAACAATTTCTGCTGTAGAGGCTGTATTATCGTCAAAGTTCTTAATCTTAATCTTTCCCTTCTCCTGAGCCTTAGTAATTGACTCCTTAAGGGTCTCGGTAGTAATCGAGTATGGAATCTCAGAGATGACAAGTGTACTCTTGTCTATCTTTGAAATCTTTGCACGCACCTTAACCGCGCCACCACGCAGGCCATCGTTATAGCGCGAAACATCAATCATACCGCCCGTAGGGAAGTCCGGATAGAGTTGGAATGGCTCGCCCTTAAGATGTGCTATTGCAGCAGCAATAAGCTCGTTGAAGTTGTGAGGCAGAATCTTTGAAGCAAGACCCACGGCAATACCCTCAGTACCCTGTGCAAGCAGCAGCGGGAACTTTACAGGCAGAGCCACAGGCTCCTCCTTACGACCATCGTACGAGAGCATCCACTCGGTGGTCTTCTTATTAAACACCACCTCGAGGGCAAACTTAGACAGGCGTGCCTCGATATAACGAGGTGCCGCAGCGGCATCACCCGTAAGGATGTTACCCCAGTTTCCCTGGCAATCAATAAGCAGATCCTTCTGACCCATTTGCACCAACGCTGCGCCGATACTCTGATCACCGTGTGGGTGGTACTGCATAGTCTGACCCACCACATTTGCCACCTTATTGTAACGACCATCGTCAACAACCTTCATCGCGTGCAGTATTCGGCGCTGTACAGGCTTAAGTCCGTCGTCAATATGGGGCACAGCTCGCTCGAGAATTACATACGAGGCGTAATCCAAAAACCAATTCTTAAACATTCCCGTCAGACGGCTCACACTCTGCTCTGCCATCAGTCGGTCATACTTTCCCGTTGAGGTTTGCTCCTCTACAGGCATATCATCCATCAAATCTATCTCTTCAGCCATAACTGTCTACTTTTTCGTATTACTCCTCATCAGAACCAATCATCAGGTGCTCCTCAATAAGATCCTCCTCCACGCGCAGGTTGTCCATAATAAATCGCTGGCGATCAAAGGTATTTGTTCCCATATAGAATGCAAGCAGGTCGCTAACAGGATCATCCTTAGTCAATCGCACGCGGTCAAGGCGTATCTGCTCACCAATAAAGCCGGAGAACTCGTCTGGCGAAATCTCTCCCAAACCTTTGAATCGTGTAATCTCAGCCTTAGCACCGCACTTCTCAATAGCATCTAAACGCTCCTGCTCTGAGTAGCAGTAGAAGGTCTGCTTTTTGTTACGCACACGGAACAGAGGAGTCTGCATAATAAAGAGGTGTCCGTTGCGAATAAGGTCAGGGAAGTACTGCAAGAAGAATGTAAGCAGCAGCATACGGATATGCATACCGTCCACATCGGCATCGGTTGCAATAACCACCTTCTCGTATCTCAAATTCTCAACATCATCGTCAATATTAAGCGCATTGTGCAGATACTTAAACTCATCGTTCACATATGCCTGTGCTTTCTTCTTGCCATATGTATTAAGTGGCTTACCACGTAGCGAGAATACCGCCTGAGTCAGCGCATTGCGCGACTTGGTAATAGAACCCGATGCAGAGTTACCCTCAGTGATAAATATCATTGTCTGCGAAGCAAGCTCGCTCTTATCGCCACGGTGAATCTTACAGTCGCGCAGATTCTTATTGTTGAGCATCAGACGACGATTTGCCTCACGGCTCTTCTTCTGCACACCAGCCATAGCCTTACGCTCCTTCTCACTCTCGACAATCTTGCGCTGGATAACCTGCGCAACATCAGGATTACGATGCAGGTAGTTATCAAGCTCCACAGCAAGGAACTCGCCGATAAATTGGCGCATAGAGATACCATCTGCCGCATCCTTAGAGCCAAACTTAGACTTGACCTGATTCTCAAACACAGCATTCGACACACGCACCGACACTGCTGCAACAATAGATGTACGGATATCTGCAGGATCGTAATCCTTGCGATAGAAGTCCTTGAGTACCTTTACCACCATCTCGCGGAATGCCGCCTGATGTGTACCACCCTGCCAAGTGTTCTGACTATTGGCAAAGGTATAGTAAGTTTCGCCATAACCCGTTGAGTGGGTCATAGCAATCTCTATATTCTTGCTCGACAGATGAATTGGAGGATAGAGCATAGTCTGATTCTCCATACTGTCATTGACAAGGTCTAACAATCCATTCTTTGAGTTATACGCCACGCCATTGAAGCTCAGCGTAAGACCTACATTGAGGTAGGCGTAGTTGTGCACCATCTGCTCAATATAGTCAAGGTTGAACTCGTAGTTAGGAAAAATCTCCGGGTCTGGCACAAACGATACAAATGTACCATTCTTCTCCTTAACGCCACTCTCGCGGTTGTCTGACTGCAACAGACCCTGGCTAAATACCACCTGACGGGCCTCGCCATCACGCACTGAGCGGACAACGAACTCTGAAGAGAGGTAGTTTACAGCCTTCACACCCACACCGTTAAGACCTACGGTCTTATCAAAAGCCGAGTCCTCACCCTGCTCATACTTAGCACCTGTATTTATCTGTGACACTACACTATCCAGCGAGTTGAGCGGAATACCTCGTCCATAGTCGCGTACAGATACGCGCTTACCCTCAAGGGTAATCTCGATATTCTTACCATACCCCATTATAAACTCGTCAATACCGTTGTCAATAACCTCCTTGACAAGTACATAGAGGGCATCATCGCGCTCCGAGCCATCACCCGGAGTACCTACATACATACCCGTGCGTCGACGCACGTGCTCACGCGGCGTGAGCTGTTGTATGGCATCATCGCCATAACTATTTTTCTTCTGCACTTCTGCCATATATCTGCTATCTACTTTCTAATCTTCTCGTACTCTTCACACATTGCGGTTCTGGTCTTGTCAATAAGCTCTGCCATCTCCAGGTTCTTAACCTCCTCTGCGCTAATTGGAGGCAGAACGCTCACGCTGAGTACATTGCGCCAGTTAACCATAAAATTCTTCTTGATAATGTTGCGTGTACCGTGCATAACCACAGGCAGAATCTCTACACCTGCCTCCTTAGCAAGGGTGAAGGCACCCTGCTTAAATCGACCCATCTCACCACTCTTTGAGCGAGTACCCTCTGGGAACATAGCGATAGATGCTCCTCTGCCAATCCACATCTTACCCTGCTCGTTAATCTTGCGCAGCGAGTCGGCACCACGACTTCTGTCGATGGCAATATCGCCGTGCATATAGAGGAACTGACCGATATAAGGCATACGGAACACCTCGCGCTTACTTACCCAGCGGAAGTTGAGCGGCAAGAAGTATAGTGCCAGAATATCTGCCATAGAGTTGTGGTTGATTACGATAACATAGCTCTTATTCTTATCAATATTTTCAAGTCCCTTAATTCTGCGCTTCCAAGTAAGAGGTGCATACCAAAAACACATACACAAGTACTTCGACATAGCGTGAACCACACGACGAGCCTTATCAAATGGGAAGCAAACAATAAGCGCAATAGCCGACAGAATAAAGAACACTGTCAGTATCACAAACACATAGATGTAAAAAATAATCGATAGCATAGTTTTTTCAAATGGTAGTTTTATCCAATGTAATTATATCCGCGCAAAGATAGAATTTTTTACCGTTTTTTGAAAAAAAATACCGAAAATTTTATTAACAATTCATTTTTTCACTACCTTTGCACTATGAAATTTAAGAAAGAGTATAAAGTAAGAAACATTGCAGGCGAGAATATTATCATCAAGCAGGGACGCTTTGGTGCAGATATGACTCGCGTAATTGCCCTCAACGAGTCATCTCTGTTGCTCTGGGAGCAGCTGCAGGGCAAAGATTTTGAGACTGAGGATGTTATTAACATCCTATTAGATAATTACGATATCGACAGCACTACTGCCACAAATGATGCAAAGGTGTGGGTAGAGAAGCTGGCTGAGTGCGAGCTTGTTGAGTAATGAGGGGTAAGAGATTCATATCACAGCTACTGCTTGTCATATATCTTATGGCCAGCTGTGGTGGTATGCTCTCTGTAATTCTCTGCCACTGCCAGCGCAGTCAGCACATCAAAACCCACCACTGCTGCCACTGCTGCAGCCACAGTGCTGGCGAGGGTATAAAGTTGCCGACTAACTGCTGCAACCACGATCACTCAACCGAGATTGATCTTTACAACTACGAAAAGTCACTCTCTACGACCTTAACTCCTGCCATCTGCGCACTTCTTCCCGCGCTGCAGGATGTCATAGATTTTTCGATTGAGCAGAACCCCGTAAGTGGGCATCTTGACCGTCGAAAAACACCCCTTCCCATATCCGAGTTTGTCACTCTCAAAGGTTTGAGAGCCCCTCCTGTTATTGCATAGATGATTTGCGGAGCATACTCCGCCAAACTATTTATGTTCAATAACTTAGACTTATGAAAAAATCACTTTTTACACTTATTGCTGCCCTTTGTGCAGTCACTATTTCTGCACAGAATATCACCGGCCGCATTATGGATACTGCCGGCAATCCACTACCTGGCGCATCGGTCTATTGGGCTGATACAAATATCGGCGAGGCAGCCGATATAAACGGCTACTTCCGTCTCCACAGAGTCAAGGACTATAACCGCCTTGTCGGCTCTGTTGTCGGATATACAAACGACACTATCACAGTAACCAAACAGACCGCTGAGGTATTCTTCAACCTTGCTGAGGGTGTGGCCGTTGAAAGTGTTGTTGTCGAGGGCTCCCTGGGCGGCAATTACATCTCTCACGAAGGTATTCTCAAGAGCGAAAATATCTCATTTGCAGGACTTTGCAAGATGGCGTGCTGCAACCTTGCCGAGAGTTTCGAGAACTCGGCATCAGTAACTGTCGGATATAGCGATGCCATCTCTGGTGCGCGTCAAATCAAAATGCTCGGCCTGGCTGGAACATACACCCAGATTCTCGACGAGAATCGCGCCATTATGCGCGGTCTGAGCGCCCCTTACGGTCTGGGATATACCCCAGGAATGTGGCTCAACTCTATCCAGGTATCCAAAGGTATTGCATCGGTTACCGCGGGTCACGAGGCTGTAACGGGTCAGATTAACCTTGAGCACCGCAAGCCTACCGACGAGGAGCGACTCTTCCTCAACATATATTTCGACAACGAGCTTAAGCCAGAGGTAAACATCTCCACAGCTCTGCCCGTAACCAAGGATAAGAGGCTGTCAACCGTAATCCTTGCCCACGCCTCGGTAGATACCAAGGACTACGACCACAATGGCGACGGATATCGCGACCTGCCTATGGCGCGACAGTTTAACATCGCCAATCGTTGGCTATATCAGAGTCCTGGTGGTGCACAAATTCGCTGGGGTGCCAAGTATGTGAATGACAACCGCACAGGTGGCCAGATGGCATTTAGCAAGAAGCTGCAGAGCGACAAAGATGGCAAGCCTTGGTACGACTGGTGGAGAGATGAGGGTCTCTATGGCTCGGTAGTTGCCAATCAGGAGGCAAACGCCTACTTCAAGATGGGCAAGCCCGTAGGTGCCTCTATATTTGACAAGGAGAATAACGAAGAGATACGCTCAAACTTTGCTATGATTGCCGACTACGACTACTTCCTCGAGGATGCTTTTTTCGGCGCAGATAAGGGCTATGTAGGTGGTCAGCACGCAGCAAATCTCAATCTTATGTACACCCACTACTTCACCTACAACTCATCGCTCGCCACGGGCATTACAGCCTCATCGCGCTGGGTTGCAGAGGATCTCACAGACCGCACCTGGAGTCGAGATGGCGTATGGGGAAATACAGTGAACGACAATGTTTTACGCAATTTTGACCGCAACGAGACTGAGATTGGTGCATATGCTGAGTATACATATAATATCAAGGAGAAATTTTCAGCCGTGGCAGGTGTTAGATACGACTACAACGCCTACTTCCGCAAGCATCTGTTTACTCCGCGCGGACATATTAAGTGGAACATCACACCTACCACTGTCATCCGCGGCTCTGCAGGTCTTGGCTACCGCCCGACAGATATTGTTACCGACAACATCGGCATTATGGCAACCGGTCGCCGCATTGTCTTTGACACCCCATTTGGTAGAGATTTCAACCGTATGGAGAAGGCTCTGACCGCTGGTGGTTCGTTTGCCCAGACATTTACTACTGTACACTATCACGATATGACCATCAGCCTCGACTACTTCCGTACAGAGCTGTTCCACAGCGTTATAGTAGACCAGGAGCGCGATGCTGATAACATCCATATCTACACCACCGACGGCAAGTCGTACACCAACACCTATCAGGCAGACCTGACTTGGAATCCGGCTGAGCGACTCGATATATTTGCTACATTCCGATATACCGACAGCAAGTATACAATCACCCGTGCCGATGGCAGTCAGCAGCTTGTCGAGCGACCACTCGTCAGCCGATTTAAGACCCTGCTCAACATCCAGTACGCTACCCGTATGCGCAAGTGGACCTTCGATGTTACAGCTCAGCTTAACGGAAAGAGCCGCATACCTACTCAGACGGGCAATATTGAGGACAGCGAGTACTCGCCTATCTACCCTATGTTCTTCGCGCAGGTGACACACAAGATTAAGATGTGGGATATCTACCTCGGCTGTGAGAATATCGCAGGCTACCGCCAGAAGACCCCTATTCTCGGCTATGCTGACCCATACTCTACAGCCTTTAACTCTTCGTGCGTCTGGGGACCGTTAATGGGCAGAAAAATCTATATTGGCGTACGATTTAACCTTTACTAAAAACAGACAAAAATAAACAGTAAAAACCTATGAAGAAGATTATTATTTTGGCAGTTGCTATGCTCGCTATCGCTGGCACTGCAGTGGCACAGAAGGCTGCAAAGCAGATTGTTACAACCGTATTTATCACAGACATCGACTGCGAGGGTTGTGCAAAGAAGATCTACAACAACTTCTACGGCAAGGGCGTGAAGAGCATTAAGTGCGATGTCGCTACAAAGAGCGTAGCGGTTACCTACGACGCATCAAAGAACACCCCTGAGGGTCTTATGCCTGCGTTCAAGGATCTTAAGGTTAAAGTTGTAAAGCATATGACCGAGCAGGAGTTTGCTCAGCACAAGGCAAAGGGTCACACCTGCACCGACTGCAACCACAACCACGGTCACAACCACTAATATATCCGAGCGGTAAATTAAAACGACAATAGCTGCATTTACACGCAGCTATTGTCGTTTTTTCTTGTCTCGACTATCGCTTAAGAGAAGCTGTAGCAGCATCTATATACTTCTGAATATCAGCCTCTAACAACTTATATAACGGACAGGTTGTATAGTTGTCGTTATCGAGCAAAACATCGCGAATTGAGCGCAGAGTATTCTTATAGTTGCTCATCTCATTTTTCAGAGCAATGCCCTCCTTTGACGAGGCGACAATCTTGGCAATAGACATCTGTCTGAGCTTCTCGCAGATATCATTCAGGATTATCATCACCACATTATCCATCAGCGTATGACCGTGCATAAAGAGGTATGTCAGCTCCGGCTCTACGCCCTTGCCTCGCAGGTAGGCATCAAAGCGAGCCATATCCTTTGCCATCTCGGGATGTGCCTCACAAAGAGTTTGCTCACGACGAGCAACCTGGCGAGCGAGCCACTCGATGGTATTTTTGCCATTATTGGGAATATCGAGGTAGTTTAGGCGCACCGCAGCCTTGAAATCGCTCAGCGGAAAGACATTCTCTGTATGGCGACTTGCCGAGTAGACATACCACAGAAATAGCGGATGGATAGTCCTCGAGTAGTCTGCCATAAATCGCTCAAAACTAAATATGCGCGTATCGTTCTTGGTCGCCTTCACACAGACATTATGGAGCGAAGGGGCATAACAGAGGTAATTCTCTGTGGCATAGGCATATGTATGAAACATAAAGGGATGCTCGGTAATAAAGCGGCTGGCAGGATCATCATCGCTGAGCAGATAATCAAAGTCCGAATCCATACATAGCAGCATAGTCGGTCCTGCATTTTCGGCATTATTTATAAGCACCTTCTTACCCTTTGGTAGATCCTGACGCGTAGGCACCGAGATCTCAAATCGCAAGTATGGATTTGTGAAGTTGTCGAAGATACAACGCCAGAATGCCACATCCTCATACCCCTCGACAAAGACCCTAACAAGGGTCTTATCATCTTCGGCTCTCAACGGCTCGGGCAGGGTGGCAAGGTCGACCTTTCCTGATATCAGAGCTCGAGAGCGCATCTTTTCTATCCTCTGCTGCGCCTTTTGGGCACTATTTTCGGCTCGTTTGCTCATAAGTTTGTGCTTTTATGCTAACAAATATAGTTTAATATCCTCAAATCTGCAAAATATTCATTACTTTTGCAGCGTTAATGTAAAACATTAAGAAATGGCAGATTGGAAAGAGAGATTGGGCGTGGTATACTCCACTAATCCCAATTTTGAGTATACTGACAACCAAGTTGAGGAGCAGCAGACACTGCCTAAGCAGCAGCAGAAGCTGCGCGTATGGCGCGACACACACGGCAGAGCAGGCAAGGTGGCTACTGTTGTGCGTGGTTTTGTAGGCACCTCGGCTGATTTAGAGGAGTTAGGCAAGAGTATCAAGCGTAAGATTGGCGTTGGTGGCTCGGTCAAAGATGGAGAGATTATTATTCAGGGTGAGAACCGCGACCGCGTGTTGCAGATTCTCATTACCGATGGCTACACTCAAGCAAAAAAGGTTTAAGATGGCACGCTCGTTAAGATATATCCTCATAGCAGTTGTCGCGCTTATTTGGTACGGCACTGCCTCTGCACAATACTATTCGTGGGGTGCCGACCCTGAGAACCTCTCTTGGCGAAAAATCAAGGGCGAGAGCATCTCGGTTATCTACCCTACCACAGTTACAGCTACGGGCTATAGTCTGATGCACTACATTAAGGCTGTGCAGCCATCTATCGACTTCGGCTTTAGACACGGGCCGATGGATATTCCATTTATCGTTCACCCTGAGAATTTGGCATCCAATGGTATGGTTATGTGGCTGCCTAAGCGCGTTGAGATTCTCAGCTCGCCAGCTCTCGACAGCTACTCTATGCCGTGGCTCAAGCAGCTGGCTGCCCACGAGTATCGCCACGCCGTGCAGTACAACAATATCAACCGTCGTTGGGTCAAGGCCTTCAGCTATGTCCTCGGCGAGCAGAGTTCCACTATTGGACTGCTCTTTATGCCACTTTGGGGTCTTGAGGGTGACGCTGTGCTATCGGAGACATCTATGTCTACCTATGGTCGCGCCCTACAACCGTCGTTTACGCTCCACTACCGCGCAAATATAGACGAGCTGATGGGTAAGCGCAACCTTGACAAGCTCTTCTGCGGTTCATACCGTCAGTTTGTCCCTGACCATTACCAGCTGGGTTACCAGATTACCTCGTACGCCAATACCAAGTACGACGAGAATATCTGGGACAAGATTGTTGACTACGCCGTGCGCCATCCATATGTGATACTAACCACCTATGTTGGTATGCGCAAGTACTACAAGACAAACACCACAGAGCTTACCCGCGAGGCATTTGCAGACCTTAAAAACCATTGGGCACAGCTCCCTGATGTCGCCGACTCATCAACCCCTATAGCAGTACCTAAGCAGCGTAGCTACACCAAGTACTCGCATCCGATATTCTTTGGTAGCCGAAGTGTCATATCTGTCAAGGAGTCTCTCGACAGAAGTCCTTCTATCGTCCGCATCAACACTGAGACGGGCGAGGAGAAGAAAATCTGCCATATCGGCGAGCTCTCTACACGCCCTACAATCCAAAATGGCCGCGTATGGTGGACCGAGTATCGTCGTTCGCTACTCTTCGAGCAGAGAGTTAACTCGCGTCTCTGCTATGCCGACCTCAACATCCCGGGCTATCGAGCTATATACCGCTATCGCAATGTACTCTACCCTACAGCCATTGAGGGCACTAATGACCTTGCGTGGGTTGAGTATAACTCAAATGGTCTTTACTCTTTTGCCATCGGAGACGAAAAGAGTCGCAAAACCATTGCCACTATGCCTTTTGGCACAGAGATTCACTCGTTGGCATATGACAATAAGAGCAAGCAGCTCTACTTTATCGCCACAGACGACAGCGGTATGTGGATTGGTCGTCTTTGCGACAATGGCACAACAGAGCAAGTTACAGAGGGAGCCTATATCACCATCTCTGACTTAAAGGCCGACAATGGAGTACTCTACTTCGGCTCTATCGCCTCGGGTAAGGATGAGGTACACTGCCTTGACCTTGCTACAGGCAAGCAGTACCAGATTTCTGAGTCCAAGTATGGTTCTTTCTCTCCTGCTCCGACATATAAGGGTGGTGTGGTTATGACCACATTTAACAAAAATGGCTATCAACTTGCAATGCAACAGATAGACTCAACAAAGCTAAGGCTTATCACCCCTACCCGCACACCAAAGAACATCCTCAACCCTAAGCGTAAGATGTGGGATGTGGTAAATCTTGATACCGTCCGCTTCACAAGCGCAGACTCACTCCAGATTGCAACCAAGCATAAGCCTCGTCGCTTCTCTAAGGCGGTGCATATGTTCAATGTACACTCTTGGGCACCTGCATCATACGACCCATTTGCGCTTGCCGAGGAAGGTGCTATGAACTTCAATCTCGGAGCTACCATTATGTCTCAGAGCCTACTCTCAAATACCGAGGGTTTTGCCACTTGGGGCTGGAATAAGAGCAACGGTCACTTTGTTAAGGGTACTCTGCGCTACTATGGCTTAGGAGTAAACTTTGCCATCAACGGCTCATATGGAGGTAAGCAGCAGATATATACCGCTTATACCTACGAGAAGAACCCTAAGACAGGCAAGTATGAGATTGTATTCCCAGAGCTTCCTGAGCAGAAGAGATACTACAACATCGGTGTCTCTGCAACCCTACCACTCCACCTAAGCAGCGGTCACTACATCCGCGTATTGCACATAAATGTGGGTTGGAACTACTCTAATGGCTATGTAGCTAAGCTCGACAAGCTCAAGTTCCAGGGCGGACAGATTACTAATCTCACCACTATAGGCTATGGTGAGGGTGTGCATCTACTGCAGGCAGGCATCGGTATTCAGGACCACGTACGCCTTGCCCATAAAGACTTCTTGCCTCGCTGGGGTTATATACTATCAGCAAACTTTGCCTTCAACCCTGCAAACACAGCCTTCGGCAAACTACACTCACTCTATGGTAAGGCATATACTCCAGGCTTTGCGCGACACCACTCGCTCAACTTGGCGGTAGCTTATCAGAATACCATCGGTGGTTTTGAGTCCAAATTGCTGGCCTCAAACCTTACATTCCACTCGTCAAGACTCATTCCGCGAGGCTTTGAGGTTGCCGAGATTGAGAATAGACACTATATTGCAACAAGCATCAACTACCAGCTGCCTATATGGTATCCAGAGGGCGGTATACAGTCTGTAATATACTTCAAGCGCATACGCATAAATGCAGGCTTTGACTACGCAACCTTTAACAAGCACTACTTTATTGCTCACGCCGATGTTAATAAGGTAAATATTGCCTACAAACGCGACAAGATATACTCATATGGTGGCGATATAACCTTTGATGTCAACCTACTGAGTATGCCTGCCGCAGCAACCTCGGCAATAACACTCTCAATATATAAGCCTCACGGCAAGAAGGGCATCTTCTTCTCTGCAGGTATGGGATTACCATTCTAAACTTACGACTATGGCAACACAGACTAATAAAAAGAGAACTTTTAAAGGCAAGATTGTCCGCGGTATGTGGACTCTGACCCTTATCGCAGTGCTGGGTGTAGTGATTATGCTCCTCCTGGCAGCAGTAGGAGCCTTCGGACGCATTCCATCGTTCGAGGAGCTCGAGAACCCTAAGAGCAACTTAGCCACAGAGGTCTATGCCGACAATGGTAAGGTACTGGGTAGCTTCTTTGTACAGAACCGCTCCCACGTGCAGTATCAAGATCTATTTGCAAAGGACTCGACTGCGATATACACCATCTCGGGACATCAGGTGCCACCACTTGCTGCAGCACTTATCTCTGTTGAGGATGAGCGATTCTACTCTCACTCAGGTATCGACTTCCGCTCACTTGCCCGCGTAGGCGTAAAGACCGTTCTGCTCGGCCAGAAGCAGGGAGGTGGTAGTACCATCACCCAGCAGCTGGCAAAGAACCTCTTCCCTCGAAACACATCGGAGGATGATGGTAAGATCGCCCGCACACTACGCCTTGTAGGCAATAAACTCAAGGAGTGGATTACTGCCATCAAGCTCGAGCACAACTATACCAAGGAGGAGATTGTTGCTATGTACCTCAACACCGTTGAGTACGGCTCTAACGCATATGGTATCAAGTCGGCAGCGGCAACATTCTTTGGCAAGGAGCCTTCAGAACTAAATCTACAGGAGGCAGCTATGCTTGTAGGTGTTGTAAATGCCCCTACACGCTACTCACCGGTACGCAACCCTGAGAGCGCACTTAAGCGTCGTAACCTTGTACTAAGTCGTATCTGCAATGTAGGTGCCATTACTCAGGAGGAGTGCGACTCTATCTCGGCACTGCCTATTACGCTCAACTTCCGCCCTGTATCGCACAACTACGGTCAGGCTACATACTTCCGCGAGATGCTGCGCCTTGTTATGACAGCGCAGGAGCCTAAGCGTCGCAACTTCTACACCGAGTGGGACTATGAGCAGGCTCTTAAGCAGTATAACGAGAATCCTCTCTACGGCTGGTGCCACAAGAATCGTAAGGCCGATGGTAGTGAGTACAATATCTACCGCGATGGTCTGAAGATATACACAACCATCAACGCCTCAATGCAGACCTATGCCGAGGAGGCACTGTTCAAGCAGCTGCAGACCGTCATCCAGCCGGCTATGGACAAGCAGGTCAAGGAGACTCGCACACTATTTATCGACAGCGACACCGAGGAGGTGGAGAAGATTATCCGCCGTGCTATGCGCAACTCCGACCGCTTCCGCAATATGAAGAACGATGGTGTGGCAGAGAAGGATATCTACGCTTCATTTGAGAAGAAGTGCAAGATGAAAGTATTTACCTTCAACGGCGAGAGAGATACACTACTCACCCCTCGTGACTCTATTTTACATCACAAGAAGATTATGCGTGCGTCATTTGTGGCTATCGAGCCTCAAACAGGATATATCAAGGCATATGTGGGTGGCCCTTCGTTCCAATACTTCAAGTACGATATGGCCAAGCAGGGTAAGCGACAGATTGGCTCGACAGTAAAGCCATTCATCTACACCTTTGCCATCGACCACCTCGGTATGAACCCTTGTACTATGGTGCCAAACCTGCCTGTGACTATTGAGACAGCTACGGGTGCCGCTTGGTCACCAAAGGAGGCAGGTAAT
This sequence comes from Alistipes sp., assembly GCA_045654345.1. Lineage (GTDB taxonomy): Bacteria > Bacteroidota > Bacteroidia > Bacteroidales > Rikenellaceae > Alistipes. Next base: position 222,293 of record JAZOND010000001.1, on the reverse strand, counting down.
GTCGAGTACGACGGCACATTGCACCCTCTCAAGTGGGGTCTGGCACTGAGCCGCAACAACTACTCAGCGTGGATTATGAAGCAGGCAAAGCAGCCTGAGGCCGTTGCTGACTTTATCCACAATATGGGTATTGCCAGCTATATCGATCCCGTATATGCACTCTGCTTAGGAACTTTCGAGAGCAATGTGTTTGAGATGGTAAGTGCATACGCCACTTTTGCAAACGAGGGTGTGCACAACACTCCACTCTTTGTAACACATATCGAAGATCGTCAGGGTAACCTGATCTCAAGTTTCTCGTCTACTTCACAGGATGCTGTAAGCAAGCAGACCGCCTATACAATGATCACGATGCTCAAAAATGTAATTACCAACGGTACAGGTCGCCGTATGGGTTGGCAGTTTGGCCTGAGCGATGTTGAGTTAGCAGGTAAGACAGGTACCTCTAACGAGAACCGCGATGCTTGGTTTATGTGTATCACCCCTAACCTTGTTGCAGGTTCGTGGGTCGGTGGTGAGGATCAGCAGATACACCTGCGTCGTCGTGGTGAGGGATCTATTATGGCTCTGCCTATTGTTGGAGACTTCCTTGTGCGTACATACAACGACCCTAACATTCCGATCAACCGCACCGATAAGTTTGTTCGCCCTGCGCTATGGAGCGAGCAGGAGTGCGACGAGAGCGTTGAGCCGAGCGAGATTGAGGAGGAGTTTTTCGAGTAACAACTAAACGAATATATTACTAATTTTAAGAACATACCACAAATGAGATTGGCAGTAGTGGGCGCAAGTGGCGCCGTAGGACAAGAGTTCTTGAGAATTTTAGAGGAGCACAACTTCCCGTGCGATGAACTTCTGCTCTTTGGTAGCGCAAGAAGCGCAGGCCAGAAGCGTACCTTCCGTGGTCAGGAGATTGAGATTAAGCTTCTTCAGCATAATGACGACTTTAAGGGTGTGGATATCGCCCTTGTATCTGCAGGTGGCTCTGTGTCAAAGGAGTACGCTGAGACTATCACCAAGCACGGTGCGCTGATGATTGATAACTCGAGCTGCTACCGTATGGATAACGATGTACCACTCGTAGTGCCTGAGGTAAATGCCGAGGATGCACTCAACGCTCCTCGCCGCATTATTGCAAACCCTAACTGCACAACCATTCAGATGGTTGTTGCCCTGGCTGCCCTTGAGAAGATTGCGCATATCCGTCGCGTTCGCGTAGCTACATACCAGAGTGCCAGCGGTGCAGGTGCAACAGCTATGGCAGAGCTCGAGGCACAGCACGCCTCACTTGCAAAGGGTGAGGAGCCTACAGTTGAGAAGTTTGCATATCAGTTAGCCTTCAATGTAATTCCTCATATTGATGTATTTACCGATAACGACTACACCAAAGAGGAGATGAAGATGTTCAACGAAACCCGTAAGATTATGCACTCAGACATCAAGGTATCTGCTACCTGCGTGCGCGTGCCTGTTATGCGTGCCCACTCTGAGGCTATTTGGGTTGAGTTTGACCAGCCTGTAACACCTGCTCAGGCGCGTGAGGCATTCGAGGCTGCCGAGGGTATTGTTGTTATGGATAATCCTTCAGAGAAGTGCTACCCTATGCCGCTGTTTATCGCACATAAGGAGCCTGTATATGTAGGCCGTATCCGCGAGGATGTTACAGACCCTAACTGTCTGACATTCTGGTGCGTTGCCGACCAAATCAAGAAGGGCGCAGCTCTCAATGCGGTACAGATTGCCGAGTGGCTCTTAGCTCATAAGAAGTAACAAAAAAGACTGACCCGATGGTCAGTCTTTTTTATCTATACATCAAACTACTCTGCATCCTCGGCAACTACCTCCTCCACCATATCCACTGAGTCATCTAACTCCATATTGACACGCTTCAGATGCTTTGCAAGGTGTTTCGGACGGTCATTCTTCGAGACCTTGCGCGGCTTTACGCCAAGATCAACAAGTTTCTGCACAGCCACCTCTATAGACTTTCCGCTTGGGGCTGAGAGTCGGCGCACCTCCTCAGTAGCCTTTACGGCAGCAGCTAACGAATCCTCTATCTGCACAAAGTTTGTCATAAAGTCGGTCACTCTATCCAACACAACCTCAGCACGGGCGATAATATCCTCGTGGTTTGATATGGTCACCTGACGCTCCCACATATAGCGCACCATCTCGATGAGCACCAGCAGATTACGCTCGCTGGCAAGGCATACCTTGCACTCGTTGAACATCCTCTGCCACAGCGTCTTATCGTAGTTAGTAACAGCCGTAAGTGCCGTCTCGCTTGGTACAAACATAATCACATATGGCAGCGGAATAAATCCCTCATTATTTGTGCGGTCATAGTTGCGATCAGAGAGTTTACGAGCCTGATCGACAATCTTATCGGCAAACGACTTGAGGACGATGCGCTGATTCTCTGCCTCGAGATTATCAAAATCGAGGTCTGACGGCAGCTGGAACTTCGAGTCTATATATAATATACTATTGGTCTCAGGATATATCAGCGCAGCATCTGGTCGCATCTTCTTACCTGCAGCATTCTTCGCTGTAGTTCCATCCTCATTACGCACCGTGTGCTGCAACTTATACTGCACACCCTCAACAAGTCCCGAGCCAGCCAGCAGATCGGCAAGCAACTTTTCGCCAAGATTACCCTGAATAGTCACGCTACCACTCAGCGCAGTTACTAATCTATCAGCCTCACGAGTCAGACGACCACCGGTCTCGACAAATCGCTTAATCTCGTTCTGCAGAGTGGTTCTATCCTCGATATTCTGCTGCTTCATCTGCTCTAACTGCTCGCGATATGGACGCATAATCTCGCTGATACTCTCACGATTTGACTGCTCGGTCTGCTGCTTAAGCTGCGTCTTTACAAGCTCGAGCTGCTGCTCAAGCTGCTGTTTAAACTCTGCACGACGCGCCACATCGGCCTGATTGAAACGCAACTCCTGCTCTGCCAGGCGGCCCTTGCACTCCTCTCTAAGTCTCTCAAGCTCAGATGATGCACGGCTCTCAGTGTCGGCAATCTGACTCTTGAGCATATCTATCTGAGCCTCTAAAGCTGACCTCTGACTTGACAGCTCGAGAATCTGCTGCTGATAACCCGCAGCACTCTGCTCGGCACGGGTAACTCCGCGCTTTCCAAAGAGGTATCCACAAAGCACACCCACCGCAAGTGCGCATACAATCGCCAAAATTATCTCCATAACTCTAAAAGTTTAAGTTCTAATCGCAAATATAGTAAAATTAGCCAAAAATCACGCAATCCATCATAATATCGTGCGGCTCGGTTGGGATGTCATCGGCAATCTGCTCGGCATAACATACACCCACCTTTGTGGCTCTAAAACCAGAGCGCGACATATAGCGATCATAGTAACCCTTGCCCCTGCCAAGTCGCTTGCCCGAAATGGTGAATGCCACCCCGGGAACAACAATCACATCTATCTCTGACGGCTCCACAGCATCCCCGACCTGAGGCTCTGAAATACCAAAAGCACCCGTACTCAGCGTACCTGCAACATATGGGTAGAAATCCATATCATCACCTGCCACGCGAGGTAGAAATATACGATTTGTTAGTGACAGATGCTCAATGGCCTCAAGGCTATAAACCTCATCAGGCAGTGAGGCATAAAGAGCCACGCTCTTGGCACTCTTTATGGAGTCAAGATCTACTATGCTTTTGAAAATCAGTGCCGATTTTGACTGTTTTTGATCTATCGACAACGATTTTACAGCAGTTTTTGCGTTTCTGCGTATCTCTGCTTTGCTTTTTGTCATATCAAAAAGTGTAAAAAATGTTTTGTTATTTGGCAAACAATAACTATATTTGTACGATAATATTAGAGTGCAAACAATTTTTTCACAAAATAAACATAACTAATTCTTATTTCAAAACATTATGGTTCGTTTTTTACTAAATTCGTCAATTGGAAGAAAACTCGTAATGAGTATTACAGGTTGCGCATTGGTGCTGTTCCTTCTCTTCCATATGGCAATGAATGTTGTGGCTGTTATCGGTGACGGTTCTGCTTACGACATGATTTGTGCATTCTTGGGTGCAAATTGGTATGCCCTGGTTGGTACTGTAGGTTTGGCAGCATGCGTTGTTGTGCACTTTATCTACGCCTTCATTCTCACTTGGCAGAATCGTAAGGCTCGTGGTAACGTGCGTTACGCAGTAACTGTAACTGAGAAGGGTGTTGATTGGTCATCTAAGAATATGCTCGTTCTCGGTATCATCGTTATCCTGGGTCTTGGCCTTCACCTTTCACACTTCTGGGCTAAGATGCAGCTTCAGGAGCTTATGGGTAACCACGAAATTGCTCTTGCTACCGGTGCTGTTGTTGGTCCAACCGACGGTGTTGAGATTATCAAGTATGTATTCAGCCAGTGGTACAATGTAGTTCTCTACCTTGTATGGTTTGCAGCTCTCTGGTTCCACCTCACTCACGGTGTATGGTCTATGTTCCAGAGCGCAGGTGCTGCTAATGACAAGTGGCTCCCACGCCTCAAGTGCGTTTCAAACCTCATCTCTACCGTTATCTTCCTCGGCTTTGCTGTTGTAGCTGTAGTATTCTTCGTTAAGGGCAACCCTGATTTGTTCGGTTGCTGCAGCTGCTGCTGCCCAGAGGCTGCTGTTGAGGCCGCTGTTGAGGCTACTCCTGCAGTAGAGGCTGTTGTAGAGGGTGCAGTAGAGGCTGCTGCAGAGGTTGTTGCTCCTGCAAACTAATTCAAGAACAATAAAAATAGAAAAGATATGGCTTTCAAATTAGATTCAAAAATTCCGGCTGGTGAGTTGGCTCAGAAGTGGAGCAACCACAAGGCAGCTATCAAGGTTGTCAGCCCGGCAAACAAGCGTAAGCTCGACATCATCGTTGTAGGTACCGGTCTTGGTGGTGCATCTGCAGCTGCTTCACTCAGTGAGCTTGGTTACAATGTAAAGATCTTCTGCATCCAGGATTCACCTCGTCGTGCTCACTCTATCGCAGCACAGGGTGGTATCAACGCAGCAAAGAATTACCAGAACGACAACGACTCTGTATATCGTCTCTACTATGATACTATCAAGGGTGGTGACTATCGTGCTCGTGAGGCTAATGTATACCGTCTTGCTGAGGTTTCAAACCTCATTATCGACCAGTGCGTAGCTCAGGGTGTTCCTTTTGCTCGTGAGTACGGCGGTCTTTTGGCTAACCGTTCATTCGGTGGTGCTCAGGTATCTCGTCCATTCTATGCTCGTGGCCAGACCGGTCAGCAGTTGCTCCTCGGTGCTTACGCAGCCCTCAATAAGGAGATTGCTACAGGCCACGTTACCTCTTACACTCGTCACGAGATGCTCGATGTAGTTATCGAGAATGGTGAGGCTTGCGGTATTATCGCTCGTAACCTTGTTACAGGTGAGATTGAGCGTCACGGTGCTCACGCAGTAGTTATCGCTACCGGTGGTTACGGAAATATATTCTTCCTGTCAACCAACGCTATGGCATCTAACGGTTCTGCAGCATTCCAGTGCTACCGTAAGGGTGCAGGTTTCGCAAACCCTTGCTTTACTCAGATTCACCCTACTTGTATCCCTGTACACGGCACACAGCAGTCTAAGCTGACACTTATGTCAGAGTCACTGCGTAACGATGGTCGTATCTGGGTTCCTAAGAAGATGGAGGATGTTGTTGCCCTTCGCAACGGCTCACTCAAGCCTTCACAGATTGCTGAGGAGGATCGCGACTACTACTTGGAGCGTCGCTACCCTGCATTCGGTAACCTCGTACCACGCGATGTTGCATCACGCGCTGCTAAGGAGCGTTGCGACGCTGGCTTCGGTGTAAACGAGACAGGTCTGGCTGTATTCCTTGACTTCAAGACAGCTATTGCTGTTCACGGTAAGGAGGTTATTGAGAAGCGTTATGGTAACCTTTTCGATATGTACAAGGAGATTACCGATGTTAACCCTTATGAGGAGCCAATGCAGATCTTCCCAGCTGTTCACTACACAATGGGTGGTATCTGGGTTGACTACAACTTGATGACTACAATCCCTGGTCTTTACGCTATCGGTGAGGCTAACTTCTCTGACCACGGTGCAAACCGTCTCGGTGCTTCTGCACTTATGCAGGGTCTTGCAGATGGTTACTTCGTTCTGCCTTACACTATCGGTGACTACTTGGCTAAGAAGATTCAGGCTCCAAAGGTATCTACCGCTACCCCTGCATTTGACGAGGCTGAGAAGGCTGTTAAGGAGAAGATCAACAAGCTGCTCTCTATCAACGGTTCACGCTCTGTTGACGATATCCACCGTCAGCTCGGTCTTATTATGTGGGACAACGTAGGTATGGCTCGTACTAAGGAGTCACTTGAGAAGGCAATTGTTGAGATTGCAGCTCTTCGCAAGGAGTTCTGGAAGGATGTTAAGGTTGTTGGTTCAGCTGATTCATTCAATGTTGAGCTCGAGAAGGCACTCCGTCTTGCAGATTACCTTGAGCTTGGTGAGCTGATGGCTCGTGACGCACTCAACCGTGAGGAGTCTTGCGGTGGTCACTTCCGTTCTGAGCACCAGACAGAGGAGGGCGAGGCACTCCGTCACGATGAGGAGTTTGCTTACGCAGCAGTTTGGGAGTACAAGGGTATGGATGAGGCTCCAGAGCTCACTAAGGAGGATCTGACTTACGAGTTTACTCACCGTGCACAGCGTAACTATAAGGACTAATTTAATAATCACGAAATTATGAATTTCACACTAAAAATATGGCGTCAGAAAGACGCTCACTCAAAGGGCGAGTTTAAGGAGTACAAAGTAACCGGTATCTCTTCTGATACTTCGTTCCTCGAGATGCTCGACATTCTCAACAACGACCTTGTACACCAGGGTCAGGAGCCTGTAGCATTTGACCACGACTGCCGCGAGGGTATCTGCGGTATGTGTTCACTCCACATCGACGGTCACGCACACGGCCCATCACAGGCAGTAACTACTTGCCAGATCTATATGCGTCAGTTTAAGGATGGTGCTACCATTACTATCGAGCCTTGGCGTTCTGCAGCATTCCCTGTAATCAAGGACTTGGTTGTAAACCGTAACGCATACGACCAGATTCTCCAGGCTGGTGGTTATATCTCTGTTCGCACCAACTCAGTACCTGATGGCAACGCTATTCCAATCCCTCAGGCAGATGCTGAGGAGAGTATGGATGCTGCTGCTTGCGTTGGTTGTGGTGCTTGCGCTGCAACTTGTAAGAACGGTTCTGCAATGCTCTTCGTTGCAGCTCGCGTATCTTCACTTGCAAAGCTTCCTCAGGGTCGCGTAGAGGGTGCACGCCGTGCTAAGGCGATGGTTGCTAAGATGGATGAGCTCGGCTTTGGTAACTGTACCAACACTGGTGCTTGCCAGGCAGAGTGCCCTAAGGGTATCTCAATTGCACACATCGCTCGTCTTAACCGCGAGTTCCTCTGTGCAAAGGTTAAGGAGTAACACCTTAAGCATAATAAGCAAGGGTTGTCTGAAAACAGACAACCCTTATTTTTTACCTCTAATTACTCAACTACTTAGCACCTCCACCAAGTGCCTTATATAGATTGATATAGTTAATATAGTAGTTTGTCAGCGCATCGGCAAGGTTAAGCTTACTCTGCAGCATTGGTCGCTGGGCTGCAAGCAGATCAATGTAGCCGGCCTGATTATTCTCATACAGATATTTACTATAGGCGTATGCACGATTAAGAGCCTCATTCTGCCTCAATAGCTTATTGACCTTGGTCTTATTCATCTGATAGTAGACAAGTGTGTTGCTCACCTCTACGCAGGCATTGAGCAGTGTCTGCTTATATGTATCGAGTCGCTGCTGCGCCTCAATCTCACGAACTCGTTTGTTGTGCTTCAATGCTCCATTCTGAAAAATCGGCTGCGTAAGACCTGTAAAGAGATTATACACCAATGAGCGCGGGAAATCACCAAATTGAGCATTGAAAGAGCCTGACACGCCCACGCTACCTCTAATTACCAGCGATGGATACATAGCTGCCTTAGCTGCGTCCTGCAGATGGAAGGCCTCCTGAACCGCATACTCTGCAGCCATAACATCGGGTCTATACTGCAAAAGATGAGCTGGCACTCCTATCTCTGCCGTAGTGGCTATATCTCCGTTGGCAATAATATCCTCGAATTTAGAACGCACAATCGGTACATTATGCCTTGACAGAAGCAGATTTATTCGATTTTCGGTGATAAATATCTCCGCCTCAATATCTGGCTTTACTGCCTGCGCCTTATATAACTCCGCCTTTGTCTGCTCAATGGCTACATCTGAGATTGACACCTTCGGTGAGATAATCGCGGGCAGACGCAGCTGATCCTTCTCATATATCGGGAATACCTGCTGAGACTTAAGTTGATTCTCAGCCTCGCGCATCTCTATCTGTCGACTCAAAATCACCTCATTACTCTCAATAATATCATTTACCGTCTGTAACTTGGCATCAAGGCATATCAGCCGATAGTACTGCGTAGCGATATCGGCAATAAGTTTTACCTTTACCGCCTGGGCACTTGACTCCTTGGCATATAGATCGGCAATGCTCGCCCTCTTGGTACTACGCAACTTACCCCATAAGTCTATCTCCCAGCTGGACATAGTGAGCGATACACCGTGCTCATTATATGGATTCTCGCGCAAAGAACGCTTCTGCTCATTTTGGCTAATACCAACACTCATTGATGGTGCAAAGTTCCACTTGCTCTTTATGTAGTAGCTCTCAGCTCGTTCGATCTGCAATATAGCAGAGTGGAGGGTGTAGTTATTCTTAAGTCCCTCATCTATCAGCACTCGAAGATTGGCATCTTTATAGTAATTCTGCCACAAGACAGAGGCTATAGATACAGAATCATTCGCCACAACAAGACTATCCGGAACACGATATTGAGGAAATGTTACCTCTGTATATTTTTTAGAGAAACTTGCAGGCGCACAACTTGCAAAGATAATTATAGAGAGTGCAGCGGTCAAAAATTTATACATTTGGGTCTATTTTTTACATTTTTCGCGCGTAAAAGTATAAATTTGTTACAACACCTGCAAAAAATCGCATATTTATCTATACACAAAGAGAGTTCTGAGACATCAGAACCCTCTTTACCTTATATAATATATATACTATCGCTTAATATGAAGTGCCAAACCGCCCTCCGATGTCTCTCGATAGAGGCTTGGCAAGTTGACACCTGTCTCCTTCATCACCTGCACGACCTTGTCAAACGAAACAAGATGCGAGCCATCAGATAGTGTAGCATAAGCATTGGCATCCAACGCACGAGCTGCCGCTACAGCATTACGCTCGATACAAGGCACCTGCACAAGTCCGCACACAGGGTCGCAAGTAAGACCGAGGTGGTGCTCAAGACCCATCTCTGCCGCATACTCAATCTGCGCAGGAGTACCGCCAAAGAGCTGACACGCCGCCGCTGCAGCCATTGCACAAGCAACGCCAATCTCACCCTGACAACCAACCTCCGCACCAGAGATTGAGGCATTATACTTAACAACATTACCAAATAATCCCGCAGTCGCCAATGCCCTAAGAACACGAATTCTGAGGAACTCTCGCGAGGTGGTCATATGATACAGCACACCGGGCAGCACACCGCACGAGCCACAAGTAGGAGCAGTAACTACAGTACCTCCTGCCGCATTCTCCTCAGCTACTGCAAGCGCATAAGCGTATATTTTCGCACGCGAACTTAGCGAATCGGTGTAACTCTTACTCTTGACATAGTATGTGCTGGCCTTACGGGCGATTTTGAGGCCACCAGGCAGCACGCCATCATTATTCAGACCTCTCTGCACAGTCTCGCACATCACAGTCCAGATATTATCAAGGAAATCCCAAATCTCTGGGCCCTCACACTGCTCTACATACTCCCAATAGGTCTTACCCTCATCGTAACACCACTGCTTTATCTCCTGAATAGTTGTCAGCGGATAGATGCTCTCTGGCGCAGCAGCTACAGTATTCTCATTGGCAAGCGAGCCACCACCCACGCTAAAGATGCGCCAACTGTCAATAACCTCATCGCCCTTTAATGCCTCAAAGAGCATTCCATTAGGGTGAAAATCGAGCACAACATCAGCCTTCCAGACAATCTCTGTCGGAGCTATAGGCTCCAATACTGACAATATAGCACTGTGCGTTAAGTGACCCTTACCCGTTGCAGCAAGCGAGCCATATAGCGTTACACGATACGCCTCAGCACCCACAGTTCTCTCTGCAAACTGCTCTGCCGCACGCTTCGGACCCATAGTATGGCTACTCGATGGTCCGCAACCTACCTTATATAATTCGCGTAAAGATTCCATAAATTCATCATTTAGTTATGCAAAGATAACTATTTTTTGATTCTTTGCGATAGTTTTTTCACATAATAACAAAAAAACTGCCCTATAAATTTGGAAGAGTAAAAAATCTGTATTACTTTTGTCACCGATTTGGAAACGAATCAAATGGTGGATGTAGCTCAGTCGGTTAGAGTGACGGATTGTGGTTCCGAAGGTCGTGGGTTCGAATCCCATCTTCCACCCAAAGTTTGAAAGCCTTGCAATAGCAAGGCTTTTTTTGTTATACATAGCCGAGGAAACTTGTTTACTATCGGATATGGATAACAAAAAAAAGAGTGGCGTTGCCACTTTCAAACTTTGGAGGTGCCCCCGCGGCGAGCGGAGGGGATGGGCGTCACGAAGCAGACTTTAGTCTGCGTAGTAGCCAATCCCATCTTCTTGAAAGCCTTGCAAGGCTTTTTTTATTGTACCCAGTCGTGGAAACTTGTTCACAAATGGCTGGGTAGAATAAAAAAGATAGTGGCGTAGCCACTTTCAAACTTTGGAGGTGCCCCCGCGGCGAGCGGAGGGGATGGGCGTCACGAAGCAGACTAAAGTCTGCGTAGTAGCCAATCCCATCTTCTTGAAAGCCTTGCAAGGCTTTTTTATTGTACCCAGTCGTGGGAACTTGTTCACAAACGGCTGGGGAGAATAAAAAAGATGGTGGCGTAGCCACTTTCAAACTTTGGAGGTGCCCCCGCGGCGAGCGGAAAGGGATGGGCGTCACGAAGCAGACTTTAGTCTGCGTAGTAGCCAATCCCATCTTCCTCAAAAAGACTATGGGAAGTGGCTGGGTTAGCTCAGTCGCAAACTTCCGCACCGTCATAAAACAAACAAGCCTCACGATCAATGATCGTGAGGCTTGATACTAATATCGCAGATTAGATATTGTCTGATGGCACGAGGATGCGACCACAGTACTCGCAAACGATAAGCTTCTTACCGAGGCTTACCTCTACCTGACGCTGTGGCGGGATGCGGTTGAAGCAGCCACTACAAGCATCACGCTGAACAGTAACCACTGCAAGACCATTGCGAACCTTGCTGCGGATACGATCGTATGCGGTGAGCAGACGGTTGTCAATCTTCTTCTTTGCAACCTCTGCCTGAGCCATAAGCTCTGCTACCTGATCAGCAGTCTCGCTCTCGATATTCTCAAGCTCGGTACGCTTTGCCTCGAGGTCTACATTGCGCTCTGCAATCTGAGCCTCAGTCTGCTCAGCCTTAACCTTCTTTGCCTTTACGGCTGTTGCATACTCACGCAGGTGCTTCTCTGCCAGACGAATCTCGAGCTCCTGGTACTCAATCTCCTTTGCAATGGCATCAAACTCGCGGTTGTTACGAACATTAGCCTGCTGCTCGTTGTACTTGGCAATAAGCATATTTGCCTCGTCAATCTGGCGACGACGCTGACGTGTAAGTGCACCCAGCTCCTCGATCTCGGCATTGATACCCTCTACACGAGTTCTCAGACCTGCAATCTCATCGTCAAGATCCTGTACCTCGTCCGGAAGCTCACCCTTTACTTTGTTGATCTCGTCAATCTGCGAATCAATCTTCTGCAACTCGTAAAGAGCCATAATCTTCTCGTACATCGAGTAATCTACCTCTGCGGTTTTCTTTGTTGTAGCCATATATTATTGTTTTTTAGTATCTTCAAATGCTATAACACGCTAAAAATCAAGGTATTACAACGAGTAATACATTGGATTTTTTGTTTTCGCGCTCTTATAGAGCGCAAAGTTACTAAAAATATTTGACAAATCCGCCAAAATATCGAATAATAATTCGACTGCGCAATATTCGCTCTCAAAATGCCCCACATCGCACAGCACAAACCTACCATCCGGCAGGTAATATTGGTTATACTTCACATCTGCCGTAACATACACATCACACCCCGAAGCGGCAGCCTGATCTATCATCGAAGCACCTGCGCCGGTACAGATAGCAATGCGCTGAACAGTCGGCTTTACCACCTGGCTATGGCGCACCGCCTGACAGCCTAAAGTTGTGCGTAGAAGGGCAAAAAACTCATCAACCCCAATCGGTTTGTCAAGATTTCCAACCGTACCAAAGCCGACACCCTCACCCGTAGGCTCAAGAATCTGCATATCCTGTACACCAACCTGCTGACCCAGACGCCAGCTCATACCATTCGGTGCCGAATCGAGATTTGTATGACAAGCATAGAGGGCTATATCGTGCTTAATCGCGCGCTCAACACAACGCTCAACAAGCGAAGCGGAGTTAAAACGCTTCAGCGGCTGAAATACTATCGGATGGTGAGTTATAATCATACCGCAACCAAGCTCTATGGCCTCATCAATAACCTCATCGGTCACATCGACTGCAATAAGCACACCACCGCGCAGAGTATCATCTGCCCTGCCGACAATAAGTCCCGCATTATCGTAGCTCTCCTGCAGGCAGAGTGGCGCGAAACTCTCTATTCTATCGGTTACATCCTTGATTTTCATAGCATTACAAGTCAAAAAGTGTCTGCTCTCGATACATAGGTCTATGCGGCTCTACAACAGGCTCCTGAACTTCAACCTGCGCAGGAGTCTGAGCCAAAGTATCTGATGCGGCCTGAGATGGCTCCTCAACCACAATCTCTGACTGTATCTCTACCTGATTAGCATCCTCAACGACCTCAACCTTTGGTTCCTCTATCTGAATAGGCGCAACGGTCTCAAACTCAGGCTCTGCCACATCGTTATCTACTATAGATGCGCCCTCAGATGAGCCCAGCGAGTCACGCACAGCCTCAAGCATAGCCTTTAGCGACTGTAATCGGCTCAGCAGCTCGACATTAGCATCGACATCAGGAGTTGCAGAGCGGTCTCCACGCAGTGCCTTCTTGGCACCCTCAAGAGTCATTCCGCGCTCCTTCACATAGTGGTATATTCGTCCGAGAATCTCTATATCTTCTGGCGTAAAGAGGCGATTTCCCTTCTTATTACGCTGCGGCTTGAGCGACGGGAACTGAGTACCCCAATATCGTATAAGTGAGGCGTTGACATCAAACATCTCTGCCACCTCTCCCATCGTATAAAACATCTTCTCTGCCATATATCTTTATAAATTATTTATCTTCAATGAATTAGGATATGTATTATTCAGTCGGTTGCCTATGCGCTTAACAAAGCCCAAAGCATAGCCGCCACTTGTCACAAGGTTTAGCCCCTCCTCAAATAACGACGAGGATATATCGTGCTTGCGCAGGTACTCCAAAGCAGTCTCTCTATCTACCTCTACCGCAGGCAATGCTGCCCTATTGAAACCCACATACTGCGACAGCGACCACTCAGGCTTAAGCTTACCCTTAAATATCTGGCCCATCTCCACACCCGAATATATGACCGTCAGGCTCTGTGCCAGCGACCTTACAGCCTCATACTGCACAGCCGAATAGAGGTAAAAGCTATCTGCCACAGCAGCAAAGGATAACTTATCAGCCTCCACAACATAGCGCGAGAGCTCTGCCACAGCCGCCTTAGGGGCATTTTCCATTATCTTCTTACGAGCTTTTGGTGTGGTCATTCTGCCGCCAACATCTATGCGCTTGCGCGCCACAGCGACAAAAAAGCCCTCACTCTTTGTTCTATGCGGATAGAACTTAAAGGTCTGAAAATCAGCCACTCGACCTACCTTAATACCCCACTCTGCAGGCACAGTAATCTCAGCACTCTGCTCAATCTCTTCGCCAAACTCAGAGGTCAGAAGCTCAAGCACACCCTCATCCTCTGTAGTATTGAAGGTACAGGTGCTATATATCAGCAATCCGCCCGCTTTGAGGCTCTGCCACGCCGAGCGCAGAATATCCATCTGTCGGGTAGCGCACATATCTACACTCTGACGGCTCCACTCTGCACGAGCAACCTCATCTTTGCGGAACATACCCTCGCCCGAGCAAGGGGCATCAACAGCAACTATATCAAACCACTGCTCAAAGGCTGCGATATGCGATGGATCGTTATTTGTCACAACAACATTACCTAAACCCCACTTGCGAATATTATCGGCAAGGATATTTGCCCTATTGCGCACATACTCATTGGCCACAACAAGACCCTTCTGTCCTACAAGTGTCGAGTAGAGTGTTGTCTTACCTCCAGGGGCAGCACACATATCCAAGATACGCACCCCCTCGGTCTTTTCCGACTGCAGAATATAGTCTATAAACTGCGAGCCTGCCTCCTGCACATAATATGCGCCGGCAGCAAATGGTATATCGGTGGTAAACTGCGGTCTTTCAGACAGATATCTACCCCATCGGCACCACGGCACAGCCTCACCGAACTCCTCTCCGCTCCACTTATGCGTATTCAGACGCACAGAGACGGGCGAGACAGAGTCAAGAGCCTCAAACAGACTCTCCGCCTCGTCGCCCAACTCGTGGCGCATATTTTCAATAAAATCTGATGGTAGACTACGCATAATTATAGGCTAAAACAGACTTGCCTGACGCACTGCAGGGTGCTCAGCGTGAATCTCATCAAGGCGAGCATAGAGGGCATCCAGCACCTTGATATTCTCAACAAAGTCGCTATTATCCTTATCAATAATAAACACCTCGCCCTCGTACGACGCCACCCACTCGTCATAGCGGTCATTGAGTCGCTTGAGATAGTCGATATCTATATTCTGCTCATACTCTCTGCCACGCTTGCGAATCTGGCGAACAAGAGTGTCGATGCTCGATTTAAGATAGATAAGCAAATCGGGCTTAGGAATCAAATCGGTCGAGATATCGAAGAGCTTCATATAGGTACCAAAGTCGCGACCCGACATCAGACCCATCTGATGGAGATTTCCCGCGAAGATATGGGCATCTTCATATATAGTTCTATCCTGGAACACATTCTGCGAACCATCCGAGAGCATATCTATAGTCTGGCGAATACGACTTGCCAAAAAGTGTACCTGAAATTGGAACGCCCAGCGGTTCATATCCTCATAGAAGTCTGAGATGTAGGGATTATCTACATCCTCATAGTACGCCTTAGCACCATAGTGCTTTGTAAGTATCTCGGTCAGGGTTGTCTTTCCGCTGCCGATATTTCCCGCAATTGCAATATACATATCTATCTTATTAATTATTTGCTAATTAAAGTAGTATCCGGTATCTGCCACAGCCGACTGCATAGCAAAGAGCACCACACGATCGTATGCCATCATCTGCATACCGCTGTCGGCAATAAATATCTTGTCACCACGCACAATGCCGCCCACAATAACATCCTCCGGCAGACCGAGCTCTCCGATTGTCGACTTGGTCGCAGGAGAGTTTGGTTTGACGATAAACTCAAGCACCTGCGCATCACTACCTGTAAGACACTTGATAGCAAGCACATCGGTAGACATTGTAAAGCGGAATATATTCGAGGCAGTAACTATCTTCTTGTTGATAATCGTATCAACACCCACCGAGTCGGCAATATTGATATAGTTCATATTCTCGACCTCGGCAATCACACGCTTTACACCCATACGCTTGGCAAGCATAGCGGTAAGGATATTGGTCTCACTACGACCCGTAACAGCCACAAAGGCGTCCATATTGGCAAGTCCCTCCTCCATCATAGCGTCAGTATCCCGACCATCCTGATGAATTATAAGGGTGCGCTCCAACATCTGCGCAAGTCGATATGCCTTGTCAGCATTATAGTCGATAAGCTTTATATTTACCTGATCCTCAAGTTCCTTAGCAATCTGCACACCTATGCGAGAACCACCCAGAATCATCATATTGTTAATATTCACACTACCCTTGCCCGAGAGTGCCATTACCTGCGATACAGAGTCGTGGCGCGAGATTGCGTAGACCATATCGCCAACCATATATATGTCCGACGACTTAGGTATAATAGTCACACCGTCGCGCATAAGTGCCACTGTACGATACTTGAGCGACTGCTCCTCACCACTGCCCGCTATAGCAGCACCCACAAGTGGCGAGTTTGGCTCAAGACGGAAGACCACAAGCGAGAGCTTACCACCCGCAAAATCGACAAACTCGGTGGTTGCCGAGTGTCCAAGCAGATTGATAACCTCTTCTGCAGCAATGCGCTCAGGATAGAGGAGATAGTCGATACCCATATCGATAAACATCTCCTTATTATTCGGTTCAAGGTACTCGTTATTATCAATACGAGCAATAGCCTTCTTGGCACCAAGCTGCTTTGCCATCATCGCAGCAAGGACATTGTCATTCTCTATAGAGTCAATGGCAATAAACAGATCGCACTTACGCACACCTGCCTTGCGCAACACCGCAAAGGTGGTTGCATCGCCCTCAATAGTAATAACATCAGCCAGTGATCCCAACTCAGAGAGCAGCTTGCCATCCTGGTCAATTACTGTTATGTCGTGACCGTGTCCACTCAGCATCTTAGCTAAATGGTTGCCCATATCTTCAACGCCCGAAATTACGATTCTCATAGGTTTGCAAAATTTCAGACAAATTTATAAATTTGCGACGAGAAAACAAAGACTTATGCTCTTTTAATTAAAAATAAATTTAAGTAATTTTTATAATACACTTATGCCCAGCTGGTTAATCGTAATACTTTTCGCCGTCGGAGCAGTGGCATTTTTTGCCATCGCACTATCTATCACCCTTATGATCAAGGGTCACCACATCGAGTCTGAAATATCGACCAATCCCAATATGAAGAAGCTCGGCATCAAGTGCGCCGTGCAGGAGACTCGCGAGGATATGGCCGCCGAGGACTGCGAGAGTGACAGCGTATGTACAGGCAACTGCGCAGGTTGCGACATCGACCACTCAACTGCCAAATAACAAACCTAAATAGCTATGAGAAAACTACTTACAACCGTCGCACTCCTCATCTTCAGCATTGCGACTCTTAAGGCTGCAACTCCTATCGAACAGTTACCTCGAGAGATATACTCAGGCGAGTGGAAGGCCGGCCACGTGCAGGGCTTTGCCGTTGATACAAACAGAGAGTACATATACTTCTCATTTACAACAATGCTCATCAAGATGAATATGAAGGGTGAGATTGTAGGCTCAGTAACGGGTCTGCTCGGCCACCTTGGGTGCATCGAGTTTAACGATGCCGACGGCAGAATATACGGCTCGCTCGAGTATAAAGACGACTCTATCGGCCGCGGCATTCTCAAGATGGAGAACTCTGACCGTAAGTTCGACACCGCCTTCTACGTAGCAATCTTCGATGTAGACAAGATTACTCGCGAGGGTATGAGTGCCGAGAAGGATAATATTATGACAACCGTCTATCTTCCAACCGTTTACGAGGACTTCACAGCCAAGGTTGAGCAGGATGGCAAGACCCTTGAGCATCGCTTTGGTTGCAGTGGCTTTGACGGCATAACCTTCGGTCCTAAGTTTGGCAAGAGCGATGGCAAATATTATCTGACCATTGCATACGGCATCTACGGCGATGCATCACGCAACGACAACGACCATCAGGTGCTGTTGCAGTACGACACAACCTCTTGGCGCAAGTATGAGCAGCCTCTCTCACAGGATAATATGCACAAGTCGGGTCCTAAGAAGCCAGCAGGCAAGTACTTCGTATATACAGGCAATAGAAATTGGGGCGTGCAGAATATGGAGTACGACAAGACTCGCAACTTCTGGTTCCTTGCAACCTATACAGGCAAAAAGGATAACTTCGCTAACTTCACACTGATGACCATTGATGGTAACATTGCTCCTAAGAAGCAGCCTCTCAAGGATGTAGACTACTGCAAAAGCGGCAATATGCTAACCCTCTCTGGCAGAGGTATGGTAGACCCTAACTGCCACTCAATCCACGGATGGATATTCGACAACTCGTCTACAGGCATACACGCGCTGGGTGATAACTACTTCTACATCTCCCACCGCAAAAACAATAAACCTTATCAGAGTTGCACCGCCACAATGTATAAATTTGTCGCTCGCGAGCTCTACCCATTCGAGAAGGTAAAATAACAAAAGATAGCATCTTATGATCTGACCCCAAAAGTTTTTTTCTCTAAACTTTTGGGGTCATTTCAATAAACTTATAGTTTTTGTTTTGTAGACTCTGCGGGCTTGCTCATTCACCACGGATTCGAATGTCGCGCTTGAGCGCGTCATCAGCGAAGGAGTACCGCAGTCGCCATCTTTGGCGGTGCGGAATTTCACGACTGAGCTAACCGCCATCCTAAGTTCGAACTCCGCCAACTCCTAAAAACAGAAGGCAAGCTGGAAGCTTGATTTTTTTGTTTTGTAGACTCTGCGTGCTTGCACTGGCAGAGCTACAAAAACAAAAAAAACAAGCCTCTATACGAGGCGTGTCTTCTGTTGTGGGAGTTGACGGATTCGAACCGCCGACCCTCTGCTTGTAAGGCAGATGCTCTGAACCAGCTGAGCTAAACTCCCGAAAATGGCTTGGGACAACAAGATATTTTGCGTTCAACCGAAGTGCTATCCACACACCTTCGGCATCGCTCTTGCAACCCTCGCGCAATTGCGCCTGAACAAGGACTTGAACCTAGGACCCCATGATTAACAGTCATGTGCTCTAACCGACTGAGCTATTCAGGCGTTTGTAAGAACCTTTGCAGATAGTGTTCTGCGTTTTTCGTGGTGCAAATATAGAGTGAATATTTTATTCCACCAAATATTTTTCTATTTTTTTTCAAAAAAAGTGTAACTTTGCACTATGAAACGACTTTTACCTATATTATTATTAGGGGCCGCCACCCTATTTTTCGGATTTACTTCGGGACAAAACACCATTTTAAGGACCGATAATCCGCGTCACGATTTTGGCACAATTGCCGAGGATGGTGGCACGGTTGAGCATACCTTCTCTTGCATCAATGCCCTATCCAAGCCCGTAGTGATACTCGACATCACGGGCGGATGCAGCTGCACCGAGGCAAAATACTCGCGCCAGCCAATTCTTCCAGGCAAGGCAACCGATATTACGATTACTTTCGACCCGATGAATCAACCCGAGGGTCGTTTTACCCGCAAAGTGGTCATCACCACCTCCGAGGGTCGAAGTGTACTGACCATTACGGGAGATATTACTCCGCGCACAAAGAGCATCGAGGAGCAGTACCCTATGGTTCTTGGCAACGGCGTGCGCATCGAGGCCAACCACCACGCCTTTGGCTATGTCGAGCACGGTCTGGCTATAGGTAGCAGCATCGGCATTATAAACACCTCCGATCACGAGATCAGCCTGCTTTTGGTACCTGCACGCGAGAGTGGAGAGTTAACCCTACACTATCCACATATGCTCAAGCCGCACGAGAGTGGTGTCATAAACTTCGGCTACAACATCCCTGCAGAGAGCAAAAAGTATGGCTCACTGAGCGATGTTTTGTCTATAGATATCAACAACAAGAGGTCGACATATAGGCTAATTATCAACGGCATTGCCATTGACCGCAGAGAAAATAACACAGATAAAGAGTGGCAGAAGATACAATTAAGCGAAAATTTTATTAAATTTGGCACTTTAAAATACTCATTTACCGAGACTGTACGCACTATCAGCATTCGCAATATCGGCTTAGAACCACTGATTATCAGGCACATAGAGTGCGATAATCAGGCTTTCAAGGTGAGTATCAAGGGCAGTCGTACTATTCCGAGCGACAGAGAGAGTACTCTGGAGGTTAAATTCAACCCCTCAAAGTGCGACTTTGGAGTTCAAACAGCCCAAGTGATGATTATAACAAATGACCCGCAGCAACCCGCAACGCGACTAAGGGTTACGGCGATAGTCGAAAATTAGATACAACATATGTTTGAAATCTTAAGCAGAGAACTACTTGCCGAGGGCATCTGGCAGACCAAGGTATATGCACCACGCATCGCCCGCTCGGCAAAACCCGGACAGTTTATCATTGTTCGCGCAGACGAAAAGGGTGAGCGCATACCGCTGACCATTGCAGACTACCACGCCACAGAGGGCTCAGTAACTATGGTTACTCAGGCACTTGGCGTATCAACACAGAAGATTGTAGCCAAGGGTGTTGGTGAGGCTTTTGCCGATGTAGCAGGCCCACTTGGTCGTCCGTCAGACTTTGTCGACGAGCCATTAGAGGAGCTGCAGAAAAAACGCTTTATCTTTGTTGCAGGCGGTGTTGGTACCGCACCTGTATATCCGCAGGTTAAGTGGCTCAAGCAGCACGGCGTAGAGGTCGATGTTATTATCGGTGCCAAGACTAAGGATATGCTCATCTACACCGAGCAGATGCGCGAGGTAGCAACAAACCTCTACATTGCCACTGACGACGGTAGCGAGGGTTTCCACGGCCTTGTAACTGCTTTACTCGAGAAACTTATCACCGAGCAGGGTAAGAGCTACGACTGCTGCGTGGCTATCGGTCCTATGATTATGATGAAGTTTGTAACGCTGACAGCCAAGAAGTTCGAACTGCCTTGTATCGTATCGCTCAACGCGCTGATGGTTGACGGCACAGGTATGTGTGGCGCGTGCCGTATAACTGTGGGTGGCAAGACCAAGTTCACCTGCGTTGACGGCCCTGAGTTCAACGCCTACGAGGTAGACTTTGACGAGGCTATGCGCCGTCAGGGTATGTATCGCACGCAGGAGCAGCGTGCCCTTGCTATTGCCAAGGAGCGTGCAGAGGGTCATAAGTGTAATATTGGATTGGATAAGTAAGATTATGGCAAATAAAATTCCGCGCGTGCCGGTACGCGAACAAGATCCGGCAGTTCGTGCCACAAACTTCGAGGAGGTTTGTTTAGGCTACAGCCTTGAAGAGGCGACATTGGAGGCTACACGCTGTCTGAATTGTAAGAATCCGCGTTGTGTCTCTGCCTGCCCTGTAGGCATTCAAATTCCGAACTTTATCAGCGCGCTTATGACAGGCGACATCAAGGGTGCTGCAGACATTATCGCTCAGGACTCATCACTGCCAAGCATCTGCGGTCGCGTATGTCCGCAGGAGAGCCAGTGTGAGGGCAGCTGTATCCTCGGCATCAAGGGCCAGAGCGTGGCTATCGGCAAGCTTGAGCGTTTTGTAGGTGATTGGCGTCTTAACAATCCGCAGGATGTAACTCTGCCAGAGAAGAATGGCAAGAAGGTGGCTATCGTAGGTAGTGGCCCTGCAGGTCTGGCTTGCGCGAGCGACCTTGCAAAGCTCGGGTATGAGATTACCGTCTTCGAGGCTCTGCACGAGGTTGGCGGAGTGCTTGTATACGGCATTCCAGAGTTTCGACTGCCTAAGAGTGGCGTTGTGGCAAAGGAGATTGATAGCGTGCGTCGCTTAGGTGTTAAGTTCGAGACCGATGTTATCGTTGGCCGCACCGTTACTATCGACTCGCTGATGGATGAGGAGGGTTTCGACGCTGTCTTTGTTGGCTCAGGTGCAGGTCTGCCTCGCTTTATGGGCATCGAGGGCGAGAATCTCAATGGCGTACTGTCGGCAAACGAGTTTCTGACTCGCGCAAACCTTATGCGCGCATATGACCAGAGCTACGACACCCCTATATATGTCGGTCAAAAAGTTGTTGTAGTTGGTGGAGGCAATGTGGCTATGGATGCCGTGCGTACCGCTAAGCGACTCGGTGCTGAGGCAACTATCGTCTACCGCCGTTCTGAGACCGAGCTCCCTGCTCGCGTTGAGGAGGTACACCACGCAAAGGAGGAGGGCATCGAGTTCCGTATGCTTACAAACCCTACCCGCATTATTGGTGACGAGAAGGGATGGGTAACAGCCATCAACTGCGTACAGATGGAGCTTGGTGAACCTGATGCCAGCGGTCGTCGCTCACCTATCGAGGTGGCAGGCTCTGACTTTGAGGTAGCTTGCGATGTGGTTATTATGGCCCTGGGAACATCTCCAAACCCACTTATCGCCTCTACAACCGAAAACCTCGAGACCACACGCCGTGGCTGTATCGTAGCTGACGAGTGCGGTCGCACATCACGTCCAGGCGTATTTGCCGGTGGCGACACCGTAACTGGTGCTGCAACTGTAATCCTCGCTATGGGCGCAGGCCGTAAAGCTGCTGCAGCTATCGACGAGTATCTCAAGAAATAGCACTACACTACATAAACAGTAGCGTCCGACTAATCATCGGACGCTATTGTTTTTATTTAAAGTCTGCAAATATCTGAACTGGGTAATGGTCTGAAGGAAGGTGCACTCCGCGGTGCTCAGCAGTGAGCTCTGTCGGTGCGCTATTAAGCTCGCTGTCGCTGCCCTGCTCATTGCTCCAATAGTGATAGGTCAGAATACCGTAACGCTTAACATCAAAGCCCTTGACAAAGATATGGTCAATACGCTTATCTGTGTGAGTATCAACCTTAAAGTTATTGAATGTACCTGCAGGAGCATACTTGATTGGGGCAAGGTTATATGCATCCTTGAGAATTCCGCTCTGGGCAAAGGTGTTATAGGCAGGGCTATCCTGAGCCACATTAAAGTCACCCGTAAGGATTACACTCGCCTTATCTCCGCACATACTCTTAATCTTTGAGATAACAAGTTTTGCACCCTCAACGCGAGCAGCCTTACCTTTATGATCCATATGGGTATTGAAAAACCAGAACTTGCGCTTAGAGTGCTTATCCTTAAAATATCCCCAGCTACAAACTCTACGACACGCTGCATCCCAGCCATACGACACCTCATCAGGGGTCTCTGAGAGCCAGAAAGTACCACTATCAAGTAGCTCAAAGCGGTCTCGGCGATAGAATACTGGGCTATACTCGCCCTTAGTCTTGCCATCGTCACGCGCAACACCTATATAATCATACTCTGGCAGGCGTGAGAGCATATACTCGAGCTGATCGTGACACACCTCTTGCGCGCCGAAGATATCAAAGGCAGTGAAGGCCACAAGGTCGCACATAATATCGCAGCGAGTGGTCCAGCCATCACCATTTTTGTAATCTACCTTCGAGTGCATACGGATATTATAGCTACCCGCATTGATTGTCTGCGCCACTACCGAGAGCGCGGCAAAGGCAAAGAGTGTAAGTGTTAGAAGTCGTCTCATAGTTGTTCGATATGTGTAAAAATATTAGAATCAAGTTTTAGCGATGGCTGCTCAGTAAATAGTCCAAACAGAGCCGAGCCCGAGCCCGACATTGAGGCATAAACAGCACCCGCATCAATCAACGCCTGTTTTAGAGCCGCAATTATAGGATGAGCCTCGAAGATATGAGGTTCAAAGTCGTTCTTCACAGAGCCTTGCCACTGATTTACAGGCTGTTGTAGAAGTTTTTCAAGAGCCACCGCAGGCTCGGCAGGCTTTACGCCGCCATATGCCTCGGCTGTAGAGACGCCCTCCTCGGGCTTTACGACAACAAGCCACAGACCCTCTATCGGAAGGGATATTGGCGTCATAATCTCACCTCTTCCCGTACATAGCTGAGGAGTATTACGGACAAAAAATGCGGTATCACTACCCAACTGAGCTGCGCAATCGACAAGTTCCTCCTCTGATAGGTGCAGCCCAAAAATCTCATTCATTGCCACAATCACCGCCGTAGCGTCGCTACTACCACCACCCAAACCAGCACCAAATGGTACCCGTTTATCGAGCGTAATAGCCACATTACCAACGCCGTATCGACTCTGCATCAGTCGTGCAGCCTTTATACAGAGATTCTTCTCTACAGGGCAATCGACAACAATACCGCGCTGCTCAAAATGCATCTGCTCGGCAGGTATAACCTCGACAACATCATACAGCCCAGGCACGGGAGCCATAACCGTACTGAGGTCGTGAAAGCCATCTGCTCTACGGCGCAACACATCAAGGCCGATATTTATTTTACAATTTGCTCGTATTACCATACCACAAATGTAGCTTAAATGTGCGTGAAATCAAAGAAAACTTAGTATATTTGTATAAATATTGACTACTATGAGTAACAAAATACTTTTTAACACAGACGCAGACTGTGAGATTCAGGCCGCAATATCTGCCGAAATAGATATCCGCCAAAGATTTATTATTGAATACACTTGCTCGTACGACTACGACCACTCTCGTGACTTTCAGTACACTGCGATAGTTGACAGTACAGATACTGCAAAGCTGGCTGCATACTACAAGGTTAAGATAGAAGATCTGCCAGCACTATTCTATGACAAGTGCGGCATTCCTTACGACAGCAGCCCCTCTGTAGCCAGCAGCGTCTTTAAAGTGGCTCTTCAAGTAATTCTTGACACGGGTTTGCACTACAAAATGGTAGAAGATTTGCCTTAATTTTGATTTTTTAGATTGTAAATGATGTTTTAATCAAAAATTTACTATCTTTGTAGTTTGAATGAAAATTTTAACCAAAAACAGAAAATATACTATGAAAAAAGTACTTTTCGCAGCTCTGGCACTCGCATTTGCCGCAAGCTGCAACAACGCACAGCAGACAACTACTACAGAAGAGCCAGTAGAGGCTAAGACTGAGGTTGCTACCAGCGGTTTTGTATATGTTCGTACAGAGGCTGTATTGGCAGAGTCTGAGATTTTCAAGACTGAGGGTGTAGCTCTTCAGGCAAAGAATGAGAAGACTCAGAAGGCTCTTGCAGATAAGGAGCAGAAGCTCCAGAACGAGATGGTTCAGCTTCAGGAGAAGTATCAGAAGGGTCTGATTACCACTATCGAGGCACAGCGCAAGGAGCAGGATCTGCAGAAGCGTGCTGCCGAGTATCAGGAGAGCGCACAGAAGCAGCTCCGCGCACTTGAGGAGGAGAATATGGTATTCCAGAACCGTATGGGCGACCTTATGCAGCGCGCTATTGATGAGATTAACGCTGACGGTGCTTACAAGATGATTGTAAACTCTACCGCTCTTCTCGACGCAGCTGAGGAGCTTGATATTACCTCTATCGTTCTTGCAAAGGTGAACGAGCTTTACGCAGCTGACAAGGCTGCTGCAAAGAGCACAAAGTAGTACCTCTACATCATTAGCAATGGGGTTTATTCCTTTTACACTGATTGACTTTATTGATATATTCCTTGTGGCGAGTTTGATATTTGGTATCTATCGCGCCACAAGGGGTACTAATGCGCCATATATCTTCTTCGGCATTATCATCGTCTGCATTGCGTGGGTGATGGTACGCGCGCTCAATATGGAGCTGCTCTCAAATATCCTCGGTCAGGTTATCAGCGTAGGAGTTATAGCCCTAATTATCATCTTCCAACCCGAGATTCGTCGATTCCTGCAGATGATTGGTATGCGTCAGAAGGAGTTCGACTTTATATCTCGTATGTTCTCATCCTCTCGCAAGAAGGAGGATATCAACACCTCGCCTATCGTCTCTGCCTGCCTCGATATGAGCAACAGCAAGACAGGCGCGCTGATTGTCATTCGCCAGAAGGACGATCTGATGTTTATCATCGAAAATGGCATCACTCTTGATGCAAACATCTCAGTATCACTGCTTAAGAACATATTCTTCAAGAACGCCCCTCTGCACGACGGTGCAATCATTATCGAGGGTCGCAGAATTGTCGCAGCCAAGTGTATTCTGCCCGTAACGCAGTCTGATGTACCTAAGGAGTATGGTACCCGCCACCGCTCAGCTATCGGCGTGAGCGAGCTTACTGATGCAGTCGTAGTGATTGTCTCTGAGGAGACCGGCGCAATATCTATTGCCAAGAACGGACAGCTCAAACACAACATCGACCCGCAAAAGTTTGCCGGCACACTGAAGAAGATGCTCGCCCAGCAGCTCTAATTCCCAACATTGACATCTTTAAGCCATATTGCTACTTAAAAAATTTAAGTAGCCAAGTGTTGTTTGCCAAAAAATTATTATATTTGTAGACAAGTGGGGTATATTCTATACATTAGACCAAGAGTATCGCGGTCAAAATAGGAGTTACCTCAATAACAACTGCATACTATTTATAGAACATATCTCGAGAATACTATGGCTCAGAAAACAACCTTACCTATAGTGGCAGCCGATGAGTGGCTAAAGCCCGTGGAGGAGGAGATACTCCTTCGACACAACCTCTATCTATCACGCCTTGCATCTATCGAGCAGAATTGTGGTTCTATTACAGACTACGCCAACGGATATAAGTATTTCGGCTGGCAGTGGGATGATATGATGAATGGTTGGTGGTTCCGCGAGTGGCTTCCAGAGGCTTATGATGTATATATCTTCGGAGATTTTAACGGCTGGCAGCGCACACAGCTACGATTATGCAAAGATACTAACGGCGTGTGGAGCATCTTCCTACCCGAGGCTATGTATGGCTATCGCCTGACTCACGGCTCACTCTATAAGTTGCATATCCACGGTGCCAACGGCTGGCTTGACCGCATTCCTGCCTATGCAACTCGCGTAGTACAAGACGAACAGACCAAGGACTACACTGCACAATTCTGGATTGACGAGCCTTTCGATTGGTCCGAGGATAACTTCTCAGCAGACAAGTCTACCCCACTGCTCATCTACGAGACCCACGTAGGTATGGCGCAGGAGAAGGAGGGTGTGGGCACATACCGCGAGTTTGAAACCAAGATCCTACCGAAGGTGCGTCGTGCAGGCTATAACGCCATTCAGGTGATGGCTATTGCCGAGCATCCGTACTATGGATCATTTGGATATCACGTCTCTAATTTCTTCGCCCCTTCATCACGCTTCGGTACTCCTGAGGAGCTTAAGTCGCTGATTCGTAAGGCTCATAGTATGGGCATAGCGGTAATTATGGATCTTGTTCACGCTCACTATGTCAAGAACCTAAATGAGGGCATCAACGAGCTTGATGGCTCACAGCACCACTACTCTAAAGAGGGCGATGCGGGCTATCAGCAGTATTGGGACTCTAAGACCTTTGACTATGGCAAGCGCGAGGTTGAGCACTTCCTACTCTCAAATGTCAAGTATTGGATGGATGTATTCCACTTTGACGGCTACCGCTTTGATGGCGTAACCTCGATGATATACCACCACCACGGCTATACCGACTTTGACAGCCGCGATAAGTTTTTTGACGATGGCGTAAACCGCGATGCTCTTATCTATCTAACACTTGCTAACAAGCTGATTCACAGCATAAATCCTGCCGCAATCACTATCGCTGAGGATGTTAGTGGTATGCCAGGTATGTGCAATACTATAGACGACGGCGGTATAGGCTTTGACTACCGCTTAGGTATGGCTATTCCTGACTTCTGGATTAAGCTACTCAAGGATATTCCGGACCAGGATTGGAATTTGGATGAGATGTGGAGTATTATGACCTCTCGTCTACCTGGCGTTAAGACCGTTGCTTATGCTGAGTCTCACGACCAAGCATTAGTTGGCGACAAGACTATCGCCTTCCGACTGATGGACAAGGAGATGTACTTTGCTATGAACCGTGCCTCAGAGAACCTTGTTGTCGAGCGCGGTATGGCTCTGCATAAGATGATAAGGTTGATGACCATCGCTACAGGTGGCGATGCATATCTTAACTTTATGGGTAACGAGTTTGGTCACCCCGAGTGGATTGACTTCCCTCGCGAGGGTAACGACTGGAGCTACGCCCACGCTCGTCGTCAGTGGTCGCTGGCTACAAACGGATTCTTACGATACTCACAGCTCAGCGAGTTTGACCGCGCAATGATTCGCCTTATTAAGCGTAATAAGGTGCTGCAGAATGGCTATCCGTGGAAGTGGAATACCGACTATGACAATAAGACCCTCGTATTCTCACACCGCAACCTGCTATTTGTATTCAATTGGCACCACGAGGCCTCTATTCCAGACTACATCACCGAGGTGCCGCGCGCAGGTAAGTACACCGTCGAACTTACTACCGACGACCCTAAGTTTGGTGGTCAAGGTCGCAATACTGTGGGCGGTGAGCACTTCTCCTACTCAGAGAAGGACGAGGATGGCAACCTGCACCACTACATCAAAATCTACAACACCTCTCGCACCGCCATTGTCCTAAAGTGGCATAGGTAGTAGTATAGTAAACAAAAAACCGAAAGAGAAGTCTTTCGGTTTTTTGTTTACTATGCCTGATTACTTAATAAATAGTATCTCTCGATACTTTGGCAGAGTCCAGATCTGGTCGTCAACTACCTCCTCAAGGTCATCAATCTCCTCACGAATAGTGTCAAAGTATACCGCCACGGTGTCGTGGTAAGCGATAGCCTTCTGACGCAAATCCTCAAGGCGGTTGGCACGCTTGCGGCACTCAATCATCTCAGCCACAAGGGTTTGTATCTTTGCTGTCTTATCCTGTATTTTCTCAATCAGCTGACGATCAGTTGTCGATGACATACCGAGCTGGTGGAGCTTCCACGCCTTATCGAGCAGTACGCCCTCGTACTTTGACGCGATAGGCACAATATGATTCATTGCAAGG
Organism: Alistipes sp.; assembly: GCA_045654345.1. Taxonomy (GTDB): domain Bacteria; phylum Bacteroidota; class Bacteroidia; order Bacteroidales; family Rikenellaceae; genus Alistipes. The sequence continues at coordinate 193,586 of JAZOND010000001.1, read as the reverse complement.
TCTCCCAATACGCGCGCCTCAATCTGTATCTTCTTGACATACATCTCGCGCTTAATCTCTGCACGAGCCTCAAGCTCAACCTGGCTATAAACACCCATAGAGCCGAACATCTGAACAGTACTCTGATCAATATAACGATCAAAGTTGAGCGGAGCCGACACCTCGCAATCAAGACCTCGCGCAGCAGCCTCTGCCTTCCACTCGTCAGAGTAACCATTACCATCAAAGCGAATAGGCTTGCACTGCTTGATAATCTCACGTATAGTCTCATATATAGCCCTCTCGCGCTTCTCTCCTCGCTCAATCTTACCATCTACAATACGCTTAAACTCAACGAGTTGCTCTGCCACAGCGGTATTAATAACAATAATTGCCTCAGCGCAGTTATCAGAAGCACCAACAGCGCGGAACTCAAAGCGATTTCCTGTAAAAGCAAATGGAGAGGTGCGGTTACGGTCAGTATTATCACGAAGCAAGGTCGGAATCTGCGTCAGGCCGCCCATTCTAAAGACATTCTTCGAGTCAAAACGGATATCCTCATCGCTCTTTGAGCTCTCAATCTTATCGAGAACAGCCGAAATCTGCGAGCCGAGGAAGGTCGAGATAATTGCAGGAGGAGCCTCACCTGCACCAAGTCGATGCTCGTTAGTTGCCGACATAACTGACGCCTTGAGCAGTCCGTTATGCTTATACACAGCAGCAATAACATTGACAAGGAATGTGATAAACTGCAGATTTTCAAATGCTGTTTTGCCTGGGCTGAGTAGGTTCACGCCCGCATCTGTACCAAGCGACCAGTTATTGTGCTTACCAGAACCGTTGATGCCCTTAAATGGTTTCTCGTGCAGCAACACACGGAAGTGGTGACGCTTTGCCACCTGATTCATCACTGTCATCAGCAGCTGGTTGTGGTCATTGGCAAGGTTTGCCTCCTCATATACAGGCGCAAGCTCAAACTGATTTGGAGCCACCTCATTATGACGGGTCTTGAGTGGAATACCGAGCTTAAGTGACTCATATTCAAGATCCTTCATAAAGGCAATCACGCGCGACGGAATAGCACCGAAGTAGTGATCATCAAGCTGTTGATTCTTTGCCGCCTCGTGCCCCATAAGTGTGCGACCTGTCTGCACAAGGTCTGGACGAGCAGACCAGAGGGCATCGTCAATAAGAAAGTACTCCTGCTCCCAGCCGAGGTATGAGTATACGCGCTCAACGCTCTTATCAAAGTAACGGCACACATCTGTAGCCGCCTTATTAACAGCTTGAATAGAGCGCAGCAGCGGGGTCTTATAGTCCAAAGCCTCACCGTTATATGCGATAAATAGCGTAGGGATACAGAGTGTTGTATCGACAATAAATGCTGGCGAAGTAGGATCCCAAGCAGAGTAACCACGCGCCTCAAAGGTATTACGAATACCACCACTCGGGAAGCTCGAAGCATCAGGCTCCTGCTGGATAAGCACCTTACCCGAGAACTCCTCCAAAAGTCCACCCTGACCATCAGGCTCGGCAAAAGAGTCGTGCTTCTCTGCCGTACCACCTGTCAGCGGCTGGAACCAATGGCAATAGTGGTCTGCACCCAGACTGAGTGCCCACTGACGCATACCTGCAGCCACAGCATCAGCAACCTCCTGAGTCAATGGAGTATTGTTCTCAATGGTTGCAATCAGAGCCTCAAAGGTCTGCTTATTGAGAAACTTACGCATCTGCTTGCGACCAAAGACCTTCTCACCAAAATAGTCTGACGGATTGTTGCTTGGCGGAGTAACCTCTACCGCCTTCTGAGCCAATGCACGCTCAAGCATATTGAAACGAAGTAGTGACATATCTGCTGTTTATTTTTGTGCAAATATAATGACTTTTTCCTCTCATTAGCACATAACAGCAAATATTTTTACACTCATTTAACGATAATCATTAAATAGAAAATTTTGATTTAACGATTATCATTAAACAGTACTCTACTTTGTTGCAACAAACAGCAAATCGAAGCTCTTTTCGAGATTTGGACTGACAGAGTAGTCGTCCATAGTTATAGATGTGGTAAGTGTATTATTCTGGCGCAGCAGTCGACGGCGATTGATGCGATTTAGAATATCATACGGAATCTGCAGTAGCTGTCGAGGCAGACGGTGCTGAAGGTCGAGAATATCGAAGCGTGTGATGCGCTCCACACCCTGTCGATTCTTCTCGTAGTACTCCATAATCTTGCTATTACCCACAACACCTGCCTTTTCAACATCAGCAAACGAGCCACGCAGCAGAGCGTCGAGTTCTGCAGCCTTATACTCTCTGATATGCCACGGATTACGGGTAAGCGACATCGGTGCATTAGGTGTCGAAACGATAAACTTTCCACCCGGACGCAGCACACGAGCAACCTCGCTAACAAACTGCGTATCGGCCTTTATGTGCTCAATCACCTGAAAGCTAACAACATAGTCAAAGCTATTATCGGCAAAAGCAATTGGTGGTACGGTCATAATTTGTCGCTCGACATTGGCCGCAAGATTTGGAATATCGGCAGCAAACTTATCAATAGTGACAAATCGCTGACACTTAGGGGCAAGAATATCTACGCCATAGCCTGTACCTGTACCTATCTCCAGCACATCGCCGCTGATAATGCCAGCAGCATAGTGATACGCCAGCAGTGAGCGTTGGAATACATAGTTATCCGACGCCTCAACAGATACTCTCTCGGCAGTAGTTATCTTAGCCATTATTTTGAAATTTTAATACCTTGATCAGTAACAACCACGCGCTTGTGGCTCATAAGTACGCCCAACGAACGCTTAAAGAGCTTCTTGCTCATCTGCAGCGTCTGCTGAATCTGCTCTGGCGAGCTGTTATCGGTAAGTGGAATGCTGCCACCAGCAGCTACAATTGCATCGTAGAGCTGCTCGGCACTATCTTTAACCTGCACATAACCGCGACGCTGGAGCGAGAGGTCTATACGACGCTCCTCGGTAACCTTGACAACATAGGCTGTTGTGCGCTCACCAAGGGCAAGCGGACGGAAAATCTGGTTCTTATAGAGCATACCCCAATGGCGATTCTCAACAATCACGCGGTAGCCGATAGGACTCTCAGAGACAACCAATACATCAACCTGCTGACCCTTATCGACAGTTACAATATCGTCATTATTGACATAAGCCCTCAGTTTGTTTGTAGCAACACAACGACCTGTAATATCGTCGACATACATATATATCGGATAGCTATTGCCAATAATTATGCCACCCTGCTGATTACGGTTTGGCAAGAACAGATCCTTGCCCGCAATACCCCAATCGAGGAATGCGCCGTGAATATTTTTATCCACAACCTTAAGCCACGCCACCTTACCTGTGGTAATTGTCGGAGTGTCTGTTGTAGCAGTGATACGATCCTCAGAGTCGTGATAGATAAACACCTCGACGCTGTCGCCCACCTTCTGAGACAGAGAGACATAACGGTTTGGAAGCAGAGCCTCATTGCCCTCTTCGTCTGCCAAATAGAGTCCGTAATCAGAGAGTCTGTTTACGGTCAAAGTTTGAATTTCGCCAACTTTCATATATTGGTTTGCATTAATTTTGGTGCAAAAATACACAAAACATTGTAACTTTCCGAAATATTTGCTATTTTTGAAATATTTATAAGCAGATTGGTATGGAGTTGGATTTGACGATTACGATAATTCTTGTTGTCTCGGGCATTTTGGTCGGGGCTATAAACACACTTGCAGGCGGTGGCTCAGTGGTTACCGTGACTATGTTTACAGCCTTAGGTTTGCCTATTACTATTGCCAATGGAACTAATCGTATTGCTGTATTCCTTCAGAACCTTACCGCCACTATCACCTTCCTTCGCAAGGGTGCAATAAACCTCAAGCACGGACTGCTGCTATCTATTCCTGTCATCCTTGGAAATATTGCAGGCTCGCTTGTGGCTACGCACATAAACGACAACATTTTCAAGATTTGCTTCGGTGTCATACTTGTCATCATACTGCTATACCTTATTTTTGACAGTCGTATAAAGATTAAGGAGGGACATAACATCGACATCAAGCCGTGGCACTATATCCTCTTTTTAGGTATAGGCTTCTATGGCGGCTATATATACATCGGCATCGGCTACCTCATCCTTGCCATCACACTATGGGCTATGAGAATGGATCTGATGACGGCAAATGTTATTAAGAACTTCGTTATATTTGTGGCAACGCCTTTCTCATTGGCGGTATTTATTATCAACGGACAGATTGACTATCTGTTTGGTATTCCGCACGGCATAGGCAATATTATCGGCTCGTTCCTTGCATCACACTACGCATCGCATATGAGCAAGGGATTTATTAAGGCATTTACGCTGGTTATTGTGCTTATATGCTTTGCCGACCTTGTGGGTCTGATATCTCTGCACGACCTATTTGCTCAGATGATGAGCCGCGTCTGCGAATAATAATGCCACACTATAGAGACAACAATGGCTAACGATACTATTAAGATAGAGGGTGCGCGTGTGCACAACCTCAAGAATATCGACCTTGAGATACCTCGAAACTCACTTGTGGTAATTACAGGTCTGTCGGGCAGTGGCAAGAGTTCGCTGGCCTTTGACACTATATATGCCGAGGGGCAGCGCAGGTATATGGAGACATTTTCGACATATGCCCGCCAATTTATCGGCTCTATGGAGCGACCCGATGTAGACAAGATCTCGGGCTTAAGTCCTGTGGTAGCTATCGAGCAGAAGACCGTAAATAAGAATCCGCGCTCAACCGTAGGTACAGTTACAGAGATTAGCGACTTTCTGCGTCTGCTCTATGCTCGCGCCTCTACAGCCTACTCCCCTACTACGGGCGAGAAGATGATTCACTTCAGCGACGAGCAGATTTGCGACCTTATAATCGAGCAGTATAGCGGCAAGAAGGCAGCCATACTCTCTCCCGTTGTCAAAGAGCGTAAGGGTCACTACCGAGAGTTATTTGACTCACTCTCAAAGCGCGGATATATATATGCTCGCATTGACGGCACGGTGCGCGAATTTAGCGCTGGTGAGCGTTTGGACCGCTATAAGACCCACTCTATAGAGCTTGTTATCGACCGCATTGTGGTTGGCGAGAATATGCGCGAGCGAATTATGCGCTCCATTGGCGATGCTATGAATCAGGGCAAGGGCACTATGGCCCTGCACGACTATACCGACGGCTCTATGCGCTACTACTCGCGCCATCTGATGTGTCCAACTACGGGCGTAGCCTTTGAAGACCCAGAGCCTTACACCTTCTCGTTCAACTCACCTAAGGGTGCCTGCAAGCATTGCAACGGACTTGGCGAGGAGGCTGTATTTGATATGAGCAAGGTAATCCCCGACCAGAATATGACCATCAAAGAGGGCGGTATCGCCCCACTTGGCAAGCAGAAGGACAATATCTTCTTTGCCACCATCATTGCCCTTGGTCGCAGGTACGGCTTTACCACACAGACACCTATTAGCGAAATATCACAAGAGGGTCTGCACGCCATTCTCTATGGCGATGTGGAGCCTGTGATGATAGACCTTGCCGACTTTACATACCAGCGTGGCGTGCAGATGCGCACCTGGGAGGGTATTGCCGAGTATATAAACGCCGTATCGTCTGACGACGAGGAGTCGCGTCGTGGTGAGAAGTGGCGTGAGCAGTTTGTAGTATACCAGAAGTGCTCTGTCTGCCACGGCACACGACTAAAAGACGAGGCCCTGCAGTTCAAGATTGGAGATAAAAACATCGCTCAGCTCTCGGCAATGTCTATCACAGCACTTACTGAGTGGATGAGCAATATTGAGTGCCACTTTGACCACAAGCAGGCCAAGATTGCCGCTGAGATTGTCAAGGAGATACGCGAGCGTCTGCGTTTTCTTGTTGATGTAGGTTTGGGCTACCTCTCGCTCGCCCGTGCCTCTCGCACACTCTCGGGTGGAGAGAGCCAGCGCATTCGCCTTGCTACGCAGATAGGCTCAAAATTAGTCAATGTACTCTATATTCTCGACGAGCCGAGCATCGGCCTGCATCAGCGCGACAACCGCCAGCTTATATCAACCCTCAAGGAGCTGCGCGATGCCGGCAACTCGGTTATCGTAGTTGAGCACGACGAGGATATGATGCAGGCTGCCGACTTTATTGTCGATGTAGGTCCTAAGGCTGGTCGCAGAGGTGGACATATTGTAGCTACGGGTAGCTATGACGACATACTCGCCTCACAAGGCATTACAGCCGACTACCTATCAGGTCGCAAGCAGATAGAGGTACCTACCTCACTACGCGAGGGAAATGGCAGCAGCATAACCCTTCGTGGCGCACGAGGCAATAACCTCAAGGGTATAGATATAACCTTCCCGCTTGGCAAGTTTATATGCGTTACGGGCGTAAGTGGCTCGGGCAAGAGTACACTTATCAACCAAACCCTTGTGCCGATAATCTCGCAGCACCTATACCGCTCGCTCACTCGTCCATTAGAGTACGACAGTATCGAGGGACTTGAGAATATTGACAAGATTGTGGTTGTAGATCAGTCCCCTATCGGCCGCTCACCAAGGAGCAACCCTGCAACATACTCAAATGTATTTAGTGACATACGCCACCTCTTTGAGCTGACTCCAGATGCGCAGGCTCGAGGTTTCAAGGCTGGCCGATTCTCGTTCAATGTCCGCGGTGGCAGGTGCGAGGAGTGTAAGGGTGCAGGTGTGCAGACAATTGAGATGAACTTCCTGCCCGATGTATATGTCAAGTGCAAGGCTTGCGGTGGTAATAGATACAACCAGCAGACCCTCGAGGTCAGATACAAAGGTAAGAGCATTAACGATGTGCTCAATATGACAGTCAATGTGGCTGTAGAGTTCTTTGCCGCCATACCTAATATATATACTAAGCTCAAGGCTATTCAAGATGTTGGTTTGGGCTACCTAACGCTCGGACAGCCGTGTACCACGCTCTCGGGAGGTGAGAGTCAGCGCATAAAACTCTCCTCTGAGCTATCCAAGCGCGACACGGGCAAGACACTCTACATTCTTGATGAGCCGACGACGGGTCTGCACTTTGAGGATATTCGCCAGCTGCTCTCTGTGCTCAACAAGTTGGTAGACAAGGGCAATACAGTGATAGTCATCGAGCACAACCTCGATGTGATAAAGGTTGCCGACCATATTATAGATATAGGTGCCGAAGGTGGCGAGGCTGGAGGCAATATTGTAGCTCAGGGCGCGCCTGCAGAGATTGCTGCTTGTAAGGAGAGCTACACGGGCATATTCCTAAAGGATAAACTTTGATAGACACACTTATAAAAAAATGAGGGTTGTGCAGTTGCACAACCCTCACTCTTTATATCTCAGACAGATTAGAACTCCATCTTTGAACGACGAACATATGAGTTATAACGCCACTTAGCATTCTCCTCAGCTGCTGCAAAGAGCTCATCTGCCTCTGCTGGGAATGTCTTCTGGAGTGAAGTGTAGCGAACCTCCTTCAAAAGGAACTCGCGGAACTTGCTCCAATCTGGCTCCTTAGAGTCGAGTACGAATGGATTCTTACCCTCATCCTCGAGCAGTGGGTTATAGTGCCACAAGTGCCAGTAACCGCACTCAACAGCCTGCTTACCAATGGTCTGTGTACGAGTCATACCACCCTTAATACCGTGGTTGATACAAGGTGCATAAGCGATGATGAGTGATGGACCCGGATAAGCCTCTGCCTCCTTAAGCACATTGAACAACTGTGTCTGTGAAGCACCGATAGATACCTGAGCAACATATACATAACCGTAGGTCATAGCGATTGCACCCAGATCCTTCTTACGGATACGCTTACCGTTTGAAGCAAACTTAGCAACAGCACCGATAGGTGTAGACTTAGATGACTGACCACCTGTATTTGAGTAAACCTCGGTATCAACAACAAGGATATTTACATCCTCACCTGTTGCAAGTACGTGGTCTACACCGCCGAAGCCGATGTCATAACCCCAACCGTCACCACCGATAATCCACTGTGACTTCTTAACGAGGAACTGCTTATTCTCAATAATCTTGCGGCAAGTATCGCAGTCGCAAGCCTCGCAAAGTGGAAGCAATCGAGCGGTAATCTCAGCCGAAGCAGCAGCAAGGTGACGATTGTCAATCCACTCCTGCATTACGCCCTTAAGCTCAGCAGAGCAGCAGTTGCACTCAGCAATAGCAGTTGCCATAGCGTCAGCAAGTGTATCACGGAGCTTCTCGATACCGATGTGCATACCAAGGCCAAACTCAGCATTGTCCTCGAACAGTGAGTTAGCCCAAGCAGGTCCCTGACCCTTCTCGTTTGTGCAATATGGAGTAGATGGAGCTGATGCAGAGTAGATAGATGTACAACCTGTAGCATTTGCAACCATCATACGCTCACCAAACAGCTGTGTAATAGTCTTGATATATGGAGTCTCACCACAACCTGCACAAGCACCTGAGAACTCAAAGAGTGGCTGTGCAAACTGGCTATTCTTAACCATCTTAGCACGATCAAGATCCTTATAACCAACCTGATTATGGAGGTAGTTCCAACGCTCAACCTCGCCCATCTGTGTACCGAGTGGTTCCATAAAGAGTGCCTTACCCTTTGCAGGACATACATCTACGCAGTTACCGCAACCTGTACAGTCGAGTGGAGATACCTGAATGCGGAACTTATAGGCCTTAGTGTTACCAAGACCCTGCTTAAACTCTGTACCCTCCGGTGCAGCTGCTACCTGCTCCTCAGTTGCAAGGAACGGACGGATTGCTGCGTGAGGACACACATAAGCACACTGATTACACTGAATACAAGTATTTACATCCCAACGAGGAACATTGACAGCGATACCACGCTTCTCCCAAGCTGCAGTGCCGTTATCCCAAGTACCATCCTCACGGCCATTGAATGCCGATACTGGCAGATCGTCACCCTTAAGCGCGTTGATTGGGTCAACAACATTGCAAACGAACTCAGGACGAGAGAGGTCAACATTCTGAGCAGCCTCAGCCACTACGATATCTGCCCACTCTGCCGGAACCTCAACCTTAACTACTGCAGTAGCACCTGCGTCAACAGCTGCGTAGTTCATATTTACGATATCCTCACCCTTCTTGCCATAAGACTTGTAGATAGCCTTCTTCATCTCCTCTACAGCCTTCTCGAATGGGATTACATTAGCAATCTTGAAGAATGCAGACTGCATAATGGTATTTGTACGGCTACCAAGACCCAGTTCAGCGGCAATCTTAGTTGCGTTGATAATATAGAAGTTAATCTTGTTCTTTGCAAGATATACCTTCATATGGTCTGGAAGTGTAGCGCAAGTAGTCTCTACATCACCTACAGAGTTGAGCAGGAATGAACCGCCAACCTTCAGACCCTTCAGAACATCGTACTTGTCAACATATGATGGCACGTGGCAAGCAATAAAGTCCGGAGTAGTTACAAGGTAAGGTGAAGTGATAGGCTTATCACCAAAACGGAGGTGTGAAGAGGTATAACCGCCTGACTTCTTAGAGTCGTAGCTGAAGTATGCCTGGCAGTACTTATCTGTTGAACCACCGATAATCTTGATCGAGTTCTTGTTTGCACCTACAGTACCATCAGCACCAAGGCCGAAGAACAGAGCCTCGAAAGTACCCTCCTTAGCCATAGAGATCTCCTCACCTACAGTAAGAGACAGATTGGTAACATCGTCTACGATACCAACAGTGAAGTGGTTCTTTGGAGTCTCGAGAGCCATATTCTCATATACTGCAAGCATCTGAGCAGGAGTAGTATCCTTAGAAGAGAGACCATAGCGGCCACCGATAATCTGAGCCTCAACACCCTGGCTGTAGAATGCATCTACGATATCGAGGTAGAGTGGCTCACCATTAGCACCTGGCTCCTTAGTACGGTCGAGTACGCAAATCTTCTTTGCAGTTGCAGGAAGAACTGCAAACAGATACTTAGCTGAGAATGGACGATAGAGGTGAACAGTTACAACACCCACCTTCTGACCACGAGCATTCAGGTAGTCAACAGTCTCCTTGAGAGTCTCGGTTACAGAACCCATAGCGATAACTACGCGCTCAGCATCCTCGGCACCATAGTAAACAAATGGCTTATACTCACGACCTGTGATAGTCGAAATCTGCTCCATAGCCTCAGCTACCATCTCTGGCACTGCATCGTAGAACTTGTTAGATGCCTCACGAGTCTGGAAGTAGATATCTGGATTCTGAGCTGTACCGCGTGATACAGGGTGCTCTGGATTGAGTGCGCGATTGCGGAACGCTGCAAGAGCCTCGCGATCGAACATAGCAGTAAGAGATGCTGCATCCATCAGTTCAACCTTCTGAATCTCGTGCGAGGTACGGAAACCATCAAAGAAGTGTACAAATGGGATACGAGCCTTGAGTGCAACGATGTGTGCAACACCTGCAAGATCCATAACCTCCTGAACAGACGATGTAGCCAGCATAGCAAAACCTGTCTGACGTGCTGCCATAACATCCTGATGGTCTCCAAAGATTGAGAGTGACTGTGCTGCAAGCGCACGAGCAGATACGTGGAAAACGCCAGGGAGCAACTCACCAGCGATCTTGTACATATTTGGAATCATCAACAGCAGACCCTGAGATGCTGTAAATGTTGAGGTAAGAGCACCTGACTGAAGTGAGCCGTGTACAGCACCTGCTGCACCAGCCTCAGACTGCATCTCAACAACCTTTACGGTCTGACCGAAGATATTCTTGCGACCCTGCGCAGCCCACTCGTCAACAAGCTCAGCCATTGTTGAAGATGGGGTAATCGGATAGATGGCGGCAACCTCTGAGAACATATACGCAATATGTGCAGCAGCGTAATTACCGTCACAAGTGATAAACTTCTTTTCTGCCATAATATTGTTATTTTTAATATTTTGTTTTCAAATATTATACCGAATAGTCCTATTTTTATAAATAGGTGCCTATTTCAGCGGTGCAAAAATAGCAACTCTTTTTGGGAGTTCCTAATAATTTCGCTGTTAGTTTTTTAACAATGAATATTGACTATTTAATGTTTTTTACTATATTTGCAGATATATTTTCACAGATTACCTAAAAACCGAATAATATGAAGAGAATTTTCACCATTATTTTAGTGACTGCAATGGCTATTGGCACTGCCTCTGCGTGGGGTAGACTTGGTCACGCAACGGTAGCAAAGATTGCAGAGAATCACCTCTCAAAGAGCGCGAAAAAGCAGATTACAGAGTATCTGCACGGCGAGTCTATTGTCAAGTGGGCATCTTACGCCGACGACTGCAAGCCCGAGCTGCTTGTAGACCTTGGTTTCGAGCCTTCAAATGCGGCTCGCAACATCACCTATCCGCACACCTTTGAGGCGAATGCCGACGGCACCCCTTATCGCGATATTCGCAAGGACGACAAGTATGTCAAGAACTGCATCTACTACATCGAGAAGTTGGCTGCTGACCTTAAGGCAAATGCCAAGAATATGCCAGACTCTGTGCGCGTAGCCTCTATCGCACTTATCGTTCACTTTGTGGGTGATATGCACTGCCCAGAGCATATCCGCTACCCTGAGGATCAGACTATTGGCTACTACAATGTATACTTTGGCAAGGAGAAGATCCGCTACCACTCTTTGTGGGACACTCCAATTATTGCCACTCGCAATCCGTGGGGCTTTAGCGACACTGCAGAGCTGCTCGACACCTACAACAAGGCTCAAATTGCGCAGGTTACTGCAGGCACCCCTTACGACTGGGGTTACGACTCAGCCACCGCATCACGCGAGGTTCACAGCGTAGCTGAGGGCGCACAGCTCGACAAGCGCGAGTACCTCAATAAGTACGCTCCACTTGCAGAGTCACAGATTCGCAAGGCGGGCTATCGTTTGGCAAAATTGCTCAACTCTATATTCTAAGGCTATGAATAGAAAAGAGTTTCTCAAAAGACTTGGTATGCTCACCGTGGGCGCATCGCTCATCGGTGTTGATATTACAGCTATGGCCGCTGAGCCTGCAGCAGCAGAGCCAACGAAGCCATCAAATGGCCGCAAGACCCATCCAGATCTTGACTTTCCTGTTCGCAGCCTGAAGGCAAAGACTGACCGCGCCATTACAGCAATTATCATCGGCGCAGGTAGCCGCGGAACAACATATGGCAAGTATGCGTCTCAGTTTCCCGACACAATGAAGATTATCGGCGTATCTGACATAAACAACTTCCGTAAGCGTCGCACCGCTAAGGCGCACAATATCGCAGCCGAGAACTGCTTTGGCGACTGGAGCGAGGTATTTGCACGCCCTAAGTTTGCCGATGCGGTGATTATCGCAACCCCTGACGATCTGCACTATGAGCCTTGTATGAAGGCGTTGGAGATGGGCTACGATGTACTGCTCGAGAAGCCTGCAGCTCAGACTGAGCGCGAGTGTAAGGCCATCCTTGCACAGGCTAAGAAGCACAACCGCATTGTTGCCATCTGTCACGTACTGCGCTACGCTCCATACTTCATCGCTATGCGCGAGGCGGTACACTCTGGTATGATTGGCGACCTTGTAAGCATCCAGCATATGGAGCCTATACAGTATGCCCATATGGCGCACTCATATGTTCGCGGCAAGTGGCGCGACAGCAAGCAGACAACACCTATTATCCTTGCCAAGAGCTGCCACGACCTGGATATTATCCGCTGGATTGTCGATAAGCCGTGCGTGCAGATTGCTGCTGAGGGTACACTGATGCACTTCAAAGCTGAGAATGCACCTGAGGGCGCACCGGCACGCTGTACCGACGGTTGTCCACACGAGGCGACCTGTCCATACTCTGCAATTGACATCTATGTTCGTCGCAAGGCACACCTCGGCGTATTTGACCTCCCAGATAAGAACGACGAGGCGGCAATTATGGAGAAGATTCGCACCACTATGTTTGGTCGTTGCGTATACAAGTGTGACAATGACCAGCCAGACCACTATGTAACAACTATGCTCTTTGAGGGTGGCGTTACAGCAAGTTTTACTATGGATGCATTTACTCCTTGGGGTGGTCGTAGAACCCGCATTATGGGTACTACAGGCTACATCGAGGGCGATGGTAAGAAGTTTACCCTCTACACCTTCCGCGACAATAAGGCTCGCGTATGGCACAAGAGCGTATCGGAGATGGCAGAGTACAAGCACGCAGGTCACGGCGGTGGCGACCACGCCCTTGCACGCGACTTTGTCGAGGCTGTAGCATCGCAAGACCACTCAAAGTTATCGAGCACTATCGACGCCTCTATCGAGAGCCACGTTATAGGCTTCAAGGCTGAGAAGAGCCGACTGTCAATGAAAAAGGTTAAAATCTAAGGTTAGAAGAGAATGAAACTATTACTTTTAGGCGGTATTGGTACCACCGAGATTATACTTATCGTTGCACTTGTTTTGCTTCTGTTTGGTGGCAGAAAGATTCCTGAGCTGATGAAGGGCATTGGCAAGGGCGTAAAGTCTTTCCGTGACGGTATGGACGGCAAGGAGGACTCTAAGGAGGACAACGACAAGAAGTAACACTCTACAAGTCTAAACTTACAACGATGAAAAAAACGACACTCTTCATCGCGCTTATTTGTGCGATGTTCTCTTGCACACCCCAAAAGGATGCAAATCAGATACTTGCCGAGCAGGCAGCAGCAGAGTATCTGCAGCCCGTACACGCAGGAGGCGAAAACAGGCCATTCTGGAACGGTTATGCCACCAAGTTTATCTACGCTCCGTCATTCGACTTTGCTTCCGTTGAGGGTGCTGTAGAGTATCTCTACACAGCAACCTCCGAGAGTGGAGAGAGTTGGAACTTTAAAGCAGAGACTCCACAGAGCGTTCTCTCCCCTATTTGGAACTCTATTCCCGAGGGTACAAATGTAACGCTTACCGTTGAGGGTATTACCGCAGATGGAGCTATAGCTGGCAAGGCTGGCGAGCGCACCTTCTGGCGTGATTATGGCTTTAATCCGCCATATACGGGAGCTGTGCGCGACTATCGTCAGGCTGCCATCTTAGGTATGCTCTATGTACACACTATGCCCGCTGTGCAGAAGTTTGCCACATCATCTGAGCCAGATATGAGCTATGTCTACTTCACCTACCCCTGCAAGATTATAGGCGCGGTAGTTCAGGTCGAGACCCTGCTGGCTAAAACTGCCCCAGCATATGCCGACGATGCACTTGCCATTGCCAAAAATGCGGCACAATTCCTTATTGACCACGCCCGCAAGCCCGGTGAGCCTCTTGCCTACTTCCCTCCGACATACTACAAACAGTATATGGCCTCTAAGTATCCCGAAAATCAGGGCAAGACTATGGTTATGGAGGCAGCATCGGCAGGTAATGCCTACCTTGACCTATACAATGCTACGGGCGAACAGATCTACCTCGATCAGGCATTAGGTATTGCCGACACCTACCTGCGCCTACAGTGCGAGGATGGCTCTTGGCATATTAAGTACGACTTTGCCACAGGTGAGCCTGTGAACAATGTCAAGGCTATGCTCCACCCGCTACTTGGCTACCTGCTGCGTCTCGAGAAGGAGTATGGACAGACAAAGTACGCTCAGGCACGCATTCGCGGTGAGCAGTGGATGGCAAGCCATATCCTCAGCACCTTCGATATGACGGGTCAGTTTGAGGATGTCTCTGTACAGGGACTTCAGCCATATGAAAATCTGACCAACTGCACCGCAGCACCTTATGCCTCATATATCCTCAACCGTGGCATTAAAGAGGGTGATATTGCCACCGCCTATGAGCTTGTACGCTTTAGTGAGGATCAGTTTGTATATTGGGACTGTCCTGTTGGCGAGGATGGCTATAAGCGCGACGCTACTCCGTGCGTATTTGAGCAGTATAAGTACCAGATGCCTATCGACAACAGCACCTGCAATGTAGCAAACGCTATGCTCGACATCTACGAGGCTACGGGCGACAAACTGATGCTGGCCAAGGCTACAGCACTGATTGACAACATAACCGTAATACAATGCGTCAACACAGGTAAGATACTCACCTCGTGGCGCGTGAGGTTCAATGTAGATCCTTCGTACTGGATAAACTGCACCTATGACTCTGTCTGCGCACTGCTCCGTATGAAAAATTTTGAGCAGTGATGTAATATTTCGCCCTCTTTTCAGTCTTATATACAAACAAGCACAAAAAAGTATATGACTGACCGCGAACTTATAACCCGAATAGTTGTGCATAACGACGCCGATGCTTTTGCCGTTGTTATGCAGAAGTATTCGGGCCTTATATTTTCGACGGCACTCTCAATTACCAAGGAGCAGAGCCTTGCCGAGGAGGTTACCCAGCTTGCGCTTATAAAGGCATATAAAAATCTGCACCATTGGCGTGGCGGAACATCGCTGGCTCCTTACCTGCAGATGATTGCCCACAATGAGGCTATAGATGCCATAAGGAGCCGTCAGAGGCTACAGCATAGCGACATTGACAATCTGCAGGTAAGCGACGAGCAATCAACAGCCAAGCACCACCATCTGCTTGACCTTATGGATAAAGCAATAGCTACCCTAACCGATGAGGAACAGAAGATTATAGAGTTGCATTACTACCAAAAACTCAAGATAAAAGAGATTGCCGCCCTGACAGGCAACAGCGAGTCAAGTATACTTGTAAAGCTACACCGAATACGCACAAAACTAAAGAGAAAAATTGAAGATGAAGAGCATCAATGACAATACCCTCGACCAACTAATCTCTCAGAGTCTACAGCGTCAGCACTCCATTGAGAGCATTAACACTCAGGTACTTGCAGCCGTCAAACGCTACAACCGTAGACAGAAGACCATTCGCGCTCTGCGCCTTATCGGCTTTGCCTTCGGTGTGCCAACAGCACTTGCCGTTATTGGCTACGGCATCTACAGCATACTTATCTCGACCGATAGCATCCTGAGCTATGTAGCTGTTGCTGTTGCTGCCATATCGGCCATTGTTGCAACCACCCACACCATCGCCAATTTTTCCATTGACAAGGTGTAATAAAACAGAGCCATTGCAGTCTTTAATACGAAGTCAAACATTTAAAACACATTATTATGAGCCACGAACTATCCTATCTTATTCGCTCCATCTTTGAGTCTATTTTAACCTTTGGATGCATCATTACCCCAATTGCACTCTTCTTTGTGGCATACAACCGCAAAAAGCGCGCAGAGCACGAGTTGCGTATGCGTCTACTTGAGAGCAACTCAGACCCTGAACTTATCAAGGTGCTTATCGAGACAAAACCTAAAACAGAGCCAAAACTTGTTCTGCTCCGCATTGGATTGCCAGCCATTTTTGCCTCTATTTTTGGAATTATTTTCTTCTATATCATGAACTACCTCTTTAAGGATAGTGGCTTTGATGGCGCGGTTATAACTTTGATACTGGTAATCATACTTGGCATCGGATTGGGCCTTGTATCGGCATTAGCCATCGAACACAAACTGCTCAAAAAGGCAGAACAGACAAAGTAAGACGTGTCTGTGGAGTCCGACACCCTCGGACTCCATTGCACACCCATAAACGAACACATTATGAGAAGATTATTACCACTTGCAGCACTGCTGCTCGCACTTACCGCCTGCACCCCTAAGCCAAAGTGCATCGACTTCCCGACACTCGAGGCGGCAAACATAAACACCGTTATCATCGAGAAGGTTACGCTTACCGATAGCCTTACCTCGCTACATATCAGGGCATACCACCTGCCAAAGTGGTGGATAACAGTCTCTGACAAGACAGAGCTTATTGCCGACAATCAACGCTACAATATCGTTGACGCTGAGGGCATTACGCTTGGCGAGAAGCTACATATGCCCGAGGATGGAGACTCTCTATTTGTACTACACTTCGAGCCGTTGCCACTCTCGACCAAGAAGTTCGACCTCTCGGAGGGCACAGAGCGCGGAGATTGGAACCTTTATGGTATTGACCTTACGGGCAAAAGCAGCTCGCCATACAAGCGCGGCCTGCCTAAGAGCGTCAAGAGAACGGCTGATAATATCACCGACATCCCCGACTTTGTCTACGACATTGCCGAGTCGACCATCAACCTCCACCTCTTGGGCTACAAACCCGAGATGGGCACAAGCGTAAAGGCGACCCTACTAAACCCACTCGAGCCTCCGCGTGGGCAGAGCGTGACTATCAAAATCGACCCACAGACGGGCGCGGGCAGCTACACCTTCACCCAAAATGGCACGGTATGTTGCAATATCGTTGCGCCATACAGCGTGGCTATGCGTGCATTCCGCATTGCTCCGGGCGAGACGGTCGATGTATACTACGACCTTAGCTACATCAACTGTGACCTCTCGCAGAATCGCAAGACCAATAAGCCGCAGATGGATATCATCCCGATATACACCTCTGGCAGCATCTACGACAACCTCAACAATATCCCCGACTGCCCGCAGTTAGATGATATCACCATTCCCCTTGCCGGCATCCCGAGCATCGAAGATTGCTACATAAGTGCCGAAGAGTATACTGCAAAGATTATTGCCCAGTATCACGACGCTATGCACGCCCTCGAGCAGGTTGAGGCTCACCAGATGGCTAAGATTTACCACCAGATAACCCTCAAGCTCGCTGCAATACGAGCCGTAGTTTTTGCCAATGGATACCGCGAATATGGCGTCTATGCGCATAATGGCTACGACGACAGCCTCGAGATTAACCTCGAGCAGATCCCCGACGAGCATATAGAGCGCATAGTAGACCTGTTCGACATCTCCGACCCTAAGCTGTTGCTCCACCCACACTCAAATATTATCGGTGCCACAAAGCTCGATATTAACAATGCCGCCAAGTACGGCAACGCACGATACTTCAACACCGCCTCTTTTGCTCTAAAGGATGCTACTGCTGGCAAACTTAACCCCGAGACACTCCGAGAGATGAAGAGCTGGGATAACCCATACTTTGCCCGAGTTTGCGAGCAGGCACAGACCCGCGCAATGGAGCTTATGGCATCCTCGAGCAACCTTATCACCCCTACACCCGACGTGCCGCTAACAAAGCTGTTTGACGCCATCGTAGCACCGCATAAGGGCAAGGTTGTGGTGGTAGACTTCTGGAACACCTGGTGCGGCCCGTGCAACTTGGCACTTAATAACAACGAACCGCTTAAGTCTGGCGAGCTGGCGCATAAAGATATGGTGTGGATATACATTGCAAACCACACCTCAGATATCACCTCCTATATAAAGACCATTCCGACCATCAAGGGCATACACTACCGCCTGAATGAGCAGCAGTGGGAGCACCTCTGCAAGCAGTTTAACATCGACGCCATTCCATCGTATGTGTTTGTGAAACGAGACGGAACATACACCCTTGCAAACCAATTCCGCGACCATAATAAGATGGTCAAAAGCCTCAAAAAGGAGCTGAGCTTGTAACAACTCGCTCCCAACCAATAACCCCGAAAGCAAAAATCTTTGATAATGAGGTTAAGAATTGTTTATTAATATCCCGCTGCGGCGGGATTTTTTGTTTTTTTGAATTTTTACTAACTTTGCGCCGATTTTTTACCTTTTTGAGTATGGATACTTTACAAGCGATAATATTGGGTATTGTTCAGGGACTTACGGAGTTTCTGCCCGTATCGAGCAGCGGTCACCTACAGATTGCAAACGAGTTATTAGGTACGAATCTCGATCCCGAGAGCAACCTTGCCTTCAGTCTGACGCTGCACGCGGCCACGGTGCTGAGCACCATAGTTATTCTCTGGGCGGAGATTAGCAAGCTCTTCAAGGGCATATTCAGCCGTACCTTCACCGAGGAGCAGGCTTATCTTATTAAGATTGTAATCTCGATGGTTCCCGTAGGCATTGTGGGTCTCTTTTTCAAGGATTATATCGAGGCGGCATTTTCATCTATTGTCGTTGTTGGCATTATGTTGCTGGTAACATCGGCACTACTCGCTTTTGCATACTACGCCAAGCCGCGTCAGAAGCAGACAATATCCTACCTCGACTCGCTGATTATAGGTCTTGCGCAGGCGGTGGCGGTTCTTCCGGGTCTATCGCGTTCAGGTTCGACCATTGCTACGGGTCTGCTACTTGGCAACAACAAGCAGAGCGTGGCGCAGTTTTCGTTCTTGATGGTATTGCCACCGATACTTGGCAATGCGCTGCTCGACTGCATCAAGGGCAACTTTGGCGGTGGCGTGGAGGCGTTACCACTCATTGCGGGCTTTATTGCGGCATTTGTTACGGGATGTGCGGCCTGCAAGTGGATGATTAACATTGTCAAGCGCGGTAAACTTATTTGGTTTGCGGCATACTGCGCTCTTGCGGGTGTGGTTGCGCTGGTGGCGTATATATTATAATAGTATGAATATGGATATTAAAGATATAAATTTAGTAGAGGATGGCTATGTGGCTGTAATCGACAAGCCATATGAGTGGACAAGTGCAGATGTTGTCCGCAAGGTCAAGTTCCGCCTGCAGCGTATGGGCTACCGCAAGATTAAGGTTGGCCACGCAGGCACTCTCGACCCGCTGGCTACAGGCATTCTGCTCGTATGCATAGGCAAGGCCACAAAACGCGTAGATGCTCTTCAGGCAGAGCGCAAGGAGTATGTTGCTGAGCTGATGCTTGGCGCAACCACCCCGAGCTTCGATATGGAGCATCCCGTAGACCAGACCTACCCGTATGAGCACATCACTCGCGAGGCTGTTGAGGCAGCACTCAAGACTCTTGAGGGCGAGCGTCTGCAGGCTCCACCGCTCTACTCAGCAAAGAAGGTCGAGGGCGTGCGTGCATACGAATTTGCTCGTCAGGGCGAGGAGATTGAGCTCAAGAAGGCTCTGATTAACATCTACTCACTGACTCTTGAGCAGTACGACCTGCCAAAAATCCGCATTCGCGTAGAGTGCAGCAAGGGCACATATATCCGCTCACTTGCACAGGAGATTGGCCAGGCGTTGGATAGCGGAGCCTATCTGACATCACTCCGTCGTACCGCCAGCGGCGATTTTAGAGTCGAAAATGCGATGCAACTTGATGATTTTTTGAAAAAATTATCGGACAACGAAACAAAATAGCAAAAATTTCGTAGTTATATTGATACGCTTTTTGTAAAAACGCAAAAGACAAAATATGAAACTTTCAAATTACGGATTTGACTTTAAGTCGGAGCTGATAGCACAGTATCCGACTATTAACCGTGACGAGTCTCGTCTGATGGTTCTCCACCGCGACACCGGTGAGATTGAGCATCGCCTCTTTAAGGATATTCTGGACTACTTCGAGGAGAAGGATCGCTTTGTATTTAACGATACCAAGGTGTTCCCCGCTCGTCTTTATGGTAATAAGGAAAAGACAGGTGCCGAGATCGAGATATTCCTACTCCGTGAGCTTAACCGCGAACTTCGTCTGTGGGATGTATTGGTAGACCCTGCACGCAAAATCCGTATCGGAAATAAACTCTACTTCGGTGAGGATGATATCCTTGGTGCCGAGGTTATTGACAACACCACCTCTCGTGGTCGTACCCTCCGCTTCCTCTACGACGGCTCGTATGAGGAGTTCAAGGATACCCTCTACCGTCTGGGTGAGACTCCGCTGCCACGCTGGGTGCGCAAGACCGTTGAGCCTGAGGATGCAGAGCGTTATCAGACCATCTTTGCAGAGAAGGAGGGTGCTGTAGTTGCCCCTACTGCAGGTATGCACTTCTCAAAGCACCTGCTTAAGTGGATGGAGATTAAGGGCATTGAGCGTTCATTTATCACCCTGCACGCAGGTTTGGGTAACTTCCGCAGCGTAGATGTTGAGGATCTGTCTAAGCACAAGGTTGACTCTGAGCAGTTCTTTGTCACCGAGCAGACTGCCGAGGAGATTAACACCGCCAAGGGCGAAGGCCATAAGATTGTAGCTATCGGTACAACTGTTATGCGTACGCTCGAGACTGTAGTCTCTACACACGGAATGATTAAGCCGCAGAATGGCTGGACAAATAAGTTCATCTTTGCCCCTTATGACTTTACCGTTGCCGACGCAATGGTCTCTAACCTCCACCTTCCTGAGTCAACACAGCTGATGATGGTGGCAGCATTTGGTGGTTACGATAAGGTTATGAACGCATACAATGTTGCCGTTGCCGAGGGTTACCGCTTTGGTACATACGGTGACGCGATGTTGATTTTGTAGAAAAATTTTGCTAACTTTGCAGATAAACCAAACTTTTATGGCAAAACACAAGATACTTTACATCTGCCAGCAGATAATGCCTTACCTACCTGAGAATGAGGAGTCTAAGCTCTGTCGTGAACTCTCGCAGGCAATGCAGGAGTGTGGCAACGAGATTCGCACATTTATGCCTCGCTACGGCTGCGTAAATGAGCGTAGAAACCAGCTCCACGAGGTTATCCGCCTGTCAGGTATGAACCTTATTATAGACGATAACGACCACCAGCTCATTATCAAGGTGGCATCTATACCTTCTGCCCGTATCCAGATCTACTTTATCGACAACGAGGACTTTTTCTCTCGTCGCGCTGTTGTTACTGACGAGAATGGTGTAGAGTTTGCAGACAATGACGAGCGTATGGTCTTCTTTGCGCGAGGCGTGCTTGAGACTGTCAAGAAGCTGCGCTGGACTCCAGATATTGTCCACTGCCACGGCTGGTTCTCATCTATCGCACCGCTCTATCTGCGTAAGGTATTTAACAACGACCCTATCTTCCGTGATGTGAAGATTGTAACTTCGCTCTATGAGGATCGTTTCACCACTCCGCTGAATACAAATCTGCGCCAGAAGATTGAGAGCGAGGGTATTGTTGATGAAAATATATCAATTATTGACACTCCTTCATACGAAAATCTATATCGTTTCGTTATGTCACAGGTCGATGGCGTTATCGCAGGCTCTGACAAGGTTGATCCGGCACTACTTGATATGGCTCGTGCTGCAGGCAAGAATGTATTAGAGTACACTGCGCCAGAGAGTGAGGGATTTTATGAAAACTATACCAAATTCTATGATGAACTATTTTAATTTCAAGCTTTCAAAGTTGCATTTGCTTGCAATAGCAGCAATGTCTCTGCTGGCAATAGGTTGCTCTGCAAATGTAGACAGCGAACTTGGTTACGACATAATTCCGGACCATCAGAAGATGGAGATGCGTCACCTTACTTTCAAGGGTGGCAAGGTTATCAGCTTCAATGCAGCTGCAAGCACCGAGGATAAGAGCGAGTATATCGAACGCGAAGGTCGCTTTTTCCGCACCTCGCTGTACCACACCGACTCGCTTAAGTCAAGCAACCTATCAACAGGTTATATCGGCGTTGAGCATAACGATACCTTCGGTATGCGCTCTTCAGCATTGGCATCATCTATTATATTTATGAATAGTGTCAATGAGGAGACCGGTTTTGGTTACAAGCCTATCTTTGACACTATGTCACTCATCCTCACCTTTACCGACTACGGTGTAGATACACTCACACCTGTAAAGTATGAGATTTACGAGCTTACCAAGCCTCTTATTGGCAATGTGTTGAGTGCTGAGGACTCTACAGCATACTCAAACTGCACGCTTGACCACGTCTACGATCCTACAAAGCCGCTCTTTACCTTCGTATTCCCAGATGGAGAGAAGAGTGGTCCAAATACAACCTTTATCGACCTTACTCCGGTGGATATGTCGCGTCACGGTCAGACTTGGGACTTTGTGCGTCGACTGATGCTTATCCCTAATGACTACGACACCAACCCTAACTGGGATGGATATACAAGGGATCACGACAGCCTCTACCGCAGTGAGAAGAAGTGGATTGAGGCGTTCCACGGCATCTACATCAAGCCTGTTCTTGAGAGCGTTGACGCAACTAAGCGTGGTTCTATCTACAGCTTTGAGCTCGGTGCTTCAGGTCTGCAGCTCCAGGGTCGAAATCGTAATCCGAACGACCCAACCCTTATCAAGGATACTATCGGTGCAAACTACTACTTCTACGACTCTACTGTAGATGGTTATACCGACGATTATGGCAACGTTGTTGAGGGCATCGAGGGTGTGACAAATAGCTCTGTAAGCAAGATCACACACGACTTTACAGGCTCTATGCTCGAGAATATAAAGTTTGCAGCCTACGATGAGGCTGGTAATAAACTTCCAAATAGTGCTCGTGATGAGGTGTCGACCTGCTTTGTTGAGGGTATGGCCGGTGTAACTACAGAGATTTACTTTACCGACGAGTTCCTTACCGAGCTTAAGAATGCCTCATATTTGGATCCTAACAATAAGGATGAGGACTCTAAGTATCGTGCTGTGGGTATCAACCAGTGCAGTATGTACCTCTATATCTCTGGTGCAGACTACGACTGGCAGAAAAATATGGACAACGCCCACCTGCTCACACCGCTTATGAATAACTGCATCACTCGCTTGGGTTCGTATACATCATACAGCAAGTTGCAGTGCATTGTCGACTACGATCCTGAGTACGAGACCGCATACTCAACCACACTTGCCTATGGCGGTAACCTGAGTCGTAGCCGTGGTTGCTACCAGATGGATATCACAGGCTTTATGCAGCGTCTGTACAACTATGTAAACTCTCTGGATGACTTGAGCAAATACGACGAGACAGTAACCCCTCGAACCATATATTTGGGCCCTGAGGCTATCTCGCCATTCACATTCGAGCGTACAGAGTTCCAGGGAACTGCAGGCACTGCGGCCCCTATACACTTAGAGTTGACATATACACTCATTAAGTAATTGAAATAAACAACATAACGCAACAAACCAACAAACCTAAGTACCAACTTAGGTTTTGTTGCGTAAGATAAAAAGGAGATATTTTAATGCAGAATCTGGTTATTGTAGAGTCGCCTGCTAAGGCCAAAACGATAGAGAGATTTCTCGGCAAAGAGTATATCGTAAAGTCAAGCTTCGGACACATCCGCGACCTTGCCAAAAAGGGTCTTGGTGTAGATATAGACAACGGCTTTTCACCTTGCTACGAGATCTCGACAGAGAAGAAAAAAGTGGTAGACGAACTTGCGCGCCTTGCCTCAAAGGTGGATGCCGTATGGCTCGCATCCGATGAAGACCGAGAGGGAGAGGCTATCGCTTGGCACCTTACCGAGGTTCTCGGTCTGCCCGTAGAGCGCACAAAGCGTATTGTCTTCCACGAGATTACCAAAAATGCTATTCTTAACGCTATTGAGAACCCAAGAACCGTAGATCTCAACCTTGTCAATGCACAGCAGGCTCGTCGCGTTCTTGACCGCATCGTAGGCTTCGAGCTCTCACCAATTCTTTGGAAGAAGGTCAAGCCGGCTCTCTCGGCTGGTCGTGTGCAGAGTGTTGCCGTACGCCTTATCGTTGAGCGCGAGCGCGATATTATCGCTCACAATGCTGTTGCATACTACCGTGTAGTAGGTCAGTTCTTCTCTACCGAGGATGAGCAGAAGATTCTCTTCAAGGCAGAGTACTCTGAGCGTTTTGCAACTAAGGAGGAGGCTGTGGCTATGCTTGAGAGCTGCAAGAGTGCAATATTTACCGTCACTCACAGCGAGGTTAAGCCTACTAAGCGTTATCCGGCACCTCCATTTACCACCTCTACGCTCCAGCAGGAGGCAGCTCGTAAGTTCGGTATGTCGGTATCTCAGACAATGTCTGTGGCACAGCGTCTCTACGAGCAGGGTCTTATTACCTATATGCGTACCGACTCGGTAAACCTCTCACAGCTGGCTATCAACGCCTGCAAGGAGGAGATTACCGCTATGTTTGGTGAGAAGTACTCTAACCCGCGCAAGTACACAACCCACAGCAAGGGTGCACAGGAGGCTCACGAGGCTATCCGCCCTTCATATATCAACCGCCACGAGATTGACGGCTCTGCAGTCGAGAAGCGTCTGTACGACCTTATCTGGAAGCGCACAGTAGCATCACAGATGGTCGCTGCCGACATCGACCGCACAACTATCAACATCTCTGTATCAAACAATCCTGAGCACTTTGTTGCTACAGGTGATACTATGCGCTTTGACGGTTTTATGCGCCTCTACTCTGAGAGCGTTGATGACGAGAATCAGGATGGCGAGCAGAGTGCAACCCTGCCACACCTCAAGGTGGGCGAGGTTGTATGCGCACAGTCTATCTCTGCCACCGAGCGATTTACACAGCCGCCTATGCGCTATAACGAGGCATCGCTTGTAAAGCGTCTCGAGGAGCTTGGCATTGGTCGTCCATCTACATATGCACCAACCATCTCGACTATTATCACCCGCGGATATGTCGAGAAGAGCACACGCCCAGCACAGAAGCGTAACTTTACAACAATCACCCTCCGCGGTAATAATATCACAGAGAAGGTCTCATCAGAGAACTACGGAGCCGAGAAGAACCGCCTCAGCCCTACCGACATCGGTATGGTTGTAGACGACTACCTCGAAGCTCAGTTTGCAATGATTATGGACTACAACTTTACAGCAAATGTAGAGAAGGAGTTTGACCGCATTGCCGAGGGTGAGCTTCAGTGGAGCGATATGATTGGTACCTTCTACACACCATTCCACCAGATGGTAGACTCTGCTATCGGCACACAGTCATCAACCCACCAGCAGGTACGAGTTTTAGGCGTAGATCCTACTACAGGCAAGACCGTTAAGGCTCGTATCGGTCGCTATGGTCCAATGGTCGAGATTGAGGCTGCCGAGGGCGAGAAGCCACAGTATGCATCTCTCAAGAAGGGTCAGCTCATCGAGTCTATAACCCTTGAGCAGGCTCTCGAGCTATTTGCTCTGCCACGCATCGTTGGCATATACGAGGGCGATGAGGTTGTGGTAGGTATCGGTAAGTTTGGCGGCTATGTTCGCCACGGCAAGACATTCGCTTCGCTGGCAAAGACTGACGACCCTTATACCATCTCGTACGAGCGCGCCGTTGAGCTGCTCAAGCAGCAGAAGGAGCAGGCTGCCGCAGCCAATATTCCACTGCGCACATTTACCGAGGATAAGAATCTGGTTATCAAGAATGGTCGCTATGGCGCATATATCGCCTTTAAGAGCAAGAACTACCGTCTGCCAAAGGGTACAAAGATAGAGACCATCACCTATGAGGAGTGCCTTAAGATTGTAAATTCATCTAAAAAATAGACCTTAAAACTATGAAGAAATTATTTATCGCTTTGGTTATTTGCCTTTTCGCCGTTAATGCTGCCGGCGCCAAGGGCTATAAGTTTACCGATGGTAAGCTCGTTGCTACAACATCTGTTAAGAATCAGTTCCGCAGCGGAACCTGCTGGTGCTTCTCGGCACTCTCATACCTTGAGAATGAGATTATGCGCGCAGGTGGCCAGGAGATGGATCTGTCAGAGATGTGGATTGTTCGTAATGTATATTTTGAGAAGGCTGTAAAGTATGTTCGCCTGCACGGTGCTCTTAACTTTGCTGTTGGTGGCGCTTTCCACGATGTAACTGAGGGTATTAAGAAGTACGGCATTGTTCCTCAGGAGGTATACGAGGGTCTTAACTACGGTACTAAGCTGCCTCACTTCAACGAGGTTGACGCTGTACTCAAGGCTTATGTAGATGCTATTATCAAGAACCCTAACCGCACCCTGACAACTGCTTGGCAGGCAGGCCTTAACGGCATTCTTGATGCATACTTCGGCAAGATGCCTGAGACTTTTGAGTATAAGGGCAAGACCTACACTCCACAGTCATTTGCTGCATCTCTTCCAATCAAGATGGAGGACTATGTATCGCTCTCTTCATTTACCCACCATCCATTCTACACCACCTTTGTTATCGAGGTACCAGACAACTGGATGTGGGCAAGCGTATACAATGTACCCCTCGAGGAGATGATGGCAGTTGTTGACAACGCACTTGCAAACGACTACTCTATCGGCTGGGCATCAGATGTCTCTGAGAAGGGCTTTAACCGTCCAAAGGCTATCGCTGTTGTTCCTGAGGATAATGTTGACAATATGAGCGGTACTGATGCTGAGCGTTGGGGCGCGATGAGCGAGCAGGAGAAGAACAAGGCTCTCTATAGCTTTGATAAGCCTGGCAAGGAGAAGGTTATCACACAGCAGATGCGTCAGGAGGCTTACGACAACTACCAGACTACCGATGACCACGGTATGGTAATTATCGGCACTGCTACCGATCAGTGTGGCAATCCATATTTCAAGGTTAAGAACTCTTGGGGTACTGATAACCCATATCAGGGTTACTACTACTTCTCACGCCCATTTGTTGAGTACAAGACCCTCTCTATTATGGTCAATAAGGCTGCTCTTCCACAGAATATCCGCGAGAAACTCGGCCTGTAATCCTTTAGAGTAAAAATTCTCGTATAGCACTCGGTTATTATTTAACCGAGTGCTATACTTTTATTGGCATAATTGGCGTTAAATCGGAAATAAGTTCTTATCTTTGTACAAACTATGGCTATATGAAACTTTTTGAGAAAATCGCCCTTTGGTGGCACAACATAACAAAGAAGCGCAAGGTCGCAATTGTCGAGCCTGACAGCGGAGATGAACGCTGGTATACACTGCTCTCGCCTATAGCAATGGTTATGAGCGGCATTGCCTTAGTATTTATCGTCTTTGCCATTCTGCTGGCTATGGTTGCCTATACCCCTGTCTTGGATATGCTCCCAGGCTATAGAACCGACGCCTCACGCTCTCGCCAGACCCTTATCCGCACCCTTATCCGCGTAGACTCTCTCGAGCGCAAGATGAACCAGATGCTCGTCTATAACGAGAATCGCATACTTGTTGTCGATGGCAAGATGCCTACAAGCAGCTCTGTGCGTACCGATACTGTTGTCTCAAACAAGAATATTGTTCCACCATCAACTACCGACACCCTCTTCCGTCGTCAGATGGAGAGCGAGCGAGAGCAGCTGCTCAACAACGGCAACAACACCCAGCAGCGCACCTCTATCAATGCCGTAAAGCCTATGGATGGCATTATCTCAGAGCGTTTCAATGCCAAGGTAGGTCTGTTTGGTATCCGTATGGCGGGTAGTGCCGAGTCGCAGATTATGGCCACCTCCGAGGGTACTGTTATCGCTGTAGATTGGCTGCCTGAGAGTGGAAATAGCATTGCCATACAGCACAACGACGGCATCACATCCATCTACCGCAACCTCTCAGGAGCTATCGTCACCAAGGGACAGCGCGTAACCAAGGGCGAGGTTATCGGATACTCTGCAGTCGAGGAGCAGGCCGATAAGATGTTTGAGTTTGAGATGTGGATGGGTGGTAAGCCACTCAATCCTGAATCATATATACTTTTCTAACCTATGAACAGACAGAGAATTGCACTACTTGGCTCAACCGGCTCAATAGGTGTCCAGACCCTCGATATCGTTCGTGAGAATAGCAACCTGTTTGAGATCACAACCCTTACAGCACACCGCAATTGGCAGACCCTTGCCGCTCAGGCCGTGGAGTTTATGCCCGATAGCGTGGTTATTGCAGACGAGCAGTACTATACTTCTCTCTCTGAGGCACTTGCTTCATACCCTATCAAGGTGTATGCCGGCAACGAGGCTGTGGCTCAGGTGGCGGCTGATGATAATGTAGATGTTGTTGTAAACGCCCTGGTCGGCTATGCAGGCCTTATGCCTACCGTGGCCACTATCAAGAGGTCAAAGAAGATTGCACTTGCAAATAAGGAGACGCTTGTTGTTGGTGGAGAGGTTATAATGAAGCTCTCTGAGCAATACCGCGCCCCTATCATCCCTATCGACTCTGAACACTCGGCTATCTTCCAATGCCTTGTGGGCGAGTGCGCACCTGTGCGCCGACTTATTGTCACCTGTAGTGGTGGTTCACTCCGCGACCTGCCTATTGAGGCTCTGAAGGATGTGACTCCCGAGCAGGCACTCAAGCATCCACAGTGGAGTATGGGTGCAAAGATTACCATCGACTCATCTACGCTTGTAAATAAGGGTTTTGAGGTTATCGAGGCGGCTTGGCTCTTTGGCCTTGATGCCGATAAGATATCTGTGCTTATCCATCCGCAGTCAATCGTCCACTCAATGGTCGAGTTTGAGGATGGAGCCATCAAGGCGCAGCTCGGCACACCAGATATGCATATGCCTATCTCATATGCACTTATGTTCCCTCAGCGTGCAGTGCGAGGTGAGCGTTTCAGCTTTGCAGACAACCCTACCCTCACCTTCGCCGAGGTGGATAGAGTTAAGTACCCGGCCCTCGACATAGCCTACAACTGCTTGCGCACAGGAGGCACAGCTGCTTGTACTATGAATGGAGCCAATGAGGTTGCCGTAGCGGCTTTCCTTGACCATAAGTGCGGCTACCTTGACATTGTTGGCGCGATTGAGTACGCACTTAACAAGGCTCAGTTTGTAAAACACCCAACCCTCGACGACTTTGTCCTTGCTGATGCCGAGTCAAGAGCGTTGGCACGCGAATATCTGAAATTATAACAATCGAATATAATGGAAACAGTAATTAGAATTATTCAATTTTTTCTCAGCTTAACTCTGCTGGTTACAGTTCACGAGTTGGGCCACTTTATCACTGCACGACTCTTTAAGATTCGCGTAGATAAGTTCTACATCTTCTTTGATTGGGGCTTCTCTCTCTTCAAGTTCAAGCGCGGTGATACCGAGTACGGTATGGGTTGGGTGCCACTTGGTGGCTACTGCCAGATTGCCGGAATGATTGACGAGAACCAGACCAGCAAAGACCTCGCCTCAGAGCCACAGCCGTGGGAGTTCCGCTCAAAGCCGGCTTGGCAGCGTTTTATCGTGCTTGTTGCGGGCGTGACTATGAATGTCATCTTGGCGTTTTTTATCTACTGCGGCATTTGCTTTGCGTGGGGTGAGGAGTATCTATCAAATAAGAGTGTATCAGAGGGTTACGGATATAGCTTTAACGCTGATGCCGAGGCTATGGGTCTTTGCGATGGCGATGGTATTGTAACCATCAACGACGAGCATATTGAGAATAGCGCAGCTGTACTCTCGCGCGTAATTCTTGCCGAGAGTGACCTTCGCGTAGTTGTGCTTCGCAATGGTGAGCAGCAGCTTATCACTCTGCCATACGAGGACATTAACCAGGTTCGTCAGAAGGATGACTTCGGTAGTTTCTGCAACATTCTCCATCCGTTTATCATCGACTCTGTAGTCTCTGAGACAGCTAAGACCGCAGGCCTTATGGCTGGTGACAGAGTGGTAGGCATCGACGGCATTGAGGAGATTGACTTTGCAGCCTACGCTCCACTGCTTGCTGAGCGTACAGACAAGAGCGCAGAGCTTTGCGTTGTGCGCGATGAGCAGACACACAACATCCTTGTTCCGATAAATAGCGAGGGTAAGTTAGGCGTTACTATTAAGCCTCTGCCATATACTCTTAACACTCGCAACTACAACCTCTTTGAGGCTATCCCTGCAGGCGCACGCCTTACAGGTAAGACTATTGCCAACTATTGGAACCAGCTCAAGCTTATCGTAAAGCCTGACACAGGTTTGTACAAGCAGGTGGGTGGTTTTATCTCTATCGGCAAGATCTTTCCAGGTACTTGGGACTGGTATGCATTCTGGTCTATGACCGCATTCCTCTCTATTATCCTTGCCGTGATGAACATTATCCCTATCCCTGGTCTTGATGGTGGACATACACTCTTCACACTCTGGGAGATGATTACTCGCCGTAAGGTTAGCGAACGAGTGCTTCAGATTGCGCAGTACATAGGTCTGTTCCTACTGCTGGCACTTATGCTCTTTGCTAACGGAAACGACATTTACAGGCTCTTTAAATAAACTACCTTATAACAGATACCTTGTATGGCAGCAAAGGTAAAAAAGGCATACTTCTGTCGTGAGTGCGGATACGACACCTCAAAGTGGTTAGGCAAGTGCCCATCGTGCGGTGCTTGGAACTCATTTACTGAGGAGGTTATTGCCGCGCCAAGTAGCGTACCTGCCCTTGTGGCAAGCAGAGCCATAGAGCCTGCACGCCCACAGAAGGTGCAGGAGATTGAATGTGGCAAGACCATTCGCCTCGATACAGGCAATAGCGAGGTTAATCGCGTGCTGGGTGGCGGAGTGGTTCCGGGCTCGCTCATACTGCTTGGCGGTGAGCCGGGCATAGGTAAGTCTACCCTCTCGCTACAACTTGCGCTGACAGACAACGGCATGACCACCCTCTATGTCTCGGGTGAGGAGAGTGCCGAGCAGATACGACTGCGTGCCGACCGCATAGGCATTCATAACCAGAACTGCACAGTATATACCGAGACCCTGCTGGAGAATGTAGTTGCACAGATTGAGACCCTATGCCCTGATATTGTGGTTATCGACTCAATACAGACTATGGCATCCTCGCTACTGGACTCTTCGCCGGGTAGTGTGTCACAGATTCGTGAGTGCGCAGCTACACTGCTCAAGTATGCCAAGAGTACGGGCACGGCTATATTTATCATCGGTCATATTACCAAGGAGGGTACTATTGCAGGTCCTAAGGTGCTGGAACATATTGTCGATGTTGTTCTGCAGTTTGAGGGCGATAATAACAATATATACCGAATCCTGCGCGGCATAAAGAACCGCTTTGGTGCTACATTTGAGATTGGCGTATTCGAGATGACGGGCACAGGCCTTAAGTGCGTCGACAACCCATCAGAGATTCTGCTTACCCACTATGCCGAGCCACTTAGTGGCGTGGCGGTAGGAGCTTCGGTAGATGGTGTTCGCCCATATCTTATTGAGGTACAGGCACTTGTCAGCCAGGCTGCATATGGAACCCCACAACGCAACACTACGGGCTTCGACTCGCGCCGAATGAATATGCTCATTGCCGTAATCGAGAAGAAGGTAGGTCTTAAGATGTTCCAGAAGGATGTCTTTCTCAACTTTGCAGGTGGCTTTAAAATTGCCGATACAGGCCTTGACTTATCGGTCATTGCTGCCGTAATATCGTCATACTTTGATAGTCCACTGCTCGATGGCATATGCTTCGCGGGCGAGATAGGTCTATCTGGCGAGGTGCGCCCTGCGCCACGCACCGAGCAACGAATTGCCGAGGCTGCACGACTTGGCTTTAAGCGTATCATAATCTCAGGCTATGCCCCTAAACAGCAGAAAAATATCGAGGGCATTGAGGTTATCAGAATCCACAGCGTCAGCGAGCTTGGACGCCATATTTTTAACAAAGAGATCGAGGAGGAGTCTTGATTTTCAGCAGATATATAGATCACTATAAGGCCAGCCTACGCCTTGCTATGCCCATTGCACTCTCGCAGTTGGGATATATCGTTGTGCAGTTTGCCGACAACGCTATGGTCGGCAGCTACGGAGGTAATGACCCGTTGCCACTCTCGGCAGTGTCATTTGGTGTTATGATGAGCTTTGTTATGTTCAGCCTCAGTATGGGTATCTGCCTCGGTATGACCCCCATTATAGGCGAACACTTTGCCCGCGGAGAGTATCGTCGTACGGCTCACTACCTGCAGAGTTCACTTGTCGCCTACCCATTGCTTGGCCTGATATTTATGGCGCTGCAACTGCTCTCTATTCCTCTGCTCTATCACTTCGGCCAACCCGTAGAGGTGGTCGATATGGCTGTGCCATACTACCGACTGATGGCATATAGTCTCCCAGCGATAATGCTCTATGGCAGCTTCAGACAGTTCCTCGAGGGCATAGGTAATACCGTCACACCGATGGTGCTTGCTTTGGTCACAAATGTGGTTAACATCGTCCTGAACTGGATATTTATCTATGGCAACTGCAGCTGTGAGGCTATGGGTGTCTATGGAGCAGGTCTGGCGACACTTATCGCACGTTGGATGCTGCCCGTGCTGGCAATTCTCTACTTTATCATCAAGCCTAAGTACCGCGACTACCTCAAGCTATTCTCTCGTGGCGTTAACTACCTTAAAGATAGCTGGCGACTACTCTCTATAGGTATACCCCTTGCAGGTCAGATGCTGCTCGAGGGCTCAGCATTTATCGTCACAAGCATTATGATGGGCTGGTTTGGTGCCGAGGCACTGGCTGCAAACCAGGTGGCTATGACATACGGCAATGCAGCATTTATGCTCACCATTGCTTTAGGCAGTGCCGCAACTATCAGAGTATCACACTGCTACGGACTTAAAGATCATAAGCAGATGCGTGATGTGATTATCTCCTCAACTCACCTATCGGTGCTATGGGGAATAATCGTATTTGTGCTATTTATCACTCTCAGAGGAGTGCTACCGCGCGTATTTACGCCAAGTAGCGACATTATTACTCAAGCATCTATGATGATGATTTGGGTAGGTGTGTACCAGATTTCGGACGCTGTACAAGGCACACTTATAGGCGTACTTCGAGGCGTGCAGGATGTCAAGATTATCGCTGCGCTGTCGTTTGTCGCATATATAGTGCTTAACATTCCCGTAGGCTATCTGTGTGCCTTTACATTCGGTTTTGGCAGTACAGCTCTGCTAATAGGATATGTTGTCGGACTATCAACGGCGGCTATTGCCTATGGCGTAAGGGTTTATCGAAACCTGAAGATGAAAAAAATGTAGCAATAATGCCTCTATTTTTCATCTTTTATTTGTATCTTTGACAAATATTGTGGATTAGTAACAAGTAAACTATGGATTACAAAAAATATATGACCCCCGAGATTGGCCGCGGCTGCTCCTTTGGCATTAATGAGCATGGTGAGCCGTGTGCCCAGATGACCGAGGGATGTTTCAAGCTGCACGAGACTCCGTGGATGGCAGAGTATCCTGACCACGAGCAGTGCGATATATACGAGGTACGATTTAAGAATACCCGCCGTTCGTTCTATCAGAATGTAAACAATTTGGATCTTCAGATTGGCGACATTGTGGCTGTAGAGGCATCTCCAGGCCACGACATCGGTATTATCTCGCTTACGGGCGATATGGTTGCCAAGCAGATGCGCCGCGTTGGCTTCAACCCATTCAATGGCGAGTTTAAGAAGATATATCGCAAGGCTAAGCCTTACGACATTGAGCGTTGGCAGGAGGCCATTGCTCTTGAGCACGAGACAATGATTCGCTCGCGCCAGATTGCTGCCGATATGGGTCTGGATATGAAGATTGGCGATGTTGAGTATCAGGGCGATAAGATAAAGGCTATCTTCTACTATATTGCCGACGGTCGTGTCGACTTCCGAGAGCTTATCAAGGTCTTTGCTGAGCAGTTTCATATCCGCATCGAGATGAAGCAGATTGGTGCCCGTCAGGAGGCTGGTCGCATTGGCGGTATCGGTGCTTGCGGTCGCGAGCTGTGCTGCGCATCGTGGATTTCGAGTTTCTCGTCAGTAACTACAGGTGCTGCGCGCGTGCAGGACTTATCACTCAACCCGCTTAAGTTGGCAGGTCAGTGTTCAAAGCTCAAGTGCTGTCTGATGTACGAGTATGACCTCTATATGGATGCTCGTCGCGCCATTCCGCGTATCAAGGAGCCTCTGCAGGCTATGGATGGCGAGTACCACCTTGTCAAGACCGACATCCTTGCCAAGATGATGACATTTAGCAGCAGCAAGGAGTCTATGTCCAATGTAGTAACCATTCCAGTCTGGAGAGTTAAGGAGATTCTTGCTGCAAACCGCAATGGCGAGAAGGTTGAAAGCATTGCCGGCGATAGCGCACCAGCTAAGAACGAGGAGCCTACATACCGCACTGAGGAGGATAGCATCACCCGCTTTGATAAGTCAAAGAAGCGCAAGAAGAAGCGTAACAATAAGCCTGCGCAGGGTCGTAGCCCTAAGGGACAGCAGGAGGGAGCAGAGCCACAGAGCGAGCAGGCCCCTCAGCAGCCACAGCAGGAGCCAAAGCCACAGCAGAATCAGGGTGGCGAGGCTACTAATAATAGTGAGCGCGGTGAGCATCACGACCGTAATAATCGTGGTGATCGTCGCTTTGGTAACAGAAATCGTAACCACCGCCCAGGCAACCGCCGACCTAATGGTGGTGGCGAAGGTAAAAAAGACAACAAGGAGTAGTATATGCGTCTGCTGATAGCTATACTTGCAGTTGTTGTGTCTATAGGTTGTACATCTAAGTCTCATATAGATATGCAGCCCGTAGATGTTTTTGGCTGGAATAGGCCCGTGAGCATCATCTACGAAAATAGCCACACCGAGTCGCTGCGCACCATAGCTATAGCTATGCGCTACAACTCAAACTTTGACACCGATACCCTCTCGGTAGATATACACACCTCGCTGCCCGATGTACATCAGTGCAAGGAGCGTGTTGTGTTACACTTTAAGCGCGACTACCACGCAAGTGCCGTCACTTCATCTGAGAGCATTGCGTATCGTCACAACTGCTCGCTCAATCAGAGCGGTTGCTACATATTTACAATAACCCCCTGCCGCAAGGTCAAAGGTGTTGAGGCGGTAGGTATAGAGATTAAATAGAATGGGAAAAGATAAACTTAAAAGATTTGCAGAGAACAAGACCTTTGCCTGCTTTGTAGAGCCCGAGTTTGAGCAGATGTTCCGTACAAACCATCCTCTGAAGGGCAATTGGCATCGTGACTTCTTCCATAACGACAACCCAATAGTCCTTGAGCTTGGTTGTGGTAAGGGCGAGTACACCGTAGCCCTTGCCCAGCGCAACCCTGACAAGAACTTTATCGGCATAGACATCAAGGGTGCGCGTATGTGGCGTGGTGCTAAGACCGCCACTGAGAGTGGTATGAACAATGTGGCATTCTTGCGTACTCGCATCGAGTTTATCAACTCATTCTTTGAGCAGTCCGAGGTATCGGAGATATGGATTACCTTCCCCGACCCACAGCTCAAGACCCGCCGAGCAAAGAAGCGTCTAACCTCGCCAATCTTCCTCGAGTACTACGCTAAGTTCTTGGCCGCTGAGGGCTGGATTAACCTTAAGACCGACTCGCAGCACCTGTACAACTACACTCAGGCGGTAATATCGCAGTTTGACCTGCCTTGTGAGGTGGCAAATAACGACATCTACGGCAGTGGCTATGCTGATGAGGTTCTCTCTGTAAAGACTGCCTACGAGACCGTCTACCTACAGCGCGGACTGCCTATCACCTATACCCGCTTTGGCTTAGGTGGCAAAAGTGCATTCCCAATGTTCGAGTGGGAGGGTGATGAGATTCTTGCCAAAGATGACGAGGAGGCTCGAAAGTAAAGAAAAGCAAAGAGAATAGAAAATATTTGCTATCTATTTCTCTCCTTTTACCGCATATTTTTTATATTTTTGCAAACAAAATGTAGCATTATGTTAGAGCAGTTGAAAAAAGAGGTTTGTGATGCCAATTTAGCACTTGTACGCCACGGTTTGGTCATTCTTACTTGGGGCAACGTTTCGGCTATTGACCGCCAAAGTGGACTTGTTGTAATCAAGCCCAGCGGTGTGAGCTATGATAATATGCGCCCTGAGGATATGGTTGTCGTAGACCTTGAGGGTAATATTGTCGATGGCACTCTGCGTCCATCGTCCGACACACCTACCCACCTTGAGATTTACAAGGCCTTTAGCCAGGTCGGTGCTGTTGTACACACACACTCTACATATGCCACTGCCTGGGCGCAGGCGTGCCTTTCGATTCCCAATATCGGCACCACACACGCCGACCACTTCCACCTCGATGTTCCGTGTACAGCTGAGATGAGCAAGGAACAGATCGAGCGCAGCTACGAGGCCGAGACCGGCGTGGCTATTGTCGAGGCATTCAAGGGTAAGGAGCCTATGCACACCCCTGCAGTCATTGTAGCCCACCACGGCCCATTTACTTGGGGCAAGAACGCCGCCGAGGCTGTGCAGAACTCTGTAGTTCTCGAACAGGTAGCAAAGATGGCATCTATATCTGTTGCTCTTAATCCGCAGATAGAGATGAATGCCGACCTTATCGAGAAGCACTACTCTCGCAAGCACGGCGCAAATGCATACTATGGTCAGAAGAAATAATCAAAATATACAAAAGTTATGAGTAATAAGGTACAGCGCGCATTGGAGCGCACCACAGACACCAAAGACCTGCTTATTGGCGCAGGCGTAGTATCTCGCACAGGTGAGATGTTTGCAAAACTCTTCCCAGGCTGCAAGGCAATTATTGTTGCCGATCTTAACACTTGGGAGGTTGCAGGTAAGGCTGTATATGCTTCGCTTGTAGAGGCAGGCATTGAGCAGGACGAGCCATTTATCTACACCGAGAAGGAGTTATATGCAGAGTGGCAGCACGTTGAGTCACTCAAGGCTCGTCTTGAGACAACCGAGGCTATTGCTATTGCAGTTGGCTCTGGCGTTATGAACGATACTACTAAGTATGTTTCACACCTTGTATCTCGCAAGTATATGTGCGTAGGTACAGCAGCCTCTATGGATGGCTACACTGCATATGGTGCATCTATTACCAAGGATGGTAACAAGCAGACATTCGACTGCCCGGCACCTTACGGCTTTGTTATGGATCCTGTGATTGCTGCAAATGCTCCCAAAGAGCTTGCTGCATCGGGATATGCTGACCTTATTGCAAAGATTCCTGCTGCTGCAGACTGGATGTTGGCAGATATTACAGGCAATGAGGCTATTGACGAGTTTGCACTCAACCTTGTTCAGGATGGTCTGCGCGAGTCACTCTCTGCACCTGCAGCTGTACACGCCGGTGATGTTGAGATGACCGAGAAGCTCTCTGAGGGTCTGCTTATGAGTGGCTTTGCAATGCAGGCTATTCAGTCATCACGCCCTGCATCTGGTACCGAGCACCAGTTCTCACACTGCTGGGATATGGAGGACCTCTGCTTTGAGGGTAAGCACGTATCTCACGGTTTTAAGGTAGGTATCGGCACCCTTGCCTCTACTGCATCTCTCGAGTTCCTCCTTGAGCAGGATATTGAGAACCTTGATGTTGAGGCTTGCGTAGAAAATTGGAAGAGCTGGGAGGAGCAGGAGATTGAGATTCGTGCAGCATTTGAGGGTATGCCTGGCCACCTTGCTCGCGGTCTTGCTGAGACCCGTGGCAAGTATGTGGATAAGGATGGTCTGCGCGCTCAGCTTGAGGCCCTTAAGGCTGCTTGGCCAACTCTTAGAAACCAGATTGCCGAGCAGATTATCCCATTTGCAGAGGTACGCGAGAACCTCCGCCTTGTTGGCGCACCATATGAGCCTGAGCACATTGGTGTTACTCGCGAGCGTTTCCGCAAGACATTCTCATTTATCCCATATATGCGTAGCCGATACACAAATATTGATGTAGTTTACCGTCTCGGCCTTATGGATGCTCTGCTCGAGCGTCTGTTTGGTAAGGGCGGCATCTGGGAGTGCTAAAGCTCTGCATATAATAGCAAAGGTGACTTTTAGGGTCACCTTTTTTTATTGGTACTTCAGTCTACTATCCGCACTACTCCAATCCACCACGCCCCACCAATTATCTATATAGTCACCTCTGCGGTTGCGATAGTCTATATAGTAGGCGTGCTCCCATACATCGAGCACCAGCAGCGGATTTAGGCCCTGACGAATCGGACAGGCAGCATTTGATGTACTAACAATAGAGAGTTTACCACTACTACTCTCCGTAAGCCAAACCCATCCTGAGCCAAATAGCGAGGCTGCGGCTGTCGTAAACTCTCGTTTAAACTGCTCCACACCACCGAAGTCGCGGATAATAACCGCTTTCAATCGTTGCGGCATCTGAACTTGGTTTGGAGTCATACCATCGAAAAATAGCGTATGATTCCACACCTGTGCAGCATTGTTAAAGAGCGAGCCGTCAGAATATGCTACCACATCTTCAAGGCTCATACCCTCATATGGGCTACCCACGACCATTCGGTTAAGGTTGTCTACATATGTCTTCAGATGCTTACCATAGTGGTAGTCCAGCGTCTGACTACTCATCGCAGGCTCGAGTGCCTCCCGACTATACGGCAATGGAGGCATCGGATAATAGTCGCTCTGAGAGGCAACAACGGCAACCACCTGCGGAGCATTTGCAGCACGGAGCTGTGGGTAGTTATGCGAGCTGTTATTGAGGTATATATAACCGGTAAGGTATGTGGCAAAGAGAAGCCAGACCATATATGGCACAAAGAGCCATCCCGCCGCCCGATTACACCCAAAGGCGTAGATTGTATATGTAAAGACCAGCACATCGAGCACAAGTATGACTATAAGCCCCGCTAACGGCGAGCGAAGGGCAAAGAAGGCCACGCTCCACAGAAAGTTTACTATCAGTTGAAAGAGCCACAACCTTACGAGCGACATATCCCCTCGGTCAATCATCACGCTGATACTTAGCCCCATAAGTATATAGAGAATAGTCCAAGCAATAGGAAAAACTATGGCGGGCGGAGTGAGCGGCGACTTTACAAGCATCGGATACCACTGCTCAATAGCAGGGCTCTGCACATAAGAGCCAATCATTCCCACGGCAAGAGATAGTATTACAGGGATTGTATATACCAAAAATCGTTTCATATAGCGCGTTTTCCACCCAATTGTACAAATAGAGTGCCTACGCTATTGTAAGTGACAATAAAATTGGATAATTTTGTTCAAAACAAAAAATAGTCTCTATGAAAAAAGATGTTGCACTTGTACTCTCAAGCGGAGGTCCTCGTGGACTTGCATATATTGGAGCCATCGAGGAGTTGCTCTCTCGCGGCTATGGTATCCACTCCGTGGCCGGTTCATCTATGGGCTCACTTGTTGGTGGTGTCTATGCTGCCGGTAAGCTTGAGGAGTTTAAAGAGTGGATAACCACTCTTAATGGCTGGTCTGTATTCTCGCTTATGGATATATCACTGAGCAAGAACCACTTTGTCAAGGGCGACAAGATTATCAGTGCCATAAAGGAGATTGTCCCTGATATAAATATCGAGAATCTACCTATCCCCTACTGCGCCGTAGCTACAGACCTCTGCACAGGCGAAGAGATAGTCTTTAAAAGTGGCAAGCTGTTTGACGCCATTCGTGCATCAATATCTATACCGTCGCTATTTCGTCCCGTGCGTCACGATATGAGTTTACTAATTGATGGATGTATGGTTAATTGTCTGCCACTCAACCACGTAGCTCGCAAAGATGGCGATATGCTTGTAGCCTTTGACACGAACTATATGGATGTTGCACAGATTCGCAAAGATATGCTACGCGAGCAGGTTGAGGTCTCTGCCGAAAAGGCATTCTACCAGAAGGCCAAAGAGGAGGCGATAGATATTATCGACGACTTTAAGAGCCAAACATCAGAGGGCATACTCTCGCGCCTACGTACAGCAGGCAGTCGTGCAGTAGAACTTATGGGGTTGATTAAGGATTTTCGTAGCGTCAGCGACGAGCGTGCCGACTTTGACTTTGGAGATACATATATGAGCATTATCAACCGCTCGTTCAGCATTATGAACCACCACCAGACCGAGCGTATGATTGCGGCCCACAACCCCGATGTTGTTGTAAGGATGTCGTTTGATGCATATGGAGATATTGCCCACTATGCACGCGCTTCCGAGATTTCGCAAATCGGCAGAGAGCTTATGGCCGAGGCGTTAGACAAGTACGAGACTGAGAATTAATACTCTAATCGCCACTGGGTCTGCTCACGGACAGCCTTTGCAGTAGCACTATCAGGCAGAGCGGCTAAAAGCCTCTCTGCATATTTTTTATCCTTATCAATTTGGGCACCTATAAAGGCTATAAGGCCCTTAGCGGCAAGATGGTTATTCGGAAAGTTGCGCGCAACCTCCACCACAGCACGCTCCGCCACAGTAGCTGTTGCCTTTCCACTACGCGCAGCAGCAAGGAGGGCAGCATAGCAGAGCAACTCCTTGTCCGAGGTAGACCAGCTATTGAGTAGTAGGTCTATATCCTCAATATTACAGAGCAATGCATGTGCTGCCTGCTCTGCAAGCTCCGAGTTGATAATACCCTCACCCCAGATGGCTAACTCTGCGCTATCAACACTCTTGGCATCGGCAATCCATAGCGCAATAATCTGCAGCTCGCGCACCTGCTGACGGTATAGAAACAGCGCAAGGTCGTGGTCTGTACCCTGCTCTGTTGCCATTTCGCGCAACGAGTGTATAGCCACACCGTAGTTCATACCATACTTGTCACCATAATATCTGAAGGTATCAAGCACAGCACCATTCATCTGCTTGCGGATTTTACCGAGCAGAGTGACCATCTTTGAAGTATTATTCTGCATACTACTTTGTTACAGGAAGGGCAATTGTTACACGCTTACCATACTGATAAACAGTCATCTGCGCCGATGTAAGCGTTACTGTACCACAGAGCATATCAACGCCACACTCAGCCGGCACAATAACCTGAGCCTTTACCTTATCCTTCTCACCCGCAATAGGCAACGCCGAAGTATCAACCTCAGCCGGGGTAAAGCGCACCATAATAGG
This sequence comes from Alistipes sp., assembly GCA_045654345.1. GTDB lineage: Bacteria > Bacteroidota > Bacteroidia > Bacteroidales > Rikenellaceae > Alistipes. Next base: position 152,178 of record JAZOND010000001.1, on the reverse strand, counting down.
ATCGCCCGACAGATCAGATGTAGGCACCACACCCACGCCATCGCGATAGCGTGCAACAATATAGTTTGTATCTGCCGCAGTCGGGGTTATTGTATATCTATACTCCACTGTAGAAGAGGTGGTAGTACCGTAAAACATTGTCAGACACTGCTGCTCCTGCGCCTCTATCTCTGCCAGGGCAGCGGCAAGGCCTGCGCCAAAGACATTCTCGCCAGCATCACCCGTAATAAGTTCCTTACGGCTACGACGCAGAGAGAAGATCATATCGGCAGCCGCAGCAGCCTGCTGCTCGACACTCTGCACACGATTATCAACCTTATATGCAGGCAGCTCAACCTCAGCCATAGGCTCTGAAGCCTGATTTACAGGTGCTGTCTGAGGCGGTGTGGTATATATCTCTGACGAGATGATAGATGTCTGCTCACGCTCTGCCAGCGAAGCTCTTACGCCAAGCAACTTCTGCGCATAGCGGGCAAACTGTCCCGGAGTAAACTTCTCACTCTTGACAGTCACAGATACAGTAACGCTACTCTTAGGATCAGAGTAGACCATAGCACCATTCTCCATATAGAGGCCGGTACGAACAACGCCCTGCGCAAAAGCCGAAGCTGTAACAACCAGAGCTGCGATAAATATATAAATTCGTTTCATAAGTGCGAAGTTACCTTTTTTTCGTCTAATTATCAAAATTTAAGGTAAAAATCCTTTGTTAACTCTCGATATTCTGCGCTATAGTCGCGCTTTTCGGTGTATATAGCAATGTTCTGAGTCTCTGTGGCCATCTGCGCTCCACACGACAACTCTGCCATTACGCGCTTAACTTCGCCCCCGGGATATGAGTATACATCACACCTACGCACAACCGTAAGAGCCGACAAGGATATATATCTCTCCATCTGCTCAGCTGGCAATATAAGGGCAAAGCGACCACCATCAGCAAGTAGTCTTTGCACCGCATCATCAAGCTGGGTGAGCGATAATTCTGTAGTATGGCGAGCCAGCGTACGACGAGAGTCGGGACAGAGTAGCGAGTCGGTAAAATATGGCGGATTTGATACTATAAGGTCAAACTTTTCACCGTCAAACTGCTGCACAGGACTATTACAAGCCATCAGACGGGTACTCCACGGAGAAAGACTGAAATTTGAGTTTGCACGCGCTGTTGCCACACTGTCAATATCTATACCGACAATGCTCTCTGCGCCACTTCGCTGCGCCAGCATTAGCGCAATAACGCCCGTGCCCGTGCCTATATCGAGTATTCGGTCTGCGCCACGAGTATCTACCCACGCACCGAGCAGCACACCATCTGTGCCCACCTTCATAGCCACATCGTCTTGCTCAACGGCAAACTGCTTAAATCTAAAGGCACTCATCTAAGAAAACCATCTATACCTGCACCAAAGAGTGCAAAATCATACTTCACAGGATCCTCAGCGCAGAAGCCACGCAGGGTATCTGTAATCTCGACGGTCGCCTTCCAATCACTTTGGCGACGCGAGAGCAGACCAAGCTCGCGACCCATATTGCCGCTATGCACATCGAGAGGCAGGTAGATTGCATCCATCGGAATCTTATCCCAGCTACCGAAGTCCACACCCCTATTATCACGGCGCACAAACCAGCGGATATACATATTGAGTCTCTTACAAGCCGCACCCTTATCTATTGACGAGAAGTGCTTCTGGCTATGTACATTATGCGGAGCCGAGAAGAACTCACGACGCACAACAGAGAGCACCTTTGCCATATCTTGATGCTCTACATAGCTACTCTCAAACAGATTGCCTATAGAGCCATACTTGCGACATATATGCTGCATAGCAACTACAAAGTCGATAAAGTCCTGACCATTAAATGTTCGATGAACATAGGTGCGCAAAGTCTCAAGGTCGCTCTGCTCGGCACCCATCACAAAGCTATATGGTGCAAAATCCATATACTCGACCATTCGTCGTGCCGAGCGCACAATGGCCTTACGATTTCCCCAGGCGATAGTTGCTGCAAGAAATCCCGCAATCTCGCGATCTCGGTTATCGGTAAAGGCGTGCGGAATAGATATAGGATCTGCCTCGATAAACTCAGTTCGGTTATACTTATCGTGCAGTGTCTCAAGCAGTTCGTACATCTGCTCACGGCTAAAATCAGAGTATCTGTCCATCGCTCATCACTATTTTACGATCTACAGCCTCAGCAAGGCCCATATCGTGTGTCACCATAACTATTGTCTGCCCAAACTGCTCGCGGATATTCATAAGTAGTGAGTGTATCTGATTGCGAGTAGCCGTGTCAAGATTTCCTGTAGGCTCATCAGCAAGCACGACAGAGGGCGAAGTCACAAGTGCGCGAGCAATAGCTACACGCTGCTGCTCACCGCCCGACAACTCGGCAGGCTTATGGGTCGATCGATCTGCAAGACCTACAAGCTCGAGCAGTTCTGCCGCCTTTGCTGCTGCAACCTTACGCTCTGCCCCGCCAATAAGTGCGGGAAGCATAATATTCTCTGCCGCCGTAAACTCGGGCAACAGGTGGTGAAACTGAAATACAAAGCCTATATGCTGATTACGAAAGGCAGCAAGCCGTCGCTCGTTAAGGGTCGAGGTGTCGACACCGGCAATCTCTACCCTACCACTATCGGCAGGCATCAGCGTGCCGAGAATCTGCAGCAGAGTACTCTTACCTGCGCCACTTGCTCCCACTATTGCCACCACCTCTGAACGGGCAATATCAAGACTCACGCCACGCAGAGCCTCGACTGTCGAGAATCGTTTATAAATATCTATAGCCTTTATCATTGCTGTAAACTCTAAAAATCTTTGCTATCTGCACCGCCTCTGCCACATCGTGTACTCGCAGAATGGTCGCTCCTTGTCTTAACGCCTCCCAATTCAAGGCCAGAGTACCTGCAAGTGACTGTTCAGGGGTTGAGTCCGCAACCTTATAAATCATCGACTTACGCGACAGACCTGCAAGCACCGCATAGCCAGCCTTGCAGAGAGTACTAAGCGAAGCCAGCAGACTATAATTCTGCTCTACACTCTTGGCAAAGCCGAAACCTGGGTCGAGGATTATATTATTGCGCGCCACACCTCGACATTCTGCCTCCGCAGCCCTTGCAAGAAGGTAGTCAGCAACCTCCGCTGCCACATCGGTGTAGTTGGTCAAACTCTGCATACTCTGCGATGTACCACGCATATGCATCGCAATATATGGAAGGTTGGCAGCTGCAACGGTATCAAGCATATCGCCATCACCCTCGCCAGCAGTAATGTCATTTACAATCACCGCCCCATACTTAGCCACCACGCGACGAACAATCTCGGTGCGGAAGGTATCTACCGACACGGCAATGTGCGGTGCTACCCTGCGCGCTGCACCTACGCCAAGATCAACCCTCTCCCACTCTGTCTCTAACGGCACCACCTCGGCACCGGGACGAGAAGAGCAACCTCCGATATCTATAATGGTTGCACCCTCTGCCACCACCTGCGCAATACGGTTCTGAATAGCCTCTACCGAAGTTGTGCGCGAGGCCGAGTAGAACGAGTTGTCAGTAACATTGACAATCGCCATTATCTGCACAGTATGAAAATCGGGAAATATCATCGGCTACGGAAAATTTTATCTAAATGCACCACCTGCGACTTAAGAGCCTCAAGCGTTGTATTGTCAATAGTATAGTCGGCTCGCGCAGCAAGCTGATCAGAAGTCATCTGCACCGCCATACGGGCCTCAATTGACTCACGCGAAGCACCATCACGCGCCATTGCTCTCTCAATAGCCGTCTGGCTATCGACCACAACGGCTACAGAGATATCGACCACCTTATCAAGCCCCGACTCAAAGAGTATTGCCGACTCAACAACGACATACTTTCCGTCTTGCGCCTCCGCCCAGCTGACAAAGTCTCGACAGACAGCAGGATGAACAATAGAGTTGAGCTTTTCACGCTTAGCGTTATCAGAAAATATCTGAGCAGCTAAGTAGCTGCGATTAAGCACCCCGTCAACATAACACTCGGCACCAAAGGCGTCGGTAATAGCACAGATAAGCTCAGGAGAGCTTATCATCAGTCGTTTAGCCTGATCGTCAGCAATGTAGACAGCAATGCCCAGCGAGCTAAAAAGACGACAAACCGTGCTTTTGCCGCTACCAATACCGCCACATAGTCCGACCTTAATCATCGCTTCAGACCCTTTGGAACCTCAATATCTGGAATAGAGACCACCGAGCGGATATTAATGTCGCTCAGGCGTATAGAGATAGCATTTTTCAGCGACTCAGACTGCAGGTGCAACTTCTCGTGATTGTTTGTATCGTCACCTAACTGGGTCACCTCACAGATAACGGTATACTCAAGTTCCTCGAGCGGAATGTTGAGTCTCGAGGTAGAGATAACATATCCAAATAGATTTGTACCCTTACCCTCAACTACACACGGCACCTCAAACTTCTGATTACCGATCTTTACCTTGACATCTAACTCTGTAGTATAGTTATAGTTAAGTTTGGCTATGTACCACAGCGTAAACGACGCCACAAGGAGCATTATAAATACCGGCGAGACATACTGCTTTATCGCCCCAAAAAATCGCTTTATGTAATCCCAAATCTTTTTCATACTACAAAATTAGTAAATACAATTCAATAGCCAAAAAAACTGGGAAGTTTTTTGGCTACCTAATTGGGCTTGCGGATGTTTATCTATTGTTCTTTCTGCACGCCGAATATTATACACACCCATTTTTATCGTCAGAACGCAGTAGTAGGTGTGCATCGTGAAAAAATCCCAGCAATGGATAGTACTTTGGCGTACAGCCATTGCTGGGATTTGAGGGATGTGCAACTAATGCTGCGTTATCACGATAAAAGAAGAGGGAGGGGTTAACCCCTCCCTCAGGAAACACGCCCTTAATTTGTATCAACCAGGGTGAATCCTTTATTTTTTCATCTTACTTAGAAGCTTCTTTGGATAGTTTGAGCAGATGCATCTAAGTTTATGAGACTGACTAACATAGTAGTTCATCTGCTGGTCAGTATCTGCGTTATATACACTGAACTCAATACCGCGAGATACAAACTCATCAATAGTGCGCTTTCCGCCACTAAAACCGTCGTTCATATACTCAAGAGAGAGATTTGCCCAACGATATGCATACTTACAACCAGCGCCGAGACTTTCGTACTCCTTACCTGTTTTATTTGCCATCCAGCCGATAGGAATCTGAGCAGACTCACAGAGCGGAGCACAACCATTCATAACCTTCTCATTACCTGTACAGATAAACTCAATCCACTCCTCTGCGTCAAACGACTGAGCGATCTCAATTGCTCGTCTGCAAGCGTTAATACAATACTGAGCACGGGTATCTGCGTTGATAGATGTAGGGGCAGTGATATTCTTGATATCAAGAACGAGCTTTGTACACTTACCCTCAAGAGCCGCTGTCTTGATATACTCCTCGAGTGTTGGAAGAATCTCACCATTTGAGAGCACGCCACCACGGCGAAGCTCATCTACAGTATTCTCCCACGGATATAGGTTGTTGATTTTGCAGTTGCTATCTGCGTGCGCAATGATAACATTGTTATCCTTTGTCCAATAGATATCGCACTCTGAACCATAGAGATTCATCGCAATAGCACCGCGCAATGAAGCCAGCGAGTTATCCGGAGCACCAATCTCCTTGCATACACCACGGTGTGCAACTACGATATTATCAGCCGCCTCAATAGGCTTTGCTTTCCACTCGTAGTTACCTTCGCCACCAGTATTGCCACTGCCATTGTTCAAACCCGGACCCCACGGCAAATCAGAACCATCCTCAGTATTACAGCCTACAAAAAGGACTGTAAGGGCAACAAACGATAAAATTGATAATTTTCTGAGCATTTTGTTTTGAAAAAAGGGGTGGCAGTGGCTACTGCCACCCCGAATTATTAGAATTTAGTTGAGTGTAACTCTACTATTTGTAGTTCTTAACGCAACGGAATGGGAATACCGCCTGACCGATATCAATGTTAGCAAGGTTAGCGCAGTGTGCAGAGTTAGTCTTGTTAATTACATTGTAACGACCACCAGATGAGTTAGGAGCACTTGAATTAGCACCTTCCATTGGCAGTGGTACGAAGCTCATAACACGCTGGCTCCAGTTCTGGAAGCCCTGAGTCATATAACGGTAACCAATTGGATAGTAGTTGAAACCGAATGCATCAGCATTGTCTGCTGAGTAATCAGTTCCCCAATCCTTGGTGTAACGCAACCAACCGTTAGAGTTAGGGATACCACCACCGGTGATGAACATCTTGAAAGTACAATCCTCAGCCTTTACTGGATACTTAGTCTCACCCAACTCGATAGTAGCCTGAGACATTGCATAGAACAGGTCGAGCCAGTCAGCAGCATTTGCTATGTGCCAGCCATAAGGGCAGATACCCTGAGCCTGAACATTGAAGATAGGATACTTAGCCTCATCAGCAGCGTTGTCACCAGTGTAGTCTTCAGCCTTCTTAGATACTACCGCGAATGTGTAAGTAGTACCACGAGCATCAGTATACTTCTCACCAAGTACCCAAGGACCGTTCTCGTAACGAGCGTAACCGATACCGAAGCGAGCCTCGTAACCGAGCATCTCGTGGTAAGTGTAGATACGACCATCATCAGAATAGGTCTCAAGGTTACCAAGACCACTCTCCTTAGTCTCGTATGCAGGGTTCAAACGCTCTGTATCATCCCAGGTTCTTGGGAAGTCAGCAGCTGCATAACCACCAGTACCACCAGTACCGTTACCAGTGTGCTTAACCATACCAGAACCGAGCTTAGGGTGAATATCACCACCGTCCCAAGCCATATGGCGAATCATCCAAGTCTTCATAGAGCCATCGCGAGCGATGAACGCCTTAGTAGGATAATTTGGAAGCTCAGAGTCAGGCATAGCGTACTGAGTAGAGATACGCTCCCAAGACCAAGTAAGGTCGTTGAAGTTTACAGTAAGAGCACGAAGACCGTTAGCATCGATAACAGGAGCTGTGTAAGTAGTAGATGCAGACTCGATAACTGCAACCTTACCATCAGCAGCAAGTGCATAGTAAGGATAGTTAACCTCGCGAGAGTTCTTGCTGATAAGGATATCGTTCTTTGCATCCTCGCAGAAGAAGTTTGTCAGGTTGAAGATACCCTCAGTCTGAGTCTTCTCCATCTGGATAGCGTTTGCAATATCAACACCACCTGCAGACTCACCATAGAGGAAGTAGTGATCCTCAGCAGCGAGCTGTACTACAGGGATAGAAACTGATGCAGAAGAGGTCTCTGCAGTACCTACGGTGATAACCATAGTAGCATTTCGACCAGCGTACTTATCATTCCACTCCTGTGCAGTAACCTTAACCTTACCTACAGAAACAGCCTCAGCAGCAAGCCAAGCAGCAGCAGTACCATCACCATTTGTAAATGCGAATGATACTACATCGCCCATATTGGTTGTATACTCAACAACCTGGTTGCCACCCAAAGCAAGGAACTCAATACCCTTAACCTCAGTAGATACAGCAGCGTCAGCCTTTGCACCGAGCTGGGTGAATGTGAACGGAACTACAGTACCGTCAGCAACGGTAACTGTAATCTCAAAAGTACGCTTGTACTCAGGGTTTGCCTCAAGAGAAACCTTGATAGCATCGAGAGTTGACTTATACTCAGTTACGGTATCGTAAGTACCAACATAAGTCTCCTCTACAGTAGTCTTTGAAACCTTAGCCCAAGGAGTTGCAGAGGTAACCTTTGCCTCCCAAGACATATTGAGCAGCTGGCTACCGCTATTCAACTGAACAGCAGCAACATATGTAGTAGCCTCAGCACCGAACTCAGTAGTGAGCGGCGAGAGTGTTACTCGGGTAGCATTATCACGCTCAGAGACATCAACCTTCTGGCATGATGCAATACCGATAACAGCTGCAGCAAGAACTAAATACTTAAATATTTTCATAGTTTTGTCTGTTTTTGTCGGTTAAACTAATTCCAACCCTCAGTCTGAACAAGCTTATAGTTCTTGTTACGAGCTGAGTTAGAGATTGGCCACAACAGGATGTTAGGGTTTGTAGCCTTCTGCTCCTTGAGGTAATTGTTGTAATTCCAGATGGTATCCAGACGGATAAGTGCCCACCAAATTACACCCTCAGCAGGGAACTCGAGGAAGTACTCGTTCTCAAGTGCTGCAAGAACACCTGCCTGTGTTGCATCCTTATAATAGTTATCCTTACCGTAAGCACGCTTTGCAATTATATTAAGGTAACCAAGAGCCTTGTTGTAATCCTTCTTGTAGTAAGCAAGCTCTGCAGCCATCATAATACCAAGAGCTGTACGGTAGTAAGGGATATCGCAGTCCTCGATACAGATTGCACCGCTCTGGTCGCCGATATACTTGTTACACCAAGTGATGTTCTCACCGCTTGCACCGTAAGGGCCATCACCAAGGTTTGTTGCAACACGCTTGTCACCCTCTACATCGCGGCTTGTGCGAAGACGCTCCATAAATGGAGGCTGGAAACCCCACCACTGAGTAGCCTTAATAGGCACTGGCTTGTTCTGGTATGCAGGTGCGATAGAAGAGTTACCGAGGTAGAAGTATGGGTAGAAACCACCGGTAAGCTTCTCACCCTGGTTGTTTGAGAGTGCAAATGCAATCTCCTTATTCTTCTTGTTTGAGTTTGCAAATACCTGACCGTAGTCTGCAAGCAGTGCACCACTTGTAAGATCAAGAGCATCAACAGCCTCCTGTGCAAGAGTAAGATACTCATTGCCACCCTTCTGGTTTGTATACATCCAAAGAGCATACTCAGCCTTAAGAAGGTTTACAGCAGTCTTGGTTGCAAAGTAGCAGTCTGAACCCAGGTGTGCTGCGTTCTCGAGTGCAGTCTCGATATCCTTACCAATCTGAGCATAAACCTCAGCCTTAGGAGCGCGTACTGGGTAGCACTCTGGCTGTGATACTGACTCAATTGGAACAAGGTTCAAAGGCACATCACCCCAAAGACGAGCTGCCCAGAAGTAGCAGTATGCACGAGCAAATGCTGCCTGGCCAATAGCGAAGCCACGCTCCTTATCTGTCATAGTTACAGTTGGAGCATACTTAAGCACTGCGTTTGCCTGGTCGATAGTGCTGTAGAGTGCAGACCAGTTAGTAGAAGCGTTTGAGCCATTCATTGTGCTACTCTCGACACCGATCATATCGTTATCGTGTGCGAGGTTTACAATAGATGAACCCCACATATAGGTTCCGACACGAACCTCACCCCAGTAGAATACATTGCAAGTAGAGTTTACAAAGCAAGAACGCATACGCTCGTATACACCGTAGGTAGACTGTGTCACATCAGTTGCATCCTGCCACATATTGGATGCAGAGAGTCGGTTGTCCTGCATAATATTCAAATCGCCGTGGCAAGAGGTAGCAACCATCGCACCAGCAACAACAGGCAGGATTAGTCTCATTATATTCTTAAGTTTCATAGTCTTTTAATTTTTAAAAAATTACAGCACCCAATTAGAAAGTAAGCTTAACATTGAACAAGAACTTACGAGCTGGTGGGTTGAAAGTACCGCCTGATGCATCAGCATTGTTTGAAGAAGAGTACATATTTGAACCACTCTCACGGCTGATACCGGTCTCAGGGTTAGCACCGCCACTGATACGAGTCCAGTAAACCAAGGTGTTACCTGTGAAACCAACAGTTACCTTCTTGATACCAATCTTCTTTGTCCAGTGCTGTGGAAGGTCATAGAAGAGGGATACATCGCGCAGACAGAGGTAGTCAGCCTTCTCAACGTTGAAGTCTGATGCACGAGAGAAGTTACGGTTACCGAAGTCAGCATCGTTCGGGAAGAAGCGTGCGTACTTATAATCGCAACCTGGTGCTGTCCAACAGTCATAAACCATCTTATCAACGTTAGAGTTACTGTTACCCAGAGTATTCTGGAAGAAACGAGTCTTCATATAGTTGTAGATAGAGTGACCGATTGCGTAATCTACATATACAGAGAGGGTCAAGTTCTTGTACTTGAAGGTGTTGTTCATACCACCGGTAGAGTGAGGTACTACGTTACCGAGTTTGTACATATCCTCACCATCAATCTGCTCACGACCATCAGCAGTAAGAGCAGAACCGTGACGGTTCATCCACTCGTAGTCACCAATATCCTTACGACCCTTGTACTTAGCATCGTCCTTATCAGAGAGCTTATCTGAACGACGGTGACCGTGTGCCTGTGAGTCATAGTAAGCAGCGTCTGCCTGTGCCTGGTTCTCGATCACGTGAGAGATCTTGTAACCCCAGATGCTACCAAGCTCCTCGCCTACTGCAGTACCACCGAAGCGGTAACCTGTCTCAGACATTGTGTAACCACCGATACGATATGCCTTCTTACCTGTTGCGTTGCCGTACATATCGAGCTCATCATAAGCATACTCCTCTGGCAAGCTGAGAACCTTATTCTTAGAGAATGAGTAAGTGAAATCAGTTGTCCAAGTGAAGTTTGGCTTCTGGATATTTACAGAGCTAATCTCAACCTCGAAACCGGTGAAGCGTGCGCTACCTACGTTAGCCTTTACAGAGCTGAATGAACCTGTATCAGGCAGGGTGATTGAGAAGAGCATATTGTCAGTACGCTTGTTGTAGAAGTCAACTACAAAGCGGAGACGATCCTTGAAGAAGCCCATATCAAGACCCAGGTCGAGCTGAGTAGTAGTCTCCCAACACATACCAGAGTTCATCATCGCTGATGGAAGCATTGTTGACTGACCTGCGTATACGCCTGATGCGAATGCACCGTAAGTATCGTAAAGACCGATACCGTTGTTACCTGTCTGACCGTAAGATGCACGGAACTTGAAGGTATTCATCTTGGTCTTATCTGCATCCCAGAAAGGCTCCTCTGAGATAATCCAAGCTACTGAACCTGCAGGGAAGAAGCCCCACTGGTTGCCTGGAGCGAACTTAGATGAACCATCGGCACGGAATGTGAACGATGCAACATAACGGTTAGCGTAGTCATAGTTTACACGACCGAAGTAAGAGATCAGAGCCTGTGACTCATCCTCGTTAGAAGCGGTAAAGTTGATACCAGAGTCAAGGATAGGCACCTTATCAGATACTGAACCTGTAGAGTTTGCAGTCAGGTACCAATAGCGCTGGTGCATATAGTCGTAACCTGCTGTTGCGTTGATTGTGTGAACATCATTGAAGGTCTTGTTGTAGTTCAAGTAAGCCTGGAATGTGTTACGCAGAGTCTGAGTACGAGTCTCAGTAGTCGAACGATCTGAGTAAACGAAGTTCTTGTGACCCTCAAACTCACCGAGGTTATAGTAGCTACCACGATACTGGTTGTCGAAGATAGCGTACTGAGCAGTTGCAGTCAGACCGTCGCAGATATTCCACTTCAGGTTGAAGTTACCTGTCATACGGGTAGTTGCAGCCTCACGATCGAAGAAGTTCTCATAGAACCAAGCAATCTGCTGGAACTTGTTAGTACCACCGGTAATATAGTTACCTTCAGTATCGAAGTTACGAGTTGTAGGACCCATCATCAAACCACGACCGATAGATGTGAAGTAGTCAGAGAATGGTACCTGACGTACAGAACGAGAAAGGTCAAAAGTAGTAGATGCCTCCAAACGCTTTGAAATCTTAAATGTTGTGTTACCGTGCATTGTGAAGACATTATAACCTGTACCTGCGATATAACCATCATCAGAGAGGTAGCTAACAGAAGCAGCATAACGAATATTCTCGTTACCACCGTTTACACCAACATACTCCTTGTGCCAAAGAGCTGGAGAGTACCACTGGCTCTGATAGTCTGTGTCGCGGAAAGTCAGATACTTATTAGGATCAAGTGGGTCAACCATCCAATCCCAACCTGGAGCAACCTCCTCACCTGGATTGAGGTAGCGGGTGGTAAACATTGATGTACCGAGTGTGTTACCTGTACCGGCAGCATTTGCACCTGTGAGGAATACATCACCTGAACGAGTATCTGCGAGTGCTGGACGAACCCAAGAGAGGAACTCCTTAGCATTCATCAGATTCCACTTGCGTGAAGCCTCTGTCCAACCTACCTGTGCGTCAAATACGATCTGTGGACCCTGACCGATAGTACCCTTCTTAGTTGTAATGAGTACTACACCGTTAGATGCACGCGCACCATAGATACCTGCAGAAGCAGCATCCTTCAGAATTTCAATAGACTCGATATCGTTAGGGTTGATATCGTCCATAGTACGAAGTACACCATCAACGATAACGATAGGATCATTAGACATATTGATAGATGAACCACCACGAACGAGGAAACGAGGAGCTGAACCTGACGCTACATCAGCAGTCTGAACACGCAGACCGGCAACCTTACCCTTCAACGCGTCACCGACATTTGATACAGGAGCATCGAAGAGCTCTGCACCGTCAATCTTAGAGACAGCAGTAGTCAGAGTACGGCGTGACTGAGTACCGTAACCTACAACGACAACCTCGTCCATAGATGTTGCAGCCTCCTTGAGGACAACATCGATAACTGAACGACGACCTACAAGCTCAACTACATCGTTATAACCGATGTAAGAGAAGCCGAGAGACTCGTTGCTCTTTGCAGTGAGCGAGTACTTACCAGCCATATCGGTTGTAGTACCATTTGAAGTACCCTCAACCCATACAGTTACGCCGATGAGCGGATTGCCCGCAGCATCCTTAACAGTACCTGTTACTGTAGTCGAGCGAACCGGTGCCTGAGCAACAGCTGCTCGCTTAGTAACAATAATGCTCTTGCCATCAACGGTAGTGTCTACATTCTGACCGGCAAAGATCTTGCCCAGAACGCTTGACAACTCTTCGTTGTTGGCGTCGATAGACACAGCGGCGTCCATATTGACATCGCTGAGCTTAACAGAAATTGAGTAGCCCTGCTTCTGCAATGACTGAATAGCCTGCTGAACAGTGGCGTCCTTCAACTTCAAGTTGACCTTCTGCGCTGCTGCAGAGAGCGGAAGAGCCAACATCACACATATCGCAAGCAGAATAGAAGCCCACTTACGACGCTGAGAGGAAACTTTTGTTCTCATAGTGTTAAGTTTTGATTAGAAATTAGGTTAATTAAAGAAATAGTGTAACACACATTTGTTTGTCTTATTTTTTATATAGGTGTATCTCCCCACCTCTCCACTGGTAGTCGAAGTTACCATTGTGTTCGAGGGTTGAGAGTATACGATCGAGTGACTCGTTGTTCACAAATGCCGAGTAGTAACGCTCGTCGGCAAGTGAAGAGTTGTCGATAACTATTCTGACATTGAACATACGCTCAAGCTGCACTGCAATATCGCCGAGGCGAGAGTTTATAAATGTCAGATTGCGAGCGCGAGGGTCATCATCAAAAATATCGGCTGATATAGTCTCGCACGAGAGGCGACCCGACATCTTATCCAACTTAAACAGATCTCCTGGGCGCATTCTTACCACTCTGTTCTGCTTCTGATTCTTGGTCTGCATATCTATTGAGCCCTCGAGCAGCATAACCTCCACCTCACTATTGGACTCGTACGAGCGAATGTTAAACTGTGTACCGTGGACAATAACATCGACCTGCTCGGCAGAGACAATAAAGCGGTGCATCTCATCCTTGGCGATATCGGCATACGCCTCACCCGAGAGATACACCCTACGCACATTGTCGGTAAACTTATTTGGATATATAAGGCGTGAGCCTGGGGCAAGGTAGATTACAGAGCCATCTGCAAGCTCTACGATACGGTTCTCGCCACGCTGTGTAGACACCTCGTTCCACTCAACATTAGGTGTGCGAGCTACCATAACCTTTACAGCTGCCACAACAGCTACACAAACTACAATAACTGCCGCCACGCGGAGGAAAAGAGAGGCGAGATTTGCGCGACGCACCATTGATTCCTTGCGCTCTATTCTTGACACAACAGCCTCATAGCTGCTGCGAGTATCCATCTTTCCTGGACGAACAGATATACTTTCCCACTCCTGAAAGAGCGAATCCTCCTTCTGCTCTCGATCCTGAGGGGAATCTAACCAATCTGCAAACTCCTTCTGCACAGACTCTGAATAGTTGTGCAACAGGTAGAGATTGAGTATTTTGTTAATTTTTGACATTTTCTGTTTATTAATATTTGTATATATAAGACACAAAGATTGCCAACTACACCCAATCAATATTTTTTTTATTTTTAGTTGTGCAGTTCAAATAAAATATCTATATTTGTCATACAAAGCAACGGACACACTATGGCTTTCGAGATTGATACATCTATTATCAAGCGACTCTCTGAGGGTGATCAGAGTGCGTTTCGTGTTGTATTTGAGTACTATTACCCTCGCATTTGGGAGTTTGTGAGGCGTATAGTCAAGTCTGAGACCCTTGCCGAGGATATTACCCAGGATATATTTGTCAAGATTTGGGAGCGTCGCGAAATCTTCGGTGTCGAGATACACTCATTTGCCAAGTATATATACATAATGAGCCGTAACGCAGCCCTCAACTCGCTGCGCAATAACAATCGCATAACGCCTATAGCCGATAACAGCAATATAAAAGAGACGCCGAGCAGTTCATCTATCGAGGAGAACTACTATGCTAAGGAGAAGGAACTGATTATCCGCCTTACCGTATGCCGTATGCCGGAGCAGCGTCGTCGTATATTTGAGATGAGCCGCTATATGGGTATGGATAATCAGACGATTGCCACCACGCTCAACATCTCAAAGAAGACTGTTGAGAACCACCTCACGCTGGCTCTCAAGACATTGCGTTCTATGCTCACCTGCTGGTTGGCACTAATCTGTGCGGGGGGGGGAATACATTACCTATAGTTCTGACTACAAACAAAATAACCCATCTGAAACCAGACGGGTTATTTTTTTGCAATACTCTCTACAACTCTACTCCAAGTCGTACTCAAGAATTGTCGAGAGACGATTACCAGAGCTCTTACCTGCAATGTGCGTAGTAATACCCAAATAAAGCTTACCATTTCTCACCTGCAAACCCTCTGCCTCGCAATAGCAGTTTTCGTGCAGATTGAGCAATTTCTTCATATTTGTAAAGTCAGAGACTGCCGCCACCTTTGTTCGTGGAACCAGACGATTACCTAAATAGTCAAACACCTCTACATAGGCCATTGAGTTATCATAAACACCACTACCCGAAACCAAAGAGGCTGTATTACCCTCATACCAATATACCTTATTACCATAAACGGCGTGGCCCTGATGGCTACAAGAGTAAGGCTGGTTGTACTGACCTGTATTGAGGTATGATGGCAGGCGGAATGAACCCAGTGGAGTGAGGTTATCCAGCACGCGTGCCTGAAGAGTTGTGGTCTCGGTCTTCTTTGAGGTGTTAGTACCACCCTCACCACCCCAAGTGCGGCTAAGGGTTACACTCTGCTCCTGCAATGCCAAGACAGCATCCAAATCATAGATAATATTGTGACGAGTACCGCTCGAACGGCAGCCGATAAGCAGACGGCGAGCCTCAAAGTCGATATTTACCTGAAGGTCGTAGATGTTCCAGCTCTTGCCAGTAGCATCCTTGTATGTCTTGAGGTAGAATGTCTCACCAGCGTAGTGTGAGTAGGTCTCATTTGCCTTGAAGCGGAAACGAGAGAATGTATTGTTGTTTGTGTACTCACTACCTGAGAGTGTACCGTTTGAGTTTGTCCACATATAGTCCTCACCGCCATCAGTAGCCTTCTCAACGCAGAGAACAGTACCGTGACCAAACCAGCGGAGCGACATAGTCTCACCGCTGCGAGTATTATCGCCATAAGGGCCACGCTTTACACGGCTAAGGGCAACCAGCCACTTGTTACCAGTAGAGCTATCAGATGCACACTGGGTGAAGTAGATATAGCCATTCTCGCTACCATCATAGAAGTCGAAGCACTGCATAACAGTACCAGGATATGCCAACTGACGAGATGAGAAGATCATCTTGTAGTTCAGAAGCATATCGAGTGTAGTGCCAGCAGTCTCACCACCAGGATTGTCCTCACCACCGCCAGGGATTGGGTCAACAACCTGAATAGTTGCGCGAGCGATACGCTCAGTGCCATACTTACAGAGAATCTGTGTAGCACCAGCACCAACACCAGTGACAACACCGTAGTCGTCTACAGTAGCAACGCTCGGATCTACAGAGCTCCAGCTGTATACAAGGTCAGTATACACCGGGTCGCTAATTGCTGTAAGCTGCAGAGTCTTACCAATCTCAACCACGCCATTCTTTGGTTCAAGGCGCAATGAGTAGAGTACGACACCCTCATCATCTGTCGAACAGCCGACAAAAGCGAGTGCAAATAGGAGTAGAAAAATTCTAAAAATGTTCTTCATCGTTCTATAATTTCCCGCAAAGGTATAAAAAATTTGCAATAAAGTAGTACCAACGACCACAAATAGAGAGTTGTGGCAGTTTCACCCGCCACAACCCTGAAAAATCACAGAATTACTCTGCTACATAGAGCTTAACCTCGTTCTTCACACGCTCAGAACCACCTGCAGCAATTGTGTAGGTAGAAGCTGTGTGGTTAAGACGGAGGTTGAGTGAGTAACGGATACGAACATAGAACCAGCCGTCATCAAGACCCTGCTCAACTGGGAAGACAACCTTTGCCCAACCGTCAGATGCATCCTTATCGTTACGAACACCCTGTGCCTTGTCAGCATTTACATACTGGTTATCGGTAAATACCTCGAAGTGTACATTAGCCTTATCGCCAGTGTGTGGGTGAACATACTCACGACCACCAGCAGCCTCAAGCCAAGTCTTACCACCGTCTACTGAGTACTCGAGTGTACCAACCTTAGGGCCTGAACCAGAGCAACCGATAGCACCCTCGAAAGTAAGGACAGTACCAGCCTTGAGGTTAGCAACCTTAGTGGCCATCAACCAGTAGTCGTTGTATACCATACCCTTAGCATATGCGTGACCCTCACCATAAGCGTAAGAGGTAATATTACCTGAAACGGTAAAGTATGCCTGATTTACATCGCAGTAGTTCCAGTCGAGAATCTTGTGGTCAGTAGATACTGTAGAAGCATACAGATCCTTGTTGAGTGAGAGTGAACCCCAGCTATAGTCGTACTGAGTACCCTGGATAGCAGCCTTCTTCTCGTCAACAGTAGTACCTGCAGCGTAGTGAGCGAAGTCCCAGAATACTGGAAGACCAGTGAGCTTGTAAACATCATTAGGATCAAGAACAGTAGTCTTGTAGCTCTTACCTACAGGCTCGCCATCAGCAGTCATCTGGAATGTAACCTCACCAATAGTGGTAGGGGTACCAGTGATTGTGTACTCGATAACGCCACTTCCCTGCTGGAATGAGTTGTACTCTACCTGAGGAGCAACAAGACCAGCAGAAGCACCAGTCATATTACAGCCAAGAACTACAGACTCGTCGCCATAAGCCTTAGAGTAAGCGAGCTTAAGAGTCAGAGTAGAAGCATCGCCCTGAACAAGACGACCCTCGCCAGAGAGGTTGCCGTAAGCAAAGTCGCAAGCACCCTGAGTAATGGTGATAGGATACTGCTTGCCGTTAAATACCATATAGATTGTGCCGGTACGCTCTGCACCGCGGTTGTAACCAACACCTACAGAGACAAACTCTACAGAACCATTACCCACACCTGAATCAGGGGTAACGGTAACCCAAGTTGCACCGTTATAATCTACAGACCACGCACCCTGGCACTGCAAAGACTGATCAACAGCCTGCTCGTTGCAGTTGAAAGAGAGCTGATCGTTCTCGCGAATAAGATACGCCTCCTCCTTAGCGCAACTGCAGAAGAGCGATGATACTCCAAGAATAATCAATCCGATTTTATTGATAAGTTTCATAGTCGTAAACTTTTATTAAGTTATGTTCAAACAGCACGGAAGGCCTACCAACCTGGGTTCTGCTGCAAGTTAGGGTTCTCCTGAATTGCAGTAGTTGGGATTGGCTTCACATACTTGTAGTCGTGCCAGTTACGCTCCATCTTGGTAGCGGTCATAATGTTACCCTTGGTACCCTCAGAGAGCTTGTGGCCAATATCAGATGCTGCATCAATATAGAGACAAGTCATCTTAGTAGCCTTATTCTTATCTGCAGTAACCATAGTCTCATTTACACCGTCGCCGTTGAGGTCGAGCTCTGTCTCAGATGCGCTGATCCAGATACCTCTCCAAGGACGAGCAAAGAGCTCACCCTGACGCCAACGGATGATATCGTCGAAACGAACATTCTCCATCGTCATCTCAATACCACGCTCACGACGAACCTCGAGAATAGCAGCGTCGGTAACCTTACCCTGGAAGTAAGAGACCATATAAGGATCTGCCTCTGTTGGGTAGATAGCCTTAACACCTGCACGCTCACGAAGTGGCTTGATAGTCTTGCCCCAAACAGTCTCATCCATCTGGCCCAACTCAGCCTTAGCCTCTGCATAGTTAAGCAGCACCTCTGCGTAACGCATAAGCGGTACATCGTTGTCACAAGGAGATGTGTTGGTATCCATTGTAGCATCGTCAGAGAGCCACTTGATTGGGTGGTAACCTGTCTTTGCAAAGCCCAAATCCGGAGCATAAGCAACCTTAGCACCATTCTTTGTACGAACGAAACCTGGGTGACGCATAGTCTGAGTCAGACGAAGGTCACGATCCTTGCACTCAGTAGCGAAGTCTACGCTGTTGTAGTCTGCGTACTTAGTAGTAAACGGTGTACCGTCTGTCATCAGGTAGGTGTTAACAAAGTCACGGTTGAATGAGTAGTTACCGTACTGTACATTAACCATATAAGAGTTGAAGATGTGAGTTACGCTCAACTCAGCATTGTATGTACGAGCCCAGATAAACTCATTGGTGTAGATCTCAGAAGCCTTGCTGTTTGTAAACATATCGCGGTACTGAGTAGCGCGAGCTGATGCATTGTCAGTAAGTGAGTAAACGCCAGAGTTAATAATCTCCTCACAAGCCTTAACGCACTCGTTCAGATACATAGCTGACTCATCTGCAATCCAAGCCTTACCTGTAGATGGGTCTACAGAGTGATATTTACGCATTGTACCCTCATAGAGACAGAAACGAGCCTTTAGAGCCAGCGCAACATAGCGGTGGATATAAGAAGACTGTACACGATACTTAGAGTCTGTCAAACAGTGCTCGCAAGCGTAGTTGAGGTCGGCAAGAATATTGCGGCAAACCTCCTCGCGGTTATCACGACCCTTGTAGAGAGCCTCCTGATCTGCAGCATCGACCATATGCTCATACCAAGGCACTGCA
This sequence comes from Alistipes sp., assembly GCA_045654345.1. Taxonomy (GTDB): domain Bacteria; phylum Bacteroidota; class Bacteroidia; order Bacteroidales; family Rikenellaceae; genus Alistipes. The sequence goes on along the minus strand of JAZOND010000001.1, from coordinate 132,851 downwards.
CCGAATGTACGAACCTTTGCATAGTAGAACCACGCGCGGAAGAAACGACCAACACCCTCGTAGTGGTTAAGAATCGCCTCGTCAGCTGATGCCTTACGCATATTGTCAAGGTAGAAGTTTACTGAACGGAGGTACTTCCAGCTGCTCTGGGTCCAGTTTGTAGCGTCGGTTGGAGCATAGTTATCACGGAAATAAGCTGCTGTTCCATCCCAAGCCTGTGTATCGGCATACTTGTCACCGTCTACAAAGCTCTGCATCTCTGTTGCAGCACTGATAAGCAGACCGTTGGTATAGATCTCCAACGAAGACTCATCTGTAAAGTAGTAGTCGCTCTCGATTTTGTAAGGATTCTCCTTATCAAGGAAGTCCTGACAAGCTACGAGCGAGCTGGCTGCCAAAATTATTGCTAATAGTTTTTTCATAACTTTCACGGTTTTAGAATGTGATGTTTACACCCAGAGTTAGGCTCTTTGTTACAGGATAGCCGTAACCGTCACCCTGACCGGTTGAGTAGTCTGGGTCATTACCCAGTGCCTCAGGGTCATAGTTAGGAGCCCACTTGTGGAGAGGAGTTGCTGTGAAGAGGTTCTCACCAGACAGATAAACCTTAAAGCCCTGCAGACGCATCTTCTCGCATACACTCTTAGGGAAGGTATAGTCTACCTGAATGTTCTTTACACGCATATAAGCAGCATTCTGAGTATAGCGGGTATTTGCAGCATTGTGCAGACGTGCCCAAGTTACAGTCTGGTTTGCCTGATATGTTGAAAGGCGTGGCCAGTAAGCTGTATCCCAGTTGTCAAGCTCCTCGCTATAGATAGTCTTAGCATACTTAGGATTTGTGTAGTCGTGGATACCGATAACCCACATAAATGGACGAGCATACTTACCCCAGAAGTAACCTGCATCAGTACCTGGATGCCAGTCGCGCTTCATAACACCCTGGAGGAATACTGACAAACCGATGCCATTCCAGCGTGCGCCGAGGTTTACACCAAACATATAGTGCGGATTGATGTTACCGATAATTGAGAGGTCACCGTGGTCGTCCTTGGTAAATGCACCGGCATTGATAACACCGTCACCATTCAGATCCTTAATCTTTACCTGACCAGGCAGAGTAGCCTTATTAGCCTCCTGCTGGAAGATGCTGTGATCTGCTGATGAGTCGATATCTGCCTGATCCTTAAACAGACCGGCAACAGTCCAACCCCACATCTCACCAAGCTCCATACCCTCATAGTATGTAGAAGGGGTACAGCCACCTGTCATATAGTCACCTACAGTACCCAGAGACTTAGTCTCGTTGTAGAACTTGGTAACATAAGAGCGGCTATCCCAGAACATCGCCTTGACATCATACTCGAAAGTCTTACCAGCAAGCTTGAACTGATCGCGCCAAGCAACTGAAACCTCCCAACCCATAGTCTTGAGCTCTGCGTTGTTACCCTTTGGAGGGGTTGTACCATATACTGATGGCAGAGATACTGACTGAGTAAACATATCGGTTGTATAGCGGTGGAAGTAGTCTGCGCTAATTGACAGACGATTCTTGAACATATCGATATCCAAACCTACGTCATAGGTAGTCGAAGTCTCCCAAGTAAGAGATACAGGAACAGTACCACCTACAGTTGTGTATGATGGCAGTGAGCCACCCAAAACGATACCTGTGTGGGTTGCGATACTCATTGTAGAGGTGTAAGAGTATGGACTTACATTACCGTTACCCATAGAACCTACTGACAAACGGAGCTTGAGGTTATCGAGCCAGTTGTCTGTAGCATCCATCCAAGGCTCGTCAGCAATACGCCAAGCAGCAGAAACTGATGGGAAGAAACCCCACTTAGAGTTCTGTGGGAACTTAGACGAACCATCATAACGACCGCTCACCTCAAACAGATAACGACCCTTATAGCCGTAGTTTGCACGGAAGAAAGCACCCATATAAGCCCACTCGTTACCTGAAACCTCAGGGGCTGTGGTCTCACCTGTCATCAGAGCATATGTTGGCTTGCTACCTACTACGAAGTCCTTACGCTTGATGTAGAATACCTCGTAATCCTGAGCCTCAACGTTCCAACCTGCCAGAACGCGGAAGTTGTGATCCTCACCCAACTTTGGAGACCAGTTCAGGTAAGCATTTGCACTCTGATAGCGAGTCTCATAGTCGTTAGTCTCAAGGTAGTTACCTGAGCTCTCAAAACCGTTTACAAATACGCCAGGACCAGTAGAGTACTGAACCATCTGCTGACTACGGTTGAGCTTGCGGTGTGTAAAGTTATATGAGTAGTCTGCCTGCAACTTAAGGACGTCCTTAACGATGTCAATATCAACATCAAACTTGTTACGCAAGTAGATGTAGTCATCCTTTCTCCAAGATGTGCCCTCAACAAATGATGCATAACCAGACTTTGCAGCTGCTGCAGTCCAAGAGCCATCAGGGTTCTTTACAGGAGAGAGTGGCATTGCTGTATGGTTGAGCAGACGGGTCAGCTGGCTGTTACCCTGGTTGGTCTTAGGCTCGTGAGAGTTTACAATCGATACAGAGATGTTATTGCGGATGCGCAACCAAGGACGAACCTTCAGGCTACCCTTTGCACGAACATCGTACTTCTTGTAATCATCATCACCTACGCGGTAGATACCGTCATTGCCGAAGTAACGACCAGAGATGTAGTAATCAGCGCGGTCACCACCACCAGAGATAGAGAGGTTGTGCTCTGTAGACCAGTTATAATCCTTATAGAAGAGGTCGTGCCAATCGGTAGAGTCGTAGTAAGCATAGCCAAACATACTGTGACCCTCGAGTGCTGTAACCTTTGCAAGGCTCTTATCGCCACGACGACGCTCGAGCTCCTTGTAGATAGCCTCGGTATAAGGTACAGTAGAGTCTACGTGGTTAGGCAGCGCCTTGGTACCGCGGTAGTAGCTATTGTAGCAGTCCTTCCACCAAGTCATCCAAGTGTAACCATCAGTTACCAGGTCTGGAATGACAGTACGGCGGTTCATTGATACCGAACCGTTGTAGTTAATCTTAGGAGTACCCTTCTCTGCGCTCTTAGTTGTTACCAACACAACACCAAATGCACCACGTGCACCGTATACAGCTGCAGAAGATGCATCCTTAAGCACTGATACGCTCTCAACATCCTGTGGGTTGATTGAGTTAAGATCACCCTCAACACCATCAATCAGAACCAGTGAAGAACCACCAGCACCGATAGAGCCTGAACCACGCACATTAAGTGATGCAGAACGAGTTGGCTTACTGTCGGCAAAGGTAAGGTTCATACCTGGAAGCTGACCCTGGAGAGCACGTGCAAGAGTACCAGTAGAACGATCCTCGAGCACCTTGCTGTTAACCATATCAACAGCACCTACCAGATCACGCTTCTTTACAGAGCCGTAACCTACTACTACCACATCCTCCAACGCCTGTGCATCCTCCTTGAGGGTTACATCTACATTGGTGCGATTGCCAACAGCCACGATCTGAGTAGCATAACCGAGGAAAGATACCTCGAGCTGACAGCCTGTAGTACCGTTGATAACATAACCACCCTTCTCGTCGGTAATAGTACCATTAGTGGTATCCTTAACAACGACAGTTGCGCCGTGAATAGGTGCGCCCTGTGCATCCAACACGCGACCAGAAATCTTCAACTGGGCGCCTACTTTGGGTGCGGCAGCACTCTTTTTAGTCAAAACAATATGCTTACCCTCCAGCTTATAAGATACTGCAGAGTCAGCAAAAATACGATTAAGAACAGCGCTTACTGGCTGATTCTCAACATTTACAGTTACATTGAAATCGAGTTGATTGTCATTGTATACAAACAGATAATCTGTCTGCTTTTCGATATCGTTCAGGACAGTCCGAACAGGAGTCTCAGTACGGTTGAGCGATACCTTGGCACTCTGAGCAAACGATGTACCGCTAATAAACAGTACCGCTGCCAATGTGAGCATACCCTTTACCAAATATCCGCTCCACTGCTTTAACGAGAGTCTGACATTTAGATTCTTATGCATAGTTTATAAGAATTTTGAAATGTGATTTATTAAGATTCATTGGTGACATTCAAAAATGTCGGTGTGCATCTGCACATAAGGGTTTTAGTCTGTTATTTCACCATAGGCATTAAGGTTTTTAATCAGGTTTTACATAAGTTAACTTTAGAATATCTCAATAATATGATTCTTTGTATCGTGTGTATAGTCAAACTTTACCAGATTTTGCATCACTCGCAGCGAGTAGTCTACGCCATCGCTCTGGCGGAACTTACCAGTACAACGAACATTGTACAGCTCTGGATTTAAAATCTTGATATCTGTATCGAAGTAGTTGCTAAAGCACTCCATCATCTCGCCAAAAGAGACGCCGTCAAGGCAAATCATACCATCAATCCAGCGCAGACGGTCCATATTCTTTATTGGACGAGAGACAATCGAGCCATCTGTTATGGCTACCGCCATATAGTTCGGACTGAGCATTACCGACTGGGTTCCATCGTGCGGAATAACCTCAACGCTACCCTCTAACAGTGAAGTCTCAAATGTAGGACGGTTGTCAAATGCATAGACATTAAACACTGTTCCGTATACCTTCACATCGTAATCCTGTGTGGTTACGATAAATGGTTTCGAGCCCTTTGCCACCTCAAAATAGCCCTCACCTGACAATCGTACATTACGATCAAACAGACCGAAGAGCGGTGAGTACTCAAATCGGCTCTTTGAGTTAAGCCATACGCGAGAGCCATCGGCAAGGGTAAGTTCTACACGCTGTCCGCGTGGCACTGATATCTGCTGCACTCCGCCAGCATAGGAGCGCAATCCTGTATAGCAAATGACCGCGATAACGACAAAAAGGGCCACCGCTGCGGCAAAACCAGCAAAATACCGCAGCGGAGTTCTTCCTTCGAACACGGTCTTACGAGTTGTTGTAGGCTTGGCATACAACAGCAACGCACACCAAAGCTGGCGCGCCTCTGCGTAGCTCTTATAATTCTCAGGTGAAGACTCTGCCCACTCCTTTATGGCAATCTCCTCCTCTGGAGTTACTGCACCCTCAAAATAACGATACAAAATCTCTTTTTCCATAACTTTTTAATATTTAAGCCACTGCCCGGTGGCCCTTTTCCTAACTAACCTAACTCAAAATTATTAACAACAAACAGATTATATAATCCTTAAGATTCTCGCGTAATACCCTAAGAATCTTGGTTATATGAAACTCGACTGTCTTGACTGACACGCCTAACTTTTCAGCAATCTCGGCATTGCGCTTATTCTCAAAGCGACTCATCTCAAATATACGACGAGTCTGCTCTGGCATCGACTCGATTGTCTTGCGAACAATCTCTCCAATCTCGTCTACAAAGAGTTGCTCAGTGGTAAAGTTCTCTAAAGAGCCAATTCTAAACTCCAGATCTGACTGCACCTTACTCTTTATCTTCTCTACTGCATTGTGTTTAACCCTCTGATGGCGCATATAGTTAAGTGCCTTATTTCTAACAGCTGCCAGGATATAAGATGGGACATTTGTATCCTCTGGCAACAGATCTCTACGCTGCCAATAATCTACAAGAGCATCAACAAACAGACTCTCTGCCACGACCTTATCGCGGACAAAGGAGTTTGCAAAACGCGCAAACGGCTCTTTATACTGCTCAAAAAGCTGAGTAAAGAGCTCTGATTCTGTATGTTTTATTTCTGACACTTATAAACGAGGTTTGCAGTTTATATAAAAACACTTTTTAGCGAAAAAACCCTAAACTTCTGAGTGTAAAAATACAAAATTTGCCGTATATGTAAAATAAAGAGGTTGGTATTAAATTAATACCAACCACAAATATACTGTAATTATCTACGGTTACTCAATCTCCCAATCGAAGCCATCCTTGCGATCCTTGACGCGGATGCCGATAGCTGTAAGCTGATCGCGAATCTGATCTGAGAGAGCCCAATTCTTAGCAGCCTTAGCTTCAAGACGCATATTAAGAAGCATCTCAACCAACGGAGTTACCATATCCTTACCACCCGTAGCTGCAACCTTCTCGTCCTGCAGACCGAGAATATCGAATACCCAACGGTTTACAGTAACCTTGAGAGCCTCAAGGTCCTCAGCAGTAGCAGTCTGGCTACCATCAGCAAGGCCGTTGAAGATGCGGACATAGTCAAACAGTGCCGAAATAACCATTGGTGAGTTCAAATCGTCTGCCATAGCCGCTTCGCATCGCTCAGCAAGCTCAGCTGCGTTGAATGATGTGGTTGCTGCAGGCTTTGCCTTACCCAGAGCCTCGATACCCTTCATCAGTCGATCCAGGCCCTTCTCTGCTGCCTTCAGAGCGTCATTTGAGAAGTCGAGGGTCGAACGATAGTGTGCCTGGAGGATGAAGAAGCGAACAGTCATAGGGCTATACGCCTGCTCCAGAGCATCGTGCTGACCATTGAACATCTGCTCAAGGGTGATGAAGTTATTGTAGCTCTTACCCATCTTCTTACCGTTGATGGTAATCATATTGTTGTGTACCCAGTAGCGAGCCGAGTCGTGACCGAGTGCCGCTGTAGACTGTGCAATCTCGCACTCGTGGTGTGGGAACATAAGGTCCATACCTCCACCGTGGATATCGAACTGCTCACCGAGATACTTGGTACTCATAGCCGAGCACTCCATATGCCAGCCTGGGAAGCCATCGCTCCACGGAGACTTCCAGCGCATAATATGCTCTGGAGAAGCCTTTTTCCAGAGGGCAAAGTCAAATGAGTGCTGCTTATCGGTCTGACCATCAAGCACGCGAGTGTCGGTTACAATATCATCGAGGTTACGACCCGACAGACAGCCATAGTGGTGTGCGGCATTATACTTCTCAACATCGAAATATACAGAGCCATTTGACACATAGGCAAAGCCTGCATCCAGAATCTTCTGCACAAAATCAATCTGCTCCATAATATGACCTGAAGCGTGTGGCTCGATAGATGGCGAGAGTACGCCCATCTTCTCCATATACTTGTGATAACGCTCAGTGTAGTAGTGCGCCACCTCCATAGGCTCGAGCTGCTCGAGGCGAGCCTTCTTTGCAATCTTATCCTCGCCCTCGTCAGCATCGTGCTCAAGGTGACCAACATCGGTAATATTACGCACATAGCGCACCTTATAGCCCTCTGCCTGCAGGTAGCGGAACAAAAGGTCGAAGGTAATTGCCGGACGGGTATGCCCCAAATGCGGATCGCCATATACAGTCGGACCGCATACATACATACCTACGCGACCAGGGTGTATAGTCTCAAACTCCTCCTTGCGACGGGTGAGTGTGTTGTAGAGTGTAAGTGTTGGTTTCATAGTCGTTTATATTATTTATTCTTCAATATCGGGGTTCATCAGCTCCTCGTCAGTAAGACCAAAAGCATCCTTATAGTAGTCGTTAAAGCTACGAACAACATCCTTGCGGCCTGCAGCACCTGCAAGGTAGTACAGATCTGACAGATCGCCCAACTTCTCGTCGATAATATCTGTCACAAGGTCGGCATAGAAGCCGTCAAACTGCAGGTAATACTCGATATAGTCGATAAGCGTGTCGGCATATGCAAGCAGCAGCTTATCACCCTTGTCATCTGCACCTATAGAGTAGTAAGCCTCAAGGAACGGATAGGTATTCTCCATAGTAAAGCGCAGCTGCATAGGAGGCAACACCTCCATACCGCGATCCAGAAGCTCCTCTGCCTTAGCATAGTTGCCATTAAGGATATACTGCTTTGCCACGCGTGCAAACGCCTCACGGGTACGCGCCACCATAATATTGTGGTGCATAAACGAGTCTACATATACATCCGGATTGCTTATACCGCCATAGTTTGTCTTATTCATCAGCACATCGTATGCATAGTCAGCATCAATGCGGCCAATCTCCCAGCTATCCTCAAATGGAGTAAGGATTGGCACCAAACGGTATGCATAGCCATCAAACTGCAGGTAGTCAACAAGGCCAAAGGCATTGAGCATATATGCCTGAGTGAAGTATATAGGTCGCTTCCAATCAAATGAGGCAAACAGATCGAGTAGCATAAGCTCTGAACGCGAGAGCGAGCTCTTGCTCAGGTTGATATACACCGTATCGACCATAAGGTCGCGATCAGACTCCTTGACAATGCCCGACGCTATTGCTGCATCCTTATCTACAGGCAAGGCGATGCGGCGCGTAGGGATATAGTCCACAGGCGCACCCATACCTATATCGTATTTCGACGCCTTATCATCTCTGCGGACAAAATCCAGAACCTCCTTAGCATCCATAACCTCCTGCTTCTCGATAATCGGAATCCAGTCGTTGTTAAAGGTATACTTCTGGCGAGGCAATGAGAATGGAATACCTTCGGCATCATTTGCCTTACACTTCATTTCATCGACATACCACTCGCCATCAAGGTAGCTGCTGTTCATTACGCGAACATCTGTACGCAGGCCATCTACCTCCTGGGCAAACCATATTGGGAAGGTGTCATTATCTCCATAGTTGACAATTATCGGACTTACACCCTCAATCTCGACCATAGAGTTCAGGTAGTTATGTCCCGTATCGCGTGCCCAAGTTCTACCAGAGCGGTCGTGATCATCCCAGTTCTCGGCACACAATATTCCTGGTACTACAGCAGCCACAGCTATAGCAGCCACAGCAGCTGCGCTCTTACGACGCTTAAAGACAAGCATCAGCAACTCATATATAGCAAGCACACCCAGACCAATCCACATAGAGAAGGCATAGAACGAACCTGCATATACATAGTCTCGCTCGCGCACCTCTCCAGGCGAAGAGTTGAAGTACACAACAAGAGCAATACCCATCATTATAAAGAGCCACATAACGATGGTAAAGCCTCGCTTATCGCGGTTAAGCTGATATATAAGGCCCACCAAGCCGAGGATAAACGGCAAGAAGAAGTAGGTATTACGCGCTCTGTTGCTCTCCATCTCTGCAGGCAGGTTACTCTGCGGACCGAGATATAGCTCATCAATAAAGTCGATACCCGAGAGCCAGTTGCCGTGCGTCAGTGTTATGCCATCGGGCTGAATATCATCCTGACGACCCACAAAGTTCCAAAGGAAGTAACGCCAATACATATAGTTGAGCTGGTAGGAGAAGAAGTAGTGAAGATTCTCCATAAATGTAGGCTCAACGATAGTCTTGGTCTCATATCCATCGTAGTAGCGCACCTTCTGTCCATAGTCTGAGACCGTCTGACGAAGCGGTTTACCCCTCTCATCACGAACTATATTGCCATTCTCATCGCGCACAAAGTCCTCCTTGGTACGATATGCTGCCCACGGCTTATAGTCGTGCTCCTTCTTCATATAGTTCCACATACGCGGGAACAGGTGCATAAACTTATCTGGATAGACATAACTATCTACAGTGGTCAACTTGTCGTATGTCTCTGTCTCCGGATTATAGTTATAAAGCTCCTTCTCGGTATAGCTCTCAATAGGTGCCGCATAAGATGCACCATATATCAGCGGACGATTACCATACTGATCGCGGTTAAGCACTGAGAGCAATGCCGCAGGGTTATTCGGATTGTTCGAGTTCATCGGCGGATTGACAGCCGCACGGATAGTCACCGACGCATAAGAGGAGAAGCCGAGCATAATCATTGTCACGCATACGGCAATAAGATTCCAAATCTTCGCGCCACGAATATGAGTATAGTAGATTGCAAAGCCGAGAGCCGCAAACATAAGCAGCACAAAGGCCACAATGCCCACATTTACAGGCAGACCCAGCGAATTGACACACCATACATCGACCATCATTCCGACATATACAGTGTACGGAATGATTATACCATTGATTACCAACAATATAGCACCTGAGAGCAGGGTCGCAAAGAGCAGTCCCTTCCACGATACGCTCTTACTTCTGCGGAAGTAGTATATAAATACCAGCGCAGGGATTGTAAGCAGGTTGAGAATATGCACACCGATACTCAGACCCATAAGATAGGCAATAAGCACTATCCAACGCATAGCGTGTGGCGAGTCTGCTTCATCCTCCCAGCGGAGCATAAGCCATACCACCAGCGCAGTAAACATTGATGAGAGTGCGTACACCTCACCCTCCACAGCCGAGAACCAGAAGGTGTCGGTAAATGTATATGCAAGTGCGCCCACAGCTCCCGCACCAAGAATGGCAATGACATTATTTGTAGTCAGCTCCTTGCCCGTACGGGTAAAGAGACGGCGGGCAATATGGGTAATTGTCCAGAAGAGGAATAGAATACAGAAGGCACTTGCCAGCGCATTCATACCATTGACCATATGCGGCACATAGTATGGCGACGGGGCAAGCATAGTGGCAATACGCGCCACGAGCATAAACAGAGGCGCACCCGGAGGGTGTCCCACCTCCAATTTATACGATGTTGCCACAAACTCCGAGCAGTCCCAAAGGCTTGACGAAGGCTCTATTGTGAGCAGATAGACAATAGCAGCTACGGCAAACACGCCCCAGCCGACCCATCTGTTCAATTTATTAAAATGTTGTAAATCCATATTTAAGCGTCAATATAATCGTACAAAGTTACAATTTTTTTTGATTAACACAACCGCTTCTACCCCGATAAAGACAATATATAACAATAGAGCGTCTGTTTAGCACCAAATCAGAGGGTTACTCCTCTGTCATAGAGACATATTTCTCGTATACTGACAGCACCTTATTTGTGTAGGCAATAGTTATGTGCGGCTCCTTAAACTGACCACCACACACAGCCTCGTGGTTGTAAAACTCCTCGGACGAGAGCAGTAGTATATAGTCTGAAACTACATCCCACTCATACTTAGGCTCATCATAGTATGCGGCAAGATTGCGAGCATCTATTATACGGCTTGCTCCGCAGTTGTAGCTGGCAATGGTAAAGGCCATCTTATCACGCTCAGAGACCTCCTTCGGAAAGCGCAACATCTTCTGCATAGACTTGTACAATCGGCAAGCCACATCAATATTTATCGCAGGATCGAGCAGCTCTGACTCCATCACATCCCAATGGCGGGCAATGTGTGGCATCACCTGCATCATTCCCACCGCGCCCCTTGGCGAATATGCATCCGGATTAAATCTTGACTCGCAGTATGCCAAGGCACACAACAATCTCCAATCAACATCGTGACGACGAGCTATACGACGAAAAATATTGTCGTACGGTGAAATTATGTACTCACCCTGCTCCAATAACGGCTCCTGCTCCATATCCACCACATTAAAGCCACGCTTATTGAGGGGGATATAGGCAAAGGCGATTGTTATCGCCGCCATTATAATCAGATGGTAGTATTTTTTGAGAAAAATTTTCATTTTTTACTATTAGCCGTTAGCTATTAGCCATTGGCTTTTCTGGCATCCGCTATGCGGATAAGTGTTTATATATTTTCTGGCACCGTCACCAATTCATTGCACTGCTTTGTTATCAAAAGATAGCTACTGAAGTACATCGTGAAATAGGCACGGATGGGACATACTATGCGTATTTCCCATTGCTGGGATTTTAGTTAGCGGAAGTAGTTGTGCCGCTATCACGAAAAATTAGTCGTAGAAAGTCCACGAGATACCTATCTTAAACATTCCCGGATTAAGTGGATAGCGAGCAATCTGGAAAGCCTCACCGTTACCAAACAGACCGTTATTTAGGTGCTGGTATTTAAGCAGAATTCGCATACGCTTCCACTTAGCTGAGATAAAGGCATCTATGTAAGGGTAGTTACCTACTTTAACCTCATTCTGGTTATAGAATACCGAGAGCGCAGGATTGTATCCCTGAGCATAATAGGCGGTATTAAATCGGCCATCAAGACCTATCTGCGCACGCAACACATCTCGTTTAACCCAGAACTCGTAGTAGTAGGACAAGAATGTCGAAACAAGCGGCACAGGGATAACCTCTCGGTTTGAGGTGAGCTGTACCAGCACACGATGGTTCAGGTGCAAGCCCTTGATAGTAAAGTCCTTCTGCGCATATATGCTTGTCAGGCTGACAGCCCCGCTATGTTGCGTAGGCATACAGTCTGCACCATAGTAAATCTTATCCGTAACAACACTCTGCCAGAATCCAAGCTCTATGCCGTAGTCTGGGACGGTAAATGCCACATTAAACCTGGTTTCGTGCTCCTTGCCGAAGTTATTGTTCCACATATAGTGGTTCGAGAGCCAATTATCCATCCAATAACCAGCCGAGAGAGCCGTCTGCGAGAACTCACCTGACAAGGTAAATGGCTTACCCTTGATAAATGCCGTAAATGCCGCATAAGCCCTCAGATCAAAGTCTCCTCCGCGATAGCCCGACGGGTAGAGTTTGAACGAGGCTCCATAGTCGACATACTTACGCACCTTGCCATCAATACCCGCATAGGCGAACCAGGCAGTCTTTTTCACGCGCTGGTATTTGCCTGACAGATAGTCTGTTAATGCAAACTGAGAGTATGTATGTAGGTCTATTCCCACACCGCCGTCAATAGTTCCTATCACACCATTTCTATTCCACGGCTGTGCCTGCACAAAGAGGCGGTTTGTAATCACACGCTCGGCAAGCGAGTCGCGTGTATTTGTCGGATTGAGATACCAATTTTTATAATAGGTATCTGTATGTGGCTTGAAGGTTCCATTCTCATTGCGCTCAAATCGCTCATCAGTATAGGTGCCGTACTTATCGCTATAAACCTTACTCCACGAGTTATACTCAAATAGATGACCGATATATATAGCCGACAACTCAGCCATAGAGAAGTCATAGTCGGTCATACGCTGCAGTGGAATACCTATAGACTGCTTGATAAAGAATGAGTTATTTCGATAGAGGTTATTTGCCTCCGACGATGCTAAGCGCATAGGCACACCCGACGGCATCTCAAAGACGGTATCGGTAATGGCCCACTCACCAACAACACCACCATTCTCCTGCTGGTCGACAAGGTTATGGATATATGCTGCGTGAATAGAGTATCGCTTACCTGTATGGGCAAAGGTACCTGCAAAGTTCTGATTCTTGATTCGTGAGCGGTCATACTTACCCCTTGATCCTCGCGCCTTATAGTTGAGCGAAACTGAGGTTGTCGGGTTTATATTCTGCGAAGCCATAATCTCGAAGTGCTCCTCACGGTAACGCTTCTGGCCCGACTCAAGGTAGGTCAACCATATATATGGGTGCTTCATATTGTAAAATGGAGCATTCTCAAGATCATAAGAATATGCGTCATAGGGCTGTGCAAAGGTAAAGTCTCGCGAGGTTGTACGCTCAAAGTAGTTCACCTCCTGCGAAGCCTGACCCAGACCACCTACAGAGTTGTTACCCAGACGCTTATGCTGGTGCGGATAGTCGAGTCGCCACACGGCAAGAGTGGTATCTATCGGAGAGATATTGACCTTATTTGTATTGCGAACGATATTCCACTGGAAGTTTCTCAACGCGCGAACAGAGTCGCTAAAGAAGTATGACTCAAGGGGTTTGCGAGGTCGCTTCTCCTTTTTTGTAGAGTCCTGCTTCTCACCCTGCTCCTCCTCTGTACCTTCGCCCGTGTCGTACGGGTTGGTACCATAGCCACCCAAGCCATTCTGCTGCTGCATACCTCCCAAGGTATTACCACCACGAGCAGCATTCTGCTGACCACGCATAAGTGCGCTGGCATCGAGCTGCGCCGAGGCAACTCCGTCCCAGAGCAACATTGGCAACAGTAGTAGTATAGATATTATGTAGCGTTTTAACTGCATTAAGGTATTATTTCTTACTTACAAGCCAACCAATAGTTGACAGTACTATATAGATAACGATAATTGTCGGCACAGCGTATGCACCGAGGGTCAAAAGTGCAACGATTGAGAGCAGGATGAAGATATACTGCATCTTATTCTGCTTCCAACTCAAGTTCTTGAGCTTGAACGAGAACATACGGATAGGACTGACAAGCAGTGCAGCCATAACTACCGAAATAAGTGCAATCCACTCAATGGCAACAGCCTTCTCTGTGCTAACCACCGCATATACAAACGAGAGGCAGAAGAGTGCATTGGCAGGCGTTGGCATACCCTCAAAGCTATCGTGCTGAGTATCGTCAATATTAAACTTGGCAAGGCGCAAAGCCGAGAATGCCGCCATAATAAAAGGCACAAATACCAGACTTGCAGTCAGCCAATATGGCAGAGCATACATCGCAGTAGAATTTGCTGCAAGGGCATACATTGCCGCTGACGGAGCCACACCAAACGACACCATATCGGCAAGCGAGTCGAGCTGCACGCCTATATCTGAATATTGACGGAGCAGACGCGCTGTAAAGCCATCGAAGAAGTCACACACCGCACTTGCCACCACAAAGATAAAGGCGAGTGTAAAATCACCAAGCACCAACGATGCTACAATAGAGCCACAGCCACACAATAAGTTGCATAGCGTTATAATATTCGGAACTGTAAACAACTTTATTTTCATTTTTCAGTACTTTTAACCCGACAAAGTTACAAAATATTTTTATCTTTGTACAATCAATATAAAAATAGAGGTAATTATGACCGAAAAAAGAGATATTTACTGCGTAATTATGGCAGGTGGAGTGGGTACTCGCTTCTGGCCAAAGAGTCGTAAGAGTATGCCAAAGCAGTTTTTGGACATCCTCGGAAACGGCAAGTCGTTTATTCGTATGACCTTCGAACGCTTTGCCCAGACCATCCCTGCGCAAAATTTCCTTGTGGTGACAAACAAAAACTACAAGTCGCTGGTCCTTGAGCATCTGCCTGAGCTTACAGAGGATCAGATTCTCTGCGAGCCTGTGGGTCGCAATACCGCGCCTTGTATCTGTTACGCCGCCTCATACCTTAAGAGTAAGTGCAGCAACTCGATTATGGTCGTAACGCCATCTGACCACTATGTTGCCGACGAGCAGGAGTTTACCCGCACTATGCAGGAGTGTGTCGAGTTTGTAGATAGTAGCGACTGCCTTATGACTATCGGCATCACCCCTACTCGCCCAGAAACGGGTTACGGATATATTCAGCGTAAAAGCGAGCAGGCGATATCTGCAGTCAAGTGCTTTACCGAGAAGCCAAATCTCGAATTAGCACAGGCATTTATCCGCAGTGGCGAGTTTCTGTGGAACTCGGGCATCTTTATCTGGAAGACAGAGTCTATCCTGAAGGCCATAGAGAGTTACCTGCCCGATATGTACTCGCTATTTTCCTCTATATCTGAACATTACGGCAAGGCCACAGAGGCTGAGGCTATTGCCGAGGTCTTTGCGCAGTGCAAAGCAATATCTATCGACTACGGTGTTATGGAGTGTGCCGACAATGTATTTGTACATAGTGGCGACTTCGGCTGGAGCGACATCGGTACCTGGGGCTCGCTCTACCAATATTCGCGCAAAGATAAGTACGCCAATGTCAAGCCTGCAGAGGGTTGTTACACATACGATACGCGCAACACCATAATCTCTATGCCAAAGGGTAAGGTCGCTATTATCAACGGTTTACGCGACTATATCATTGTCGATACCGAGGATGTGCTGATGATATGCCCTCGCTCTGATGAGCAGAATATCAAGAAGTACATTGACGAGGTGAAGTTTAACTTAGGAGATCAGTTTTCGTAATGGAGTTATACGATATATTTGAGCAGTGCAGCGGTGTGACCACCGACTCGCGCAAGATTAGTGAAGGAGTGCTCTTTGTAGCTCTTCACGGAGCCAACTTTGACGGCAATAACTTTGCCATAGCGGCCTTGGAGCAGGGTGCGCTATATGCTGTGGTTGACAATAAGGATATTATCGACGCCAACCCCCACTACGCAGAGAGACTCTTCTATGTAGAGGATACTCTTGCAGCTTTGCAGGCACTTGCTGCCGAGCATCGTGAGCGACTTGCTCTACCTATTATCGCCATTGCGGGTAGTAATGGCAAGACCACAACCAAGGAGCTTGTCAGCCGCGTGCTTGCCGAACGCTTTGAGGTCTACGCCACCCGAGGCAACCTGAATAACCACATCGGCGTGCCGTTGACCCTGCTTGCAATGGATCGCAACACTGAGTTTGGAGTTGTGGAGATGGGCGCAAGTGCACAGAAAGAGATTGAGCTACTCTGCAGCATAGCCAAGCCTAACTACGGCATTCTGACCAATATCGGCAATGCTCACCTCGAGGGCTTTGGTGGTAAGGAGGGTATTCGCAAGGGCAAGGGCGAGCTGTTTGACCATCTGGAGGAGTATGGAGGCATTGCCTTTGTGCCAATGGAGGATATTACGCTCTGCGATATGGCTGTCTGTCGCGAAAATATGGTTGTTGAGTACTACTCACGCTCAATTGCCGACGGCTACAAGAGCCATCTGTCGGGCGACTATAACTACTACAACATTGCTGCGGCAGTAGCTGTAGGCTGCTACTTTGATATTGATACTGAGCGCATTGCAGCAGCCATCGAGGGATACATCCCAGACAACAATCGCTCGCAGGAAAGTATCACCGACAAAGGTAACCGACTCATTATAGATTGTTATAACGCCAACCCGTCGAGTATGGAGGTTGCCATTGCCAATATCGCCTCGAAGCAGGGCAACAAGCTTCTTATTCTTGGCGATATGCTCGAGCTCGGCGAGTGGAGCCACGATGAGCATTGCCGCATACTTGAACTTGCCACGCAGGTGAAAGATAGCGAGCTGATACTTGTCGGAGGGCACTTCCTCAAGGCAGCTCACGCGTTGGGCATAGGTGCGACCTGCTGTGCAGATAGCACAGAGGCTGCCGAGTGGGTTACTCAGAGCCACATCAGCGACACCACTATTCTCCTCAAGGGCTCGCGCGGAATTGCATTAGAGAGACTTATTGATGAACTATGAGACGACTACTGACCATACTGCTACTTTGTGTTACGCTATCTGCCTCGGCAAAGAACCAACCGGAGTGGTTGAAGAGCGCTGTGATATACCACATCTACCCATCAACCTATATGGACTCGAATGGCGACGGCATTGGCGACCTAAAGGGTATAACCTCGCGCCTTGACTATGTCCGCAGCTGTGGTTTCAACTGCATCTGGCTCTCTCCTTGCTTTGCAAGTTGCTGGGAGGATGGAGGTTATGATATTATAGACTACTACACCGTCGACCCGCGCTTTGGCACTAACGAGGATCTGAAGAGTCTGATATCTAAAGCTCACGGCTTAGGCATCAAGGTTCTGCTCGACCTTGTTGCAGGACACACATCGGACAAGCATCCTTGGTTTAAGGAGTCGCTCAAGGCTGAGAAAAATAGCTACTCAGACTACTACATCTGGACAGATGGCAAGAATTTCGATAAGCCTGAGTCTAAATTTGTAGACAACATCCATCCTCGCAATGGCTACTACCTGAAGAACTACTACGACATCCAGCCCGCACTTAACTACGGCTACTACTCGCCCGACCCTAACCACAGCTGGGAGCAGGACTATAATGCTGCAGGCCCTACTGCTGTGCGTGCCGAGCTGAAGAAGATTATCGCCTATTGGTGCGATATGGGTGCCGACGGTTTCCGCGTAGATATGGCACAGTCGTTAGTCAAGGGTGACAACAGCTCGCGCGATGGTGTACGCCGTTTATGGAGCGAGATTTTTGAGTGGTACAACAGCGCCTATCCGCAGAATATAATGCTTTCAGAGTGGTCAAATCCTGAGCAGTCACTCTCGGCTGGTTTTAATATTGACCTACTGATTCACAACGGCATTGGTGGCACAATCTACCGCCCGCTGGTGTGCGAAACTACAGATAAGATGGCACCAACAACCTGCTACTTCAACCGTGCAGGCAATGGTTCTGTTAAGGAGGCGATGGAGATATATACCAATGTATATAATACATATCGCCGCTTAGGAGGTTACGCCTCTATGCCGACAAACAGCCACGACATATGGCGTCTGTCGCGTATGAACCGCTGTTCTGCCGAGGAGCAGAAGGTCGCTATAACCCTCTTCCTCACCCTGCCTACCCCACCTATTGTATACTACGGCGAAGAGATAAGTATGCGCAACCTCGAGTATGCTCCGCCTAAGGAGGGTAGCTCATCATCACGCAATCGCTCTGTCTGCCGCACCCCTATGCAGTGGAGCCGCGAGAAGAATGCAGGCTTCTCTACAGCCGACCCTGCAAAGCTATACCTGCCTGTAGACAATGCACCCAATTTCCCCAATGTTGCCGAGCAGCTTACAGACCCTAACTCTGTACTTAGCTATGTCTCTGACCTTATTGCACTCAGACAATCAACCCCTGCGCTTGGCGTTGAGGGCGAGTGGAAGTATGTGGGCGATATGGACAATCCATACCCTATGATCTACGCCCGCACACTTGGTGCTGAGAAGTATATCGTAGTCTTCAACCCCTCTGACCGCACCGTCAGCGGTACTATCCCCGCTATGGGCTGCTCTACAGAGTGGATCTTCGGCAACAACCGTCGCCTCGCAAAATGCAAAACCACAAAGAATGAACATATATTCACATTAAAACCTATCAGTGTCTCAATATTTAAAATAAAATAGTTATGAAAAACACATCTTTACCAGAAAACGCCTATCGTGAGCTCAACGAGGGCGAAGAGTACAAGCCGATAATGTCGGCTGAGACGACACCTGCCGAGGCGACGCCATACTCGGTAACTATGGGTGTTATTATGGCGATTATCTTCTCTGCCGCAGCGGCATTCCTCGGCCTTAAGGTCGGTCAGGTATTCGAGGCAGCAATCCCTATCGCAATTATTGCCGTAGGTATTGGCGGTCTGCAGAAGGGTAAGAGTATGCTCGGTCAGAATGTTATCATCCAGAGCATTGGTGCCACATCGGGCGTAATTGTTGCAGGTGCTATCTTTACCCTACCAGCACTCTACATCTTGGGCCTTGAGGCGCACTTCTATCAGGTATTTCTCTCATCTCTGCTGGGTGGTATTCTTGGTATTGTGTTGCTTATTCCATTCCGCAAGTACTTCGTTAAGCAGATGCACGGCAAGTACCCATTCCCAGAGGCAACAGCAACCACCGAGGTGCTTGTATCAGGCGAGAAGGGTGGTAAGCAGACCATCGTGCTGGCCCTTGCAGGTCTTATTGGTGGTGCATACGACTTTGCCGTTTCAACCTTTGGCGCGTGGGCTGAGCAGATATCTACGAAGATGGTTGGTTGGGGCGCAGCCATTGCCGACAAGTTCAAGGTAGAGCTGTCTCTTAACACAGGCTCAACACTGCTGGGTCTTGGTTATATCATCGGCCTTAAGTACTCTGTAATTATCACAGCTGGTAGCTGCCTTGTATGGTTTGTGCTTGTTCCTCTGGTAGGCTACGCTTCTGCCGAGGCTGCAACAATGAGCGCAACAGACCTCTTTGTGGCGTATGGTCGTCCAATCGGTATCGGTGGTATCGCTATGGCGGGCCTTATCGGCATTATCCGTCAGGCCGGTATTATTAAGGATGCTGCAAAGTTGGCTGTAAACGAGCTTGGTGGTAAGAAGAGTGCAACAGCCGTTGCCCGCACTGAGCGCGACATTACAATGAAGACCATTCTGTCAATTATCATCGCTACACTTGTTGCTACATTTGTATTCTTCCAGTTTGGCGTACTTGGCAACTGGTGGCAGACTACAGTGGCTCTGCTTATCGTATTTGTTATCTCATTCCTCTTTACTACTGTTGCTGCAAATGCAATCGCTATTGTTGGTAGCAACCCTGTATCGGGAATGACACTGATGACCCTTATCCTCAGCTCGCTGGTGCTTGTATCTATCGGCCTTAATGGCAAGATGGGTATGACCGCAGCCCTTATTATCGGTGGCGTGGTTTGTACTGCACTCTCTATGGCTGGCGGATTTATCACCGACCTTAAGATTGGCTACTGGTTGGGCACAACCCCTGCTGTGCAGCAGAAGTGGAAGTTCTTAGGCACTATCGTTTCAGCTGCAACTGTTGCCGGTGTGATGATTATCCTCAATAAGACCTACGGTTTTGTTGGAGAGAACGCCCTTGCTGCTCCTCAGGCAAACGCTATGGCAGCAGTTATTCGTCCACTTATGGAGGGCGGTCAGACTCCGTGGGTGCTCTACTTTGCAGGTGCTCTGCTGGCACTTGTACTCACTTGGATTGGCGTTCCTGCGCTGGCATTCTCATTAGGTATGTTTATCCCTATGTCACTCAACGCTCCGCTGGTAGTGGGTGGTCTTATCGCTTGGTTTGTATCTAACCGCTCTAAGGACGAGGCACTCAACAAGGCGCGCTTTGACCGTGGTACACTTATCGCATCGGGCTTTATCGCCGGTGGTGCACTTATGGGCGTTGTATCGGCAATTCTCAAGTTCGCAGGTGTAGAGCTCTACGCTTCACAGTGGGCAGCATCTTCTGCCGCTGAGTGGACAGCCCTTGCAATGTATATCGCAATTATGGTATACTTTACCGTTCACACACTCAAAGCTAAAAAAGAGGAGTAATAACACTTAAATGACTCTTATTATGGAACTAAAAGAGAGATTTTTGAAATATGTCGCAATTAATACTCGCAGCGACGAGAATAGCGAAACTTTCCCATCTACTGCAGTGCAGTGGGATCTGCTAAACACCCTTGTTGAGGAGATGAAGCTTTTAGGCTTGGAGGATGTGACTATCGACAAGTACGGCTATGCTATGGGAACAATCCCTGCCACACCAGGCAAGGAGAATGCTCCTGTAATCGGCTTCCTTGCTCACGTCGATACCGCACCCGATATGAGTGGCGAGAATGTACGCCCACGCATCATCGATAGCTATGATGGTCAGGATATTGTCCTTAACAACGCCCTGACTATGCGCGTAGCTGACTTCCCTGAGCTTAAGCACTTTGTAGGCCACACCCTTATCCACACCGACGGCACAACGCTGCTGGGTGCTGACGACAAGGCAGGCATTGCCGAGATTATGACCGCTGCCGAGTACCTTATGGCACACCCCGAGATTGAGCACGGCAAGATTCGCATCGGCTTTACCCCTGACGAGGAGATTGGTCGCGGTGTAGACTTCTTCGATGTCAAGGCTTTTGGTGCCGACTTTGCCTATACTATGGATGGCGGTTTTGAGGGCGAGCTTGAGTATGAGAACTTTAACGCTGCATCGGCTAAGATTGCCATTCAGGGTCGCAATGTTCACCCAGGCTATGCCAAGAACAAGATGATTAACGCCATCGAGGTTGCCTGCGAGATTAATAATATGATTCCGGCCGTTGAGCGTCCTCAGTTTACCGAGGGCTACGAGGGCTTCTACCACTGCGTAGGCCTTAATGGCACAGTCGAGAATGCAACCATATCGTACATCATCCGCGATCACGACGCCGAGCTGTTCGAGCAGAAGAAGATTTGGATGTGGGACATCGTTGGTATGCTCAACAAGAAGTATGGTCAGGGTACGCTGACCCTCACACTCAAGGATCAGTACTACAATATGCGCAAGATGGTCGAGCCACATCCACAGGTTATCGACAACGCCCTTGCTGCTATGCGAGATGCTGGCGTTGAGCCTATCGTTCGCCCTATTCGTGGCGGTACCGATGGCGCACGACTCTCATTTATGGGTCTGCCTTGCCCTAACATCTTTGCAGGAGGTATGAACTTCCACGGTAAGTTTGAGTACTGCTCACTCAACTCTATGGAGAAGGCTGTGCAGGTAATTATTAATATTGCAAAGCGATGGGCAGAGTAAGAGGTGGTTTTGTAAAGGTTGCAGCCGCCGTTCCTCAAGTAAAGGTTGCCGACTGCAACAGCAATATCGAGCAGATTATAGCTCTTGCAACTCAGGCTGCAGATCAGGGTTGTAGCATTGTGCTCTTCCCCGAGCTGTCTATTACCGCTGCCACTTGTGGCGATCTATTCCGTCAGCAGAGCCTGCTCTGCTCGGCTCTGCAGGCTTTGCAACGACTTGTTGATGAGCAGTTAGAGACCGTTGTGGTGGTGGGTATGCCTATGGTATATCTCGGCAGACTCTACAACTGCGCCGTTGTGGTTGCCGAGGGCACTATCTGCGGCGTGGTTCCAAAGAGCTACACCGACAACAGTATCTTTGCTGCAGGCAGAGGCACCGAGAACAGATATATAGAGTGTTGCGGCCAAATGGTACCATTTGGTAGCGACCAGATTTTCAGTTTTGACGGCATCAAGTTCGGTGTAGAGATTGGTCAGGACTCGTTGCAGATTATAACACCATCTGCAGAGCTGGCCTCAGCGGGTGCTAACATAGCCCTCTGCCTTGACTCTCAGCCATCATATATGAATAGCTACGCCAAGCTCCAGAGTCGCGTTAAACACCACTCTGAAACTATTGCGGGCGGATATATTCTCTGCTCGGCAGGTGCTGGCGAGTCAACTACCGACGGCGTATATGCAGGCAATGCTGTAATTGCCGAGATGGGCGAGATCTTGAGCAAGTCGGAGCCTCTCTGCTCTGACGGCTCTATCATCGTTGCAGACATCGACATTGAGGCCATCGAGGCATACCGTCTGCGCCACCATAGCACCACTATGTGCGACTGCTACCGCATCCTCGAGGTGCCTGCTACCGTGGTTGACAGCCCTATTGTGCGTAATGTAGACCCTGCGCCATTTATCCCGAAGGATATGGACAGCGGATGCCGTGAGGTTATAGACCTTGCTGCGGCAGGCCTTGCTCAGCGACTAATCCACACCCATTGCAGCAAGGCTGTAATAGGCATCTCGGGCGGTCTGGACTCTACCTTGGCACTGATTACCGTAGTCAAGACCTTCGATAGCCTGGGTCTGGACCGCAAGGGTATCATTGGCGTGACTATGCCTGGCTTCGGCACTACAGGCCGAACATATAACAACGCGCTGACCCTTATGCAGGAGCTTGGAATAACCCTGCGCGAGGTATCTATCCGCGCAGCGTGCGAGCAGCACTTTAAGGATATCGGCCTTGCTACAGATGACCGCGGAGCTGCATACGAGAACTCTCAGGCACGCGAGCGCACCCAGATTCTTATGGATATAGCCAATGCCGTGGGCGGACTTGTCATCGGCACGGGCGATCTGTCAGAGAGCGCGCTGGGCTGGGCAACATACAACGGCGACCATATGTCTATGTACAATGTAAACTGCTCTATACCAAAGACTTTGGTGCGCGCGCTGACCCTCTGGGCTGCTGAGAATGAGCAGAATGACAAGGTTAAGGCAGCCCTGAAAGATATTGTCGGTACACCGATAAGCCCAGAGCTGCTACCTGCTGACGACAAGGGCGAGATTGCTCAGAAGACCGAAGATCTTGTGGGCCCATATGAGCTGCACGACTTCTTTATTTACCACTTTGTTGTTAGCGGCTTTGCTCCGTCAAAGATTATGCTACTTGCGTCTATCGCCTTTGAGGGTCGATTTACAGAGGAGGTTATCGCCCACTGGCTTAAGACCTTCCTGCGCCGATTCTTCAGCCAACAGTTTAAACGCTCAGCCGTACCTGACGGTCCTAAGGTCACAGCCGTATCCCTCTCCCCTCGCGGTAGTTGGATGATGCCTTCCGATGCTACCGTGACCGAATGGCTCACAGACGCGGAATAACTATTGTACCGTATTTTCTCGTCAGAGCGTAGTAGTAGGTACACATCGTGAAAAATCCCAGTTATGGATAGTACTTTTCGTACAGCCATAGCTGGGATTTAAGGTATGTGCAGCGAATGCTACGCTATCACGATAAAATCAAAGGTCGAGAAGGCCCTCAGGAAGGACAAGCTTCATCACCTTCTCTTCAAAATCTATCGCGGCAATAAACTCCTCAGCCGCAGGGATAAGATGCGCGCCATCGGTAAGCGTCACCTCGAAGAGTGGATTGATATCGTTGTCGTAATAGTCAGTAATAGTGCCCTTACGGCGACCAATCTTAACGGTAAAGCCGATAAGATCATCAAATGTAAACTCGTCATCGTCCGTCTCAGGCTCCTCGATAAAGATCTCGTTGCCCATAATCATCTCGGCACGCTTTACGGTGTCTATATCAGCAAAACGAACCGTTGCGCTTCCCTTACCACGACGAGAGAAAGAGTCACAAAAAAGTGGAACAACCAAGCTGTCTACCATAGTAAACAGCGGTTGTTCCACATCAAAGGTGTCGGGGAAGTCGGCATAGAGGTTAACATTAACCTCGCCCTCAGCTCCGAAGAGCTTTGTTATACGACCAACCGCCAACATACCTGCCCTACTCTGCAGCCTCAGTTGACTCCTCAGCAGCAGCCTCAGCAGCAGCTGCAGCAGCCTCAGCCTCAGCAGCAGCCTTCTTCTCAGCCAAAGCCTGAACGCGAGCAGCGTTAATAGCAGCCTCAGCAGTAAGACGAGCCTTCTTGTCAGCTGTAGCAGCAGAAGCGAGTGAGTTTACCTTAGCGGCAACCTTACCCTCCTTCTCACCGAGCCACTTGTTAAAGCGAGCCTCAGCCTCAGCCTCATTGAAAGCACCCTTAGCTACACCACCGAGCAGGTGTTTCTTGTACAATACGCCCTTGTACGAAAGAATCGCACGAGCAGTATCGGTAGGTTGTGCGCCCTTCATTAACCAACCCAGTGCTTGCTCGAAGTTCAGGTCGATTGTAGCAGGATTCGTGTTAGGGTTGTAAGTACCCAGCTTCTCGATAAACTTACCATCACGTGGCGCTCTGCTATCTGCAACGACGATGTGGTAGAAAGCGTAGCCCTTCTTACCATGTCTTGCCAAACGAATTTTAACAGCCATTTGCTATAAAAATTTTTTTGTTAATAAATTAGTTACACTAACCCACTTTGGATTATGGGCACAAAGGTAGTAACAATTTTCTGAATTGCCAAAATTTTTATGCCTATTGCCTCATCTTCAGCCACATAATCACAAAAAAAGCGAGGAGCTTTTGCCCCTCGCCTTTCATTTATGGTCTTTAAGATTAAAGCATTGCCTTCTTAATCTTTGCCTCACGCTTAACCGGAGTTACGGTCTTGAGTGAGCGAACAGCCTTAGCCTCCTTGCTCATCTTAGCTACGCCAAGGTTGATAGACTTGTAAGCTGAAGAGGTATTGCTATTCTTAGCAAGGTTGTGCTTCTTTACAGTAGCACCCTTGATGCTTGTAGCCTTCTTAATAGTAGCATTAGCAGAGCTTGTTGAAGCAGCAGCGGCTGGGCTATCTGGCACGAAGTAGTCAGTATAGATAGTACCACCACCGAGAGCTACGCCTGGGCCTACCTCTGGAGCCGCGAGAACTAAGTTGAATACAAACTCACCATTCTGTGCATCGAAGTAAGACTGAGCATCACCACCAATCTGTGAAGCGACCTGCTCCCAAGTGAGGTCATAACCCATTGACTTGAAGAATGTGCGAACATCGCAAGCAAAGATGTTACCCTTACCATTCATTGGAGTTGAGTCTACACCAGTGTCATTGAGACCAACAACATCAATCTTGTGAGTAGTTGTATCCCAAGTGAAGTTGAAGTCAGTACCAGCATCAGTAAAGTTAACGATACGGAACTCGTTGGTATTCTCAAGGTTCTGGAGCTTACGGTTAGTGAATGGAACATAGTAGTTGTCAGCATCGATAAAGAGACTTGAATAGTAGCTACCAGTACATACATCTACCCACTGTGGACCCTCAGAAACCTCACCATCAAGGTAGAAGATCTCGTTCACGAAGTTGGTCTTACCAGTTGAAGTTGGGAATGCCAGTGCACCACCAGCCTCAGGCAAGAAGTAAGATACACGGAATACGAATGCGTTGTACTCAGGTGAGTAGTATGGCTGAACAGATGCGCCATAGTCTGCATAGAGAGACTCCCAAGTATCATCATAGCCCAGAGAGTTCCAAGTAGTCTTCTCATCAGCGAAGTGAACATTCTCATTAACACCGCTAACGCCGAGTGCAGAAGCTGGAATACCTGTATCAATCAGACCCTGAACCTCACAGAGGTTAGATGTCTTATCCCAAGTAAATACGAAGTGGTTACCCTCAACGCCAGTAGCTGAAGTCATAAAGTCAACAACACGGTAGAGGTTAGTACCCTGAGCGTTCTGGAGTGTCAGACCTGCAATTGGGTTGTTGAGTACATTACACTCCCAAGAACCGGTTGCAACATCAACCCATACATAGTTAGACATAGTCTCCTTGCAGAGGCCTGGAACAAGAGCAGTACCCTCGCTGTCAACAAAGCGAGCCTGAAGAGTTACACCAGCCTCAGAGCAAGTACCGCCAACAATCTGCATATAAGCAGGCTTGCCATAGATATTAATACCAGTAGCCTGGAGCTCGTAACCAGCAGTAATACCTACATTACCCTCCTCGTCAGCAACGAAGTAGATATCGTAACCAGCAGTATAGAGGCCTGGCATACGGTATGCAGTGCCGAAGAGCTCAGCGTCAACAAGAGAAGTACCCTGCTCAACAGTAGCCTCGAACTCACTCTTCAAGAATGCAGACTTAAGGGTTGCGCTGAAGAGCTCCTTATAAGAGAAGTCATTCTTAAGGTCAAGCATTGGAGTTACAGGGAACTCTGGAGCCTTAGTAGAGATAAGCTCAGCGAATACACCGTAAGATACTGCATCGTCACCCTCGCCTACGAAGAACTCAGCAGCAAGTGCGAGCTCGCCAGTCTTAGGATCGAAGGTTGAAGCCTCAGCGTCGATAGCCATCAGCACCTCGTAACCGCTCTGAACAAGACCTGTCTTCTGGTTAATGTAATCCTTTGGAAGAGTGATAGTACCATCCTCAAGAGCTGCGAAGTAGATTGGATAACCCTCAGCATAGAGGTCTGGCAGACGATAGAGAACACCGTACTCAGAGCGGAAGATACGATCTGCATCCTTAGTGCTAACCTCGCAACGACCCTCCTCGAGAGTTGGGGTCCAAGCAGCAGCCTGGCTCTCAGAGTAGAACAATGCGTCGTCAGCGAGCTTAACCTCACGGAATGAGAAGTCACCATCCTCCTCAGCATTAGGCATAGCAAGCTCATAAGTGCCAAGAGCGGCTGAAAGAACGAGCTTGAATGCGCCATCGATATTTGCAGAATATGTGTTAGAACCTACATAATCACCACCTGGGCAGCCGAGAAGAGAATTCTCTGCAGGGAATGTAATAGCACCATTCTCAATCTTACCATACATTGAATCTTGAATATCACTTGCTCTACCCAAATCAGTGAGTGCTGCAGGGTAAGAGTAGATAGATGCCATACCACCATTGATAGCCAGACCGATCTCCTGGAGTGGAATCCACACCTTATCGTATGGCTGAGCATTGATAATAGTGTATATAGGATTAGCAGCGATAGACTCGTTGTACTCCTTGTCTGAGTCATCACCCCAAGGGCCTACAAGCCAAGCGTTTACCATACGATAAATACCTGACAGACCTGAGTCCTCACCAGTACCAGCGATAGCAGCATCAAATGCAGCCTGATCAATAGAGTCCGCACGAACCTGAACCTCTACAAGGTATGTAGGGTGAGTTGGATAATCCCAGTTGAAGCCCCACCAAGAGGTAATAAGGTCCTCTGTGAACTGACACTTACCCAATGAGATCCACTTTACGCGATTGATAGTTACGCTGAGAGATGGAACGGTAGTAATATCATACTGCTTTACATAGAGAGGATCGTTTTCAACCTCAAGTGTAAGGGTGTAAGGCACACCTACCTCAGCCTTCTCAGAGAGAGCAACAGTGAACTGTGCTACATCCTCGCCATCGCCGAAGACGATGTCTGAAACAGTATACATTGGGGTACCCTCTGCGTCGGTAGTATTCTCAATAACCTTTACAGGAACGGTAATCTCGCCATCGGTATTCTCACGGAAGGCAACATATGTGAAGGTAGTTGCCTCCGATGGGTCAAGACTAAGTTCACCCATAGGGCCCTGAGCCTCGTAAACGGTAGCATCAGGGAAATATACGCCATAGCAACCCTCCAACTCAGGCGCGCCTGGCTCGTGGGTAGCCTCCTTAGTACAAGAGACCATACCTACCACCACAAAAGCGAGCAGAGCATAGAAAAATTTATTAATTGCTTTCATATATATCTATTTTTTCAAATTTGACATATTGTTTCCTTATGCGGATTACTCAACCCACAAAGATACAGTGCCGGTTGGGTCAGGGTTGTTAGTACCTGACAGTGCCTTGTTATCCTGAGCCTCATATCCGTTGATAGGAATGTTGAACCAAGGAGCAAGACCCTCACAGTTGAAACGAGCTGGCTCTTGGTGGTTTGTACCAGGATAGCCACGGTTGATCTGGAGAAGATCTGGGCAACGCTTGTAATCGAAGAAGACAATACCCTCACCCCAGAACTCGATACGCTTCTGAAGGAGAACCTCCTTAACAAGAGCAGTACCGGTCTTTGTGCAAGTATACTCAGGGTTACGAGTCTTAACGATCTCAATGAGTGAAGAAGCGTCACCATTACGAGCATCGCACTCAGCGATAATAAACTTCATCTCCTCCATACGCATCATTGGGAAGTCGGTAGCCGAACCAATCATATAGTCACCAGAGTTACCCTCACCTGGACGGAACTTAAGAGCAGCATACTCAGGAAGAACCTCAGCACCCTCATAACTGCCAGCAGCAGGAACGAAGACGTTCTTACCTTCGAGCACGTGACCTGCAGGAGCCTTCCAAGAGAGCTTACGGAAGTCGGTGTTAGGAATCTGATCGTAGAACTGCTTGTCAACCATTACAAAAGCACCAGCACCTGGACCACCATAACCATAAACCTGCTCAGATGACATAAATGATACGAAGTTGATGATACCGGTCTTTACAACATCACTCTCATTTGATGTACGAGTACAGAGCATCCAAGATTTCTGAGAATCAGCATCGTTAAAACCTGTAGTAGGAGATGTCCACTGCTCCTCAGTAAGTGGAGAGAAGTTTCCTGCTGAAAGTGCAAGCTGTGCATACTCCTTAGCCTTTGCATAGTCGCCCTCATAGAGCTTAGCGCGAGCATAGAGACCATAAGCTACTGCCAAGTCAGGCAGGGTCTTATCTGTAGTTGCAGAGTGACCATCGAGCAGAAGGATAGCCTTGTCGAGAAGCTCATAAATCTTCTCAAGGGCCTCAGCCTTAGGCATACGAGGGTTGTTCTTAGCATAGTCTACAGTCATATTCTCGTGGAGATAAGGGATAGTAAGACCCTCAATATCCGGATCGCTGGTGTAGTTGTTTGCCTTGAACTCATAGAGCTGACACATATCAATCATACAGAGAGCGCGGTATGCGTAAGCAGCACCTACATAACCCTTGTTTGTATCTACGATAGCCTCGATATCAGGATTCATACGAATCACATCGTTTGCAAGCGCGATAACCTTAGTGTAGATCAACCACGGAATCTGTATATAAGGATTTGTAGAGTTCTGACCGAGATTATGCATCTCGTTTGAATACCAACCATATGGGTTATCCATAATGGTGAGATCATTAGAATAGCACTCACGAACTACACAGAGTGATGGATAGCCATAGAATGAATGGATATCGCTATTTGCCCATTGTGCATTAGTGGCGTAGTTTGCAATAGCCGCAGTCATTGACTTAGCAGCATCAGCAGATGCTGTTGCCTGCTCAGCCGAGATTGAGCTACCGGTAGGATTAACCTCCTTGATACAGCCGGTAGTTACAACTGAGGCAAGAACGCTCAATATTGCTGTATATTTAAATATCTTTTTCATATCTTTTCTCCTTTCTTTAATAATTAGAAGGTCAGATTAACACCACCAGAGATAGTGCGGATTGGAGAGTAGTATGCAGAAGATGCACCACCGGTGAAGCTCTGGCGTGGGTCGAGACCCTTACGTGCAGACCAGTACCAGATGTTCTCTGCTGCTACATAAAGACGAAGTCTTGAAACACCGATCTTAGACATCCACTTGCTTGGGAATGTGTAACCGAAGTTAACATTCTGAAGGCTGAGATATGATGCAGACATCAAGAAACGATCTGTAGCAGCTGCAGTATACTCGTCACCATATACGAAGCGTGGATAGTTAGAGGTAGTATTCTCTGGAGTCCAAGCGTTGTACATATCCTTGTGGATAGCGCGACCTACGCTCTGTGCGCTTGGGCTTGCCATAGCTGAAGCATAGTCACCATCGTAAACCTTACCACCAATCTGATATACGAAGTTTACAGACAGATCGAAGCCATATGCGTCGATAGATGTACCGAAACCACCATAGAGATCAGGCAGTGAAGTATCGAAGATGAAGTAGTCACCCTCAGAAGCCTTGTCAGTTGTAACGAGCTCGAATGACTCCTTACCAGTCTCCTTGTCAACATAAGCGCGACGCTTCCAGAACAGAGACTTACCAGTCTTAGGATCTACACCTGCATATGCACGGTAGTTCTTAGTATAGATTGAGTGACCGATTGCATACATATTGCTACCATCACGGTAACCGGTATATGCATTACCCTCGAGATCATAGTACTGCTCCTTAACATTGTCATAGTCAAGATCGAGAATCTTGTTCTTTACATAAGTAAGGTTGAGGTTAATGTTCCAGTTGAAGTTCTTCTGACGAACAACATTGCCATTGAGAGCAACCTCAACTCCCTGGTTAGACATATCACCTACATTCTTCCAGTAACCAGAGTAACCCATAGATGATGGAACTGAGTACCAAGAGAGCATATCGGTAGTGATACGGTTGAAGTACTCAACGCTACCAGCCAGGCGACCCTGCCAGAATGAGAACTCAACACCGGCATTCATATTACCGTTAGTCTCCCAAGTAAGATCCTCATTACCCTTTGAAGAGAAAGCAACTGACCACTTATCTGTACCGTCATTTGCGATTGAGTAGCGGTCCATATAGAGGAAGTCAGAGATCTGGTCGTTACCCTGTGAACCGTAAGAAGCCTTAACCTTCAACTCGTCAACCCAAGTTGCGTTGAACCAGCTCTCCTTGTTGATCAACCAAGCAGCTGATACAGACCAGAAGTTACCCCAACGGTGATCTGGGTGGAAGCGTGATGATGCATCACGACGGAACGATGCTGAGAAGAAGTAACGGTTGTCATAGTCATACTGACCACGGAAGAGGTAACCCTCATTGTTGTACTCTGAGAATGAAGAGCTTGCGCTTGACACCTTAAGACCCTGAGAGAGCTCAGAAGAGTCTACTGAGTACAGACCGTTCTTGTAACCTGTCAGTGAACGACCCATATCGTAGTTGTTCTCGTGACCGAGCATAATGTCAAGATTGTGAACATCAGCAAAGGTGTAGTTCCAAGTCAGGATCTGCTGGAGAGTATAGCTCCAGTACATAGACTGCTGACGGCCGATAGAACCACCAGATACTGCATACTGACCGTAGAGTGGGTTAGCAGTAGAGATAGCCTCTGACTGGCTAACAGAAACACCACCATTGAAAGAGAACTTGAAGCCCAATGGAAGGAGAACATCTGCAAAACCGTTGAATGAAGCAAGGTTTGAAGATGAGTTATTCTTATCGAGCAACAGTGCTGAGTATGGGTTAGCGTTTGAGAGGAATGCACGGTTCAGACCTGCGTTAGAACCAGCCTGAGTTGCAGTACCGTGGTCGTAGATAACGTTACCATAAGAGTCACGGCGAATATTACCCTTACCATCACGAGTATAGAACGGATAGATAGGCGCAATGCTTGAAGTATAAGCAAAGATGTTAGATGTAGAACCACTTGCACCGTCACCAGAAGAGGTCAGACTCTCTGAGTGAGTGTAAGATGCGTTACCACCAACCTTGAGCCACTTCTTAGCCTGATAGTCAGCACGCAGACGAGCTGTATAACGCTGATAGCCAGTATTCTGAACGATACCGTCATTGTTCAAATAACCAAATGAACCGTAGAAGCTTGAACGCTCGTTACCTGCAGCAACATTTACGTTATACTCCTGACGGATACCCTGCATATAAACCTCGTCAATCCAGTTATCTGGAGTTACCCAGAAGTCCTCACCATTGTGGTTGATAAGACGACCAAGGGTAGCCTCAGGATTGAGCTTGCCGTTACGACCGATAAGGGTCTGACCCTCTGGTACGGTGTAAACATTGTAACCGAGTGAGCCGTTAGCTGCAGATGGATCGATCATTGTAGCGTTAGCCTTAACATAAGCCTCATATGGAGACAGACCAACAACCTGCTGATAATAGTTGTTGAGCATACCATAGTGCATCTCATAGTACTCACCTGGATCTGTGATGTAGTCGTAGTCCTGCTGTGCACGCTGGTTAACACCAACCTTGATATCAACAGAAACGATAGCGTCACGACCCTTAGCGCGCTTGGTAGTGATGAGGATCACACCGTTAGCACCACGAGAACCGTAAAGAGCTGCAGCTGCAGCATCCTTGAGCACTGACATAGACTCAATATCAGATGGGTTGATGTCGTTGATAGAACCAGCGAACGACATACCGTCAACGATAATGAGTGGAGTCTTACCCGCCTCGATAGAAGAGATACCACGGATAATAACGGTTGGAGAAGCACTACCAGGCTGACCTGTAGCGTTAACGATCTGGAGACCAGGAACCTTACCGTTAAGAGCGTCGATAGCATTTGTGTGCTGTGTCTTAACGATCTCCTCGGACTTGACCATTACAGCCGAACCTGAGAACGCCTCACGCTTAGCCTCACCGTAAGCAGTTACGATGACATCATCCATTGCGTGAGCTGCCTCTGCGAGCACAACATCTACCAATGTCTTACCATTGATAGCAACCTTCTGCTCGTCATAACCGATAAAGGATACAGAGAGTACTCCGTCTACCGGAGCTACGAGAGTATACTTACCCTGAGCATCGGTAGATGTACCGATAGTGGTTCCATCAACCACTACAGTTGCACCAGGAACTGGTGAACCTTTAGTATCGGTAACCGTACCCGAAACTTGCTTATTCTGAGCCAGAGCCATACCGACTACTGACAGAACAGCAGCTAATGAAAGTACAATTTTCCTTACCATAAGCATTTAATATTAGTTAAAAAATAAAATTCATTTCGCAACAAAGTTAATAATAAACAACCTACAAACCAAATTATTTCATCACAAAATTAGCCCAAAGTAACACACTTATACTATTTTCTATACAAATAATACGCGATTGTAAGTTATTATATGCCAATAGTTATAAAATGTAATTAAAATTTTTCAAAAAATTGTTCAATAAATATAAAAATAAAAAAAAGGGCTGTAAAAAACAGCCCCAAACATATATCTGACCGAGATTTTACGCCCTACAGGTTAGACTTACAGTCCAGAATACTTACAATATGTAAGCAGACCCGTATCCAAAGTAAACTCCCTCTATATTATACATAGGTATTACTCCACAATCAGCAGCGAAGAGTCACCATACGACAGAAAACGAAAGTCGTTACTCAGCGCGTAGTTATAAATTTTATGCCAATCCTCACCCACATATGCCGACACCAAAAGCAGCAAAGTCGACTTCGGCTGATGGAAATTTGTCACTATTCGATTGACTATTCTGAAGCGATATCCAAGCGGTGTAATCATAATCTGCGTAGCCGCTTTTAGGCGGTCAACACCCTGATTTTGCATATAGTCAATAAGGGTATTTACTACATCTACACCAGTAAATTCGTTCGGTATATCGTATAGTTCCCACTGACCAATAACCCTATCGCAATCCG
The DNA here is from genome assembly GCA_045654345.1 of Alistipes sp. GTDB lineage: Bacteria > Bacteroidota > Bacteroidia > Bacteroidales > Rikenellaceae > Alistipes. Next base: position 99,181 of record JAZOND010000001.1, on the reverse strand, counting down.
CTGTACCACAACTCTTTACACGCCAAGCAAGTGCCGACAGCGACTCAAGAGTTCGCACCGATGTTGTACCCACAGCGGTAACATTTCCCATCTTCGAGCGGAGCAATTCGAGGGTAGTCAGAGTAATATCGAAGTGCTCGGTATGCATCGCGTGTTTTGTCGCATCCTCATCCTTTACAGGCAGAAAAGTACCAGCACCCACGTGCAGCGTAACCTCTCCAAACGAAAATCCACGCTCCTTCAGACTCTCAATAAGCTCATTTGTAAAGTGCAGACCCGCCGTAGGAGCCGCCACAGAGCCCTCAAAGCGAGAGTAGACGGTCTGATAGCGACTATTATCAATCTCCTCGCTATCACGGTTAAGATATGGAGGAATAGGTATACGGCCCAACCACTCAAGCAGCTGCCCGAAGGTCAGCGGAGCATCCCACTCAAAGCGGACAATATGCTCGCGTGTACCTCGCTCGGCAATATACGCCTGCAGCAGATAGCTCGCACCCTGATAGTCGAAAGGAATCTGAACAGCGCCATCTTTCCACTTTTTCAGATTACCAACAATACAGCTCCAACTACACTGACCTCGCACCGCAAAGGCACGCTCATAGTCTGCAGGAGCGTGTGGCTCAAGACAGAAGACCTCTACACGCGCACCTGACGGCTTATGCATAACAAGTCGCGCGCGCACTACCTTAGTATTATTAAAGACAAAGAGCGTCTCTGGCGACAACTCCTCGCCAATATCTGCAAAATGGCGTTCAGTAATCGCTCCATTGCGATATACAAGCAACTTAGAGCCATCTCTGCGCTCTAACGGAAACTTGGCAATACGCTCATCCGGCAGCGGATAGTCAAAATCATTTATGTTGATTATTTTATTAGCCATTGGCTTTTGGCTATTAACTATTGGCCTATATCCGATAGACCAAATAGATGTTAAAAAATACCACTATGGGCTGCACAAATGTACAACCCATAGTCGATGTTTATACTAAATCCGAGAACGATATAGTTTACTCGCTTAACAACAAGTGCGCCCTTATCACGCGAAAAATCGTATTTTAGGTGAAGATTTACAACGCTCGCCTTGATTATTGACACGCTATTTCGTGTCAGAAGGGTGTAGGTGCAACGCTCGGCGAAATTTTTCAGCGATGGGCTGTACTAAGCGTACCGCCCATTGCTGAAAATTTTGTTAGCGGAAGCAGATGCGCCCTTATCACGCGAAATATTTAGAAGCCCTTACCAATAGCAAGGAAATCCTCAGCCTTAAGAGCTGCACCACCAATAAGACCACCGTCTACATCCTCCTTAGCGAAGATCTCGGCAGCGTTAGATGGCTTGCAAGAACCACCATAGAGAATTGGGCACTCAGCTGCTGCTGTACCGAACTTAGCAGCAAGAACCTCGCGGATATAAGCGTGAATCTCCTGTGCCTGCTCTGCAGTAGCGGTCTCACCTGTACCGATAGCCCAAACTGGCTCGTATGCGATAACGAGGTTTGCAAACTGCTCCTCGGTGAGGTTGTAAACAACCTCCTCAATCTGAGCCTTGCAAACTGCGAAGTGGTTACCAGCCTTACGCTCCTCAAGGCTCTCACCTACGCAATAGATAGGAGTCAGACCATTAGCATAAGCCTGAGCCATCTTCTTATTAAGAGTCTCAGAGGTCTCACCGTAGTACTGACGACGCTCAGAGTGACCGAGGATAACATACTTGCAACCAAGAGCTGCGATCATTGATGCTGCGATCTCACCTGTGTAAGCACCCTTAGCCTCAGTAGCGCAATCCTGTGCACCAACAGCGATATCAGAACCCTTAACAGCCTCGATAACCTGTGAGAGGTGTGTGAATGGAGGGCAAACGATAAAGTTTACGCACTCGCAAACCTCGCCGCGACCAGCTACAACATTCTTTGCCAATTCTACACCCTCTGCAGGCAGGGTATTCATCTTCCAGTTACCTGCAACAATCTTCTTTCTTGCCATAATAGTTATTTGATTTAAATGAAACAATAATTTGCTTTTCTACTCTCCCACTACGGCAAATTACGGTTTCATTTAAATCACGCATCTTACGATGCAGAATGAAACTGCCGAGGCAGGAAGAATTCATATTTACATTCCCTCCAAACCTCCCTTTGACAAAGGGAGGCTTAGGTTGGGATTTCTAATTTACCAATAAGTTGCTTTCTCTCACTCCATCTTCAGCTATAAACCTAGGTGGAGATTTCTCTCTTACTCCTTCTGAGCCTCAATCCAAGCCTTAATCTCTGCGGTTGGCAGGCCGAGCTTATTCTTCTTATTGAAGCCACAGAGGTCATTAAAGAGCTTCATACCGCCATTCTTTGCAGTATTAGCAAATGCCTCAAGAGTGATGTAGCCCATCTTCTGGATAACCTCAACCCACTCAGCAGGGATACCTGTAGCGGTATATACCTCCTGGCTATCAGCAACCACCTTCTTCTCAGGACGCATAGTCGGGAAGAAGAGCACATCCTGGATAGATGTCTGACCTGTCATAAACATAGTCAATCGGTCGATACCCATACCCATACCTGAGCAGTTTGGCATACCATACTCAAGGGCACGAACAAAGTCCATATCAATAAACATAGCCTCATCATCACCACGTTCTGAGAGTCTCATCTGCTCTTGGAAACGCTCGAGCTGATCAATCGGATCATTCAGCTCAGAGTATGCATTACAGAGCTCCTTACCAGCTACGAATAGCTCGAAACGCTCGGTAAGATCCTCATTATCACGGTGACGCTTACAGAGAGGAGACATCTCGATAGGATAGTCGCAGATAAAGGTAGGCTGCACAAGGTCACCCTCGCAGTACTGGCCAAAGATAGCGTCGATAAGCTTACCCTTACCCATTGTATCATCAACCTCTACATTCAGGCGAGCGCAAGCCTCACGCAGCTGAGCCTCGCTCTGACCAGTAATGTCGTAGCCTGTCTTCTCAAGAATTGCGTCGGTCATAGTAAGGCGACGGAATGGAGCCTTGAAAGAGATGGTCTTACCATCAATCTCAACATCTGTAGTGCCATTAACAGCAAGGGCAATACGCTCGAGCATATTCTCGGTAAACTCCATCATCCAGCGGTAGTCCTTGTATGCAATATATATCTCCATACAAGTGAACTCAGGGTTGTGGGTGCGATCCATACCCTCGTTGCGGAAGTTCTTACCAAACTCATAAACACCATCAAAACCACCTACGATAAGGCGCTTGAGGTAGAGCTCTGTAGCTATTCGCATATAGAAGTCGATATCCAGCGCATTGTGGTGGGTAATAAACGGACGAGCTGATGCGCCACCAGGAATTGGCTGAAGGATAGGAGTCTCAACCTCAAGGCAACCGTGCTGGTTGAAGTACTCGCGCATAGTTGCGATAATCTTTGCACGCTTAACAAACACCTCACGCACCTTAGGGTTTACCACAAGGTCAACATAACGCTGACGGTAGCGTACCTCAGGGTCAGTAAGGGCATCAAACTGCTGGCCATCCTTCTCCTTAACGATTGGCAGTGGGCGGATAGACTTTGACAGAACAGTAAACTTACGGCAGTGTACAGACAGCTCGCCTGTATTTGTGCGGAAAGCGAAACCCTCAACGCCGATAAAGTCACCAATATCGAGCAACTTCTTGAATACAGTGTTGTAAAGTGTCGGATCACCCTCCGGACAGATGTCGTCACGACGGATATAGACCTGAATACGGCCTGTGTGGTCCTGCAACTCAAAGAATGATGCGCTACCCATAATACGGCGGCTCATCATACGACCTGCGATGGTCACGGTCTGAAACTTCTCAGGCTCGGCATCAAAACCTGCAACAATATCGGCAGCCGATGCGCTTACATCAAAACGCTCTGCCGGATATGGGTTAATACCCGCCTCTCGCAGTGCGGCGAGTGACTTACGACGCAACTGCTCCTGCTCACTAAGATGTTCTATCATATTCTTCAGTATTTGTTCTAATATTTGTTTTCAACAAAAAAGCGCGCAAATTTAGCTGTTTTTTAGCAGATTATCAAGTTTTCGCCACAAAAGATACATTGCACCGCCCGAAATAAGACCTACAGTAATGCCAAGAGCTATATCTTGAGGAAAGTGGCAGGCCAAATATATGCGCGAATAGCAGATAAGCAGCACTATAAAGGCGATAGTCCAGCTATACCATCTCTTGCGAATTGCAAGTGCCGAGAGTATACCCATACCTGCCGTAGTTGCCGCATGTGCCGAGACGGTTCCAAATGGCCCGTGAGCATACGAAACCACATGAGCAGCCTCTCGAACTGCCAAATCGAACATCGGGCGATGGCGAGCAGGGAAATCAGCCCACAGATTCTTCAGCAGACCCGTATGTTTGAATATTCCGCAGAGCATATCGGCAAGACCCATAGCCAAACCGAGGCATACAATAAAGGCGAGAAGGCTCTTCCATCCATATTTACGCTGAACAGCCCAGCCGATGAAGAGGTAGAGCGGAATCCACATAACCGCGCCCGAGATAGCACTCATAACCCAATCGGTAACAGCTCCGCCATCGAAATTGAGCCACAGAAAGAGTCGCTCATCAAAATTTAACTCATTCATAATCAATTAATTCTCTAATGTTAGACCCATAGCCTTGGCTATAGCTTTCGGAATATCTGTATTGTCATAGCAGTTATGGAACAACTCCTCCCCCGCACCCTTAACATAAAGCGGCACCTGCATACCCGTATGATCGAGGCTTATCCACTTGATTTGCGCAGCACGATTGAGCACCTCAATAGCCAACGAAGCAAGTTTCTCATTATGGTTATAGAGGCTGACAACCTCCTCGGCAGTACGGACAAAATCGTGCTCAAAGCACTCCTTGAGTAGCTTTTCGTCATCCTCACTCAATGGCACCTTATCCCACAAGCCGAGCTCTGCTCTCAGCAACTTCTCCATACTCTCCCACGCCAAGTCGCCACGCTCGCGCATAGCCCTCATTTTTGCAGTCAGAGCCACCATAGAGCATCGTTGGTAGGCAAGATTCTCAGGATGCATCACATAATCGCGATAGCCAAGGCTCAGACCTCCCGTCTCGTGGTCGGCTGTGATGATTATAAGTGTCTCCTTAGAATGTTTTGCATAGAAGTCGAGTGCCAGCTGCACCGACTCCGATAGGTGATTAACCTCCTCAAATGTGGTCACAGCATCATTATCGTGGGCGCAGTAGTCGAGGTGACCTGCCTCAACCATCAGCATAAAGCCCCTTTTCCCCGCCTGGCGTTCTAAATAGCCGAGGGCTGCGTCTGTATAGTCAACAATAGTCGGATCACCCTCTTGACAATCAACCGCATACTTAAGAGCCTGCTCATTCAGATCTGGAGAGAGTAGCAGCACTCGCTTATTACGCTCCTCCTTAGCCGCCTTGGGCGAGTTATAGAACTCCATTCCCGACTGCTTTGCCTTCTCGATATAACCCTCAGGGGTATAGCCGCTACGCTTGCAAAGAATAGTCGAGCCGGCAGCAAAATCAACCTCCGAAGCCAGCAACTGCTCGAACAGCGTGCCATAGCTACTACGCGACTTATCATGTCCAAAGAAGGCACTTGGCGTAGCGTGGTTAACCGCCACATTTGTCGCCACACCAACATACATACCGTGTTCAGAGAGCAGCTCGGTAAGGCTCTTCACAGGCTTCACATCTGCATCTACGCCCATATAGCCATTATCGGTCTTAACACCCGAAGCAAGGGCTGTAGCCGCAGCCGAAGAGTCGGTAACAAGCGACGAGGTTGAGTGGTTTGTAACATAGCTACGAATTGGAAAATCTGTAAAACTCAGCTTACCGCCACGCTCCATCTCGGGATGTACAGCTGCGTTATAGAGTTCTGTGCCGTGGATATGGTTTATACCAAGGCCGTCGCCAATAAAGTAGAATATATACTTAGGCTGTCGCGCCTCTGCCACAAAGAAGCAGAGCAACAGCAACATAATTGCACTAAAAATACGTTTTATCATATTAGTTTCTTCGATTTATAAGGGTTATGTAGTAAAGCAGCGATGCGATAGCCGAGAGCGCAGCCACAAGATATGTGCGAGCAGCCCAGCGCAGAGAGATTCGAGCCCCGTCCATCTCGTCATCACGCAGAGTACGGCTACTTTCAAGCCACTCAAGTGCCCTATTTGAGGCATTATACTCAACAGGCAGAGTGACAATAGAGAAGAGTGCCGACATAGCAATCATTCCCACGCCAATCCAGCAGACAAGTGAGCTACCCGATATACTCATCATTATAAGGCCTAAAATAATAACCCACTGCGCCATCATAGACGAGAAGTTGACAATCGGCACAAGCGACGAGCGCAGGCGCAGAGGAGCATAACCCTCAGCGTGCTGTATAGCGTGTCCGCACTCGTGACAGGCAACAGCCGCCGCAGCGATGCTTCGACTCGAGAAGACGCCATCCGAGAGGTTAACCGTCTTAGTTGCAGGATTATAGTGATCAGTGAGCATACCTCCCGTTTGAGTAATTTTAACATCGTGGATGTTATGGTCTCGCAACATCTTTGCAGCGATCTCTGCACCTGTCATTCCATTGCTAAGGCCAACATTGGAATACTTATTGAATACCGAACGCAGGCGAGCCTGAACAATCATACCGACAACGGCAATGATTATAATAAGGAAGAAGGCCTCCGAGGTGGTCAGATTGGCAATAAGAGAGGATTGCTCTGCGTTATTCCCTAAGAAAAGAAGTGTTGTAATCATATTTTTTATTGTTTATTCCTAAATAATACGCGCAAAGTTACAAAAAATTGTCTAAATTTGCATTATGAAGGGTACTATTTTTTCCAAAGAGGACGAAAAGTTCATGCAGCAGGCTATTGATTTATCAATAGATAATGTCGCAAATGGTGGCGGCCCATTCGGGGCTGTGATAGTTCGTGACGGCGAGGTTATAGCCACCGGCACCAATCGTGTTACGGCAAACTGCGACCCCACAGCACACGCTGAGGTTAGTGCTATACGAGCAGCCTGCGCCAAGCTAAAGAGCTTTAAATTAACAGGTTGCACCATATACACCTCGTGCGAGCCCTGCCCTATGTGCCTTAGTGCCATATATTGGGCCGGCATTGATCGCATCTTTTACGGCAACACCAAACAAGATGCCAAGCAGATAAACTTTGACGACTCGTTTATCTACGACCAGATCGCGCTTGACTACTCCGAGCGTTCAATTCCTTGCATCAATATTATGCGCGAGCAGGCCCTTGCAGGCTTCAGAGCCTGGAGCGACAAGGAGGATAAAGTTCTATATTAACCACAATCATCACAACAATGAATTTACCTCTATTTATCGCCCGACGAACGGCAAACAGCTCTACCTCTACGCAAAGCACTATGGTGCGCATTGCCACTGCAGCTGTGGCAGTTAGCGTGGCTGTGATGGTGGTAACCATTGCTGTGGTTATAGGTTTCAAGAAGCAAATTCGTGCGACCATCTCCGATATGTCGGCAGATATCGTTGTTACAGATTTAGCATCCCTATATGGCGCCGAAGTTAGACCCGTTAAGGTCGATAACTCACTCAGTGAGATTTTCGACTCGACAGAGGGCATTGAGCATATCGACGGCTACGCTATGCGCGGATGCATTGCCCGCTCAAAAAGTGGCACAGCGGGGATAGTTCTCAAAGGCTCGGCATCTTTTGACGATAGTAGTACAATTGCAAAATCAATTATCGAGGGTACGCTACCGCGCACCGAAGAACAGCGTTACAAAGAGCTGCTCCTCCCCGACAAAATTGCCAGCACTTTAGGCGTTGCGTGTGGGGAGAGAATCGAGTTACTGCTCTTTACAAATGGTCAAACCCCAGAGCGAGATATATTCAAAATTTGCGGAATCTACCAAGCTGTAGGAGATTTACCTATCTCTATAGTACTGAGCGACATACGCAATGTACAAAAGATAAACAATTGGAACTCTGACACCTTCTCGGGCTTTGAAATAAGGCTGCGCGAGGGATACAATGCCGAGGTGGTTTCTGACCAATTAAACGACGCTCTTTTTGAGTATTATGTAGGCGATGCCAACCTGTCGAGCGTCTCCGCAAATGAAATATACGCAAGCGTATTTGCCTGGCTCGAAACACACGACATAAATGCAATTGTTATAGTTGTAATTATGTTTATCGTAGCACTATTTAATATGATTACAGCGTTGCTAATTTTACTCTTTGAGCGTACCCGAATGGTGGGCATTCTCAAGAGTCTCGGAATGAGCAACGGCGAGGTTCGCAAGATTTTTCTATACCAATCGGCACGCATCGTGGGCAGAGGTCTGCTCATAGGCAATGCCGTAGCTATTGCGCTGATACTCATACAGAAATACACGGGAGTCATAAAGCTCGACGCCGCGGCATACTTTGTGGCAGAGATTCCCGTTAATATAGGAGTGGTGGAGATTTTAACAATAAATATTATCTTTGCAGCGGCAATCCTTGCATTGCTCTTCGCCACAACGGCTATAGTGACGAAGATTAAGCCATCCGAGGCGGTTAAATATGAATAAAAGATTGACTATGAGCAATATCAAACCAAAGACCGAGAGCGTCAGAGAGATGTTTAACGACATCGCGCCCACATACGACAAACTAAACCATATTTTATCACTCTCTATCGACAAAATATGGCGCAATAAGGTTGTGCGCACCGTGCGCCGATTAGGGGCAAAACACATCCTCGATATAGCCACAGGTACGGGCGATTTAGCCATCGCTATGGCTCGCAAAATCGAGGGATCAACCATCTGCGGCGTAGACCTATCTCCTCAGATGCTCGAGGTGGCAAAACGCAAGGTTGCAGCCCGAGGATTAGACAATCGTATTTCGCTTATGGAGGGCAATGCCGAGAAGCTCAACCTCGAGTCGCAAAGTGTTGATGCTGTGACCATTGCATTCGGCATTCGCAACTTTGAGAATAAGGAGAAATGCCTTGTTGAGCTGCACCGCGTAATCAACAATGGTGGTAATTTGGTTATCCTCGAGTTCTCAAATCCGACCAACAAACTCATCGCTCGACTCTACCGTATCTACTCACACAAGATACTGCCGTGGGTGGGTGGACTTATCTCCAAAAATCGCTCTGCATATGAGTATCTGCCTTCGTCTGTTGACGGCTTTCCAAATCCCGACAACTTTATGCAGATAATCTCGCAGGCGGGATTCTCAAAGGTCACTCGTCGCAGCCTGAGCTTCGGCATAGCGCAGATTTATACCGCACATAAAGCATAGTTACAATGCATAGGGTAAAACTATACATACTACTCCTTATTACCGCCATACTCTGCACCAACTGTTCACCCAAAAAGGTGGCAAACAAGATTCAGAACGGGGTAAAAATTGAGGCAGTTGAAAATATCGAAGGCTCACTTTCGGGAGGGTGGGTTGTGACCCTGCGCATAAAGAACGATACGGGTTATCAACCAACACTGCAAAGTGCTGAGGCTGATATATTTATGGAGGGTGCACAGGTCATACACGCCTCGCTGCGCAGCCCTGTGACACTGCCAAAAAAAGAGGTAGCATCTATAGGCATACCTCTCGACATATCCATCAAAAATCCGCTCAAAGCCTTCTCGTTGATTATGCAGTTCTCAAACCGCAACTTTGAGGGCATCGAACTCTCGCTCGTCTCCACGGTCGAGGTTATGGGTATCAAGAGAAGCATCATTATAGATAAGTCTCCTATAAATCAGATACTTACAAAATTAGGATATATCGCACAATAATATGAAGAAGAGCTTAACCATTGCAGCACTACTGCTCGCTTTTGCAGTATCGGCACAGAACATTGAGACATACAAGCAGCGTCTGGCTGCACCGGTTCAGGTGGACTCGCTGACAACTATCAACACCACCGTGCTGGTTACAGAGCACAACGATGCCGAGCAGATTATCGCCCGCTCATCAAACCGAGCGCAGGCAAATATCAACGGCTACCGTATAATGCTCTTTATGAGCAACTCACACAATGCTCGCACTGAGGCTTTTGCCGCCTGCGACTCGCTGGCAGTAAAGCTACCTGAGCAGAAGAGCTATGTGACATACGATAATCCGTACTTCAAAGTTACAACAGGCAACTGTACCTCTCAGGAGGAGGCTCTGGTGTTGCTTGAGAGAATTAAGCCGCACTTCCCTAAGGCATTTATTATGCGCGAGAGCATCCCTGTGGCCGAGTTTGCTAAATAAAAATTCACTTTGCAGCAAAAAAATCTGCAAAAACACTTGCTTTTAACATAAAAAGTGTTTAATTTTGTGTGACAATTATTTTTTTACTAACTTAAAATTTCAAAACTATGAAGAAGATCCTTTCACTGGTAGTATTGGTTGCAGCTGTTGCAATGGTTAGCTGCATTGGTAACAATAATAAGAAGTCTAATGCTTGTGAGCCGGCTGCTTGTGAGCAGTGCTGCGAGCAGAGCTGTGAGAAGCCTGCTGAGTGTGCTGGTTGCCCTTGCGAGGCTGCTCCTGAGGCTGCTCCTGCAGAGGTTGCTCCTGAGGCTCCAGCTGCTGAGTAAGTTACTTAAACCACAAAATCAAAGCGACCTTTTCGGGTCGCTTTTTTTGTCTCTATTTGCGAATAAAATTCAAGGCAAGTAAATATTAATAACAACTCAGCAAGCCATATCCCTAATTTGCGCTTCTGTTATCTGGGCAATTTCGGGGCAATTTTAGCCTAATATGTCTATTTTTTAGACCCTTTCTACCCCCCCCGTATATTTTTTAAATATTTACTTGTACTTTTTGTTTTTTATGTAAAAAACATTACCTTTGTATTTACAAACAGATACAAAATACACTATATTTTTTTCTAACTAACTTAAAAATTTTTCCAACTATGAAAAAACTGCTACACTTCTCTGCAAGAGCACTATTGGTAGTTCTTGCGTGCTGTTTCAGTTTGACCGCTTACGCACAGAGCACATCTGTTTCAGGTGTTGTTGTGGATGAGAACGGAGATCCGCTTCTCGGCGCATCTGTCGTAGTTATTAGCGGCGAAAAAATCCTGGGGGGGGGAACTACAACTGACCTTTCAGGTGCGTTTACAATTCCTGCTGAGCCAGGACAGACACTCGACATCTCATTCATTGGTTACAAGAATGCGCGAGTTGCTGTTACCGCTCAGAAGAGCCACTATCAGGTACAGCTGGCTGTCGACAGCCAGGCTGTTGAGGAGGTTGTCGTTGTCGGTTACGGCACCGAGAAGAAGGTGAACCTCACCGGTTCAGTATCTTCTGTTTCAACCGAAGAGTTTAACTCTCGTCCTATCACCCAGCTCTCAACTGCCCTTCAGGGTATTGCTCCGGGTGTGACTGTTACCACTGCAGGTGGTGCTCCGGGTGCTGATACAGGTAACATCTTGATTCGTGGTATCGGCTCTTTCGGTGGTTCTGACTGTTCTCCACTCATCCTCATCGACGGTGTTGAGGGCGATATGAACGCAGTAGACGCTTCACAGATTGACCAGATTACCGTACTTAAGGATGCAGCTTCTGCAGCTATCTATGGTTCTCGTGCAGCAAATGGTGTAATTCTGATTACCACCAAGCGTGCAGGCAAGGACAAGTTCAATGTAACTTATCGTGGTTATGTAGGTTGGCAGGATCCTGTAGTTTATCCAGATGTTGTTGGTCCGGAGGACTTTATGACTCTGCAGAGCATCGCTGAGACTAACGATGGTCTGACTACTCTCACCTACTCTCCTGAGTACATTGCTAACTACCGCAAGAACAACTTCCTTGATCCAGATGCATTCCCAATCATTGATTGGCAGAAGCGTCTGATGACCGGTAACGGCTTTACTCACAGCCACATCGTTACAATGAGCGCAGGTACTGACCGTATCCGCAATATGTCATCATTCGGTTACCTCGATCAGAACGGTATTATCAAGAACACCTCTTTCCAGCGTTTCAACCTTCGTAACAACCTCGATGTTCAGATTCACAAGAAACTCAAGCTGAGCTTCGACATCTCTGGTACTTACGCAAATCGTGAGATCAACCCTTATCAGGGCGGTATTTTCTCATTTATGAACGCTAAGGACCCTGTAATGCTTGCTCAGTGGTCAGATGGTAGCTATGCTCCATTTACCGGTGGTACAACCAACCCACTGCCAATGGTTGAGCAGAACTTGGGCGGTAACCGCAACTACCACAAGCTTAACCTCAAGACCTCTATCGCTTTGGAGTACAAGCCTGTTAAGTGGCTCACCCTCGAGGTTAAGATGGCTCCACAGCTTACAGCTACAAAGAACCACCTCTTCAAGGATGCTGTTGAGTATCACTCAGATCCTTATGGTTCAATCTCTCCTATCTCAAATGTTGAGTTCAACTCTCTCGAGGAGACTATCACAACTACATTCAACGGCTACTATCACGGTATGCTCACCGCTGCTCACAGCTTTGGTAAGCACCACCTCAAGTTACTTGCCGGTTTGTCTTATGAGAACTACGAGTATGCAACTCTGGGCGCATATCGTCAGGACTTCTCATATCCTCAGTACGATGTAATCAACGCTGGTGGTGACAACGAGTTCAAGAATAACGAGGGTACCCGCACACAGCTCGCCCTTGCATCATTCTTCGGTCGTTTCAACTACAACTACGATAACCGCTACCTCTTCGAGGCTAACCTTCGTTATGACGGTTCATCTCGTTTTGCTAAGAAGAATCGTTGGGGTCTGTTCCCATCATTCTCTGCTGCTTGGCGTCTGAGTGAGGAGGCATTTATGGATCGCACCCGCGATGTTATTACCGAGGCTAAGATCCGTGCATCTTACGGTACACTTGGTAACCAGAACATCGGTAGCAACTACCCTACAGCACAGATGCTTACTATCAGTTCTATCTCTGCTGCAAACAAGATCTATCCTATCGTAGCACAGACATCACTCGCAAACAAGGATATTACTTGGGAGACTACTTATATGGCTGATGTTGGTATCGATGTTACTTTGTGGGAGAAGTTCACAGTTACTGCTGACTACTACTACAAGAAGACTGACGGTATCCTTATGCAGCTCGATATCCCATCTACAATCGGTCTTAACGCACCTTATCAGAATGCCGGTGTTGTAGTTAACAACGGTTGGGAGCTCTCACTCGGTTATAACAACCAGTGGGGTGACTGGTCATTCGGCGTTCAGGGTAACCTCTCTGACGTAATCAACCAGATCGTTGATATGAAGGGTACTTATGGTACAAGCGGTGTTATCCGCAACCAGGAGGGTTCTTCAATCAACTCACTCTACCTCGTTAAGTGCCTCGGTATTATTCAGACTCAGGAGCAGGCTGATTGGGTAAATGCAAATTGCCCTCAGTACGGTCAGATCTCACGCCCTGGTGACCTCGTTTATGAGGACTTCAATGAGGATGGTAAGATTGACGACCTCGATAAGCAGATTGTTGGTTCACTTATCCCACGCTACACTTACGGTCTTACTCTCAATGTAGGCTGGAAGGGTATCAACCTCAGCGCACAGTTCCAGGGCGTAGGTAAGGCAGAGGCTTATATCAGCGGTGCTTATACACAGCCTTGCGTTAGTGGTGGTACCTTCCAGAAGAGCCACCTCGACAACTGGACTCCAGAGAACACCGATGCGAAGTATCCTCGTCTGTCATACCAGGCTGACTTGAACAAGAAGTCATCTACATTCTGGATGGCAAACGGTGCTTACTGCCGTCTCAAGAATGTACAGCTCAGCTACACCTTCCCTAAGAAGGTCGTAAAGGCTATGAAGATTAAGGGCCTGATGGTATACGCAAATGCTACCAACCTCTTTACAATCAGCAACTACTACGATGGTTACGATCCAGAGACTGCTTACCAGAGCGGTTCACAGGGCGCAACTACCGGTTCTATCGGTAACAACTATCCTCTTTGCAGCACATATACATTCGGTGCAGAGATTAAATTCTAAAACACATTGCGATTATGAAAAAGAATATTATAACTATCCTTCTGTCGGTGGTTCTCTTGAGCAGCTGCTCACTTGATCGCGAGCCACTTACCGGTCCATCTACCGGCACCTTCCCTGCAAGTGCAGAGGAGGCAGAGGCAGGTCTGCTTGCTGCATATAAGAGCCTTGCAAACGACATCCACCAGTACAATCCGGCTGACCGTTGGTTCGACCAGCTCTCTGATATTGGTGCTATGCGAACCACTCTGTCAAACTGGCCTAACTTCGGTTTGTCTACAGTAACTTCAACACTCTCTCACGTTGAGAACACTTACGCGCGTATATATAAGTCTATCGGTCGTGTTCACCTCGTGCTCGATAACCTTGACAACCTTCGTGGTGTTGTAACTGACGAGCAGTACTATCAGCTCAAGGCTGAGTTGCTCTGTCTGCGTGCTTATCAGTACGACAAGGGTTGTAAGTTCTTTGGTGATATGCCGTGGGTTGACCACGCTCTTACCCTCGATGATTATGCATATGCTCGTACACCAAAGGCTGAGGTTATCTCTAACATCCTTGCAGATCTGGATGATGAGCTTCTTGACCACCTCCCAATTGCTTGGGATAAGTCTACTTGGGGTACAGCTCGTATCGGTCGTGTAGCTGCTTATATGCTCAAGGCTCGTATCTGCCTCGAGTGGGGCTTCTTCGAGGATGCTGCTAAGGCTTCAAAGAAGGCTCTCGACCTTGCTGCAGGTGTTTATGACCTCACTCCGCTGGATTGTACATACTATGCAACTCACGCTGATGGTGAGCCAGATCCAACCCCTCTCTTCGGCTTCGATGCAGAGCTTAACTCTTCAGAGTGGATTTGGGCTATCCAGTTCAACCGTCTTGCTGCAAGCAACACCCACACAGGTATCTACACCTTCTGTTCTCGTGTACAGAATGGTGCTGCAGGTGCCGGCCCTGCTCAGCGTATGATCGATACCTTCCAGTGTACTGACGGTCTGTCTATCGCAGAGTCTCCACTCTACAACTGGCAGGATCCTTGGAAGAACCGCGACCCACGCCTCGACCTCTACTGCCAGCGTACAGGCTCACGCGCTATGGGCGTTCAGTTCTCTATCGACCCAGCTGACAAGACTGTATTTGACTACAACCTTGGTAAGGCTGTTCCTAATGGTGATGTAACAGGTAACAAGAGTGAGTATGGTCCTAACGGCACAAAGGGTCCTGGTGGCTACTTGTGGCGTAAGTGGAACGATATGGCTTATTATGGCTCTATCACCGGTACAGGTTATGAGGATGAGCTCGACGTACCTATTATGCGTCTTGCAGAGCTTCTCCTTATCGATGCTGAGGCAAATATCGAGATGGAAGGTGGTGACCTTGCTCGTGCAAAGGCAAACATCGACCGTGTTCGTGCTCGCGTAAATATGCCTGCAGTTACAGATACAAGCCGCGAGGGTCTGCGTAAGGCACTTCGTTATGAGCGTAAGGTTGAGCTTTGTAGCGAGGGCTTCCGTTGGTTCGATATCCGTCGTTGGAAGAGTGCTGATGGCAAGATTGTAGCTTACAAGGCTATGAATGGTCCAATCTATGCCCCTGCGTTTGGTAAGACTACCTTCAATGGCATTCCACAGATTGACGAGAACTGGATTGTTACTTACGACGAGTCTAAGACCTTTGATGGCCGTGCTTTCAATGGTCGTGTACACACAACTCTGAAGTTTGTTTTGAATAAGGATGAGCTCTGGCCATTCCCTAATAGCGAGATGGTTACCAACCCGCTTATTGGTCTGGAGAATAACAACCCTGGTTACTAAACCGTAAATAAACAAAAGCTATGAAAAAGATTTTAAAGTATATAAGCTACTGCCTGCCTGTATTGGCGTTGGCTGTAGGTTGTACCAAGGCTGACGGCATCTCAGAGTTCCAGCCTGCTACAAATAAGAGCGGCAACGTAACACTGCTTGCCTCTATCGAGAATGCAGATAGCCGTGCACAGGTTGTTGCTACCGGTGAGGCTCGTTGGCTCCGCAATGATGCTATCGCAGTTGTTTGTGACGATGGTAGTGTCGAGAAGTTTAACCTTGATGGCACAGGTGATACTCGTCGCGCCCTTTTTACAGGTGTTGTAGAGGGTAAGAGCGTTGGTGAGTATGCACTCTATCCTGCAAATGCTACCTATTCAAACGGTACTCTTACTGCAACTCTTCCAGAGACTACTCCAATCGCTGCTACCGGCTCTTGCTCTGTAATGGCTGGTGTTATTAACGAGAAGAACGAGGTTGAGTTCAAGCAGCTTACTGCTTATGTTGCTCTCCAGCTGAGCAAGGTTTCAGATAAGGCTAAGACTATCGTTATCTCTTCTGATAAGAGCCTCTCTGGCGAGTTCTCTATCAACCTCCCAGGTGCATTTGAGACTGGTATTATGGCTATAGATGGTGATAACACTATCACTATCGACCTTGGCGGCAGTGCACCATCAACTGTTAACGCATTCTTCCCAATTCCTGTTGGTGACTACTCATACCTTAAGGCTACAGCTTATAGCGAGGCTGGCATTAGCCTTGGTGAGGTATCTCTCTCATCAGGTCTTATGAATGCTTCTCGCGGTCTGCTCCTTAGCTATAATCTCGAGATGCCGGGTGCTTCTAAGCCGGCAGTTATCCCTGGTACTGTCAATGTTGCAGGTATCTACTGGGCAGTTGGTAACCTTGAGTATCAGAAGGACGGTGCTACAAGCAACGGTTTTGCTGAGGGTTGGTGCATTGCTCCAAACCAGGCTCACTACTTCGATGCATCTGTAGGTACAACTCGTACTTATGAGAATTATGACAAGCGTGACGTATTCAACCTTGGTGGTATCGCAGATCCATTTGATTGCGAGGCAACTTCTGCAATGAATGCTGCTGTAGGTACAAACATCAGCGGTATGATGTACACCGACCAGGCTTGTACTGCTGTTACTACAGATTTTGCTGCTGCAAAGTATGGTGATATCGCACACTGGGCTTCACGCGGTCAGTATCGTATGCCAAGCTATGAGGATATCTCAAAGCTCGTAACATTGGCTTCATCTTCTTTGGCAACATACACTTTGGATGGTGTAGCTATCGCTGGTGTTTACTTCGTTGATCCTGAGGTTGGTACAGAGCCAGTTCACAGCACAGAGACTAAGATTCTTACCGATGCAGACCTGCAGGTTGGTCTGTTCCTCCCTTACAATGGCCGTGGTTACAACAAGAGCTCTATTAAGAATGATCGTGACAACCGTTACGATGTATTCAACACAGGTAGCAACTGTATCTACAACGTATCTGTAGTTAAGGAGGTTGATCCATCTACTAAGAACTATGTAAGCGGTGGTTGCTATGGTTATATTTTCAACGCTTCACAGGTTGGTAATGCTGAGACCGTTCAGGGTCTTGAGTACCTAAATGGAGCGATGAATTCAACTGCTCGTTTTGCTGTTCGCCCTATCTATGTAAGCGGTAACGCAGGTCCTGTTAACCCAACTCCGACCCCAACTCCAGATCCAACTCCGGAGCCAGAGCCAGAGCCAGAGCCAACACCTGGTCCTGATACAGATCCGGTTCCAACAACAGGTACTGTAACCGTTGCTGGCATTGAGTGGGCAATTGGTAACCTCTACTTCGAGAATGGCGGCACTACTACCGATGGCTTTGCTGCTGGTTGGAGCATTGGTGCTGGTCAGCACTACCACCTCTACCTCGGCGCCTCTGGTGATAAGGATGATATTGCAGACCTCTCAAGAATGGGTCACTTCAACTTCGGTGGTATCGAGAATCCATTTATCAACGATGCTGCAAAGTGTATATCTCTTGCAGGTAAGAACGATATCAGCGGTAAGATGTACACCGACCAGACTTGCATTAACGCCACTACAAACTTCGAGGAGGCTAAGTATGGTGATATCGCATTCTGGGCATCTAAGGGTGCATACCGTATGCCAACTGCAGACGAGATGGAGAAGCTCTACACCGACGCTTGCCGTGTTAAGGCCGTTTACACAACTGCTGACGGCATTGAGGTTCCAGGCACATACTACTACAACCCAGGTGCTGGCGAGACTGCAGGCCTTATCGAGGTTGATTCTCCACGCGTAGTAAGAAATGCTGACATGACAAAGGGTCTGTTCTTGCCTTACACTGGTCGCTACCAGAGTGGTAATGAGCTCAAGCTCTTCGCTATCACTACTCAGGGTGTATACCGTTCTTCAACAACCACAAGCAACTCTACCCTTGATAATACATTTGCTGCGGTTTATCGTCCACACATCACTACAGAGGATAGCTCTAAGTGTGATCCTGAGTTTGTAAATTCATACTACCAGGCTAAGAACCAGGCTGCTTACGGTTGTGTAAGCCGTTACGCAATCCGCCCAGTAAAGGTTAAGTAATAACACTTTAACTCTGCACTCGATTTCTCGGGTGCAGAGTACCTTTTTATAAAAAATCTAAAAACTAAAAAACGATGAAAAGAGATTATCTGAAGCCTAACTTCTTGGTTACTAATGTCAAGATTGAGGCAGGTTTTGCTGTATCAGAGCCAGGCTATGGCCTTGGCACCCCTGGTGGTGATATTGGTTATGACGAGTACGAGGGTGAACTTTAATAAATGTAGAGCTATGAAAAAGATAATTACATCTATCCTTATCGCAGCGGCTGCATTCACCGCTTGTGTTCAGAATAATGACGAGGTTATCGTAAAGAGCGACAAGGTAACCTTCAACGCAACTATCGACGCTCCAGTTAGCCGTACCGTACTTGTAGAGCAGGACGGCAAGTTCCACGCAGAGTGGTGTGAGGGTGATATCGTAGAGCTTTTTGAGGTAACTTTAACCGATGGCAAGTTAGCAAAGAATACTCCAAACAATGTTCATGATATTGTTCTTGCAGAGTCAGGGCTCTCTGCATCATTTGAGGCTACTTTGGAGGAGGCTACAGCAGATAGCTTCTACTATCTTGCAGCGACAAACAACCCATCTATGAACGGAGATGCAACTTATATTGCTTACACTCTTCCTACTGCACAGGCTCCAAAGACTCTTAACACCTATGATGCTTTAGCTGATAAGGTAGTATCAAAGATGGTTGCTTGCGCTACACAGCCAACTGAGCCTATCACATTTGAGATGACTCGCATCTCTGCAATCGCAAAGGTATCTGTAAAGAACCTTTCACTTGCAGCTGACGATGCAGTACAGAGCGTAACATTTACTTGTGCACAGCCAATCGCGGGTAAGGTTACCAACATTCTTACTCAGCATATGATTGAGGGCACTGACCCTATGGCAAATCACTCACACACTACAACAGTTAACTCTATTAGCGTTACTCTCCCAGAGGTACAGACCGGCAACTTTAGCTACTATATGTGCGTATGGCCTGAGACTCTTAAAGCTGACGAGGCTTACTCAGTAAAGGTTGTTACCACTGCTGGCAAGGAGTATGTTAAGGAGGGTACAATCGCAAAGGATCTTGTATTTACCTCTGGTAACATTACTGCATTTACTGTAAATATGGCTGGCATTGGTGAGGATATCGTCACCTATATACCATATGTAGAGGTTGCAGGTATCAAGTGGGCAACTGGCAACCTTGAGTATGAGGTTGGTGGCACTACAGGCGAGGGCTTTGTTACAAACTGGTGCATCGCTCCAAGTCAGGAGCACCACTTCTATATCGGTGCTTCAGGCAACAAGACTGATATTGGTAGCGAGTATCTTAAGATTTCTCACTTCAACTTCGGTGGTATTGAGAATCCATTCAATGATAGCGCCACATCTGCACTACAGGTTGCTGCAGGTGACCCTGAGATTAATTTTAATGGCAAGATGTATACCGATAGCGCTTGTGCAAACCAGACTACTGACTTTGCAGCTGCTAAGTATGGTGATGTTGCTTTCTGGGCATCAAATGGTAAGTATCGTATGCCAACAGCTGCTGAGTTCGAGCTTCTCTATACAAATGCTTGCAGAACCAAAGCTACATATAATGGCGTAGCTGGTACTTACTACTACAATCCATCTGAGACAGAGACTGCAGGCGAAGTAGAGGGCACAAAGGTGCTGACAGAGAATGATTTGGAGGTTGGTTTATTCCTTCCTTGGCCAGGTCGTGGTTACAACAAGAGTGGCACTACCCTCGCCTCAATCAACCAACAGGGTGTTTATCGAACTGCTACCGTAGGTAGTACTTCAACTGTAGGTAATACATTTGGTATCGTATATCGTGCACACGCTCTTACAGAGGCTGCTGGTAAGTACGAAGCGGTTTACAACTACTCTTACTACGAGTCAAAGAATCAGGACGCATACGGTGCTAAAGCTCGTTACTGCATCCGTCCAATCTACATTGCTGAGTAATGAAAAGAGGATTTATAACTATTTTGTCATTGTGTCTGGCGGTGGTATTCACCGCCGGATGCTCTGGCAATAAGGCTCGTGTAGGGGCGACGCTGCCGGCGTGGAGTGAGGGATACCTTGATATTCACACCATCAGCACCGGTCGTGGCGAGTGTATATTCTTCATTTTGCCCGATGGTACATCTATCGTGGTAGATGCCGGTGAGTTTAGTCGTGAGGGCAAGAGCTACGCGAATGTTGTTCAGCGTCCTAACGCAGAGACACGCCCAACAAAGGCCTTTGGCGACTATATCCGCCACTTTAACCCAAATGAGGCGATTGATTACTTCAACCTCTCGCACTTCCATATGGATCATATGGGTAATGCCGAGCCAGAGTATGAGCGTGCCGCTGAGGGTGACTATCTGCTGACAGGCGTTATGGCTTTGCACCATCAGGTTCCTTATCGCGAGGTTATCGACCGCGCATATGGTGCTTACGACTCGCTGGCCGTAAAGGCTATGAGCGTAAAGGTACTGCCAGAGTATAAGAAGTTTTTGGAGTATCACACCGCAAATGGAACTCTCAAGGCTTCGCGCTTTGAGTTGGGTGCTGTAAACCAATTTGCACTTAAGTACAACGCTGAGGCATACCCTAACTTTAGAATCGAAAACATCTGCTCAAATGGTTATGTTTGGGATAATGGCAAGGCTATAGATGTTTACGAAGGTATTCGTGAGACTATTCGAGAGAATGCTGCATCGTGCGGTTTTGTTATCCGCTATGGAGCATTCGACTTCCTCACTGCGGGCGATATTGGCGACTATCACGACCTTGAGCTTCGTGTAGCTGAGGCTGTTGGCCAGGTTGAGGCTGTTAAAGCTCACCACCACCTCTCTCCGCACTCAATGTGTCTGCCGAGCGTGGATGTACTTTGCCCACAGGTTATTGTTGCGACAAGTTTCTACAACCGCGACATTCAGCCTGACAAGAGTAAGTTTGACTACATTTCTAAGCACGATTGCCGCCTCTACTGCACCAGCGTAGGCGAGGAGCAGCTTGCTGCAGACCCTGCTGCATACGAGTCTTGTGCAGCTGTTAGCGGTCACAATGTTATCCGTGTAGCGCCAGGTGGTGCCGAGTATATGGTCTACACTCTCGACGACACCGACAGCAACTATCGCGTAACAAAGATTGACGGTCCATTTATCTGTAGATAGGTTTTATAAATATGAAAAAATTACTTTGGATTTTACCTCTACTGTTAGCCCTCTCGTGTGGCGAGAAGGGCGGCAAAATGCCTTGGGAAGATGATTTGGGCAGTGGTAACACCCCTGTTGAGAAGCCGGAGCCAGAACCAGAGCCGGAGAACCCGACTCCTGAAAATCCGACCCCGGACAACCCAACTCCTGATAACCCTACAGAGGGCTCTGTTGTGGTTGGTCAGGTGTTGCCTGCGTGGAGCGAGGGTGAGCTTGACATCCACACTATCAGCACAGGTCGTGGCGAGTGTCTGTTCTTTATCCTGCCAGACGGCACCACTATGGTTGTCGATGCAGGTGAGTTCAGCCGTGAGACATCTGATTACAAGAATGTAATTCAGCGTCCTAATGCCTCTGTGCGTCCTACAAAGGTTTTTGCCGACTATATCACCCACTTTATGCCTAAGGGCAGAATTGGCCTTGACTATATGCACATCTCACACTTCCATATGGACCATATGGGTAACCTTGAGAAGGAGTATGTTAAGGATGCCTCAGGCACATACACCCTTGCCGGTGTTACTGCTCTCTACCACCTTATTGGTTTCCGCGAGGTTATTGACCGCGCCTATGGCAACTATGAGGGTCTGAAGGTAAATAGCATGAGTGAGGCTGCTCTTGCGAACTATCGCAAGTTCTTGGACTATCAGATAAGTCGTAATGCTCTGAAGGCATCTCAATTCCAGCTTGGTGCTGTAAATCAGTTTGCTATGAAGTACAATGCCGCTGCATATCCTGACTTTAAGATTGAGAATGTATGCTCAAACTGCAAGATTTGGGATAATGGCAAGGCTGTAGATATCTATGCAGGCAAGAGCAAGGCTGAGAATGCTGCATCGTGCGGCTTTGTTATCCGCTATGGTAAGTTCGACTTCCACACAGCGGGCGATATTGGCGACTATGAGGATTACGAGTATCAAGTAGCAAGGGTTGTTGGTCAGGTAGAGGCAACAAAGGCTCACCACCACCTCTCTCCACACTCAAATTGCAAAAAGGCGATGAATGTGCTCAAACCTCAGACACTTGTGGCTACAAGTTTCTATGTTCGCG
This sequence comes from Alistipes sp., assembly GCA_045654345.1. Lineage (GTDB taxonomy): Bacteria > Bacteroidota > Bacteroidia > Bacteroidales > Rikenellaceae > Alistipes. The sequence goes on along the minus strand of JAZOND010000001.1, from coordinate 76,544 downwards.
AGATTCAGCCTGACAAGAGTAAGTTTGACTATATCACAGGCGCAGGTTGCAAGATTTTCTGCACCAGCGTAGGTGAGAGTCTGCTTACAAAGTATCCTGCAGACTATGCAAAGTGTAATGCTACAAGCGGTCATATTGTTATCCGCGTAGCTCCTAAGGGCGACAGTTATATGGTTTATACCCTTGAGGATATGGATACAAAGTATATCGTAAAACATATTGACGGACCATTTATTTGTAAATAGACAGGGAAAAATGAAAAAACTATTTTTGACTTTACCACTTTTTGCGCTGCTGGTTGGTTGCAGCGGCGGAAATGGAGATATGCCTTGGGGCGATGATCTTGGTGGTGGCAGTAATAAACCTGAGCCAGGAACTACAACTGTAGAGGTTGGTAAGCCTCTGCCAGCGTGGAGCAAAGGCGAGCTTGATATTCACTTTATCAACACCGGCCGTGGCGAGTGCTGCTACTATATCCTTCCAGACGGAACAACTATGATTGTTGACGCAGGTGAGGTTAAGGCTACTTATAACCCTCAGGATACATCAGTAGAGGCTGCTGTAGAGCAGAAGCCAAACGCAAATGTACGCCCATATATGGTAGATGCTATGTATATCAAGCACTTCTCACCAAATGGCCGACAGAGCATTGACTACTGCGCACCTTCACACTTCCACATCGACCACATCGGCTCTACTGGTATGGCTACCGAGACTGCTGCTGCGGGCTACAAGAAGTCGGGACTTACTGCCCTCTATGACGAGCTTCCATACCTGCACGTTATCGACCGCTCATATCCTGACTATAAGGAGGATGCAACAACTCCAGCAATGGATGGTCAGCTTTCGGCTGATTGGGCAAAGTTTGTTACTTGGGGTGTTAAGGAGCAGAAGTTCACAGGCGCACGCTTTGAGGTCGGTAAGGAGCAGATTGTTATGCTCTACGACCGTCCATCTTATAGCGACTTTAAGATCTTCAACATCTGCGCAAACGGCTTTGTATGGTCAAAGAATGGTATTTCTGGCGAGAAATCAGAGAAGGGTAACCCTGCATCTTGCGGTTTCCATATTACCTATGGTAAGTTTGACTATATTGCTTGCGGTGACCTTACATCTAATCCACAGAACCGCGTAGGTTACTATATTCGCGACTTTATCGGCAACGGCCATCTTGACGCCTTTAAGTGTCACCACCACCTTAGCGCAAATGCGTGGGGCACACAGATGCAGCAGGAGTATTTCAATCCTCGTGTGATTGTAAACCAGAACTTCTATACAAAGCAGCCTGATGCAGCTATCGTAAAGAATATTATGGACAATGTGTACTCATTCTGGGTTAAGGACTTCTTTACCACAAATCTCCACCCACAGTACATTGCTACAAACAAGAGTGCTGTAGATAAGATGACTGACTATAACGGTCATATCGTTATCCGCGTAGCTAATGGCGGTGACTCATACTCTGTATACATGCTCGACGATACCAACTTCGAGTATAATGTAAAGTCTATCCACGGCCCTTACAACTCTAAGTAGTAGGCTACATAAAACAGCAAACCCTCAGAGAATCTCTGAGGGTTTTATTATATAGTTATAGCAGCAGAGATGAAAAAATGGCATATTCTGCGAATATTTAAGATATTTTTGCTATATTTGTATAGGCAACGTTGATTGCGACCAATTATTACTAACCTTAATAAAAGACGTACTATGAAGAAGTTATTGGTACTTATGGGATTTGCTGGCCTTATGGTGGCTTGTGGTGGTGCACCGAAGTCACTTGCACAGAAGGCTTTTGAGGCTCGCCAGAGTGGTGACGAAGCTGCTTTTGGCCCTATTATGGAGCAGATCTACCTTCTGCCAGCAGAGGAGCAGCAGGCAGTTCTTGAGGAGTTCTACTCTCTGGTCTCTGAGGCTGAGGGTCATATCGAGGAGGCGGGTTAGTCGTCACCTGCCTACAAAAGAGAATGGTGTCCAAATTGGACACCATTCTCTTTGTTTATATCAACTCCATACCAGCTTCACGACACTTCTGCCTCATATCCTCTGGCCAGATGCTCGACTGCGTCTGACCTATGTGTGCCTTATGAAGCAGAATCATACAGAGTCTACTCTGTCCAATACCGCCACCAATACTCTGCGGCAGTGAGCCCTCAAGGAGTCGGCGGTGGAAGTAGAGACTCTTTCGGCTCTGCTTGCCACTCTGCTCAAGCTGATGTTCAAGGGCCTTAGCATCTACACGAATACCCATTGACGATAGCTCTATTGAGCGATCAAGTATCGGATACCATACCAACAAATCGCCATTAAGTCCCGCCAAGCCCGTTGCATCTGACACCGTAGTGTAGTCATCATAGTCGGGTGCGCGATGATCGTGCGGAGTGCCATTGCTCAAAGGGGCTCCGATACCTATAATAAATACCGCGCCATACTGTTTACAGATAGCATCCTCGCGCTGCTTTGGCGTTAAATCAGGATAGCGTTGCAACAGCTCCTCAGCGTGGATAAAAGTCACCTGCTCCGGCAGAAATGGCTCTATCTGCGGATAGGTCTCGCATATATAGTACTCCGTGCGCAGAATTGCGCTATAGATACGGTTAACAATACTCTTCAGATACTCCACCGTGCGACACTCTGCCGTCATCACACGCTCCCAATCCCACTGATCGACATATAACGAGTGTAGATTATCAAGCTCCTCGTCGGCGCGAATGGCGTTCATATCTGTAATAATTCCATATCCATTTGCCACGCGATACTCGGCAAGGGTCACACGCTTCCACTTTGCAAGTGAGTGTACCACCTCTGCCTCAGCATCGCCCATATCCTTTATCGGAAAGGTTACAGGACGCTCTGCCCCACTCAAGTCGTCGTTCATTCCCAAGCCCTTGAGAACAAACAGCGGAGCAGTCACACGGCGCAGACGCAGCTCAGTAGAGATACTGCTCAGAAAGAAGTCTTTAATCTGCTTTATAGCTATCTCTGTCTGCTGTAGGCTCAGTAACGCCTTGTATGATTGTGGTATTATCAACTTGCTCATTATAGACTCTATTTTGTGTAGAAACGATATACGCAGGTGTGCTTATAGCACTGCTCAGGGGTCAACTCGATTGATGGAAAGTTGCTATGATTTGGTGCATCAGGATATCGCTGAGTCTCGAAAACTACAGACTCGCGGAATGCCAACGGCTTACCATACTTGCCGTCATAGCTGCCATCAAAGAAGTTACCGCTATAGAACTGAAGGGCAATCTGGTCGGTCAGCACATCCATCGCGCGGCCACTTGTAGGCTCATAGATAGTCATTACACGGACAACCTCGCCATTATCCTGGCGCGAGAGTACCCAGTTCATATCATAGCCTCGGCCATTGATAAGTTGCTCATTATCGGCATCAATATAATCGCCAATAGCGTGCGCCTGACGGAAATCAAATGGTGTAGATTCTACTGCCATAAGCTCACCCGTAGGTATCAGATAGCTATCTGTTGGGGTGATATAATCGGCATCTATCTGCAGTATGTGGTCGGTAATGGTTCCTCCAGCCTCTCCCTTGAGGTTAAAGAATGAGTGGTGCGAGAGGTTGACAACCGTCTTTGCATCTGTAGTTGCGCTATACTCGACCTTAAACTCGTTGTTCTCTGTCAGGGTATAGGTCATAGTAATATCAAGGTTACCAGGGAAGCCATCCTGACCATCTGCAGCGATATAGTTAAACACAATGGCGTTATCACTAACCGACACCACATCCCACACAACCATATCAACACCCTTAAGACCTCCGTGGAGGGTCTGGCCATTATTGTTGAGCGGAGTATGGTACTGCTTGCCGTCGAGGGTAAATGTTCCTGCGCCAATACGATTTGCCACACGACCCACAACAGAGCCAAGGAATCGTTCACCGCTATTGTTGATATATCGGTCTATATTCTGATATCCAAGTACAATATCTGCCATCTGACCATTACGATCAGGTGCCCAAAGTGTCACCACGCGCGCACCGAAATTGGTCACCTGCATAGTCAGATTACCATTTGTCAGGGTATAAAGCTCTGTCTGCTTACCATCTACCGTTGTGCGGAAATCCTCGCCCTTCATAAGGCTCAGCTCCGTACACTTATTGCCACAACAACTTGAAAAGAGCAGCAGTGCTGCCAAAATTGAGGTTAGTCTCATACTATTTCTGTTTTAGGTTTTACATTAACGAGGTCTTAACTCCATAATTATCTGTCCATCGCAAACATTCTGGTTGCAATCTATCATCAGCTTATCTACCACTCCATCACGCTTAGAGGAGATAGCAACCGACTTACCATCACCACCCTCCACCTGCAAGAGTATTATCGGCTCATTGGCCTTGACCTTTTCGCCCAGACGGGCATTAATCTTCTCGACATAGACCTTTGTACTTGGTGAGGCAAATACCTCACGCGGAACAATAATTGGCTCGAGCATAATACTATCACGGCAGTAACGATAGCCCTCCCATATGTCGTTACGCTTGGCGCGGTGGCAGAGGGTATCTATAAACTGCTCTACTGTAGGAGAGGTTGCACGATCAAGTCGTGAGATGATATTAGACATATAGTTATCAAAATATCGGGCATCGAGCAGTCCCTTGCGATATAGCATCATCGCATCCTCAAAGCAATAGAACAGATCGGTCAGCGCACTATTCTTAGCAAGATGCTCTAATCGAGTCTGTGTGTCGAGTCTATTCCATCGTTTTGATATCGTCTGCACCCTTGCCGAGCGGCGACTAACCATTGTATCACAGACAAAACTATCGCCCATCTCCCACATCTTAAACTCCACCATATCGTCGGTCTTATAGCTGTTAAAGCTCATATAGAGAGCATTAACCTTATCGCAGAGCTGAATAGTCTGGCGATAACGCTCAAGCTCGAGGTTGAGTTCATTTATGCGGTTTGAACTATCTGTGGCGCGCTCATTAATGAGATTTGAACGCTCTGCCGACTCCCACACTAAGTATGACAGCAGGCAGGTGACAATGGTAGATACGCACATTACCACAGTCTGTATCGACTCGCTAATCTTTCTAAAATCCATCTCTTCATTATTAAGGGGTGTTCTATAATCCTATACCTGCCGAGATGCCACGACGCATCCTTAGCAGATACTTAGCCTTCAACGGCTGGAAAAATAGCATATACAACGCTGCTAACATGTATGTGGCCACGCGCTTTTTGCGCTCATCAGCCATCAGAGCATCTACGGCCCCATCAGCCTCTGCTCGCATCAGCTTACTACGACCTACATTATAGCTCAGGCGGTCAAAGTACTCATCGGTAAGCTTACTCTGCGGAATATGGTGGTATATTGCCGCCCCAGGCACAAAGTACAACTCCTCCCCTGCCCTACGCAGACGAGCAAACAGATCATTCTCCTCACCGCCAATAAGGCTCTGTCCATTTCTTCCCAGACGAGGGTTAAACACCCCCACCTTATCAAATGCTGCACGACGAAATGCCATATTGCCACCCGCAGGCACGCGCGAAGCAGGAAAGAGTGTCACCACCACATCCAAATCCAAAGGGTTGGCAATCATCTGCTCGGTATAGTGGGACATCCATCGTGGACGAGCAGTCTCGTAGACAGCCTTAACCGCACCTCCCGCAGCAAGTGCCGTCGGGAATGAGTCAAAAAACTCTATGTAGCTATCAATATAGCCCTCCTCAAGGGTCTCATCATCGTCAATAATTGCTATATACTCACCCACAGCGGCGGCAATACCACAGTTGCGAGCATTTGACAGACCCTGCTTTGGCTCGTCAACCATTCTAAGGGAGAATGATGTATGGTCAGCCGCAAAAGCCGCAAAAGCCTCTGCCGTATTGTCCGTAGAGTTATTATTGACAACCACACACTCCCACAGCATCGGGTCGGCACTCTGAAGCACAACAGACTCCAAAGTACGCAGCAGCGAGGCTGCACGATTGTATGTAGCTACAATGAGTGATAATTTTTTCATAGTACAAATTTAGCATTTTTGCAGAAAAATTCCTATCTTTGAGTAATTTTAATCACCAATACGACTGAAAAAATGAAAAAACTTGCTCTGTTTCTGATGTTTATCCTCGCGGGTACATCACTTGTTTTGGCAGCACCGCCAAGACAATCATTTATCAAGGTAACCGTTACCCCTAACCACGCAGATTGGTGCTACAATTGCGGCGAGAAACCTGTATTCGAGGTTTCAGTAACAGACTGCAGCAATGCGCCTATCAAGGATGCTAAAATCTACTACGAGATCTCTGAGGACTTCCTCTCTCCACTCGAGAAGGGTGATTTGGTACTTAAGAAAGGTACTCACAAACTCTCAGGCCATACAATGACCAAGCCCGGCTTCCTTCGTTGCCGCGTATGGGCTACTGTAGATGGCAAGAAGTATGACGAGTGCGCAACTGCAGCATTTGAGAAGGAGAAGATCGTTCCAAAGACCGTAATGCCTGATGATTTTGATGCATTCTGGCAGAAGGAGATTGCTAAGAACGCTAAGATTGATATGCTCCCACAACTCGACCTTGTTCCAGAGAAGTGCACTCCTAAGGTCAAGGTATATTCTGCATCTTTCCAGAGTTTCCAGAAAGGCTCACGCATCTACGGAACCCTCTGTGTACCTGCAAACTATGACGGTAAGTGCCCTGCCATCCTTATCGTTCCGGGTGCAGGTTGTCGCTCACGCGCAGGCTACTATACTGAGGCTGAGAAGGGCTTTGTAACCTTCGAGATTGGTATTCACGGTATCCCTACCGTTATGGAGGATGAGCGCATCTACGAGACTCTCAAGAATGGTTCTCTGCTCAACTACCCTTCTGCAAATGTAGACGACAAGGACAACTACTACTATAAGCGCGTATTTGTCGGCTGCGCACGCGCCATTGACTTCCTCGCATCACTCGACTTTGTTGATGGCAACCGCATTGGCGTTATGGGTGGCAGCCAGGGTGGTGCACTGACAATCACCACTGCATATCTCAACCCTAAGGTTAAGTGCGGAGCTGCATTCTACCCTGCTATGTGCGATCTTACAGGTTACCTCTACGATCAGGGCAACGCTTGGCCATACCTGTTCAAGAACAAGGCTTTGGCAACCAAGGAGCGTCTTGAGACTGTAAAGTACTACGATGTTGTTAACTTTGCTCGCGGCGTTGAGCAGCCAATGTGGGTATCATATGGCTATAACGACCTTGTTGTATGTCCTACATCTATCCAGGGTGCTATTAACTCGATGCCAAAGAAGCCGGTGCTGATGATTGTTCCTCAGTCTCGCCACTGGACATATCCTGAGCAGGATAGCGCACGCTCAAACTGGATGATGGATAAACTTAAGAAATAGTATATAATGAAAAGACTAACACTGCTCTTATCGGCTCTGCTCCTGTTCGCAGGAGCAGCCTTTGCCGATGCTAATGACGGCACCGGCACACTCACCAAGCACACCTTTAAGCATAAGGGTATTGAGTACAACTACTACCTCTACAAGCCGCAGAATCTGCCCGATGGCGCACCGCTTATTATGGCATTCCACGGTTATGGTTCACGCAGCGTGCCATCTGTAGGCTACGGTTTCCACCCTCTGGCTGACCAGCACGGCTTTGCTGTTTGCTACCCTGAGGGTCCGCTGGACAATAAAGGCAAACCTTGCTGGGCTGTAGGTTATGCATTCCACTTTGAGGATAATTGGTCTCGAGACGATGTCGGCTTTACAATCCGTCTTGTAAAGCATCTACAGAAGAAGCACCGCTTCTCTAAGCACAATGTCTTTGCTACAGGCCACTCAAATGGTGGCGAGATGAGCTACCTGCTTGCATACAAGGCTCCACACATCTTCGCTGCTGTAGCCCCAATTTCAGGCCTTACAATGGAGTGGATGTACCGCGAGCTGAAGGCGAAGAAGCCTATTCCTGTGATGGAGTCTCACGGCACAATGGACAAGACATCGAAGTGGAACGGCAACCTTGAGAAGGTTGACAAGTGGGGTGGCTACATCGCCGTTCCTTGCGCAGTAGGTTACTGGGTGGCTGTAAACGGCTGTACGCACGAGCATACAGAGATGCTTCCGCTTGTTGAGGGTAAGAATCAGGTTATTGCTCACCGCTATGTAAACGGCATCAATGGCAACGAGGTTTGGCTCTACGAGGTTGTAGGTGGCGTTCATAAGTGGTCTGATGGCAGTATGAACACCGCAGCCGAGGTTTGGAAGTTCTTCAGCAAGTACCTCAAATAGTCGCGGTTATAATTACGCAAATAGACGGTAGGATATTCTGCCGTCTATTTTTTTGCTCCTTATAATAGCAGCCACTCTACCCATACCAGATACGCTTACTCGTCATCTATTTCGGCGCAAATTAAGGGTTATAGCGCATCATAGCTCAGCAAGCGACACGATGTGTACAAAAAAATTAGGCTGGCATTTTGCCAGCCTAATTAATCGCATCAGCTGTGGATTAGTAACCCAACACCTTTGATGATGCGTAAGAGATTTTGAGTGCATTCGCACGACGAAGCTCCTGCTTTACATCGGCGATAATACCCATCTTTGTAGAGCCATCAGCCTTAAGACAGATTGTCATCAAGGCACGGTCTACCTCAGAGAGCTTATCACGCTCTGCAGCTGCAAAGTCGAGAATGTCCTTAGTAGTCTTAAATGAATCATTGAGCTGAATCAGTGGAGCGGTACCATACTTAGCCTGCATATGTGGAACAGGCACACCAATATGGATATAGCTCACCAGATTCTTCTTCTCGAGCTTCTGAACCTCAGTTGCCTCAGGGAGCTTGTACTTAACCATCAGCTCCTGGTCGCGCATTGAGGTAGAGAGCATAAAGAAGAAGAGAATGATATAAACCACATCGGGGAGTGAAGTAGTTGACATTGCAGGCACTTCACGCTCGCCCTTTTTCTTCATTACTGCCATATTATTTACCCATTTTACGCGGCTCAGCCTCTGAAATCTTCAAAGGAACAGCCTTGGTTATTACTTTTCTCTCCTCCTCGGCAAGGTCAGCGAACTTCTTACCGAACTTGGTCATTGAGACATCATCACGCACCTCGTTGAAGGCACGAGTAAGCTCGTTCTGTACGCGGATATAAACCTGATAATCAGTATCTCGAGTATTCTGAAGCGAGATAACGCCCTCACTAACAGGGAAGGTCCACTTTGAGCCATCCGGCATATCAAAGGTCTGGTCCTTCTTCTCAGGCAGGTTCTCATCGTCGTAAGGATTGACGATAAACTCCTTCGCCTTATCCTTAAGATAATGAAGATCCATAACCTGACCGCCTGCCATCAGCTGACCACTACCAGAAACGAATACAAGGAAGAGGTTACGCTCTTTAACCTTAATATCCTCCTGCTTCATATTCGGATCCGGCATAGGCGGAAGTACACGCACGATACCGGTATCAACATCCATTGTAGAAACCACAAGGAAGAAGATAAGCACGGTAAAGGCGATATCCGCTTGTGACGAAGCGTTGATTTCAGGAATTTTATTAGTTTTTGCCATAAATTACCTTTCTTATTTGATAAGGTTACGAACCTCTGTTAAGAGGGTTACTACGATTGAAGCAGCAGCTACTACATATGTAACGAGCAAACCAACCTCAGAGATAACCAACTCGAATGGATCATCGAATACACCACCAGCAGAGTTAGGAATTACAAGACCGTCGTGGCCGAGGGCAATAAAGAGAGCTGCACCTACAACAACAACTACAAGTACAACGGCAAGTAATGTCTTCTTAAGACCTGCAGGATTAGTAATCGTACCCTTGAGGGCCGCGAGAAGTACGCTAACTACGGCTGCAACAAGCAGTGCGTAGCCCCATACAAGGTTCCAGCTGATGGCAACCTCATTACCGCCAGATACTACTGCCCAACCTACGAGGGCTGCAGTAACTGCGAACAGAAGTCCCAACAGTATATTTAACATCTTTTTCATAATTTCTGTGTACGATTATTTGATTTGGGCTAATTACTTCTTGTAAACGGTAAGAATATCCATCAGAGTGATAGAAGCATCCTCCATCTCGTTTACCATACCATCAATCTTAACGATTACATAGTTGTAGAACACCTGAAGAACCATAGCCGCAATCAGACCGAGGAGGGTTGTAAGGAGCGCAACCTTCATACCACCTGCTACGAGTGCTGGGCTGATATCACCTGCTGCCTGGATAGAGTCGAATGACTGTACCAGACCTACTACGGTACCCATAAATCCGAGTGATGGAGAAAGAGCGATGAACAGACCCAACCAACCGAGACCTGACTCGAGCTGACCTGTCTGAACTGAACCGTAAGATACAACTGCCTTCTCTACAGCGTCAAGACCCTGATCGTAACGAGACAGACCCTGGTAGTAGATAGAAGCGATTGGACCCTTAGTGTCACGGCAAACAGCCTTTGCAGCCTCGATGCCACCCTCGTTCAGAGCCTTCTCAACCTTAGCAATAAACTTCTTGGTGTTGATTGTAGAAAGACCGAGGAAAAGGATACGCTCGATAGCGATAGCAAGACCGAGTACGAGCACGATAAGGATTGGAAGCATCCATCCCCAACCACCCTCGAGGAACTTCTGCATCAAAACATAGTGAAGAGAGTCACCTGCGATCTCAACCTCAGGGTTAATAGCCTCCTCAGCAACAGCAGTCTCAGCAACAGCCTCAACATTCTCTACAGTTGCCTCCTCAGCTGGAGTAGCAACAGCATCCTGTGCGATTGCAGTGCTGAACGACAGAGCAGCAACTGCCAATACCAAAAATAATTTTTTCATAGTGTTTTTAATAAGTTAAAAAAATTGAATAGTTTTTTGTTAAAATTTTCTCTCTATTTGTAATTTTAGTAGTTTTCGTCCTCGGCAGGCACATACTCTGCATCTACACTTATATACGCATACACACGCATAACTGACTACAAGCCAGCACATTAGAGCCTAAAATGGGCGCATACCCCCCCATTTCACCACTCTTATCAGTCCGAAATATATAAATTTTTTTTTGTTTGTGCAAAGGCTAATCGTTAAATTCTCCACTTTTTGATGTCAACATACTCTCAATAACGCACTCTTTTTGCGGACAATTGCCAAGTTGCAACATAAGTTTTGTAACCGCAGCCTCTGTGGTCATATTATATCCGCTCAGCACTCCCACCTGCTGCAATCGCTTTCCTGTCTCGTAGAGTTCCATAGCCACGCCGCCGCCAACGCACTGCGTCACATTGACAACCGTAACTCCGCGGGCAATAGTCTGAGCAAGCAGATCAATAAACCAATCTGCCGTTGGGGCGTTACCCGTACCAAAGGTCTCAAGCACCACTCCGCGCAGACCCTCAACAGAGAGCACCGCCTTCAGCGTGGTCTCCGAAATACCAGGGAATATCTTCAAAATAACCACATTGGTATCAAATCCCTCAATGATTCGTAGTGGCTGAGGATTAAACTCTCCCTCAAACCACCCCTGCTCATAGTGAATATAGGCGGTATTGTAGTTAATATTGACACCCACCTCTGCAAGTGGCGGATAGTTGCGTGAGTCAAAGGCATTGAGTGCCTCTGCCGACAATTTCGATGTTCTATTGGCTCGGAAGAGCTTATTTTGGAAGTAGAGACACACCTCCGGCACCATAGGGTATCCATTCTTCTGCGCAGCGGCAATCTCGATGGCTGTAATCAGATTTTCTCGACCATCGGTACGCATAATACCCATCGGAATCTGACTGCCCGTAAATACTATAGGCTTTGCTAAATTTTCGAGCATAAAGCTGAGTGCCGAGGCAGTATACGACATAGTATCTGTGCCGTGCAGCACCACAAAGCCGCTATACTTGTCATAATTATCGCGCACAGTGTGAGCAAGTTCAGTCCACAGCTGCGGAGTAACATTTGACGAGTCTATAGGTGTCATCTTATGCACATCTATATCCACATTGAGGTGGCGCACAGATGGAAACTCTTTCTCTATCGAGTTGAAATCGAACGGTACTAAGGTACCGCTGTCATCGCGCTGCATACCGATAGTACCACCGGTATATATTATCAAAATCGACTGCTTTTTCATATCTCTACAACTTGAATATTCGTTTAGCATTTTGCGTTGTCTGCTCTGCAACTACCTGATACTCTACACCTTTCAGTTCTGCCACCTTGGCACATATATAGTGTACATAGCTCGACTCATTACGCTCTCCACGATGTGGCACAGGGGTCAGATAAGGGCAATCGGTCTCAAGGACTATATCTGTCAACTCCATCTGTTTAACCACCTCGGCAAGCGGACTCTTCTTGAATGTCACCACACCTCCGACGCCAAAGACAAAGTCGCCGCACTTCTTGAGTCTATGGTAGCTCTCCACCCCGTCCGAGAAGGCGTGGAAGATACCTCGGACACCCCTACCGGCAAATTGTTCCATCACCTCGCACATCTCTGTCCAGGCACTACGAGTATGGACAACTATGGGCAAATCGTACTTCAACGCCATCTCAATCTGCGCCTCAAAGGCCTCAATCTGCTGCTCTCGATAGTCTGTACTCCAATAGAGATCAAGACCTATCTCGCCCACACCCCAGAAGCGCGAAATACCCTCGGGCGGACTCTGTAAGTACCTGTCTACCAGAGCCAAATCCTCGCGCCAATGGTCGTTCTCATTTACCGAAGTTGGATGTAGACCCATCATCGGACGAGCCATATCGGTATGGATACGCGACAGCGAGAACATCCTCTCATAGCTCTCCTTATCAATCGCCGGAAGCATCAACAACTCCACCCCTGCATCTATGCAACGCTGCAGTGCCTGCTCGCGATCAGCATCAAACTCGGGCTCATATATGTGCGAATGTGTATCTATAAGCATATTACTCTATATCTAACTGTTTTATAATATCTCTTGCCGAGAATATAATCGTTGCCATTGATGAGGCTATCATACGATTAGCACCGCGCGAGTTAATATCCGTCACCCTACCTGGCAGTGCCATCAGACACCTACCATAGTTATCGGCATAGTGCGCCACAGCCGGAATCTCCGCCGCCTCGACAACCACCACACCATCACTCAAACCCGCCACAAGACGCTCCCTGAAGCTATTTGGCTCACCTTGCACCGACGACATTATACCCACTGTACTAACTATAGCTCCTCCACTTTCGAGTATCTCGCCAGCAATATAGTAGCCCTCGTTTTGCGGAATCTGCGAGAGTGGATAGGATGTAACACCAATAGTTCTCAACCCACAAATATGGGCATATCTTAACGCAATACGGTCAATACACCCACTCAGCGCGCCTACTACAACCACCTCTGGGGCCTCCTCAGCAAGCTGCTCGATAAGCCGTACCGTCATCTTCTCGCCATAAGAACTCATCGTCTCAGCATCGCCAACAAAACCACAGAGCAGTGGACAATCAACAAGTTCACGCGCACCTACCATATATATAATATGGGGATAGTCGCTGGTATATAACAGCCTATTTGGATAATGGCTATCTGTCGCAGCAACAATCTCTATATTACTCTTTTTACAATGTTCAATCTCCCTCTCTGCCGCCTCAAAACCTGCACGCGCCTCTATCGCCTTGGCTATATCCTCTCGCAGTCCAACCCTCTGCACTAACGCCTGACTCGACGCTGCAAATACCAACTCGGCATCGCCAAACTCGGCAATCAGTGCTGCTGTTGCATCCGGTGTCAAATTCGGCACAAAAGATAGCGCAAGATCCTCAATTTTCATTGTTTTTGGCGGTTTGAATAAAAAAATTGCACATTTTCAGCGTAAAGATACAATTTTTTTTGGTTTTAAAATAAAAACACACTATATTTGCACACCCAAACGAATAAAATGGTTTGGAAATGGTCTGATGGCCGAGTGGCTAGGCAGAGGTCTGCAAAACCTCGTACAGCGGTTCGAATCCGCTTCAGACCTCAGATTTTGACAAACGACTGATGAAAATCAGTCTTTTTTTTGTGTCTTTAACGGACTTTATGTGCAAGCACATAGTCCTAAAACTCAAAAAAATCAAGCCTTCGGCTTTTGTCAAACTTGGCTAAATCGCATTACTCACCTGGGGGAAGGCGGTTGCGGGGATATTATAGATTAATGCTCGGGCTTATGCCCTACGCTATATGGCATCCCCGCGAGTTCGGACTACGCCCTTCACTTCGAATCCGCTTCAGACCTCAGATTTTGACAAACGACTGATGAAAATCAGTCGTTTTTTTGTGTCTTTAACGGACTTTATGTGCAAGCACATAGTCCTAAAACTCAAAAAAATCACGACTTTGTTTGATTTCCAAATGATTTTATATATTTTTGTAGACAATAGCAAATTACATTAGATATCGGCAGTTTTGCTGCTCGATAAACAGACACACTACAAAAACAAACCCACAACTAATGAATATAGGCGACTCTGAGATTACTCATCAGATAAAGCCCAATAAAGAGTGTTACTGCGAGCAACTCGCACATACGATGATTGGATTTATCTGCAGCGGAGAGAAGAGGATATATGAGAAAGAACACTGCACAGTAGTACCTGAGGGTCAGGTATTTATACTCATAAGTGGAGTATATTTCATCGAAGACATTCCAACAACATCTACCTTTAAGCAGACTATATTTCGCATATCAGCCAAGGATATTTATCGCAATATGGAGCGGTTGGCAATCGACAATCAGATCTCCATTCCTGAGTTTATGCACAGAGATTTAGCCACTAAGAGCATCTATATCACAACGCCCAATGTGTACCTAAATCTGATATTTTCTAAGATGGAGTGCATCAACAATCACACAGGCCACAACTACATTTTAGATAACATTCTGAGGCACCACATTGATATGCTCATTGCCACAATAGTTTTAGACATTCACTCATCGCTGCGTAAACCTCTGCTATCGGGCATAGATATTGACAAGAATATCTTTCAGAGCATACTCTTTTCATCAATTCTCAAGCCGGATTGCACCCTTGACGAACTTGCGCGCAAGACACACAACTCGCGCACAGCCTTCAAACTCAAATTTGCAAAGATATACTCCACCACGCCCCACAAGTGGATCGTCGAGCATAGATTGAACATATCTATACCGCTACTGCTGGCTACCAATAATCAAGTATCCGAGATAGCCATCAAGTGCGGATTTATCGACACCTCACACTACATAAGACTATTCAAACTTCACTTCAAAACAACGCCGCGAGCGTATCGTTCAAGCAAACGCAAGCAGATAGCTAAATTATAGATTTACAACACATTATACAAAAAACATAGAGCTATGAATGGAGACAGACCTTGGTTAAGATTAGAGTTTGTTATCAAGAATGCGGGCATGAGCATAAACTCATTTGCCACAGCAATTGGTATGAGTCGTAGTCAGTCGCTCTACCAAATCAAGCAGGGACATATCGGCATTTCGCAGGCTGTTGCCGAGGCTATTGTCAAAGCCTTTCCCGAGTACAGTCTCTCGTGGCTTCTCACAGGACAAGGAGCCATTTACGACTCTCCTTCTCGCGAAAATGGCTATATCCCATACTACAAGAGTACCATCTCGCAGCTTGAAACCATCTACAACTACGATCCCGAGTCGTACCTATATCTTCCATTTCTGACCGAGTTTGATCTGGCTATTCAGTATATGGACAACGATATGTCACCCGAGATTGAGCACGGCTCTGTACTTGTACTCAAACGCATTAAAAAGAGTGCAATAATCCCTGGAAATATCTATGCCATTCGCACTTCGACAATCTCCACCCTCCGACGAGTCAGAGTCTGCGAGGATGATGCTAAATGGGCTCTATGTGCCAGCAATACTGAGCGATACGATCCAATAACGATATACGACAAAGATATCGTCGAGGTGTTATCTATAAAGGCGGTCATATCACTTAAAAACTAAAAAATATGGTAGCCGATGCTACCATATTTTTTTTGCACAAAAAAGTGGAGAGTGCAATTTGCACCCTCCACATATCACTAACTGTTAATCTAATTAACGAAGAGCAGCGAGGTTTACATCCTTAGCAGCCTTCTTAGCCAGAGAAGGATTCTTCTCTACTGCGCTCTGAAGAGCAGCCTTACCTGCTGATACATTACCCTCCTTAGCAGCGATAACTGCACGGAGATAGTCAGCCTCTGCGCTCTGATCAGCATTGATGCTGTTCTTAGCAGCTGCGAGGTTACCATCCTGAATCTGAGCGATAGCAGCGTTGTAACCCTCGAGACCGTTTACTGCAGCGGTGTAGTCACCCTGAGCAGCAGCGGTAAGAGCCTTAACCTCAGCGTTAGCACCCTTAGAGTACTCAGCAGCCTTGTCAGTCTCACCCATTGCGAGGTATACAAGAGCGTAGTTGTTGTTGAGCTCAGCAGACTTGCTACCAGCCTTAGCTGCGCTATCGAGTGATGCGAGAGCAGCCTCATAGTTACCAGCGTTAGCCTGAACGATTGCCAAGTTGTTGTATGCGCGAGCGTCGCCATACTTCTCAGAAGCAGCCTTGAGAGCAGCCTCAGCTACAGATGGCTGAGCCTCAGCAATGTGGAGAAGCTCCTCGAGTGAAAGCTCTGCAACGCGACCCTCGTTGATAAGAGCAACCATCTCAGCGTCAGTCTTACCTGTAAGATCGATAGAGTTTACAATCTGAGCACGACGGAGCTGTGGGAGAATCTCAGTCTTAAGTGCGCTGAATACGCTTGCAAGATTCTTAATCTCCTTCTCACGCTCTGCAGCAGAAGAGTACATGCTCAAAACCTGGAGAATCAGGTCCTTATCCTGGATGTCAGAAGCAGCAACAGCAGCACGGAAACCATCCCAGTCCTCACCGTATGCAGCAGCATCGATATTCAGACCGCTCTCCTTAAGGAGCTCCTGAACAGCCTTAAGACCGCTCTGGCTACGCTTGCCAGCGAGCTTGTCGTTGAACTTCTCAGGACCATCTGGAGATGCATAACCGTTTACATAAACTGTCTGAGCAGCGCGATCGTTGTTCAAGTGGCTCTCTACAGAAGCCTTAAGAGCAGCAACCTCATCAGTAGCAACAGCCTTCTTAGCAAGGCGTGAAGAGTTGATCTTGTAGATCAGGTCAGCAGTTACAACTGTAGTAGTAACATTGCGGTAGTTGTTAGCCTCAGGAACCATTGCGATAGCAAAGTTGAGATCCTTCTGAAGTGTGTTGACACCTACAGCGATCTGCAGACCGCACTCGTTCTTAAGAGCATAAGCAGCCTCATCGTTAGCAGCCAAAACAGCGAGCTGCTCCTTGTTAAGGATAGCACCGTCGTTAGCGTTGATGAGTGTGAACTCCTTGCACTTACCGCTCTTGCACTTAACCTCAACCAAAAGCTTGAGAACTGAGTTCTCCATAGCTGGCTGGTAGTCGAACTCTACGCGACGGTTGATAGACATAGACTCGCCAGACTTTACAACCATACCGTTAGAAGCAACCTTCTCGCCCTGAAGGAGGAGAGTCTCACCTGCAACAGCACCGCCCTCGAAGAAGAGAACAGGAGTTACCTTAAGAGCAGCCTTCTTGTTGAAGTAATCAGCAGGGATAGTAGCAGAGATGTCTGCAACGATCTTGCCATTGTTAAGTACCAGAACCTCTGGTGTGCAGCTTACCTTGATAGCTGAAGGATCCTTAGCCATCTTCTTGAAGCAGTTACAGCTTGACAGAGTAAGAGCTACTGCCAATACTGCGATCAGTGTGAATAATTTCTTCATAGTTTACTATAATATTAATTAAAAGTTATTCTGTTCACAAAGATAACACATATTTTTTAAATCAACACAGAATTTGACAAAATAGTATGTTTTTTTATTGAAAAATCAGTATTTTTTAAACAATCAGCACATTATAGGACTCTTTTTACCCTTGTTTGGGCTGTAAGTGACATATTATCAAGGTCAGCACCAACAATATTAATAAGCCCTTTAGGCTCTACGCCAAGTGCCGCTGCACCATTGTAAACTGCCCAAGTAAGCAACTTCTCAAGCGGCATATCGGCAAAACACTTCAGTTCCTCAATAATCGACAGAGAGCTATTTGAGGCAAGCGAATCGGTACCGATACATATATTCAGTCCATTTTTATCCAACAGATGCACAACATCTGTAATAGTACCTGAGATATAGCGATTTGAACGAGGGCAAAGTACCCAATATACAGGCGCGGTAAAATGGGACATAATAATATCTATATCCTGCTGAGTCACATAGCTATTATGGACAAGCATAACGCTCTGGTTAGCAGGCACGCTGGCAACAAGTCGCTTTGCCGGTGAGCCATAGCTCAAAAAGTCGCACTCAAAGCCCGCCACCTTATACCACTCGGCAAGCGAACCTCGCCCCTCAAAGAGTTGCTCTTCGGCCTCCGACTCCTTAAAGTGGATGGTCAGCACCGATGGCGACGAGTTACAAACATCCTGAAAATCAGCCTGTTGGATAGAATATACAGAGTGTGGTGTAAGTGTCGTATCGGGCATTGCAACCAATGCTCGACACTGCTCGATATTACTCTTCTTCAGTCCAAAAACCTCAGCAAAAGAGCGATAGCAAATTCGACTATCTCCCTTACACTCAAACGAGCTGCTATCGTTGACAATATCGGCAACAACATCTATACCCTGCTCCCACATATAGTTATCTGCCGCAATCCACGCCTCCTTACGACTACTCTGCGTATAATTATTACGCACAGCCGCCATTGAGGCTGCAAAGGCAGCATAACCGCCATTTGGTTCTATACAACCGCGTAGATATGATAACTCGCTATGGCAGTGGGCATTAACAAATCCTCGACAGAGGATACCCGAATAAAACTCCACCCCTGCAAGGCTATCAAGCGCAGAGCCATACTGTTCGAGAGCCACAATATCGCCTGTGGCAGTATCTACCGTAAGCAGCGGATTTTTATAAAACCCTTGTGGTGTCAGCAGGTAGTGCGAGGCTATCTGTCGGTGTGATGAAGAAAGAGTCATCGAAGATCTTTATATCAATATACTTTTTAAACAGCGAGTCTACAGCCATCTTATCATCCGGAGTGTAGATAATCTCGATATCTGACACCTCAAGATCAATCTTACGAGGCTTATATCGCGCATCGGCAGGCTTTGCAAATGTTATCACCAACCTACTTGCAGCCGTATCGGTGGTAATAGTACGGCGCATATTCTCCTCTGCTCGCAGATTATACGAATAGTTATTTCGGCGGCTGCCGCTATGGGTCTCAACATACAGCGCGCCTCGCATAGTACGATCAATAGATGAGCCTTGAGATGCTCTCTTCTTACCCTTTTGCTCCGGCTCCTTATATATATATTTGTATCGCACAGAGTACATTCCCGGCTGTAGAGGCTCCACCACCAAATTCAGCTTTGTTGAGTCATTCATTCTCTTAATTACCACCAACGAGTCGGAGTATACCGTACGCTTCATACGGCGCACTGCCACATTCTTGATAGTATCGAGGATAACCACCTGCTTGTCATAGATAGTAGCCATCTGCGCAATCTGCTCCTCGGCATCCTTAAGCACACGACCCAGCTGCGCACTCTTACGGCGTGAGAAGTTACCGATAGTATATCTCAGATCCTCAGGCTTAAAACCATAACTCTTAAGAATCGGCTCATATATCTGTATAGAGTCTATATTCATATACTCTACACCCAAATAGGCATTAGTCAGATAAGCATCGCGAAAAATCATAGCGAGTGTCTTATCATCAATCTCCTTCCTGCGAGCGCAACCCACAAGTAACAGAATAAGGGTCAGCGACAGAATCAATCTTTTCATCTCTTTT
This sequence comes from Alistipes sp., assembly GCA_045654345.1. Classification (GTDB taxonomy): domain Bacteria; phylum Bacteroidota; class Bacteroidia; order Bacteroidales; family Rikenellaceae; genus Alistipes. Next base: position 56,722 of record JAZOND010000001.1, on the reverse strand, counting down.
TTATCATACTATTTGCCGCCACCTGCGAGACCACCCACGCAATCGCGACAAAGGTTATAAACACAGCAACAATATCTACACCCTGCAACTCTACAGGGTAACTATCTACAACAAAATTTGCAGACGGCATCTTTATCACACCAAAAATCTGCTGCACCAGCACCAGCGCAACGCCAATTACAAGACCAACAAGACCTCCGATGCCCGATATTAGCAGACCTTCACGCACAAATATACCTCGTATAAATGCACTATCAGCACCCATTGCAAGGAGCGTCTGCTGCTGACTACGCTTCTCGACAATAAGCATAATCACCGTGCCGATAATCGACAGCGACGCAATAATAAGCACCAGCAGTGCCACAAAAAAGACCGCCCACTTCTCATATCGCATAATCTGGTAGAAGACAGAGTTCTTTTCTGCTCTGGTGGTAACAGTAACGCTCTCTGGCACAATCTCTTGCAAACGAGACTTCACCTGAGCAGCATCGTCTGAGCAGCGTAAAACCAACTTGCAACGCCCGTCCCCAAATAGACCCTCGGCTGCTCGCAGAGAGATAAGCATCTGTCCCTTCTGCTGCTGCGACGAGCGGACTATTCCTCCAATATGCAGTCTGCACTGCCTTACTCCATAGAGAGGCATCAGCGAGCCAACCTCTCCTCCACCAAGCGAGTTAAGCGTCACTCGAGAGGTCACAGTAGTATATATGCCCAACATCTGTGAGACATCTTTGGTAAGAATGGCATAGTCAATCTCACCAAGTGTCAGCAGGCTCTTACCCTGCAAGCTGTTGGCATCTATTGGCAGAACATCGAAATAGCAGCTATCCGCACCGCGAACATCTATGGCCAGCTCACGATCATCTGTCGCTGCAAGAGCCTGTCCCTCAACAACAAATGACGCTGCCTGAACGCCCTCAACCGACAATACTGCGCACCTAAACGCCTCACTACGACCCCCAAAGTTAGCAATCTCAATATCGGCATCCGTCTGAGCATATAGTCCCTTGACTATACCCTCAAAGCCGTTGAATACCGACAGCAGAATAACCATTGCAGCCACAGGTATTGCCACAGAGACAAGACTCACGCCCGCGATAATGTTAATTACCGAGTGTGATGAGCGCGAGATAAGGTATCTGAGGGCAAAAAACCACTGCATAGCAACAGTCTCTACTTCTGATCCTTACTAAGCAGATTGTCGATATTCTCGATATACTCCAACGAGTCATCGATAAAGAACTGAAGCTCAGGGATAGACTTAACCTGATTTCTCATTCGATTACCCAGCACTCCGCGGATAGCACGGCTCTGCTCTGTAAGGAACTGCAGTGTAGCCTCAGCCTTATCAAATGGGAAGATGCTCACATATATCTTCGCATATGCGAGGTCTACCGATACGCGCACAGTAGTCACTGTGACAAGTATTCCGCGAAGGGTTGCCGAGTACTCCTTCTGGATAATCTCGGCTATGTCACGCTGAATCTGCTTTGCAATCTTTTGCTGTCTTGTGTTTGTATTTTCCATTATAATGCGAATTTAATTACCTCTTTTTTTTCTCTCTTTGCAGGCTTATGGAACCACTCGGTAAAGCCCTCCTTGTTAAATCTGAAACCTATGCGCAGACTTATTGTCAAGTTATCAAGCGGTGAACGCAGCGGCGAGTACCAGAATGGATTCTCGCCAGGATAATTCTTCTGATCGAGTCCGTTGTCATAGTACTTATTTCTGTTCTTAATGATATCTGAGAAGCCAAAGTCATAGCGCGCCCTTACACCAAACTCCACCTGTTTCACCAGAATATCAAATCCACCACCACCTGCAAGGCCAAAGCCGAAGCGATTATCACGCTCGGTGCGCATATGATACTTACCGCTAACCACCTCAAGTCCCTGACCATTAAGCGAGCCGAAGGTATATGGCTCACGGTTCTCAAAGGTAGAGGCAAAGTTAACCGAGAATGTCGGTGCCGCCTCAAGATATATTCTCAGATGGTTCTTAAACAGATAGAAGTGCGGCTGCCAAACTATCGGTAGTATCAACGAGTTGACATTGCGACGATAGTACTTATAGTCCTTCTTATCTTCATATATAGACGCATATGGAGCATATGAAAATCCGCGCTGCATCCAATCCAAGTCAATACCGATACCACCCACAAAGCGAGGCAGGGAGTAGTAACGCCACGACACACCAGCCTGCCACGTTCCCCAAATTGGGCGAGTCTCCTGCGCAGGATAGAGACGCGATGTTGCCATACCGCAACCCGTCGTTACTGCCACCACGTGCTGTGCCCTTATAGTAGTAACACCCACCACAAGGGCTGCTATAGTTACAAATGCTATCTTTACAATCTTTTTCATAATCACATCAATTAGAACAATCTACCTGAGCTACCTCCCGAGCTGCTACCGGTCAGTCCACCAAGACCACCCATCATACCGCCCATACCGCCCATCATACCACCCATACCGGTGCCACTCTGACCGTTGTTATTATTCTGATTGAGCTCGTGCTGCTTCTTTACCCACTCCTCAGAGAGCTTCTTGATACGCGAAGCCTCCTTATCATCAAGCATCTGGACAAGATTCTCCATAGTCATAGGCTTGAACACCTTGCTCATATCTACATCTATCTCAATATCCCAATTAGCCTTTGTGGCAAACAGATCCTCACCCTCGGCGTTGATAAACATCTCGGCACGCTCAGGCTGCAGGCGTTCAACCACATTACCCGCATCCCAAATACCATTGCCGTTTGTATCTTCAATAATACGGATACGGATCTCACCCGGAGAGACAAAGTTAATGGTATGCTTACCACTCTTAATGCCCTTAATCTCCTGCTGAGTCTTGCCCGAGTTATCGGTCTGCTGGATTATATACTCCTTGCCCTCCTCGCCACTTACAGTAAGCACAATCTTAGAGTACTTCTCTGGGTTGTATGTGGCAAACGAATTGCTGATAGAGTCATTCTTATAGCCCATAATATCGGTCATACTCTCCTTAGGGATATAGAAGCGATACTTGGTGTTGCTCTCCCACTTAGCTCGCACGAAGTAGCGACCAATATTGAGTGTATCGCGCACAAAGTGGTGCTCAACCTCACTCTCGGTACTATTATTGCCCTCGCCCTCAACCTTATAGAGCTTAACTGCCGCAGAGTCAAACGCGATAAGCGGATAGTCGACAGTAATATCAAAGCCCTGCTCAGGGTTAATCTCGTTTGAGGCACTGCTTTTGAACTTAAACGGATTCTGCTTCTTTGGCGGAGTATACTCTCTGCCCTCAGCCTCGGCCTGCTTGCGCTCCTTCTCCTCCTTCTCACGCGCCTTCTGCTCATCCTTACTCTCAACAAGCTTCCAAGCCACCTTTATAGGCTCGGTGGTCTGCACAAGGTTGCGCACAGAGTCGTGCTTGTAGTAGGTGATATTGCCCTTGATAGTATCCGGCAGTGACTCCTCAGGTACATTGAGCCATACATTGAGTGTATCCTTACCCTTTGTGCGAGGGTCAAATATTAGCTTATCAGACGGGATAGAGTCCAGACGTAGCGAGTCAATCTGCGGCAGAGCGGTATTGAAGTAGAGTACTATCTGCTTACGATCTGGTCGCTGAGCCTCAACAAGTCGCTGAGCCTTGAAGGTCTTGTCTGTAAACATACGGAAGTAGAGCTGTGGCTCTGCCGACGGATAGCGTCGGAGCGAGTCAAACCATATCGCAAACGGAGGCAACTCTGCAGGGTTGTATGTAGAGTCGAGTATACCTACAAGGTCTGTTCCCGGCTCATATATCTGGTTGTCATTCTTGTCACCAATAGCATAGATGCGGTACTTTACAGGCTTAAGGTTCTGCGCAATGAAGATTCCGTTATTCTGCGCACGAGCAATAACATCAGGCTTGCGATTAAAGATTGTCGAGTCGTAATCCGGTGTATCAGGCAGCGAATCAACAATATAGAACCACAAGAATGTACGGCTCACAGAGTCTGCCTTATACGAGTCTGCAGTATATCCCGAACAGATAAGCGAGTCGATAGTACTACCCGTAGAGAATACATAGCGCATAGCATTGAGCGGATTGCCCTCGTTATTGTCGCGAATAGCACTACCCAAATCTATGGCATAAGTGGTGTTCTCCTTGAGCGTGTCGCGGATGGTGATGACAATACCTCTGCCTCGAGTGGTCAAAAGAGGCATCTTCTTCATCTGCGGAGAGGTAAACATCTCCTTATTCTGATCCTTAATCTGGACATACTCGTCAAACTCGATGTATATCTTCTTCTCTGTAAAGTTGGTGGCGAAGTTGCCTGGGGTAATATTGGTAATTACAGGTGGTAACGAGTCCTTAGGGCCGCCATCGGGACTCATAATATTGGCACAGCGGGTCATAAACGCCCCCAAGAAGAGTAGTGCCACTGCCACTTTGAGTATCAGAGTACTATTTTTCATTCTCACTATCGCTATTATTATCCGTTTCTGGTGTCTGCTCCTCAGGATTTGGAGTCGGAGTTGGCTCCGGGGTCGGCGGAACTATGTTCCATACGCCACCCTTCTGCACTGTACCCTCGGTATAAGGATCCTTCTTCCACGAGTGGAGCAGTAAGGTCATATATGTCTGGTGCATATTATCAACATTGAGATACTTGAACAGCGTAGCATACATCCTCACAGACGGAGCCACAAGCACCACCAGAGCTGGCGACTCATTGAGTGGCAGGGAGAGGTAGTAATTATCATCCTGCTCAAGGTCGTATGGCACACCCTCCACATCAGGCACGGTAATCTTCTCCACGCCTAACGAGTCGGTAACAATACGATTTACCGCATCGTCATAGTTTGCAACCATCCACTTATCTGTGCCTGTATACACGGCATAGGCATATGTATCTGTTGCCAACAGATTTTCGCCACCCGACTTCTCCTGAATTAGGGTCTTGATAATCAGATTGGTGTCCTTTGTTGTCTTTTTAAAGCAGGAGGTTGCTAACATCACCACCACTGCAAGTATAGCTATTTTATATCTCATTTTTCACAACATTTATGACCATTTCTCTTCCCTCTTCTGTACTTATTCCCAGCGCATCGCACATAGGAACAATCGCGAACTCACGCTCCAAGAGCCTTGGGTGTGGCACTTGCAGATGAGGCGTTACCACAACCTGACTACCATAGAGCAGTATATCCAGGTCTATCATCCTATTGGCATAGCTCTGTCGGTTAAGCACCTTGTCGCAGTACTCACACTTGCGATCTCTGCCAAGCTCGACCTCTATTGCCAGCAAGTTCTCGAGTACACTCTCTGCCGCAAGCTCCGTACGCACCACCCACGCGATGTTGGTAAAGCTACAGCTACTCTCAAAGCCCCACGCCTCTGTTGTATACCACTCTGAGCGAGAGACCACAGCACCTATGCGCGCTGCAATAATCTCCTCGGCACAGGCCAGCCTCTCTTTAGCATCGCCGATATTGCCACCTCCAAGAATTACACAATCCACCATTAGAGTCGCTTGATATATTTACTTACAGCAAGGGCGAAGTGGGTAAATACAATTCGCGGATTGCCATTTTGGTTAATCTGTCGCATAGCACTCTCAATCTGCTCGAGTATAGGCTCAATATTCTGACTACCGATAAACGGAGCAAACTTCTTGCAGAACGAAGCCTCCTCACCCCAAAGATAGCTCACCTGACCTACGCCCGCGTGAATCATATAAGCCTCACGCAACAGACGGCTGAAGTCTATAAGCATACCCTTCTGTCGCTCGCGAGACCACTGCGCCACATCATCGGCCCAATTCATAAGCTCCAGGTGCTTATCATTATAACTCAGACGCATCACCGAGCAGAAGGCCTCAAAATTCTCGCGCGAAGCCTCATTATCACTCTGACCCAACAGACGACGAAGCTCAACAATATCACCACACGCCAGACGGGCAATATTCTGCGCCTTAACGCTATCAGTCTCGTTCTTAAGAGCTATCGGCAGCAGATCCTCAACCTTGAGCCTTGGCACTGCAACCTCCTGAGTACGCGAGATGATGGTCTTAAGCAGTCGATCAGGTCGCTCAGAGATAAGGATAAAGATTGTCTTATTCCACGGCTCCTCAAGAATCTTGAGAATGCGGTTTGCCGCCTCCTCATTCATAGTCTCTGGCAGCCATATGAGCATAGTCTTGTACTCACTCTCAAAGCTCTTAAATCCCAAGCGGCGGATAATCTCCTCCGACTCCTTAGCTGTAATCACACCCTTAAGAGTCTTGCCAAGATTAAGAGCATCAAACCACTGCTGAGGCGAGAAGTATCCATCTGTAGCGGTAAATACCTCGCGCCACTTATCCACAAACTCGCGAGTCGAGCTGAGCACCACCTCACCACTCTTCTTACCCTGCTTGTTCACAGGGAAGACAAAGTGTACATCAGGGTGCGAGAGCCGCGCAATCTGGCAGCACGAAGGGCATACACCACAGCTATCTCCATTTTGGCGATTGTGGCAATGTATATACTGCACATAGGCTACAGCAAGTGGCAGCGTACCTGCACCCGCAACACCGCTAAAGAGCTGTGCGTGGCTGATTCGACCGTTATCAACGCTATGAGCCAAGTGTCTCTTAAGTTCCTCCTGTCCTATAATATCTGCAAACCTCATCGTCTCAAAACTGATTTTATAAGCCCCACAACATCTATCTTCTCACGCCAAACGGCATATGCCAGATAGAGCACAAAGAGCAGAGAGTTTATCGCATACTTAACAACCATTCCATCGCCTGCCACAGCCTCGGCAACAAAGAAAACTGCCAGCGCAACGACCACATACTCGGCTATGCGCTTAAAGTCATATGGCGTAGGGAAATGTATTCTATTGAGCGTAATGCTCACGGCAACCATCACCACCTCGGCAATAAAACGGCACCACGCAGCACCATAGTATCCAAACTTAGGGATGAGCAGCCAGCCGGCTATAACACTCGCAGCAAGTCCTGAGAGAGTTATCCACAGCGCATAGGCAGTCTTCTCCTCGCGCTTATACCAGAACGAGAGGTTGAGCCACACGCCACTGAGCACATTGGCACCGAGCACTATCGGAAGGATAAATATACCCTGACGGAAGTCACTACCCACAATCAGGGCGAATATGTCGCGATAGAGGGCAATGCCCAAGAAGATGACCATAGAGGCGAGCATATAATACTTCATCGCCGCAGCATTGGTCTGCACAAACTCCTCCTTCTTGAAGTTGGAGAGGAAAAACGGCTCGGCAGCAAGGCGATACATCTGGGTAAAGAGCGTCATCACCACGGCAATCTTGGTTATCGCGCCATAAATTCCAAGCTGTGCCATCGCACCCTCAGGCACAAGGTACTTGATAAGTTGGCGATCGATAAATTCACCCGCTGTGCCAGCAATAGATGATAGCAACAATGGCATTGAGTATGCAAATATAGCACCCAACAACGCCCAATGAATCTTAGGCATAGCCTTACCCGAGAGCACTACGCTCACAGCGGTAACCATACTTGCCAGCAGGTTGGCAACAAATGCCCAGCCCACACCAAACTCAGTCTCAAACAGGCCCACAGCCCAGAATAGGACCGCGAAGCCCACCTGCATAACTATATTGGCCAGCTTGAAGCCCACATACTTCATCGCCTGGCCACTCTCACGCAGGCGCGCAAATGGAATTGCACTTGCAACATCGAAAAATACAATGGCCGCAACAATAACCACATACTCAGGGTTTGCCACATAAGCCTGACCCATCATCTGCGATACGCTGCCCGAGAATATAGCCACAACAGCAAAGAACACCGCTGCCGCCAAGGTGGTAATGCCCCACATTGTGGTAAAGATGCTCTTCTTTGCCGCTGCAACATCGCCCCCCGCCGCCTCGGCCTTAGCCGTAAAGCGGAAGTAACTGCTCTCCATACCGAGGATGAGCAACACCAAAGCAAACGGAATCAACGCATATACATCTGTGATAATTCCGTATGTCTCGACACCAAAAATACGGGTATAGAAAGGCGTGAGCAGATAACTCAAAAACCTGCCCAGAATGGTACTGATACCATAAATTGCCGTCTGTTTTGCTAACTTCTCAAGCATACTCAAAACTCGCACGCGCGTATATGCACACGCCTGCAAACGGCAAAAATAGTAAAAATTTATGAAATCACAAATCTCAACGCCTCCAAACCGGCACTACTCGCGTTCGATATGCAGCGAAACAGCCTCTGCTCCGCGCTTTACCACCACATCCCAACTGCATAGTGAGTTGAACATCTCTTTATCCATCTGCTGTGGCGATAGATTATTGATAGTCAACACTATATCTCCTCTTCGCAGACCTGCATTATAGGCCTTTCCGCCCTCTATAAGACCATTAACAACCCAGCAGTCGTTTTGAGGTGTGAGCACCACACCAAAATTTGTCTGCTTAGAGGCGTTAAAATTTCTATTTGGTCGCAGGTAAATTTTACACTCCGCAAAGTCAAAAATCACATCAAATCGCGCCAGCAGAGCGTTACCGACAATACCATCATACTTACTGCTTGCCATCGCACCTTGTGTATTTGCCGAGTATGACGACTCAATGTCTTGAACAACAAATCCACCAAGCTCAACAGACTCTAAATCAAATAGATAGTCTGTGCGAGAACCTCCTACACCGCCCACATTATAAACCATCTTTTTGGCAGAAACAACCTGACTCTGCACGCCCATTTTGGCAAGCGTTCCGCTATTTAGAGCCATAGTGCCCGATGCGCCCAAATCTACCAAGAACAACCCTTCGCGCACCTGGTTACCAATGGTCAATTTTGCAGGCATAAGCATTCGACTTTGACTATCATCTAACCACTTGCAATCGATGCAAACATAGCCATCCATAGCTGTCTCTGTCGACAGAAAACGCATATACTCATCGGCATAGTTAAACTCAACCTTGCTGTTACGAGTAAATGCCATTCCAAACATTCCATCAACACCACTACCCAAGATTTTGCGAAGGTTAAGAACTACTGCCATCCTCTCGCTACCAGCCTTATTACCAACACTATAGTTCCAATTACCTGCATCAACATTAGACATCTGAATACTTGAACCCGCACCGCGCAACATCGCCTTGCGCAATGTATTCTGCTTAGCGAAGTGGGCAGCATAGAATACTGAGTCAAGCATAAGGGAGGTGTTGCCCGTATCAAATATCATTCGAGCAGGGATAGAGTCGCGAATAACCACATTAAAATAGAGGTGGCGGTCGTAATCGAACGCAATGGCACCCTGTGGCAAAATTTTCTCAGCACCATCTGCTACTTTACTTGCCGCCGACTGCCCGCAAGCGGTTGTAAAGACGAGAAATAAAAGACAAATTGTCGCAAGATACCTAAAGTGAACGCAAATCCTACGCGAATACTTAATGGCTGAATTAGAATAGTTGTTCATAACCTAAAGTGTTTAAATGGTTAGTGTTTAAATATAAGAATGGCACCACCCCAAGGCGCAATATGCGCCAAGCAGCAATGCCATAGTTGCATAATAATACAAGCTAATCAGCTGATAATCAACACTATTTTGCGGGGGGGGGAACGGCACACCCTACAATAGCCAAACCCTTAAGCTGACTATCAGAATAACAAAACGGATTATAGCTGTTGCAAATTTTCATACTACAAATATACAACTTTTTCTCTAAAAACCACCAATTTTCATCAGAATTTGTAGCGAGAGGACAAATGTAACACTCGACAAAAAAATGGCAACGATGGATAGTACACAAGGTACAGCCATTGTTGCCATTTTTGTTAGCGGAGGTAGATGTCCTACTATCACCCCAAAATTAGCAGTCTTCGCTACGCGCAGCGGTGGTATCAATCAAGGTGTAGATTTGAGTATAAGGCACATCGGTACGACCAACGCTCTTGCGCATCATCGACTTAAGTTCCTCAAGGTGAGTATAATAGACATCTCGAGGGAGGGCTTTGCGACGGCGGCAGATGGTAGCGGCAAGGCCCACGACCTCACCCATCATTGCGGTGGTACGCATAACGCGAACAGTGCCCAGAGCGATATGGCTGACAGAGATATTTCGACCTGCCATAAACATATTTGGAATATCCTTTGAGTAGAAACAGCGGTACGGAATCGGATAGAATCCCATAGGGTCGAGGTGACCGCACGAGAGGTACTCCTGACCAGGGAAGAGCAGCGAGTTCTCAGGATCTGGATAGTGCTGGTCAATATACCAAGATGTTGACGCTGAGCCATCAGGGTAGATGACATTATTTTTAAGGTCTTGCTCGCGCAGAACAAACTCGCCCATAAGGCGTCGTGACTCACGCTTACCAGCCACGCAGCTAACCCAACCTAAGTAGCTATTAGCATAGTCCTCACGCTTCTCATAGTGGTTTTTGAGGTATGCCCAATTAGAGTATGCAACATACATTCCATAGTCGCGAATGCGCTCAGCATCAGCTATTTGGTCATCTCGCATACCTACCTCCCAATACCACTGACCGCGGCGTACGACCTGCACGCTACGGCTATCAATTTTAAGTCCCCAATCAATATCTGGGAATGGTCGCAAAGAGTCATCCTCAAGGCAGTACCACTGCAGCGAAGCACCCATAGTCATACCATCTGCTGTCTCAGGAGCCGAGGCCTCTCCATACTTACTCTGCGCCTCACGACCCATACTCCACTCTGCACCGGCAAGCACACCGAGAACAGCATCACCCGTACAGTCAGCAAATAGACGACCCTTGACGCGGATTTGGTTATGGTTGATAACATCGGTAGCCACAACAGATTTGATTCTATCACCCTCCTTAGATACTGCTGTCACACGATAGCCCATAAAGAGGGTTATACGCTTTTCAGCAAGCACGGCAGCGAGCTTTTTATCATCCTCATATATCTCTGCAGGGCGTGCATTACCCTTAGTGACAGGCGCAAACTCGTTGAGCAGATAGCCCAGCGACGGATACAATCCCACATTGAGACGACCACCCAGACCTACACGAATCTCAGATGAGTTATTACCTCCCAGCACCTTGCGATCCTGAATAAGAGCCACGCGCGAACCCGTACGAGCAGCAGCTATCGCAGCACACATACCAGCCACACCACCACCGACAACAACAAAGTCATACGACCCTGCACTCTTTGGCGTTGATGGCAGGCCAAGCAGTCGTTTACGAAGCGTTTTATAGCTCTGCAAGTCGCTCTTCGGAGCCTTATCCTCTTGAGTGATAAGCACCGCATCAAAGCGACCATCAAAGCCCGTAAGGTCGTGAACCACAACACTATGCTCACCTGCAGCAAGTTCTATTTTAAGACCCTTCTGCCAATGCCACTCAGTGTTCTCATTACCAAAAACGCCGACACTCACACCATCGACAAACACCTCGAAAATTCCGGGTGTCGGAGCTGCAGACCAATATGCTGTCCAATTGCGAGTGCGGACAAATATATTATAGCTACCCGCCTCGGCAATGGTAAAGGTCGTCTTTGCATCGGCAACAGGAATACCCAAGCCGTGTGCAAGCAGGCAGGTTGAACCTATAAGGTCAAAAAATTGGCGGTCATCGGTCCAGCCTCCGCGCTGGTCAAACAGCGATGCCAAGAGTAGTACTGAAGTGTTCATAGTTATAGGATTTTGTATACAAATATACAAACTTTTTGTTTCTTAGCAATAAAAATAGTATCTTTGTAAAAACAAGTGTGCTATGAAGATACTATTTATTCTACTTTTAGCCCTATTTATATCAGGTTGTGCTACTAAGTCGGCCGTGCAGGATAGTGCCGATAAATACATTATCGATGGTACTATTTCTATCCGCAAGGAGTGCGATATGAAGTGGATTCTCCGCTATGAGGATAAGGACATCAAGGCAATCAAGGAGCGTGCAGCCGTTGAGCCAGCCGAGTGCGATGTGATGTTCTTTGGCAGTTCGTCAATACGCCTTTGGAGTACTCTAAAGGAGGATATGGCACCACTTACCGTAGTCAACCGCGGCTATGGCGGTGCTACGCTGCGAGATTTGCACTACAACTACCCTACCGTTATGGCGCACTATCGTCCTAAGGCGTTTGTCTTCTACTGCGACAATGACCTGAGAACCAAGCCCGAGATTGATATCCCTGTAGGCGAGTTGTTTGACCTTGTGCGGATGCTCTTTGACCGACTTGACAAGGACTATCCAGGCGTGCCCGTCTACTTCCTTGCTATGAAGCATTGCAAGCGTCGCGAGGCTATTCGTGACCGTCAGGCGATGTACAACGCGCTAATCAGAGAGTATGCTGCAAAGAGCGATCAGGTGATATTTGTAGACACCTGCACACCGCTACTTACCGAGGATGGACAGATAGACTCCTCCCTATTTTTGAAAGACAGACTCCACCTCAATGCCGCAGGCTATGAGCGATGGACAAAACTCCTTAGACCGTTACTAATCAAATAATTACAGATATGAGAAAAATTCTTTTTACCCTTTGCCTGTTTGCTGCAACAAGCGTTGTGGCTCAGAACAGCGGTGGCATTGATTCCAAGATGATGGAGACCATTCGCAGTGGATATAAAGGCACTGCTGCTGAGCGTGCCGTGAAGAATGCGCTGGCGACAACCTCTATCTCTACCCTTGCCACAAATGGCGACAACCTGGCTATGTGTGATACTCACTTTGCTTATCAGGTAAAGACCAAGGGCATTACAGACCAGAGGTCATCGGGTCGCTGCTGGCTTTTTACAGGTCTGAATGTATTGCGTGCCAAGATGATTACAAATCACGACCTTAAGGGCTTCGAGTTCTCGCAGAACTACCTCTCATTCCACGACCTGCTCGAGAAGTCAAACCTCTTCTTGCAGGGCATTATCGACACTCGCAGTCTGCCTCTCGATGACCGCAAGGTTGATTGGTTGCTCAAGAATCCTATTGGCGACGGAGGACAGTTTACAGGTGTATCAAACCTGATTACCAAGTACGGTGCAGTGCCAAGCTCAGCTATGCCAGAGACATATCAGAGCAATAATACTCGCGATATGCGAATGATTCTCTCGCTCAAGTTGCGCCAGTATGCTCTGACCCTCCGCGAAGCAAAGAAGGGCAAGTTGCAGAGCCTCAAGACCGAGATGTTAACCGAGATATACGGCATCCTTGTTAAGTGTCTTGGTGTTCCTCCAACAGAGTTTGAGTGGACACGCTATAACAGCAAGGGCGAGAAGGTTTCGACCAAGGTATACACTCCAAAGAGCTTCTATGACGAGTTTATCGGCGAGGATTTGGAGGCAAACTACATTATGCTTATGAACGACCCTACACGCGAGTATGGCAAGGTATACGAGATTGACTACGACCGCCACACATACGATGGCGACAACTGGCTCTACATCAACCTTCCTATCGAGCGTATTAAGGAGGTGGCTATTGCCTCAATTAAGGACAATACAGCTATGTACTTCTCTTGCGATGTGGGTAAGTTCTTCGATCGTAAGAAGGGTGTGCTCGACATCGCAAACCTCGATTACGAGTCTCTCTTCAACACAAAACTGCCTATGGACAAGAAGCAGCGAATATCTACCTTTGCCAGCGGATCATCACACGCGATGACCCTTATTGCTGTCGATGTTGACGATAGTGGCAAGACCACCAAGTGGATGGTTGAGAATAGCTGGGGCCCTGCAAGTGGCTATAAGGGCAATGTAATTATGACCGATGAGTGGTTCAATGAGTATATGTTCCGCCTTGTTGCCGAGCGTAAGTATGTGCCTGCCGACATCCTTAAGATGCTTGACCAGAAGCCTATTATGCTCCCTGCTTGGGATCCTATGTTCGCACCTGAGGAATAGTTGCAAAATCCAATAAAAAGCAATACCTTTGACATCAGAAAATTAATTAACCTAATAAATAAACAAAGATGAAAAGATTTTTAAAGATTGCAGCTTTTGCTGTTGCACTTGTTTTCTCTGCAGACTTCGCTTCTGCACAGAGCCGAGTTGAGGACTATCCAACTGTTCAGTTCTTTGCACACCGTGGTAGCCGTTTTGAGTATGATGAGAATACTATGCTTGCATTCCGCGAGGCTTACGCTCGTGGTGCTCGCGGCTTTGAGACCGATGTTCGTATGACAGGCTCTGGCGACCTTATCCTCAGCCACGACGAGTCACTCTACCGTACTTGCGGTGTTGACAAGCAGACCGAGGATCTTACTACTGAGGAGTGCCTCAAGATTAAGACCAAGAGTGGCAACGACCTTGCACTCTGCCAGGAGCTTGCAGACTTCCTTGCCGGTAAGCCTAATATGTATATTGAGTGGGAGATTAAGACCATCCCTGAGCTCTATACTGAGGCTAAGCTTGAGGAGCTGTGCAAGAAGTTGTGGGATATGACTATGCCTACAAAGCACGAGTCTTCACTCTACCTGTTCACCTCATTTGACACTCGCGCTCTACGTATTATGAAGCGTCTGCACCCAGATGCACAGATGATGCTTCTTAAGAGCAAGCCTGCTTCTCCAGAGATTCTTATGGAGGCTTACAATATGGGTATTATGCGCGTAGGTTGCAAGATGGACGGCACTACTCGTTCTACCATCCGTTTGGGTCACAAGCTCGGTATGATTGTTTCTCTCTGGCCAGGTAACAATAAGGAGGACTTCTTCCTCGGTGCTGCTCTTGGTTGCGACGCTATGTGCTGCGACCGCTTCTTCGAGGTTGCTGAGTGGGCAGAGAAGAACCTTCCATTCGTAAAGATTAAGGGTTATGAGAAGCCTCAGGCTGCTGCTCCGGTTGTAGCAGAGAAGCCTAAGAAGTCTAAGAAGTAATTCTACAACAGACAAAAAATAAGCACCGCCACAAGCGGTGCTTATTTTTTAGTCTATCAAAAAAATGCGCGATTAGATTCCCTCTGGCAGACTCTCTACGCGAACATAGACAGTCACATCATCGCTATCATCCTTAGCGGTCCAGCGCATACGAGAAGAGGTCATCTCGACAATATAGCGGTGTGACCAGTCGAAGTAGTTATAGTCCTCTGTTCCGTAGTTACCGCGAATAACTGCACCAAGCTCTGGGTCAGCCTCAATAAAGTAGTTACCCCTCATTGTTTGGGTATACATACTTCCCACATTCTGATAGAGCGTAAAGCTGCAATCAGAACGCTTAAAGTCGATATATACAAACGCACCATCGGCAAGCGACTTGCCATTGTCGTAGCTCTCGACCATCCACAATCCCGAGATTGTTGTCGGGGTGACATCAATAAACTGCTCGGTCTGCACAGTCTCTTTCTTGCAGCTGCACAATGCCAGCGCAGCAAACACAATCATTAAATATCGTTTCATATTATTCTATCTTTATCTCTCTATTTCTTGGGGCAACATCTGCCTCGATATACAATCTTAAATTTTCACGACTACCGTCTGTAATAGTTATCATCAAATCACCCTGCTCACCAGGCTGCAACACCTCAGGCACGCTCTTTATCTCCACGTTAGCAGAGGAGAGTAGAGCATCTTTTTTCACTCTTATTGCCCTCTGCGAACCATTCATACAAGCTATGCGCTCAACGCGACTACTCTTAAAGTCTACAGAAGGTCGTCTTAGTAGCAATCCTGCACAATGATATGGATAGTCACCACTACTATCTGCATCAGCAACAACATAGCCCTTAATGCAAATAACCGCCACAAGAGACGGATTATCTCCACTCTGATACACAAAGAGTTTATGGGCAAACGGCCCAGGAAAGCCCTTGCCCGCAAAGCTAAAGGCAATAGCCCCCTTCTGGCCTCCTTTAACAACTCCTCCGCGAGCTGTAAGACAACGGCAGCTACTCTTTATATGGTATGCAATAGGTTTCTTGCCACTATTTAGTACCTCAACACTTCGCTCCGTAATAGCACTCTCAGCCACGCGACCAAGGTCGACACTCTGCTCCTTTACAATAAGGGCAGAGGCCACCGTGCGAGGATTAGAGACGCTGTCGAGCTTTGCCTGCGGGATAATCCTCATCTGAGCCACCGAGCAGTAGCAAACCATCGAGAGCAATAGCAGCAATACACTACGCATTACAACCAGCCATTATCATTAGCACCGCGACGCACAGTTATGCCAAACTCAAAGCTTGCGCCATTTGACGCCTTAATGGTAGCAGTTGTCGAACCACTCTGCAGGCCGCTGAATACCAGCGCGTTCGACTTCTCATCCTTAGTCACTGAAGCTACAGCCGTGTCGGCAATAGTTACAGTATATGTAAGAGCCTGACCCACAAAGTAGCGCGATGGATCTACAGCCACCGAACCGCCGAGTGCAATATAGAGATTCGGGAATACCATATCGGCACCAGCATCGCCAGCGATAGCTGCCAAAAATGCCTCTGCATTTATCTGTCCCGAGCCCATACCGCCACGATAGTCCGCCATATTTATCTGCATAGGCTGCATAGGACCAATATCGGCAACATAACGACGATAGCTCTTCTTACCTGTCATATAGCCATCAATATCTACGGTTGTATCAATCAGCAGCTGCTGCAGCTCAGAGGCCTTAAAGTGGCGACGAAGCTTTGCTGCATAGCTGATACCGAGGGCAACCACGCCCGATACGTGTGGACAAGCCATAGATGTACCCTCCATATATCCGTAACCCGATGGTGATACATTGTAAGGAAGGGTCGAGAGTATACAACCCACCTCGCCATAGTTGTGCGTATCATCTACATACTCGTAGTAGTAGTCCTGATCACCACCTGGAGCCGAGAGTGTTGTTCCCGGGCCATAGTTTGTATATACCGCAGGGGTAAAGTCTGCCGCTGTAGCAGCTACAGAGATATACTCCTCTGCTGCACCCGGATAGCCCGCCGCTGCTGCATTCTCATTACCGCCCGCAAAGACAGCAATACCACCCTCGATAGTGCCATTTGCATCACCAGCATAGGTTCTAAAGTACTCCAGCGCCTCGCGCTCAAGCGGTGAGCCTGTCATCCACTCTTCCTTAGTGGTAAAACCGCTCTCACCCCAATCGTAGATATTTGCACAAGGTGATACATAGCCCCAGCTACACTGAAGTACTACAGCACCATTATCTGCTGCATACTTAATAGCACGAACAGTCGAAAGGATGCTTGTTGCCACATTTCCAGAGAAGATCTGGCATACCATAATCTTCACACCGCTATCGACACTACCATCACCACCAGCGATAGAGCTGATGCCTATACCATTATTATTCACCGCAGCAATAACACCTGCCACGTGGGTTCCGTGACCAGAATCGTAGACATTGTTGCTCACAATCTTGCCTGTCTGATGAACGAAATTATAGCCATACACATCGCCCTTATAGCCATTGCCATCTGCATCCACCTCTGAGTAGAGGCTCTCTCCCTCATTCACCCAGATGTTTGGCAACAGATCGGGATGCTCGACAAATACGCCCTCATCAAGCACTGCGACAATAACGCTCTTATCGCCTGTAGAGCGATCCCACGCCTTCTGACACTGCACATCGGCATCCTTAACAGACTTAACAACGCCATCCTTGACAAACTGATCGCCGCGATTAATAAGGTTCCACTGCTCAGAGAGCAACGGATCGCTCATTGTCGCGCGAGTAGCTAATGCACTTGCTGCCTTGAGTTTCTGCTCTGACAAAGGCACCGCCTTGCCTGTATAGGCACGCTTGACTGTACGGTTTACATCAAACTTCTGCACCTGACCAAGACGAGCAAAGCGGCTTGCCACCTGCTCGACACTCTGCTTACTGCTGTCAAAGCGCACTACATACCAAAGGTTAAGGCCGCTCTCGGCTGTTCGCTGCTCCGCAGAGCTATCAACCACAAATACGCGCTCAATAGAGCAGGTACCTATAGTCTCAAGAAGTTCGTCAATCTCAACCTCGCCCGTACGGGTTACGCGGCTACCATCGACACCCGCAGCGACAATCATCTCTGCCACCTGAGGGGTGAACTTCACCAAAATCTCGTCGCTGGCATATGGAGCAACGCTACCATCTACAGGCTGCTCCACCTCCTTGCTACACGCTGTAACAAAGAGCAGCAGTGTTAATATATATAAAATTCTACTCTTCATCTGTCATCGGTTTTTCCTTAGTTGTATACTCCTGATAATAGTAGTCCATATTCGCAGGCTCATTCTCAAAAACGGCAAATGTACCATTCTTATCGCGTCCCTCCTGCGGGAAGACAAGGCTATATGGTATCCACAAGTCGAGTGCCGGGTGATACAGCAACCAATCAGGCAGCTTGCCAGACAAACGGTTGTGATTTATCGCAAAACGCTTGCACGACGGCATAACCTTCTTAATACGGCGGTCAACAAGTATCTGCGGAAGTGAATCCACTGCATCAATCTCTGCCTGTGTATAGTACGGCACGCTATCATCATCATCAAACGATGGCAACTCACCCTGCAGATAGTTTACAGAGAGCACAAGGGTGTCAAGGTCCCACTTAAGCAGGTGCTCAGGAAACTTTGGCTCGTCCAGAAATCCGCCGAGGTCTGTTCTGATAGTATTACTTAGATCAGAGACCACACTACGCTGATTTGCGTTGAGAATAAGGGTACGCAACTTAGGAAAATTCTCCTTTGTAAGCACCTCTGGGACTGTCTGGAAGTTATTTGAGCCCACATCAAGATGTTCAAGATTCTTCAGCGCCGAGAGACTCTGTGGTAGCGATGTAAGACCATAACTTCCAAGTATTAGTCGCTTGAGCTGAGTCAGCTCTGCAATATCGTCTCCAAGTTCAAGGCTGAGCAAGAAGGTATTTGTATTTCCGAAGAAGCATAACTCCTCTGCTGCAGTAAGGTAGCGCACCTCATAAGGCAACTGCTCCTTGATATTGAAAAAGTAGAACTCTGCCTTACGCACTCGGCCCTCTTTGTCTGGAGTACAACCCTCCATACTCTGATTCCACAGCACCACATTGTCCCACATAGTCATCGGCTGTGAAGCATCCCACACAGACATCGTCTGCAATGTACGCGAGATAGAGAGCAGAGCCACCGAGTCACCCGCACGAGTATCCGGGATAATCGGCTCTGCCGCCTGCTGCGTGACATTGAGGCAATCCTGACGCGCAAGGGTAACATCTGTCTTCGGACGGAAGACAACCTGTGCAAGTCGCTCTCGGTCAGTGGTGTTTATATCCCACTTAAAGCGCACAGTAGTACTTCTCGGACGAGCTCCGCGATTAAGATCGAGGCTATGACGCTCGCTATTAAGCCAACCTGCATTATCCGGAATATCAACCTCGAAATCTACATTTGACTTAATCTTAATGTCAAAATATCGGCTATCGAGGCGGTCATAGTTTGCAAGAGACACCTCGGCGTTCTCAATCTCGAGAGTATAGTCAAAACCACTCTGGTTGATAACAATCTCCTTCTCCTCCCAAGTGTCGAGGTTCTGAATACGGACAACGCCTCTACGAGCAGTAGTTGTCAGCGCCGAGTCAATAATAAAGTTGCACTCTGTCGTTCCGCGGCCATTTGCCGGAGATACGGTAATCCAAGCATTGTCTGTCGAGGCAATCCAGCGATTTGACGAGGTGATCGTACGACATACGGTACCACCTGCCGCCTCAACATCAAACTCTATCCCCTCTGTAGTAAAGGCATCATTGCTCTTGTCGGTCTGACACCCTACAGCGATAAGTGCTGCTGCTAAAAATATAAATACTCTATTCATACTACTCAACCATTGCGTCACAGTTCAAAATAGTCTGCGACTTGTCATAAATAAGGAAATATGCACCTGCCTGCCAAGCATAACAGATATCCGATGCATCAAAGATAATGTTCGGATTATCAGATATATCGAGGTAGTATATAAGCGTAGAGATTGTATCATCAATCTTACCCAGGTCGTTCGAGCCCAGATAGAGTCCACGCAGACCTGTATGGTTGAATACACCCTGTGGCCACTCTCTGAGGCAGCGCTCTCCCTTTGCATTTCGCTGGCTACGGATACCCAACACAGTCAGATAGAAGCTATCTAACGGTTCAAATGGGAAGTGCTCAAAGCAGTTGAACGACAACTCTACACCATACAGATACGGAAGGTTCACGGCGTGAATCTCGCGTGGAAGATCCTTGAGTTTGTTATACGAAAGGTCTATCGAGGTCATATAGATAGAGTTCTCGTGCTCAAACGAACCCTCAGGAATCTCATCAATATTACAACCACGAAGGATAATATATGCTACAATAGAGTTTGTATCGGCAAGTGCCTTCGGATACTTTGTCAGTTTAGGGTTCTGCGCAAGTGTAAGGGTGTTTACATTCAGTCCACGATATGTACCATCCTCCTCGCCCTCAAAGCCGTCGATATCATTACCCGAGAAGTCTACTGAAGTCAGTACCACATTGCTCTTTGCCGAGAAGATATTTGGCACCTTCTTAAGGCGGTTATACTTAACCGAGAAGTTCTCAGAGTCAGCATAGCCACAGAAGTAACCGTCAGCATCTACAGGCATAGACTCAAGCAGATTATTGTCGAGGTATAGCTGCACTGGCGACACAGCCTTACCCAGCGGATGAATCTTCGAAATCTTGTTATACGCCAGGTCAAGCAGAGATACCTTAGTCATCTGGTTGAACGACTCTGGCAACTCTTCAAGATTATTCTGACGAGCATAGAGAATCTGAATCTTCTCCTTTGATGCACCCGTTGCAAGGGCATTCATACCCGCATAAATCTCCTCAGCGCTCCACTGTGCATTGTTGGCAATATTGAGCGAAACAAGCTCTGGGAGTTTTGCAATCTGAACAGGGAACTTTGTGAGTTTCGGACAGTTATAGATCTCCAGATCTGTACAAGATACAAGTTCCGAAATCTCCTCAGGCAGGCTCTCAATAGCACTATTTGCCACAAAGAAGTACTGCAACTTCTTTAGATTACCAATCTCGGCAGGGATAGACTTAAGGCCATTGCACAGCGTGCCGTGGTTGGTGTCCATCTTGCGGATAAACTGCTTACCGCTCTTGATATCTATAATCTCAGACTCCTTCATTGTATCGTACAGAGCCGTTGCAGGGATATGTATATTTCGCTCTGCAAGGGCACGAGCACAAGGCTCTGCAAACTGTGTTGCAGGGTGGATAGTTCGCAGATACTCGCCGTGTCTCTGCAGTCGAGTCTGGTTGCGCTCAGAGAGTGAGAGGCTGCTATCAAGGGTCGGATCATATGAGATAAGGTTATCGTCATTATGAGTACCCAAGTAGAGCTCAACAAGCTCTGTCAGCTGGCCAATAGCCGGCGAGAGGTGACCTCGGAAGGCAAAGCCACTAATATCTATCTTGGCTACACGACCATTTGAGTGAAGTTCTACGCCCGGCTGGTCGCCCCACAAGTCCGGATCTTTATTAAACTCCCAATTAGCACCGCGAGCCCAATTCTCACCGACATAGTACCAATTCTCGCCATCAAGGCTCTTCCAAATCTCATAGAGAGCATAGTAGTCCTTAATATACTCATCGCTCTGATAGAAGGTAACCTTAACATCAGCCTCTGTTGTCACATTATCCGCAACCTCGAACTCCGAAAGTTTCGGGGAGGTGTTACTCTCAAGCAGGTTCTTGCTACTGTCGAAAGTCTGGTACGAGATTACGCGATACTTAGCAGCAGGAAGAGATACCAACGAGTCGCAGATAACCGAAGAGGTGCGATAGCCCTCCTTGTCGCTATACTCATTCTCCTCGTCAAAGTGATACGAGAATCGAGCAGGGAGCATCTCTATCTGCACAGGGTTTGTAACGCTACCCGATGAGAGTACGCGACCCACAGACATTGACACATACTTAACCTCATCAAATGTATACTCTCGCACTGCTGCGCGGGTAGGAGCATCTGAAAAATCGCTCTTATCCTTCTTCAGTGTAAAGCGTACTGAGCCACGCGGAGTAACGTTGACGGTAATATCGTGAACGGTAAGTCCGTCTGCAGTAACTGCAAAGGTGCTCTCGGCTGCAGGAGTGCCTGTATACACAAGTTCATCTGCAGTATCATAGAGCGAGAAGGCAACAAGTCGATACTCACCCGTAAGCAGCTGCAGCTTGCTTGAGCGCAGACCGAACTCCTCCTGACCCGCTACACCCTCCAAGGTAAGGGTTTGGGCAATTGTGGTCTGCCCATAACCCAGAGTAACCTTCACCTTACAAGCCTCTGCGAGGTAGTCAAGTGTACCCTTGACTGCACGAGTGCCGTAAGATGCCTCTTTATAGAGTTTAAACTGTACATATCCGTAGTCGTCATTGCGGTAGTCTGGCATAGACTCCTTGCTACAGCCCACCGTAAAGAGCAGTACGACCAGGGATAATATTATTGCTATTCTCTTCATTATTTACTAATCTTGAGTGTACAAATAAGCACAACCGCGCCGTCCGCAAATATCAGTGCGCCATTTCTGTTATTACCCTTCACAGAGTCCATAATTACCATCTGGTACTCCTCGCTATACTCATATGTAAGCCAATCCTTGTCGTTCTCGTTTACATAAGCACACTGCTGTGGCAGACCCTTGAGCATTGACATATTAGGTGTAGCTGTAGTATATGTGAGCTGGAAGACCCTCTCTCCATACTTTGAGTATGCATTGTAGAGCGTGCCCGATGTGAGCTCTACAAGTGTAGACTTCTGCTGTGCAGCATACTCCGGATAGTAGAAATTAAGGCCCTGGAATACATAAGGCACATTATCGTTATAACGGCAGAGCATCACCGCAAATACGCCATCAGCATCCTCAAAGGCAACAACACCCTCGTACTCGTCAGTATTGACATTCTTTGCAGCCTCTGCTGTAGGCTTAGTCTTGTCCATAATAATGCGGACATTCTCATTATTCTCACCAGAGACTGATGTGTAGATCCACGCAGTCTGGCTATCTGTAAGCTCTACAAGAGCACCGTTAGCATCAAATGAATAGCACTTGATAGCTGTATATGGGCGAATAACATTTACATACCAATTCTCATATGCCCACTCTGAAGCATAGAATACATCGTAACCAACATCAACGCCATCAAACAGGCCAAATACCCAGTGGTTAGCCTCGAGCTGACTGATTGAGTTACCCTTCTGCTCCATAGTCTGCTCACCGACAATCTCAATTGAGCCAGGATTACCAGCCTGCTCGACTACTGTTACAACATACTGCTTATACTCATCAGCAATCTGGCCGTTAAGTGTAAGTTTATCCACATCTGTTGCATCAACACCCTGCGGAAGAACAAGTACGGTTGCTCTGCGGATATGACCCTCATTCTGCGGAACAGAAATATTGAGCGTACGAGTCTGGATAACTGCTGCATTGGTTTTATCCCACTCTGCATAGTCAAGTGTAAGCCACTCAGGATTGAGTGTCGCCTGAGCAAGGCCTGCAACCTCTGTAAACTCTACTGCAGCCACTGTTGAGCCGTCAATACCCAGCACAGATGCTATTGCACCACCCTCAACATACTCGCCAATCATAGAGCTATAGATATAACCCTTATAGTTAAACTCAGTCTTCTCAGTAAAGCCATCAACTGCAAAGATATCGGTTGCTGCAGGGATAGACACCTTAAGCGAAGAGACGCTCTTGTCAGTAGCTGTAGCATCTACGAAGCTCATTACCACGCTCTGCTCGGTCATAGGATACTTTGTCTCGTCACCCTTAATCCAAAGCTCGGTAACACCTGCCTGACCGCCCTCAATAGGGACAATCCACTCAGGAGTACCATCCACAATCCAGTTGAAGTTGCTCTCAACCTTCACGCGAGTAGAGTAGAGACCCATCTCCTCAGGCCAAATCATACCCACACCCTCGGCAGGCACCTCTGTAGTCTGATAAGCATAGGTGAGATCGCCCTCTGTTGCATAGGCAAAGGCTCCCTCCTCAACAGCTACAGCATAAAGTTTAAGCTCACGCTGCTTGCGTGCAAGGGTAAGGGTTGCGATAATCTGGCTCTGACCCTTCATCTTCATTGTAACCTCGCAGATACGGTCGGTATCAAACTCCTCAACATTAGACACGGCAATAACTACAGTGTGAGTACCTGCATCACCACGCTTGGTATAGACCATATTATCACCATCCTTAATCTGGAAATATGCTGCAGTAGCCTCTGGCACAGATACCTCCCACGACATATTTGGGTTGATAGTCAGCGTATACTCGCTACCTGGAGTCACTGTATCGCTCACAGCTGTCGGAAACTGTGGTCCCCCTGCATCCGGAGTAGGCTCATTGCCCTCGTTACCACTTGTTGCGTCGGTCTTACACGCTGCAAAGAGCAGTGTGGCAGCAAGCATAAGACTTGTAATTTTAAATAAACTCTTCATATCTCTATATTTTTTGTTTCTCGTTTATAGTCCGTTCAACTAAAATCCCTCGCCCTTAAGACGATCAGCCTCCTCGTCAGAGATCCACTCAAGGATATTGTAGAAGTGACCTACAGTACCAATTGCAGTGCCCAGATTCTCTACATATATATGTGTCCAGAGTACCGCAAAGCGCTGGCAAGAGTTGAAGTAAGAGGTGTAGTACTGACTATCGTCGCACAGAATATGGTTGTCGCCCAATATCTGTCCAAATACTGATGCCTCATCGCTAAGCACCTGATCCTTATCCATAGTAATGCGCGGATTTGTAGCATCCTTCCCATCAAAAGTCAGTGTAATGTCGTAACCATCAAAGAAGCAGTTGCGAATAATAATCATATCCTCCTCTGTTGGGTGCGGCTCGGTGAGTACTACGCGCTGATAAGAGGTGTTCTCACCAGGATAGTCACGCAAGAACATAGATGAGAGCACCGCATAGCCCGTAAAGTTATTACGGTCATAAGGGCAGCTCTTATACATAGTGACCTTTGTACGATCAGAGTTTGGATATAGGTCCCACTTAAGCTTGTTATTCATCACAAGGCCCAGCACAAAACCCAAAGAGTCTGCCGCCTCGATATTGTCATAGATACCCTCAATCTCCACCTCTGTGGCACTCTTACCTGCAGGAATGGTGATTGTATTTGAGAGTAGGCGATAGTGTTTACCCTCAATAGCATTGCTACCCTGGTCAATAACCTCTACGCCAAAAGTCCTATCATAGTCGCGCACAACAGTTGATGCCACAGCCACAGTAAAGCGACCATTCTGCTGCACAGGATTTGACGAAATACTGTCGGCAAACATCACATACTCGCTATCCGAATAGGTGATATACTGCTCCTTGCAAGATACAAGGGCAACTGCCATTATTATATATATAAGTATTCTCTTCATACCTTAGTTGCTTTCATTAGGTTGAACAAGTGAACCGGGAGCCTCAATCTCGTGGTTAGGTATAGGCCATACAAAGAGTGGATTATCAGCCTTAATCTTCAACGAGCTACCCTCGGCAAGCGAGTTTGACTGCGGAGTACGGGTAAAGCCCTCGCCATTGCGATAGAGCGAACCCCAACGCTTGATATCCTGCAGTCGGAAGCCCTCCATATAGAGTTCACGCACACGCTCAGCAGCAATCTGCTCAATGCAGTTATCAGCCGTAAGCGAGATTGCGCCACCGCCCGAGATACGAGCTGCACGCAGCGTACCCAAATCCTTAGATGCTGCAGAGTAGTTTGGTGATGCCTGACGGCAGTATGCCTCGGCACGGATAAGGTACTGCTCTGCAAGGCGGAACGGCTTTGGCATAACAGTGTGGTAGATAAGTGCGTTATCTATAAAGTCCTGATTACCATAGTACTTTACCAGCAGCGGCCACTGCAAGCCGTGGCTATGACCTGTCTGCAGAGTGTAGAAGTAGCTATTGTATCGCATATCTGAGCTCGAGTAGAGGTCAAGCACCCACTGAGCCGGCACATAGTCAGGATAGTAGTATGTATAGTCATTGTTAAAACTCAAGAATACCTGACCCAGCGCACTACCATACGATGTTGTGGTAAAGCCGATGCGCCAGATAATCTCTGTTGCCACATCGTAGTTCCACATATAGTCGAAGTATGTCATTGAGTTTGTGTAGTAGCTAACTGCCGAGCTAAGAGCAAAGTTCTTGTTCTCGATAAGCTCTGTCGAGTAGTAGATTGCACTCTGCCAATCCTCCATATAGAGAGCCACACGGCTATGAAGCGCATACGCCATAGCGCGAGTAATAAAGGCACTGCTATAGGCATCGTTATCCTCATCGAGCAACTCCTCAGCCTTCGCAAGGTCAGAGAGCACCAGCTGGTATGAGTCATAGAGCGAAGCACGAGGCATCGGCTGCGGATCTATAGTCGAGGTGCGAAGTACAACGCCTAACTCATCCTTAGCTGTCTCAGGCTTATAGGCCTTACAGTAGCACTTGATAAGCTCTGAATAGGCAAGGGCGCGGATTGCGTAGACCTCACCTGTGTAGATATCAAGGGTCTGCAACTGTGTATCGTCAGTAGTGGCTGCAACAACTCTATCAATATGGTCGAGATAGAAGTTACAGTTTGAGATAATCTGATACAGCGATGCATATACACTCTCAATCTCCGAATTTGTCGAGCGGATTTTCCACTGCCAAATATCGCCATAGGTATTTGAGTATCCATCGACTGCATATACTAAGTCTGCCTGCAGGTCGGGCAGTATAGTGAGCAGTCCGCTATAGAGCGCACCACCCTTAAAGAGCGAGTAGATACCTGTCACCATCTGGTCGGCATCGTTGAAGCTCTGCATTGCCTGCTGCTGAGGTATAGCCGAGCCCGGCTCCTTATCAAGGCACGATACAGCTGTAAAGGCTGTAAGTGCCACAAGTAATATCTTTATACTTTTCAACATATCGTCTGCAAATTAGAATGTTATATCAACGCCGAAGGTAAACTGACGCGACATAGGATATTGTGCCGCATAGAGGTTTGTACTTCCCTCGGGATCCAAACCAGAGAAGCGGGTAAATGTAAAGAGGTTCTGTGCCTGTGCATAGAGTCTCATACCGCTAAACACCTTACTGCGACGGATAAACTTATCCGGCAGAGAGTAGCTGAGCATCAGATTCTTAAGGCGCAGGAACGAAGCATCCTCAAGCAGACGGCTGTCAAACTCGGTATACTCACCGTGGCGCGGAATGTCAGTAATATCACCAGGCTTCTGCCAACGATTAAGCAGGCGGCGTGACTGGTTGTATACCGCAAAGCGACCATTCGACTCGTCAAAGTAGCGGTCGTTGTTAATCATCCAACGGTCGGCAACCCAGCTAAACTGGGCAGTGAGCGAGAGGCCCTTCCAGCTAAGAGCAGTTCCAAAACCACCCTGCCAAGGGGCGATATAGCTCTTGCCAACAAGCACCTTATCCTCATCACGAAGCTCGGTTGTCAGCTCACCATCCTTTGTATACCACAGCGCATCTCCATTTGCAGGGTTTACGCCCGCATAGCGGTTGATATAGAACTCACCAAGTGGATGACCAACAACAAGCTTAGTATTTGTACCTGAACGCTCATACTCCTGAACACCATTATAGAGTTCGGTAATCTTATTGTTATTATACGACACATTGGCATTTACTGTCCAGGCAAAGTCATTAACAGCCAGCAGCGTGCCCACTACATTGAGTTCGACACCCTTATTTACCATTGCACCGACATTGTCCCAATAGTAACCAAAGCCCGAAGTTGAGTATGGCTCAGGTACCTCCATAAGCATATCGGAGGTATGCTTATAGTAGAGCTCAAGGTCTACATTGAGACGATGCCAGAAGCCGAAGTGCAGACCGAGGTTTGTGGTCCACGGCTTCTCCCAACCAAGGTTCTCATTACCAGGCTGCATAAGGCCTACACCCGCACTGCCGACATAGTCTGCACCGCCACCGATAAGGGCGAGGTGCTCGTAGTTCGGAATAGACGAGTTACCTGAAGTACCTGTCGAGAGTGACACCTGAGCATTTGTCAGCCACAGTCTTGCATTCTCGGCAAATGCCTCGTTGCGCATATTCCACATAAAGCCCACACTCCAGAAGCCTGCCCAGCGGCGAGAGATACCGAAACGAGAGCTACCATCAGTACGCACCGAGAAGTCGGCAAAGTAACGGTCATTATAGTTATACTCTCCACGACCAAAGAACGAGACAAAGCCATAATCCGAATCTGTGGTATCACCCCACGATGTGGCACGAGTACCTGAAGATATATTTGTCAGTTTGTCGTTATTCTGACCCTCTGTAAGCACATCGAAGGCCTCATAATGGCTATCTACACCCTCGTGACCAACAAGGAAGTTGAAATTATGGGTTCGGTTAATATCAAAGCGGTAGTTTACAGTATTTGTGATTGTAAGGCTATAGCTATCTGTCGAGCTACGCGATGCACTACCCTGACCCTGATTTGGAGCATAGCTTGGGAATGACTGACCAAAGCCTGTGGTATGCGAGTAGTCAACACCAAACTGAGTGCGCAGAGTAAGGCCCTTGATAGGTGTCGCCTCAGCAAACTGAGTAGATATAACCTTGTACTTCTTGAAGCTTATCGGATTATTCTCAAGCCACTCCAACGGGTTCTGACCATTACCCTTCCAGCTACCGTCGGCAATAGAGGCTGTAGAGCCATCAGCACGATACGGATTCCAATATGGCATCATAAATCGAGCAGCCGAGATTGGGGTTACGAGTGTATAAGCGCCCTCATCAGCCTGTGTAATTGCCTGATAGTTAAGCATATTATTCATACCCAACTTAAGCCACTTACCAGCCTTGCGCTCAAAGTTCTGGCGAGATGAGAAACGGCTGAATGACGAACCAAGAGCTGTTCCCTGCTGGTTATAGTAGCCACCCGACACATAGTACGAGGTCTTCTCATCTGCGCCCGATACGGCCAGCTCATAGTTCTGCAACAAAGCCGACGAGTTAAAGACCACATCCATCCAGTTGGTATTTATCTGGCTGAGTACCTTATAGTTCTGACCCTCGTCAAGACCTACCTGACGCTCATACTCGATACGCTCGGCGGTATTCATCAGATCCCACTTACCGCACGCCACCTGCGAAAAACCGAGCTGCATACGATACTCAATGCGTGGACGCTCTGCCGCTTTACCGCGCTTAGTGGTAATGACAATAACACCATTTGCCGCACGCGCACCATAGATAGAGGTCGACGATGCATCCTTAAGCACCGAGATAGACTCGATATCGGCAGGGTTGATCGTGTTAAAGTCGCTTGCCGCAATAGGCACACCGTCAAGAATATAGAGCGGTGCTGTGCCCGAATTGATAGAGTTGGTACCACGAATGGTCATCACCGCTGCAGCACTCGGCTCACCGGTGTTCGAGAGCACGGTAAGTCCCGGCACCTGACCCTGCAGGGCCTGATCAAAGGCTGCTGTAGGGGTCTTCTCGACCTTCTCCATCTTAACAGTTGATACCGAACCTGTGATAGTGCCCTTCTTTCGCACACCGTAAGCAATTACTACCACATCGTCAATAGCCTC
The DNA here is from genome assembly GCA_045654345.1 of Alistipes sp. Classification (GTDB taxonomy): domain Bacteria; phylum Bacteroidota; class Bacteroidia; order Bacteroidales; family Rikenellaceae; genus Alistipes. The sequence continues at coordinate 27,287 of JAZOND010000001.1, read as the reverse complement.
TGTTTCAGGCTCCAATGTAATGTTTTGAGTAATGTTTTTCTCAGATGCAGCCACAGTCCAAATAACCTCCTTATAGCCGAGGAACGAGAATGAAATTCTATTTCCCACAGCAGCCTCAATGGTATATGTACCATCGAGATTTGAAGTCACACCCTGCATCGTCTCCAATACAACCACCGCTACTCCGAGTAGGGGCTGGTTGTCTTCGGCTGATATGATTGTTCCGCTAACGGTCACACCGCCCGCAACCCCTTGTGCAGAAGATAGCGAGAATGTTGAGCTTAGCAAAAACAATATGCCGAATGACAGTAAAAATTGTTTGAGTGAGTTCATAATCGGCAAAGGTAGTGCTTTTACACTAAAGTACAAAGAGATTTTATGCATTTTTACCTATATTTATATAAAAAACTATGCTCATAAAATAAAGGGCATCCATTTTCGCATTTTTTTGAAATTTATTGCTAACTTTGCCTTATGATGAATGAGAAACTTGTATTTGTGACCAACGATGACAGCTATGCATCGAAAGGTTTTAAGGCGGCAATAGAGGTTGCTCGCCATTTTGGAAAGGTTATTGCTATTGCCCCCGATACTGTTCAGAGCGGCAAGAGTCAGGCTATTACTATCTGCAATACGCTGCGACTCAGAGCTATCAGCAAGAGTGACGATGTAGAGATCTACTCGCTCAACGGCACTCCTGTGGACTGCGTAAAGTTTGCCCTCGATCATTTCCTTAAGGACAGAAAGATAGATCTTGCCATTTCAGGTATCAACCACGGCTCCAATGCTGCCGTAAATGTCTTATACTCAGGCACTATGGGCGCAGCTATCGAGACCGCTTTTTACGGTATTCCCTCAGTCGGTTTGTCATACCTCGACCAGAGTGCCGATGCCGACTTTACTGCCTGCGTAGAGTATGGAATTAAGGTTATTGACACTGTACTCAACAGCTCTCTCTGCGCTCCAATCTGCCTCAATGTAAACATTCCTATTCTGCCACTCGAGCAGATTAAGGGCATCAAGGTTGCCCGCCAGACTAAGGGCGTTTGGATTGATAATATCGACGAGCGCACAGACCCTTATGGTGGTAAGTACTATTGGCTTTCTGGTGGCTTTGTAAATGCAGAGCCAGAGGCTGAGGACACCGACGATTGGGCTCTGCGCAATGGTTATGTGAGCGTAGTTCCCGTACAGGTTGACCTTACAGCCTACAAGATGTTATCACCTCTTGCGGAGATACTACAATAACGACAATATATTTTATATCAAGTATTTAAGAGTATGTAATCTCTTAAATGCTTGATTTTTTATTTCTCTCCACGACCTAAAATATGATGCAAATGTCTAAATGTATCATTTTTTTGCAAAAATATTTGGAGATGTTAAAGAAATCTGCTATCTTTACATACAAATAAGGTAATTATGCAAATCTCTTTAAGCCGATACACACTCACCTCGCTGTTGCTCGTAGCTGCCACAGCGGTGGTTTCGTATGCTTTAGAGGCGTTTCTCGGCAAGATTGCATTAGATTTTTTTGCCTTTCCGATGAATGTAATTCTGCTCGGGTTGTGGGCAGTTGTAATAGTCGAGTTATACCGCAGAGGTAATAAGAGTGTAGTTACCCGCTACCTGCTATCAACACAGGCGACAATTACCGCCATTGTGGTTGCTGTCATCGGCTGCATTGTTGCCGGATTGCAGCGCGAGCCAAGCACAGATAGCTACCTGTTTATTGCGATGGTGATTTTTGTAATGAGCGTTATCGGAATAGTTACCCTCCGCGGTTGGCGTGCGGGCGGAGCTATTCGTTGGCGTTTTCTACTCAGCCACTTAGGTCTATTGCTCGTTCTGATAGGTGGTTTTTGGGGTGCTACCGACCGTAAAATATTAAGGGCTGAGGTAGGCTCAGAGCCAACTGATAAGGCTGTTTATACAGATGGCAGAGTGGCAGCACTTGACTACTCTCTCACCCTTACAAATCTTGATACCGAGTATGCAGAAAATGGCATTCCAACCAAGTTCTGCGCATCGCTAACCATTGATAATAAGCCATTTACCCTTGAGGTAAATAGTCCATACTCTGTCCATTTCGGGCACGACATATATCTTATCTCTTGCGGCAGTAACAGCTGCGTTGTGCAGGTAGTCATACAGCCGTGGCGAGGGGTTATGGTAGTTGGAATTATTATGTTGCTTTTAGGCGCAGCAATGTTATTTTTAGGAGGAGCAAAGCGATGAGTTTAGGCTGGAACATATTTCCGATTTTTGCCTCATTGGCAGCTGTTGCAGGCATAGTATCATCTATCCTTGCAGCACGCAGCACCACCCCACACCGAGTGGCCAAGTGGTTGCTGTGGACATCTGCTGCACTGCTTATTGCCTTTGTTACCATACTATGGATAAGCCTCGGCAGACCACCTATGCGCACAATGGGAGAGACAAGATTGTGGTACTCGCTCTTCCTCTTTATCTGCAGTGCTGTGACCTATCACCGATGGGGCTACAGATGGGTTCCGGGCTTTGCGACAATGCTCGCAACCGTATTTATGGTCATCAACATTCTCAAGCCCGAGATTCACGACAGCACCCTTATGCCGGCACTGCAAAGCGCGTGGTTTATCCCACACGTGGCGGTATATATGTTCTCATACGCGCTATTGGGATGCGCAACGCTACTATCTGTATACACACTATTTAGCCGCAAGAGCGTAGATAACGCCGTGGAGAGCCTAACCTACGGAGGCGTAGCCTTTCTTACTGCAGGAATGCTCACAGGCGCGCTATGGGCAAAGCAGGCGTGGGGAGACTATTGGAGCTGGGACGCAAAGGAGAGCTGGGCCGCTGCCACTTGGCTGCTATACCTGCTGGCGATACACCTTATGCGTCTGCAACCAAACCGCAAGCGAACCATTGCTGTGGTAATGGTACTCGCCTTTCTATCGTTGCAGATGTGTTGGTATGGGGTAAATTACCTACCTTCTGCAAGTAACAGCATACACGTATACAACAGATAAACACTCTAAAAACCAACTATTTATGAAGAAGAAACTACTTTACTCTCTTCTTGTGATAGCTGCACTGCTTGTTGCAGCATATCGCATCGCCTGCAAGGCCCCTTCTGCAGAGTTACAGCAGACTGAGCAGGTGCAAAAAATCCTTGCCGATGGTGGTTGCTTGAGCTGCCATAGCGCAGAGCCAGAGCTTCCGTTCTATGCATCATTCCCTGTTATGGGTGATGTTGTACAGACTGATAGTCAGGAGGGTTACAAACTCTTTGATATCGCTCCGCTGATGGAGGCACTGTCAAACGGCACACAGCCAAATCCAATTGATGTTGCCAAGGTCGAGAAGGCAGCCCTTGATGGTGATATGCCAATGGCTAAGTACTACCTCGTACATTGGGGCAGCCAGATGACTGACGCCAAGGCTGACATCGTAACTACTTGGGCATCAGACTATCGTACTGCTTACTACAACGACGGTATCGGTGGTGAGGTTATCCGCCCTATCGCAGAGAGCCTGCCTTATGACAGCCAGAAGGCAGAGCTTGGTAAGAAGCTCTTCCACGACACACGCCTCTCGGTTGACAACACCGTATCTTGCGCCTCTTGCCACGGTCTGAATACTGCTGGTGTAGATAACAAGCAGTACTCTGAGGGTGTTGGCGGTCAGTTTGGTGGAGTCAATGCTCCAACTGTATACAATGCCGTATACAACTTCGTTCAGTTCTGGGATGGTCGCGCTGCAACTCTCGCACTGCAGGCTGCAGGCCCACCGCTCAACCCAGTAGAGATGGCATCTGTATCTTTTGACCAGATTATCGCAAAGTTGGCTAAAGATAAGGCCTTTACCAAAGAGTTCAAGGCTGTATATCCTGATGGCTGGAGCGAGGCTAACATCACCGACGCCATTGCTCAGTTTGAGCGCACCCTTATCACCCCTAACTCACGCTTTGACAAGCACTTACGCGGCGAGGCTGATGTTCTCACAGCTGAGGAGATTAAGGGCTACGAGTTGTTCAAGCACTACAACTGCGCTACCTGCCACGCTGGTGCTAACCTCGGCGGCGAGTCTTACGAGCTGATGGGTCAGTATGCTGACTACTTCGCAGCTCGCGGCACTGAGCTTACTGTAGAGGATAATGGCCGCTTCAAGGAGACTGCTCTGGAGCGTGACCGTCACCGTTTCAAGGTTCCTGGTCTGCGCAATGTTGCTCTGACTGCGCCATACTTCCACGACGGTACCGAGCCAGAACTCAAGGAGGCTGTATGCAAAATGGGTACATATCAGGTGGGCGTAGAGCTTACAGGCGAGGAGGAGGATCTTATCGTTGCCTTCCTCAACACCCTAACAGGTGAGCACAACGGCAAGCTACTCACAAACGACAACTTATAGTAGTAACAGCACAAAAAAACAGCCTCTGCATACCGCAGAGGCTGTTTTTTGTTATTCGTAGTTAATTACAACTTATTGATTGCAATCTTTACCGGCGAGTCATTCACCTCGTTGTACTTCTCGATAGACAGACCCTGAGGAGCCGCTACGCAAACAACCTCAACAGCCAGCGTCTGCTGAGCGATATACTCCGCAAACTGAGCCACAGCACCATTTACAGAGTCGATATCCTCAATCTCAACGCGGATCTTATCTGTAATCTCCAGACCAGACTCCTTACGGATGTTCTGAATGCGGTTAACAAGCTCACGAGCCACACCCTCCTTCTCCAACTCTGGAGTAAGTGTAATATCGAGTGCCACAGTAAGCTTACCCTCCGAAGCAACAAGCCAGCCCGGCATATCCTCCGATGTAATCTCGAAGTCTGCAGCCGATACCTCAATGCTCTCAGCACCCATATCGAGTGTTGTAAGCTCGCCACTCTCAACAGCAGCAATCTGCTCCTGAGTAAATGTAGCTACAAGAGCTGCGATAGCCTTCATATACTTACCATACTTAGGACCGAGGGTCTTGAAGTTAGGCTTAATGCGCTTGGTGATAATACCCGTAGTGTCGCGGATAATCTCAACCTCCTTAACATTAACCTCGTTTGCTACAAGCTCCTTAACAGACTCAACATAACGCTCAGTCTCTGCATCGAGTACCGGAATGATAATCTTTGACAGCGGCTGACGCACCTTGATATTAACCTTACGACGCAGTGCAAGCACCATAGATGAGAGTTGCTGCGAGATATATGTCATCTGCTCAAGATCTCTGTTAATCAGGCTCTTATCGCATACAGGGAATGTAGAGAGGTGAACAGAACTCTCTGTGCAGTTACCACTTACAGCATTCAGGTCGCGATAGATGCGATCAGAAATAAATGGTGCAAATGGAGCTGCCAACTTAGCCACAGTCTCAAGGCAGGTGCAGAGTGTCTGATATGCAGCAAGCTTATCTTCGGTCATACCTCCACCCCAGAAACGCTTACGGTTCAGACGAACATACCAGTTACTGAGGTTCTCGCATACAAAGTCCTGAATAGCACGCGCTGCAGGTGTTGGATCATAGTTCTCCAAGTTCTCTGTTACGCGAGCAATCAGCGAGTTGAGCTCAGAGATAATCCAGCGGTCAATCTCCGGACGAGCATCTACAGCAATAGCCTGCTCCTTGCCGGTAAAGCCATCTACATTTGCATAGAGCGCAAAGAATGAGTATGTATTGTAGAGTGTACCGAAGAACTTACGGCGCACCTCGTCAACACCCTCAGTATCAAACTTAAGGTTATCCCACGGCTGCGAGTTGGTAATCATATACCAACGAGTAGCGTCAGCACCATACTTACCAAGTACCTCAAATGGATCTACTGCGTTACCCAGACGCTTTGACATCTTGTTGCCATTCTTATCAAGCACAAGACCGTTAGAGATAATATTGCGGAAAGCAACCTTATCAAAGAGCATTGTGGCCAGCGCGTGGAGTGTATAGAACCAACCACGGGTCTGGTCAACACCCTCAGCGACAAAGTCTGCAGGGAATACTGTATCGAACTTCTCTGCATTCTCAAATGGGTAGTGCAGCTGTGCATATGGCATAGCACCAGAGTCAAACCATACATCGATAAGGTCACTCTCACGACGCATAGGCTCTCCCTTAGATGAGAGCAGCACGATGCGGTCTACATATGGCTTATGCAGGTCAATACGGTCAGTTGAGTAGTTCTCCTTTGACATATCGCCCACAACAAAGTCCTTATATGGATTCTCGGTCATCACACCAGCAGCTACAGAGCGGTCAATCTCTGCAATCAACTCCTCTACAGAGCCGATACACTTAATCTCTGAGTAGTCCTCTGTAGCCCAAATTGGCAGCGGAGTACCCCAGAAGCGAGAACGAGAGAGGTTCCAATCAGTAAGACCCTCGAGCCACTTACCAAAACGACCTGTACCTGTGCTCTCTGGCTGCCACTTGATGGTTTTATTAAGCTCAACCATACGCTCACGAAGGTCGGTAACCTTGATAAACCAAGAGTCGAGTGGGTAGTAGAGCACCGGCTTATCGGTACGCCAGCAGTGTGGATATGAGTGGGTGTGCTTCTCAATCTTAAATGCCTTATTCTCTGACTTAAGAGCCACGCAGATATCTACATCAAGTGTAGGAGTCTCATCAGTAGCCTGGTTGTCATATGCATTCTTCACATAACGGCCAGCCCACTGGCTATAAAGCTCAGTATCAACGAGGTCAGCAACAAACTGTGCATCCAAATCCTCCAGGCGGAAGAAACGACCAGAACGGTCTACCATTGGGCAGTTCTTGCCTGCAGCATCTACAACAAAGAGTGGAGCGATACCTGCAGCCTTTGCTACGCGGTCATCATCAGCACCGAAGGTTGGTGCGATATGTACAATACCTGTACCGTCAGAGGTGGTTACATAATCACCAACAATCACACGGAAAGCATCGCCATACTGAGCCATAGGCTTAACCCACGGAATGAGCTGCTCATAACGAATACCCTCGAGCTGCTTGCCTGTGTAGTGGCAATCAGTTACAGTAAACTTACCCTCCATCTTCTTACCGAAGAGAGTAGGAACAAGTTCAGAGGCCATAATGATGGTCTGACGCTCATCAGTATATGGATTGTTGCACTTAACCTTTACATAGTCAATAGAAGGACCTACGCAGAGCGCAGTATTTGACGGCAATGTCCACGGAGTAGTTGTCCAAGCAAGGAAGAACAACTCTCCCTCAACATCTGCAAACAGATGCTCTGAAGCCTCGTTACGAACAATGCGGAACTGAGCTGTGCAGGTTGTATCCTTAACATCGCGGTAGCAACCAGGCTGGTTCAACTCGTGGGTTGACAGACCTGTACCTGCAGCCGGTGAATATGGCTGAATAGTATAACCCTTATAGAGCAAGCCCTTGTCAAACAGACGCTTAAGCAGGTGCCAAAGAGTCTCGATATACTTGTTGTCATATGTGATATACGGATCCTCAAGGTTTACCCAGTAACCCATCTGGCGAGTAAGGTTACTCCACACATCGGTGTACTTCATCACATCGGCACGGCAATACTGGTTGTACTGCTCAACGGTAATCTTCTTACCGATATCCTCCTTAGTAATGCCGAGAGTCTTCTCAACACCCAACTCTACAGGCAGACCGTGAGTATCCCAACCAGCCTTACGATGTACAAGGTAACCCTGCTGGGTCTTGTAACGACAGATAATATCCTTAATAGTACGCGCCATTACGTGGTGAATGCCCGGCATACCGTTTGCTGATGGCGGACCCTCATAAAAGACAAAAGCGGGATGACCCTCGCGTGTAGAGATACTGCGATGGAATGTATCCTCCGCATCCCACAACTGCAACACATCCTCTGCAGTCTGTGGCAAATCGAGATTTTTGTACTCTTTGAATTTCATAGTTATATAGATTTTTGTCTAATTACGCATATAATCGTGCAAAGTTAAAAATTTTTCTTCGGTTTTGCAATACGCGCCCTTTGGATACGGCTTTAAAGGCGCAATATAACTCTTCTGACGGTCTTGTCAAAAAAGTCGAAATATCAAAAACCTGAAGTCTTCGCACCCGGAATAGGCATTATTTCACCCCTAATTAGGAAATTTCACCCCTAAATAAGGCATAAAATCCCCAAACAGAGGTCTCAATCACAAAAATTTTCGAGCAACGAATTAGTGCATTATCTTCGCCATCGTCAAAATTAAAATTTGCAGAAAAATGAAGAAAATTTTACTTACAATCATCGCACTTGCATCCGTAACAACAGTTTTCGCAGGTGGTACCAATGTTAATACAAACCACGCGGTTGCATACTTGCGTAGCGTAGCACGAGGCACAACCCTCGACCCTGACGCAGTATATCACAACCCTGCAGGTGCATCATTTATGAATGACGGATTTCACTTTTCACTCAATATTCAGGAGGCTCTTCAGAACAAGAAGACAATCTCCACTTTTGCACCGTTTGCATACAATGCGAACAATACAGGTAACCCTACAAAGGAGTTTGTAGGCAAGACCTTCGCGCCGGTAATTCCGAGCTTTGACCTTGTGTGGAAGAAAAAGCGTTGGGCGGTAATGGCATCGTTCGGAATCGGCGGCGGAGGAGGTTCTGCAACCTATGAGAATGGTCTGGCTTCATTCGAGAGTATGCTCTCACAGATCCCTTATGGCGTAGGTATGACTGCAACTCAGGGTCAGCAGGGCTTCCCATACTCAATGGATATGAACATCAAGGGTAGCTCTATGACCTTCCAGGGTCAGGTGGGTGTATCATTCCGCATTACCGATTGGCTCGCTGTAGCTGCTCAGGCTCGCCTCAGCTACGCTACAAAGAGCTACAACGGCTACCTGAAGAATATTCAGATGTACAACCCGCTGACTCAGGCAATGGGTTCTGCTCCGGCATTCTTCCAGACTATGGCAAATCAGTATGCAGCTGGTGCTCAGGCTGGTAATCAGGAGGCTATCGCTGCTTACACTCAGTATATGACCTATGCAGCTATGACAGCAGACCACGAGCTTGATGTTAAGCAGACAGGTTTTGCAGTATCGCCTGTACTCGCTGTTATGTTCAACCACAACGGCTGGGCTGCAAGCGTAAAGTACGAGTTCCGCACAAACCTCGACCTTACAACTAAGGCTTCAGAGGTTTCGGCTAACGATCCGGTTATCAGCGGTATCTTCCCTAATGGCGCAGTAACATCTGCAGATATGCCTGCACAGCTTGCTATCGCTGCAAGTCGCGACATTTGCAACAAGGTTAAGGTGACTCTTGAGTGGCACCACTACTTTGATAAGGACGCAAAGAATGGCTACTCTTCAGCTATTCTTGGCAACACAAACGAGTATTTGGCAGGTGTTGAGTACTCGATCAACAAGAATTGGTTGGTAAGTGCTGGTTATCAGTACACTGACTATAAGCTGGCTGTAGATCAGTACTCTGACCTCGACTTTGCTATCAACGCTCACGCAGTAGGTTTCGGTTTTGCTTACAACTTCAACGAGCATATCCGCCTCAACGCAGGTGTTATGAAGCCTTTCTACGAGGAGGTTGTTAAGGAGTCAGCAGTTTACAACGGCAACTCACTCGGCCTTAGCGGTAAGGATGTATTCCAGAACTCTCGCTGGGCTTGGGGTCTTGGTGTGGATTTCCACTTCTAATAGGGGTAATCAATTATAATGTGTGTGTCGTCAGCGGAGGCTTCGGTCTCCGCTGATTATTTATAAATAAAGGTGCGAAGAGGACTTCGCACCTTTATCTTATTCTTTAAGTCTGTTACTGCTTGACTATCGAAATATCGTCAATAGCAAAATAGCTCGGATATGTCGGATACTCAGCCGTAGAGTCCACTCGAAGGCTTCCCTCAGTTGTTCCCTCATACATAGTAAACTCAACTCGCTTAACAGCACCGAGAGCCGACAAATCCCACACTCGCCAACCATCAAATATTCTACCATCATAAAGATAGTGGTCACAGATACCTGTTACTGCGCCAGCAGCGTTATATCCCTTAGCCTGAAGGCGGATATATCCATTTGCAGGCATTGCAAGGCTAAAGGCATTACCACTCTGCACAACAGCGTCTGCATAGGCCGTAGGGGCAACAAAGAGACTCTTTATAATACCCACTCCCTCTGCAAACTCGAGCGACGGAGGGCATAGATTTGTAGCCACATAGCAAATGGCGAAGTTCTTTCCCGACTTTGGATCTACAGAGATTGCAAGTTGCTTCTCATAGTTGATATCACCACTCTTATCTACATAGTTTGAGATAACAATACCGCCACCAAAGAAGGTCTTATCTGCCCAATAATCAGGCAACACCGAGCGAAGAGTAGTCTGGCTATCCTGCCAAGAGTAACCATTACCACCATAGAGCATATCGCCGCCATACTGCGGTGTGTCGATATAGTTTGACCATCTTGTAACGCCCGAGCCATCCTCAAAAGTCAGCACTGTGCCCTGAGGCTGACCCTCGCCCGTAGAGCTCTGGCAAGAGGCGAAGCTGAGCAGTAGAGCCGAGCAAGCGGCTAAAAATAGAGTTTTCTTCATAATATTACCATTTACTTAAGTTCGATTTATGTTTTGTTGGCGAGGCATCGAGTGCGATGGCTATAAATATAAGTATTGTAAAGCCCAACATAGACGAGCCTCCATAGCTAATAAGCGGCAGTGGAATACCCATCACAGGCACCAAGCCCATAGTCATTCCGATATTGATAAAGCAGTGGAAAAAGAGTATCGAGGCCACGCAGTAGCAATATACTCGACCAAAGCCCTCCAATTGTCTATCTCCCATACGCATAATACGCAGGATAAGCATTGCCAGAAAGGCAAAGAGCACCAGCACGCCTATAAAGCCAAACTCCTCGGCAATAGTACAGAAGATAAAGTCTGTATGTCGTTCAGGCACACGCGCATAGCGCACCATTACACCCTCAAGGAATCCCTGACCCGAAAAACCTCCCGATCCGATAGCAATCTTTGACTGGGTGACATTAAAGAGCAGATCGCGATTATTATGCAGACCCAAATAAGTGCGTATTCTATCCTGCTGATATGGTCTGAGCAGGTGGAAGACCATATTTGATGTCGGAAGACAGATAACCGACATAAAGAATATAAACACCAGCATATATAGCTTACGGATATTGGCTCGATAGGCATAAATAGTAACACCAATCATCGACAGCACCGTAGTATATAGCAGGCAGTTATAGAAACCAAAATATTCAGGCAGCACAAATCCCAAGGTCAAGAAGAGCAGCGTACTAATAAACAGCAGGCCAAACAGATACCTTATACACACCTTCCACCTATCACGCATAATCATTCCCGCGCTAAGAGTAAAGATACATATCAGCGCAATGAGCAGCACCGCAGGAGTCAGGAGGAACGAAAGGATAAGCAGTGCCGCCAAAAATATCATAGGCACACAAATCCAGTTATCCAGGCCCTCGCGATAGAACATAAAGAGGAATGAGCAGAATACCAATCCCGAACCCGTATCGTTCTGTAGCACAGCTATTGATATCGGCACAAACAACAGCACAAGCACCTTGAACACATCGCCAAACCTCTGCACCGAGAAGCCATATGTACTCATTATGCGAGCAACGGCAAGAGCAACACCCGCCTTTGCCAGCTCCATAGGCTGCAGGGTAAATGAGCCAAACCTAAGCCACGCCCTTGCGCCATTAGAGACGTGACCAAGTGGCGTAAATGTAAGCAGCACAATAGCCACTGTTATTACACATAGAATATATGCCCACTTATGCCACGAACTACGATCCAAAAGCAGTATCACAAGAGCTACAAAGCCTGACACTCCAATCCAGAATAGGTGCTTGATATAGTAGTGCGAGAAGCTAAACGGAGTCTCTGAGTCCTCTACATAGGTGGCACTGAATACCGCCACAAAACCTATTGTGACGATAATCAGATATAGTATCACCGTTCCCCAATCGACATTTTGGAACAGCGACATATCGCTACTATTTCTTCTTATGCCTATCATAAGCCTTGTAATAGTCAAGTTTAAGGTTGTTCACATACTCTACCAACCACGGGCGAGTAATAGTATCTGTCAGATACATCTCCTCGATAAGCGAAGCAATAGGCACCGCCGCTGTTGCTCCCCATACACCGTGCTCTACATATACAGCAATGGCAATCTTAGGATTATTGCGCGGTGCAAACGATATAAATGTCGAGTGGTCATCTCCCAGCGGGTTCTGTGCCGTACCGGTCTTTCCACAGACATCCCAACCCTCTAATCGAGCAGTCTGGCAGGTTCCATCGCGGTTTACACCTCGCCACATACCCTTAATAACAGTCTCAAAGTGTCTTGCCTCAACGGGTGTATAGTGTGGTGTACGATACTTGATATCTATAGAGTCCTGACCCTCTATCTGCTTGATAATATGAGGAGTATAATAATATCCACGATTGGCAATAGTGGCTGCAAAGTTAGCCAACTGAAGCGTTGTAGACTGAATCTCTCCCTGACCGATAGACACAGAGAGCACAGTCAGCGCATTCCACGAGCCACGATACCTCTTATCGTAGTACTCTCGAGGCATTACCGTGCCACTTCTCTCTCCCAATATATCTACACCCAGTTTCTGACCAAAGCCGAAGCTATTGGTATAGCTACGCCAAGCCTCGTATCCCATCTTCGGAGACTTATACTTCTTATTCTCCAGAATATTTCTGAACACATTAGCGAAGTATGCGTTGCACGATGTGGCGATAGCATAGTCAAGATCAAGTGGCGAAGGGTGCTCGTGGCAACCCATCTTCACACCGCCTGCGCTATATCCTCTATGACAGCTATAACGATACTGCGGCTTGAGCACACCCTCCTGCAGGCCAATAAGACCATTGAGCAACTTGAATGTCGAGCCCGGAGGCTGGGCAGATGTCACTGCACGGTTATAGAGAGGGCGGCGCGGCTCATTCAGCAGACTCATATAGTGATTTCCACGCTGACGACCGATAACCAACTCATTAGGATCAAATGTCGGAGATGACGCCATAACCAAAATCTCACCCGTACTTGGCTCAATAGCCACCACAGAACCCACCTTGCCCTTCATCAACTCCTCTGCAAAGGCCTGCAGACGAGCATCGATAGTACAAACAAGGTTTTTACCCTTCACTGCCTCGCGCTCAATCTCATCGGTAGTTGCGTGGTTCGCATATATATTGCGACGAATACGACCCTTCTCGCCTCGCAAATACTCCTCATATGCAGACTCGATACCCTGCTCACCCACATAGTCACCCTGCACATAATAGCCATCCTGATTATTTCTATCCAGAAACTTCTGAGACACCTCACTAAGGCTACCGAGTAGGTTTCCTCCGATATTACGAGGATATTGGCGGACGGTTCGCGGAACGGTATAGAATCCTGGCAGATTCCACTCGTCCATTTTGAGCTTTGCCTCTGCAGATAGGTACTTAACCAGCGGAGAGGCGACCTTCCACCTGCCGCGAGCATCCGAGAATGAACGTCGCAGACGCTTGATAGGTTCGCCCGTAATTGCGATAAGGCGTGCCGTATCAATACCCTCGCGTGGAGCCTCGCGTGGAATAATCATAAGGTCATAGCAGATGTTATTCTGTATAAGATACTCGCCATTGCGATCAAACACCTCTCCACGAGGCGGATAGGTGATAATATAACGAATAACATTATCCTCTGCCTTGCTAAAATAGCTATTACCCTCTACCAGCTGCAGATATCCGGCAAAGCCGGCAAAACCCACAAACAGCAGAGCCACAAGCCAACGCAGGACTATATGTCGCCATTTATCATTGCGAGGATTGTTCATCGGCCCGTGAGTTTAGGTGTGAAAATTGCTATAAAGAAGTAGACAACGCCAACAGAGATAAGCGTGCTAAACAAAAAGCGCAACGCAATAAAGCCCAAGTTGGCAAATGTCATATGCTCAAAGAGGAAAAACAGCACACTATGCAGCACAACCATTGCCACTACATATCTATTGAAGCAGCTAATGCGCAACTGCGTAGGTACACCGCCCTCGCCATCCACATCTGTATATGAAGCTGCGAAGTGGAGTATCGGACGGCGGAAGTATGCGATAGGCAGCGTAGCGATAACATTAAGACCTATAGTGCCCATTGTCAGATCCATAACAAGACCAAGCAGCAGACCCCACATTATCATCTTGAGCGAGTTTGTACCCAGCGGTGCCATAATAATGCAGACTATATATGCCACAGGTGCAAGATATGGACTGAAGGTTATATTATTGAGCAGCAACACCTGCACAAGCAACACAACCACTACAAACAGTATATATTGATTACGGTTCTTCATAACACTCTAATTTGCATAGTTCTCATCTGCTGCATAATCGGCTGTCGAGAATTCAGAGACAGGCTCCTTCTTAAGCAGCTGCACCTGTTCAACATCGCGATTATCTACCAATATAACATTATCCAGGCGAGACATATCGGCAGCAAGGCGCAGACGGCAGACATACATCGTCTGATCGTCATTCATCGCCTTACTATCCACCGTACCTAAGATAGTACCACTCGGGAAGTACTCCGAGAAATCGAGTGCCTCGACACTATCACCAACCTCAAAAGAGGCATACTTAGAGACATCCGACATTACAATGCTATTCACATCCTTACCATCCCAATAGACAATACCCATACTGCGATCCTGACTCAGGCGAGCACTAATCTTAAGCGAAGTGCTCAGTATTGATGTGGCAATAGAATAGCTCTGGGAGCAGTTGGTAATATAACCCACTGCATAACCATCGGCCGAGAGTACGGACATACCAAGTCGTACATTATCATCCAGACCCTTATTGATAACAAGATAGTTCTGCGTACGATTGAGCGTATTGCTCACGACCTTTCCTGCAATATATAGGTTTGGAGACAGATTAACATTGGTCTCGATTGACTCGGGATAACTTACGCGATAGTTGTTCAAGTGACTCTCAAGCTCGGCTATGCGCTCAGTAAGGGCGAGATTCTCCTTGCGCAACGACAGATAGCTACCAAGTTCTGTAAATATCCCACTACTCCAACCCGTAAGACGATGGCTAATTGAGAGCATACGCGCCTGCGAGTATGGAGAAGAGGTGGCATACAGAACTATAGCCACTGCCTCCAATGCCAAGAATATCAGCGGCACATATATCTTCTTTACAAAATATATTAACTTATGCATAATATACAAATAGGCTGTCTAAGTAGTCAGACAGCCCTATCTTTTGCTGTTATACCCGATTATGCACGAATAAGGAACGAGTAACGATCCATATTCTTGAGTGCCAGATTTGTTCCGCGAACAATAGCACGCAGTGGATCCTCGGCGATATGGAACTTAAGGCCTGTTCTGTCAGAAAGACGCTTAGTCAGACCCTTAATCATAGCACCACCACCTGCCAAATACACACCATTCTTAACAACATCTGAGTAAAGCTCTGCCGGCATATCTGAAAGTACCTGCATAAGAGCCTCATCAAGCTGCGAGAGTGAACCCTCAAGGGCGTATGCAATCTCGCTATAGTTAAGATTTACAGTCTGTGGCAGTGATGTCAGCACACTTGGGCCGCTGATTGACATATCCTCTGGCTCCTCCTCAAGCTCTGGCAGCGCAGCACCAATACGGCACTTAATCTGCTCAGCTGTACGCTCACCAATACGGATATTGTGCTGAACCTTAACATAGTTCTTAATATCAGATGTAAATACATCACCTGCAACATTGATAGACTTTGAGCAGACAATACCGCCCAGAGAGATACAAGCAATCTCAGAGGTACCACCACCGATGTCGATAATCATATTACCCTCCGGTGCAGTAACATCAAGACCAGCACCCAGAGCTGCAGCCATAGGCTCGAAAATCATAGCCACCTCGCGACCACCTGCGTGCTCAGCAGACTCGCGCACCGCACGAATCTCTACATTCGTAGAGCCTGACGGAATACAGATAACCATCTTGAGCGATGGTGAGAAGAGTGAACCTGTGGTCTTAATGCGGCTAATCATACCCTTGAGCATAAGCTCAGTGGCATCAAAGTCGGCAATAACGCCATTCTGAAGTGGGCGAATGGTACGCAGATTATCAGGGCACTTACCAATATAGCGTGCTGCCTCGTGACCAAAAGCCTTCAATTTACCCTGGAGATCCACCGCAATTACAGATGGCTCCTCTACTACAATCTCATCATTGTAGACAATAAGTGTGTTGGCAGTACCTAAGTCTATTGCCAACTCGTGTGTTAAAGAGAACAGACCCATTTTTTATCTTATTTTTTTTGTTTTCGAAACTAAACAACCCTACATTTTCAGTAGGAGTGTCATCCCGTTACAAAGGTACGAAAAAACAAATGAATTTTTCACTATTAAAGAGCAGTTTTTTGCAAAAAATTTTTGAGATATTTTCTCTTACCTACGCCACTATAACGACAACATATCTGGAGATATTTTACTACTCTGCTTACAATTCGACAAAAATTTCAAAACTATTTATCTATTTTAGTGGTGATATGGTATTTTTTGCAAAAAATTTGTATCTTTGGAGAGATTTTTACCGTCAAAGTATTAAAACCAATAAAAATAACACATTATGGAATTGATTAAGCTTGATACCCGTTGTGCTGGTATCGAAATTTCAGACGAACTTAAGCGCGAGGCTATCGCTGCAAACGAGCTGCTCCACGCAGGTGAGGGCAAGGGTAGCGACTTCTTGGGTTGGATTACCCTCCCATCTGATATCAACGAGGCCCACCTTGCCGCTATCAACGCTCAGGCTGCTAAGCTGCGCGAGGTTGCAGAGGTTGTTATCTGCATCGGCATCGGTGGCTCTTACCTCGGTGCTAAGGCTGTTATCGACGCTATGACTAACTCTTTTGAGCTTCTCCACAAGAACCACAAGAACCCTATCGTACTGTTCGCAGGCCAGAACATCTCTGAGGACTATATGGGCGAGATGATGGAGGCTTTGAAGGAGTACTCTATCGCAACTATCGTAGCATCTAAGTCTGGTACCACTACCGAGCCTGCTATCGCCTTCCGCATTGTTAAGGAGGAGATTGAGCGTCGCTATGGTAAGGAGGGTGCTAAGGATCGTATCGTAGCCATTACCGACAAGGCTCGTGGCGCACTCAAGACCCTTGCTACAAACGAGGGCTACCCTACTTTCGTTATTCCTGACAATGTAGGTGGTCGTTTCTCTGTTCTCTCTCCTGTAGGCCTGCTCCCACTTGCAGTTGGTGGCGTAGATATCGCTGAGCTTGTTGCCGGTGCTAAGGCTGTAGAGGAGTCTACTAAGGCTGGTAGCGCATATGAGGACAATATCTCTGCTCAGTATGCAGCTGTTCGTAACGCTCTCTACCGTGCTGGTAAGAAGATTGAGATTCTCGGTTCTTATGAGCCTAAGCTTATGAATATCAACGAGTGGTGGAAGCAGCTCTATGGTGAGAGCGAGGGTAAGGATGGTAAGGGTATCTACCCTGCATCTGTAACTCTTACTGCAGACCTTCACTCTATGGGTCAGTATATTCAGGATGGTGAGCGCACTCTGTTTGAGACCATCATCTCTGTAGCTGCTCCTAAGTACGATGTTCGCGTATGCAGCGACAACGACAACCTTGACGGTCTTAACTACCTTGCTGGTCGTCGTCTGAGCGACATTAATAGTATGGCAGAGCTGGGCGTTAAGATTGCTCACGTAGATGGCGGTGTACCTAACCTCCGCGTAGAGATTCCTGCTATCAACGAGCGTACTCTGGGTGCTCTGATCTACTTCTTCGAGAAGGCTTGCGGTATTAGCGGCTATATGCTCGGCGTAAATCCATTCGACCAGCCGGGTGTAGAGGACTACAAGCGCAATATGTTCGCATTGCTCGAGAAGCCGGGCTATGAGGAGCAGACTGCAGCTATCAAGGCTCGCCTGTAGTAGAGACAATATATTATATATAAGGAGCGGTCAGTAGACTGCTCCTTTTTTGTGCTATAGTTTGTAATACAAAATAAATATATAAAGTTACGATATGAGTTTGTAAATAGACTTAATAAATTTATTCAACCCTTTTAGAATATCAAATTATCTATTCACACTATTTTTACCACAAAAATAGAGCCAAATAGAACAGCATCATTTTTCGCCATTTTTGATGGCATACAACACTACTCTACATACCTTTGTAGTAGCAAACGATTAGGGTATGGACAGATTAGAAATTATAACAAGCCTGCGTATAATAGATAGTAAGTATATCAAGGCGGCAGAGATGCTACTATCGAAAAAATTTACGGTAAATCAGATATGGCAGCAATGTGCGCCTGAGATATCATTTATGAAATTTGTATTCCGATTTAACCACCATTTTATAAATATAAAACCGATACAAAAGGAGTTTAATGAGGCTCTGGAGAGAGAAGACAAAAAAGGGGTTAGCTCACGCTAACCCCTTGAATATTATGTCTTGAGATTACTCCTCTGCAGCGAGAATACCCTCTACATCTGACTTCAGACCAACGAGAATATCGTCGTACTCGCGAAGACCTGTACCACCTGGGATGCGGCCACCGCAGATAACATTCTCCTTAAGGTTAACGAGGTGGTCAACCTTAGCCTGGATAGCAGCCTCATTGAGAACCTTAGTAGTCTCCTGGAACGATGCAGCAGAGATGAAGCTAGTTGTCTGGAGTGCTGCACGGGTAATACCCTGAAGAACCTGATTTGAGGTTGCTGCAACAATCTGACGAACCTCTACCAACTTCATATCGCGACGCTTGAGTGCAGAGTTCTCATCACGCAGCTTGCGCATAGAGATAATCTGACCAGCGTATACGCTCTGTGAATCACCAGCGTCAGTAACTACTACCTTGTCGTAAAGCTCGTCGTTTACATCCATAAACTCCCACTTATCAACAATCTGGTTCTCGAAGAAGCGAGAATCTCCCGGATCATCAATCTGAACCTTATTCATCATCTGACGAACGATAACCTCGAAGTGCTTATCGTTAATCTTTACACCCTGCATACGGTAAACCTCCTGAACCTCGTTCACGATATACTCCTGAACCTTGGTTGGACCGAGGATGCGGAGGATATCACTTGGAGTGATTGCACCGTCAGAGAGTGGCATACCTGCACGAACGAAGTCGTTCTCCTGTACGATAATCTGGCGTGACAGTGGCACCAAGTAGCGGCAGATCTCACCTGTCTTAGAGGTGATGATAATCTCACGATTACCACGCTTGATCTTACCGAATGATACCTCACCGTCGATCTCAGAAACGATTGCAGGATTAGATGGGTTACGAGCCTCGAAGAGCTCAGTAACTCGTGGAAGACCTCCGGTGATATCACCACCGCTCTTACCTACAACACGCGGAATCTTGAACAGGATGTCACCAATGTGTACGCGACCGTTATCCTTAACTGCGATGTGAGCAGATACCGGAAGGTTGTATGAGCGAAGCTCCTCGCCCTCCTTGCTTACAATCTTGATAGATGGAGTAACTGTACGACGGTCACGAGACTCGATAACTACTCGCTCGGTCATACCTGTCTGCTCGTCACGCTCATCACGGTAGGTTACACCCTCCTTGAGTGAGTCGTAAACAGCCTTACCATCGTGCTCAGCAATAACTACTGCGTTATATGGATCCCACTCGCAGATCATATCGCCCTTCTTAACCTCAGCACCGTGTGCCATAAAGAGTGTTGAACCATATGGCAATGCGTGAGTGTAGAATGTAATGTTGGTCTTAGGATCAACAATACGGAACTCTGACTGACGAGAGATAACGATATTGATTGCCTCACCCTGTGAGTTCTTACCCTTAACGGTACGAAGCTCATCAATCTCAAGGCGACCCTCATACTTAGAGACAACATTGGTCTCGATAGTAGAGCCACCCGCAACACCACCGACGTGGAATGTACGGAGTGTCAGCTGTGTACCTGGCTCACCGATAGACTGTGCAGCGATAACACCTACAACCTCACCCTTCTGAACCATACGAGCTGTTGCAAGGTTACGACCATAACACTTAGCACAAACACCGTGGCGTGAAGCACAAGTGAGTACCGAACGGATATCTACTGACTCGATTGGTGACTTCTCAATAGCTGCAGCGATATCCTCAGTAATCTCATCACCCGCACGGCAGATAACCTCCTCGGTGAGTGGGTTGATTACATCGTTGAGTGCTGTACGACCCAAAATACGGTCATAGAGAGTCTGAACAACATCATCGTTACGCTTAATAGCTGTTGCATTAAGACCACGGAGAGTACCGCAATCCTCCTCTGTGATAATCACATCCTGAGCAACATCAACAAGACGACGAGTCAGATAACCCGCATCCGCAGTCTTAAGCGCGGTATCCGCAAGACCCTTACGCGCACCGTGGGTAGAGATAAAGTACTCGAGCACTGACAGACCCTCCTTAAAGTTCGAGAGGATCGGGTTCTCGATAACCTGCTGACCACCCTCAACACCTGACTTCTGAGGCTTTGCCATCAGACCACGCATACCTGAAAGCTGACGAATCTGCTCTCGTGAACCACGCGCTCCTGAGTGAAGCATCATATATACAGGGTTAAATCCGTCGTCATCCTTAGTAAGGGTATCAACCACCTGTGCAGAGAGCTTGTTGTTTACATTGGTCCAGACATCGATAATCTGGTTGTAACGCTCGTTGTTGGTGATAAGACCCATATTATAGTCATCCATAATAGCCTCCGCCTTCTGGTAACCCTCTGCAACCAGCTGCTCCTTAGCATCCGGAATAATAACTGCATCGAGGTTAAACGACAGACCACCGCGGAATGCCATCTGGTAACCCATATTCTTAATATCATCGAGGAACTTAGCTACCTTATCAGCACCCGCCTTCTTCATCACTACAGAGATGATATCACGCAGTGACTTCTTAGTGAGCAGCTCATTAACATAGCCTACCTCCTCTGGAACAACCTGGTTTACAAGGATACGACCTACGGTAGTATCAACAAGCTTGATTACAGGCTGACCATTCTCATCAATATCACGCACGCGGCACTTAACCTCTGCGTGGATATCTACGCGACCCTCATTGTAAGCGATAATCGCCTCCTCTGGACCGTAGAACTTAAGACCTGAACCCTTAACATTCTTACGCGGCTTGGTAATGTAGTACAGACCGAGTACCATATCCTGTGAAGGGACGGTAATAGGTGCACCGTTTGCAGGGTTGAGGACATTGTGCGAACCGAGCATAAGCAGCTGTGCCTCCAGAATAGCAGCGTTGCCGAGTGGCAAGTGTACCGCCATCTGGTCACCGTCGAAGTCCGCGTTGAACGCAGTACATGAGAGTGGGTGGAGCTGCATTGCCTTACCCTCGATAAGCTTAGGCTGGAATGCCTGGATACCGAGACGGTGAAGGGTCGGAGCACGGTTCATAAGTACCGGATGGCCCTTGATAACATTCTCAAGGATACCCCAGATAACCGGATCCTTGCGGTCGATAATCTTCTTAGCACTCTTAACGGTCTTAACGATACCGCGCTCGATGAGCTTACGGATGATAAATGGCTTGTAGAGCTCTGCAGCCATATCCTTTGGAATACCCATCTCGTGCATCTTAAGCTCAGGACCTACGACGATTACTGAACGTGCAGAGTAGTCTACACGCTTACCGAGCAAGTTCTGACGGAAACGACCCTGCTTACCCTTGAGTGAGTCAGAGAGTGACTTAAGCGGACGGTTGCTCTCGTTCTTAACAGCATTGCTCTTACGAGAGTTATCGAACAGCGAGTCTACAGCCTCCTGGAGCATACGCTTCTCGTTACGGAGAATCACCTCAGGAGCCTTAATCTCGATGAGTCGCTTCAGACGGTTGTTACGAATAATTACACGACGATAGAGGTCGTTAAGGTCTGATGTTGCAAATCGACCACCATCCAGTGGAACGAGAGGACGAAGCTCCGGTGGAATAACCGGAATAACATCAAGTACCATCCACTCAGGACGGTTTTTGCCCTGAGAAGCGCGGAATGACTCGATAACATTGAGCTGCTTGAGGCTCTCGCTCTTACGCTGCTGTGAAGTCTCGCGAGATGCACGGTCACGAAGATCGTATGACATCTTATCGAGGTCTACCTGCTGCAAGAGGATCTTGATAGCCTCTGCACCCATCATTGCCACGAACTTATCCGGATCGTCATCTGGAAGGTTCTGGTTACCTGCAGGAAGTGCATCAATAATATCCTGATACTCCTTCTCAGCAAGGGTCTGGCACTTAGCTACGCCAAGTTTCTCAGCAGCACCTGCGTTGAGGACAACATAACGCTCGTAGTAGATGATTCCCTCCAGCTTCTTTGATGGGATACCGAGCAGGTAACCAATCTTTGAAGGGAGTGACTTGAAGTACCAGATGTGTACTACTGGTACAACAAGTGAGATGTGACCCATACGCTCACGACGCACCTTCTTCTCGGTAACCTCTACACCGCATCGATCACAGACAATACCCTTATAACGGATGCGCTTATACTTTCCGCAGTTGCACTCGTAGTCCTTTACAGGACCGAAGATACGCTCACAGAAGAGTCCGTCGCGCTCCGGCTTATAGGTACGATAGTTGATAGTCTCAGGCTTCAACACCTCGCCGCTCGACTGTGCCAGAATCTCCTCAGGAGATGCAAGGCTAATCGATATACGGCTGTAACCGGTTGTATTATCTTTAGTGTTTGCCATATTATTGCAAATTTTTCTATTTATACCTACTTATTATTACTCGAGTTTTACGGAAAGTGCCAAACCACGAAGCTCGTGCAAGAGCACATTCATCGCCTCAGGGATACCAGGCTTTGGAAGGTTATCACCCTTAACGATTGCCTCATAGGTCTTCGCACGACCTGTAACATCATCAGACTTGACTGTCAGAATCTCCTGGAGAATGTTTGCTGCACCGAAGCCCTCGAGTGCCCAAACCTCCATCTCTCCGAATCGCTGACCACCAAACTGTGCCTTACCACCAAGTGGCTGCTGGGTAATAAGTGAGTATGGACCGATTGAACGAGCGTGCATCTTATCGTCGATCATATGACCGAGCTTAAGCATATAGATAACACCTACTGTTGCTGGCTGGTCGAAACGCTCACCGGTACCACCATCATAGAGGTAGCAACGACCGCTGCGTGGAATACCTGCCTGTGCAGTATACTCGTTAATCTGCTCAAGTGATGCACCATCGAAGATAGGAGTTGCGAACTTAAGACCAAGCTCACGACCTGCCCAACCAAGAACGGTCTCATAAATCTGACCGAGGTTCATTCGTGAAGGCACACCAAGTGGGTTCAGACAGATATCTACGATAGTACCGTCCTCAAGGAATGGCATATCCTCGTCACGAACGATCTTGGCAACGATACCCTTGTTACCGTGACGACCCGCCATCTTATCACCTACCTTAAGCTTACGCTTCTTACCGATATAAACCTTAGCTACCTGGATAACACCTGCCTGTGGAAGCTCATCTCCATTAGTAAGGTTGATCTTCTCACGCTTGATAGCTGCGTCAATCTTCTTAAACTCAACGATATAGTTGTTGATAATACGCTCAACAAGCTCGTTAGTGTGTGCATCTGCAGTCCACTTGCAAGAACCGAGGTTGAGGTAACCAATCTCGAGCTTGCTCTTCTCGTCGATAGTCTTGCGTGAGATATCGTCGAGCATCTTCTCAGTAAACTTAGCACCTGGAGCATAAAGCTCAACACCGAAGTAGTCTGAAATACCTGTTGTGGTCTTATCCTTAAGAACCTTCCAGAGCTTGCTTACAAGCACAGCTGTAAGGGCAAGAGCCTGCTCGCGGTGCTTCTCGTCAATCTTGGCAAGAGCCTCGCGCTCAGCGTTGCGGTTCTTCTTATCTACAGTACCTGCACGGCTATAGAGCTTAGTGTCGATAACCACACCGTGGAGTGATGGCTGAGCCTTGAGTGATGCATCCTTAACATCACCTGCCTTATCACCGAAGATAGCGCGGAGCAGCTTCTCCTCTGGTGATGGATCGCTCTCACCCTTAGGGGTAATCTTACCGATAAGGATATCGCCAGGCTTAACATTTGCACCGATACGGATAATACCATTTGCATCGAGGTCACGAGTAGCATCCTCGCTAACATTTGGAATATCAGAAGTAAGTTCCTCCTTACCACGCTTAGTATCACGCACCTCGAGAATGTACTCGTCTACGTGTACTGATGTAAAGAGGTCCTCACGCTGAATACGCTCAGAGATTACAATCGCATCCTCGAAGTTATAACCCTTCCAAGGCATAAACGCAACCTTAAGGTTACGACCAAGGGCGAGCTCACCATTCTGAGTTGAGTAACCCTCAGTAAGAATCTGACCAGCCTTCACGCGATCGCCTGTAAGAACGAGTGAGCGGAGGGTGATAGATGTATTCTGGTTAGTACGACGGTAGCGTGGCAGAGCGTAAGATGTAATCTCTGGCTCGAGGGTACATACCTCCTGCTCCTCTGTGCGGTCATAGCGGATGTCAATGCGAGTAGCATCAGCAAATACCACCTCACCATCACCCTCAGCCACAATCTGGATGCGGCTGTCAGAGATCATATCCTTCTCAATACCTGTACCTACGATAGGGGCCTCACAATTTACAACAGGCACTGCCTGACGCATCATATTAGAACCCATCAGCGCACGGTTAGCATCGTCGTGCTCGAGGAATGGAATAAGGCTCGCAGCGATAGAGGCTACCTGGTTTGGCGCAACATCCATCAAGTGAACATCAGTGCCGTGAACTACAGGGAAGTCTGCACCCTCGCGTGCCTTAATGCGATCTGTATTTACAAAGTGTCCGTCATCAGTCAGAGGCTCGTTAGACTGGGCAACAATCTTACCCTCCTCCTCCTCTGCTGAGTAGTAACGGATATGTGAATTATCAAGGTCTACGACACCGTTCTCTACGCTACGATATGGAGTCTCGATGAATCCCATATCTGAGATCTTTGCATAAACGCAGAGAGATGAGATAAGTCCAATGTTCGGACCCTCCGGAGACTCAATAGGACAGAGACGGCCGTAGTGTGTATAGTGTACATCTCGAACCTCGAAGCCTGCACGATCACGAGACAGACCACCAGGACCGAGCGCAGACAAACGACGCTTGTGAGTAACCTCGGCAAGCGGGTTGATCTGGTCCATAAACTGTGAAAGCTGTGATGTACCGAAGAATGAGTTGATAACGCTTGACAGAGTCTTAGCATTGATCAAATCAACCGGAGTAAACACCTCATTATCACGAACGTTCATTCTCTCGCGGATAGTACGCGCCATACGCACGAAACCGATAGAGAACTGATTTGAGAGCTGCTCACCTACGGTACGAACACGACGGTTTGACAAGTGGTCAATATCGTCGAGCTCAGCGTGCGAGTTGATAAGCTCAATCAGATACTTGATAATGGCGATGATATCCTCACGAGTAAGGGTACGAATAGATGAATCGATACCCAGGTCGAGCTTCTTGTTGATACGGAAACGACCTACATTACCCAAGTCGTAACGCTTATCAGAGAAGAAGAGCTTGTCGATAACATCACGAGCAGTAGCATCATCTGGTGCCTCAGATGCACGAAGCTGACGATAGATATAGCGAACTGCATCTACCTCAGAGTTACAAGCATCCTTCTGCAATGTGTTATAGATGATTGAGAAGTCAATGCCAGAGAGGTTCTCCTTGTGCAGGATGATAGTCTTGACACCACTATCAAGAATTGCGTCGATATGATCCTCCTCGAGGACAGTCTCACGATCTACGATAACATCGTAACGCTCGATAGAAACTACCTCACCGGTATCCTCATCTACGAAGTCCTCAAAACGAGTAGAGAGAATACGAGCAGCCAACTTACGGCCTACAGCCTTCTTAAGGTTGGTCTTGTTAACCTTAACCTCGTCGGCAAGATCAAAGATATCGAGAATCTGCTGGTCGGTCTCATAACCGATAGCACGAAGAAGGGTTGTTACAGGCAACTTCTTCTTACGGTCGATATATGCGTACATCACATTATTGATGTCGGTTGCGAACTCAATCCACGAACCCTTGAATGGGATGATTCGTGCTGAGTAGAGCTTAGTACCGTTAGTGTGAACGCTCTGACCAAAGAATACGCCTGGTGAACGGTGGAGCTGAGATACGATAACGCGCTCCGCACCATTGATGACGAAGGTGCCTCGCTCCGTCATATAAGGAATGTTACCGAAATAAACATCCTGAACTACCTGCTTGAAATCCTCGTGCTCATTGTCGTTGCAAGAGAGGCGCAGCTTAGCCTTGAGAGGTACATTGTAAGTCAGACCACGCTCAAGACACTCCTCAATGGTGTAACGCGGCGGGTCAATGTGGTAGTCAAGGAACTCCAACACAAAGTTGTTGCGAGTATCGGTAATAGGGAAATTCTCCTGGAAGACTCTGTACAGACCCTCACCCTTACGCTGATCAGCGGTAGAGTCCATCTGGAAGAAGTCTCGGAATGATTTGAGCTGAATCTCCAACAGATCGGGATAAGGCACACGATTCTTAACTGTGGAGAAGCTGATTCGATTTTGTGCTTTTGTGGACATAAA
Source organism: Alistipes sp. (assembly GCA_045654345.1). Classification (GTDB taxonomy): domain Bacteria; phylum Bacteroidota; class Bacteroidia; order Bacteroidales; family Rikenellaceae; genus Alistipes. Next base: position 665 of record JAZOND010000001.1, on the reverse strand, counting down.
TAAATCCGGTTGTTTTTTGTGAGTACTCGAAAGGGAAAAAACTACCCTAAATACGGTTCTTTTTCACACCGCTAATGCCCTCATATTGGTGCAGAGCACCACCAGAGAGCATCCGTAGGACATTCAAGCGACTCCATTACCCTCATAGACGAACTGTTTTTCACATTTCGAGACGCGTTCTCTCTACCCGACCCTATTGTGAGCTGTCTCTTCTACCTATCAAGGTGATGGACTCTAAGTCCTAATCAATACTGCGGCACAGCTTTGCACTCCGCAATACGATTTGTTATGTTAATTTGGTTTAAAAATCCTCTATTGCGCAAAAAATAGATTTTTAGACCAGAAAAGGTATAGAGCTTACACTGCAGTGGTAAGCTCTACACCTGAGATGGGCTTGGAAAAACCAAGTAACGAATTACTTAAGCTCAACCTCTGCACCTGCCTCCTCGAGAGCAGCCTTGAGAGCCTCAGCCTCCTCCTTAGAAACACCCTCCTTAACAGCCTTAGGAGCTGCGTCAACAAGTGCCTTAGCGTCACCAAGTGAGAGACCAGCAGCCTCCTTAACAGCCTTGATAACCTGAAGCTTAGCCTGACCAGCTGACTTAAGAACTACATCGAAAGTAGTCTTCTCAGCAACAGCAGCCTCACCTGCAGCAGCAGGAGCA